>CAIWMX010000097.1 GCA_903913885.1 uncultured Bacteroidales bacterium | reverse complement strand
GCAGGCAGAACACTTGAGGGATTTGTGGACGGAAGCGTTGTAATCATGGGCAGAAATACTTTTTTCATGGCATGTCAGGCAATCCGGATTTGACGGGGAAGAAAGCGAAGTATTCTGCGCCATTACGCCTGTTGCTGCCAGACCAAAGGTCAGCAGACAGGAAACTATTTTCAATGTTAGGGATTGTAGTTTCATAAGCTTTAAAAGTTTTAGCTGCACAGCCCGCCAGCCCGTTTTTTGGAACCAATCTTTATCTTCTGGATAAAAGAGTCTTTAGGAAATAGTTTAAGCACCTCTGAAGGAGGAGAGGCCAGATTGAAGGTCTTCCCTGCAACTGTTTTGTCAGCAAAAAGACTTTTCCAGTTCTGTAAACCGTTTTCCAATATGTAAAGGTTAACAACACCCTGCACCTTCAGGTATTTCCACGCTTTGATGGAAACCGAATCGTTTTCAGCGATGAGAACTACAACTCCCTGGGGCGGAAGTTGTGCCAGCGGAGCTACAACACTGGTTTTAAAAAGGTCATCAAGCGTGACATTTTGTGAACCACTGAGATGAAAAGCCTCAAAATCCTTACCCGGGCGCAGATCGAGGGTAATAAGCTTGATCGTTGCTTCGTTATTCGTTTTTACATATTCCAGGGGATGAATGAAGACAGCCTTTGTAGTTAGCTGAACGGCATAACGGCTCTCCATATATTTCCATTTACGAACCGGATCGGGTTGACCAATGATCCAGACAAGGCCGGCTAAAACAACCAAAGTTCCTGCACCAAACAGATAGGATCGTCTTGTGATTTTCCATGACATGGCTTTTCCGGTGCCCTTGATACGGAAATACTCTTCGACTTTTTCCGCTCCGTAAAACATAATCAATGCAAACAGGATGACGGCGAAAACAGTAGCGCCGATTGACCAGCCCAGCCAGTCGGAAACAAGATACCGGTCGGTGAATGAAGAATACCAGAAATCTTCGAATTTCGGAAGAGATTCGCCAAAAAGACCGGCACCGAGCACTGCACCTATAAGAAATAACAAGCCATCCAGTTTAAAACTCGCAGTAGCAACTAATGATGTACCGGGGCAATATCCCCCGACGATAAATCCAACACCCATAATAAGTCCTCCAATAATTCCGGGCCAAAGGAAAGTCTGGTTTACTGCAAGTTGGGTAAAATCAAGGAATCCTACAGCTGAAGAGAGAAAAATCAAAAGGCAGGCTACGATGATGCCGGTAAACATAGTTTTCAGCACCGTCATATCTTTGAAGTAGAATTGTGCAGCAAGGCGACGTGAATCACCAAATCCGGCCAGTTCCAGTGCGACACCAAAACCGGTACCGATCAGGAAGAACACAAGATAGCCTCCGGCTTTCCCAAGTTCTGAACTAATATCGAGTGGTAACATAATACTATTCTCCTTTTTTTTAAGTTAATCAGCCCAAAGGCGCCGAACAAAATAGGCAGTGGCATAGCCTCCGATAAAAACGCAGAACATAAATGCCCAACTCCCAAGTGAGAGAACTGCTCCGCCGGATAATGCCTGTCCGGAGGTACAACCTCGCGCAAAACGGGCGCCATACCCCATGATTACACCCCCGATAAGGGCAAAGAAAAGCCGTTGGGTCTTTGAGATTCGTGGCCCCTTGAGAATTTCAAATCTCAACCGACGGTTAAATAATGCTGAAATCATACCACCGGCAAAGGTGCCTAAAAGGAGAAACACACTTGCGTGATCCAAGGGATTGGTGTCGCCGGCCCCCATGAGCGCAAATGTGCCGACTTTATCAACATGCGATTGCCAGATCAGTTTTGTGAGCGAAACCTGGATGCGACTGATGGCTCCCGACGCTCCCAATCCGCTGTGCGTAAGAGCAAAGGCAGCAAAAAGAACCACTCCGAGCATGGTACCTGCCAGATATGGGTTGGTGACAGGTTTTGGTTGTTTTTTCATAGTACTTCTCTATTTAAGAGTTGATTTAACAGGCCCCTGGACAGGATCATGAGCGTAACCAAGTTCTTTCCAATTCAGCCGGCCTCCGGGGGAATGACACTCCTGGCAGGACAAAGCGTTTTTAACTGTAGTGACCATGTGTGTAATGGGCCAGTACATAACGGTCGGGGTAAAACCGTACGTTCCGCTATACGGTAAACCGTTTATTTCCGCGCCTTCCTTCACGGCAAGGCTCCAGTCGAACTTAGTCCAGTAACCACCTTTTCCGCTGGTTATCGGAGGGATAATAATATTATTGACGGGATCATAAGGTTGTTTGGCATGATGGACCTTGAACGGCCAGATCTTTGCACTCGCATCATCGCGGGATCCCAGGGGGCGGTTTATATTGTGCTCGGCTTCCT
>CAIWMX010000096.1 GCA_903913885.1 uncultured Bacteroidales bacterium | reverse complement strand
GACGTCAAAGTTCCGCTATCAGATATTCAAAAAAAATATCCTTTTCAGGTTATTATCGATAGGGTTACCGAAATTCATGCGACAGAATACCGGGTGGTTTGTGAAAACCATGTTCTGGAATTTGATTACCTGGTGGTTGCTTTTGGTGCTGCAAAAATGCAGCACAAAGGGATGGAACACACCATGTCAATTTGTGCCAAACCGGAAATGGCTCTTGAAATTCGAAATAAGATCGATGAACTGGTTAAAAAGGGTAGCGGTAAAATAGCCATAGGTTTTGGAGGTAATCCAAAGGACAAATCGGCAGTTCGTGGTGGACCTGCCTTCGAGCTGATGTTTAATATTCACAATTATTTGAAGGCCAGAAAACTCAGGGAGAATTTTGAACTGACCTTCTTTGCTCCCATGGATGAGCCCGGAGCCAGGATGGGGAAAGGTGCGTTGGCCATGATGGACAAAATGTTTACCAGCTACAACATTGGTAAGCGTTTTGGTAAAAAAATCAAAGAGTTCGTAAGCGACGGCGTCATCTTTGAAGATGATTCAAAACTGGATTCCGATTTTACGATGTTTATTGCAGCCGGAACAGGCCCATCAATTCTTAAGAATTCCGATTTGCCCTTATCCGGGGCCGGGTTTATCAGAATTGATGATACCGGCCTGGTACAGGGAAGTACCAATGTTTTTGCCATCGGTGACATTGCCGCCCTCGAAGGGCCTGAATGGATCGCCAAACAAGGGCATATTGCTGAATTAATGGGGCGTAACGCTGCGTATAATATCCTGGAAATTGAAAAAGGCAGCAGCAAACGGAAAGGGTACCAGGAACATCTTAACATTCTTTGTGTGATGGATACCGGGAACGGAGCTGCGTTTGTGTTCAGGAACGGCACCAAAGCATTTATGATTCCCATGCCCATTGTCGGACATTGGATGAAAAAAGGCTGGGGTGTTTATTCCAGACTGTCGAAAACAGGCCAGTTCCCAAGATTACCAGGATTATAAACACCTATGTTGATACAACCAAAATGCGAAAAGCTTTAAAATTACTTGTTGATAAAAGGGTTATGATCCTGGCCGTGCTGGGCATTGGACTTTATATTGCTATTTCCTACTTTCACATTTCACTTTGGTTCGTGCTCATTGCGGGAACGTTGCTTGGTGTGGTGTTCGGCAAAGTTTTTTGCCGCTGGGTATGCCCGATGGGGCTTATCATGGAACTTATGATGAGTATGAGTCCTGACGGCAAGATCCGCCAGATGTACCAGTATCATAAAGTAGGATGTCCCATAGCCTGGATTTCAGGTTGGTTAAACCGGTTTTCCTTCTTTAAAATCAGGCTTAACGCTGATAGTTGCATGAATTGCGGGATTTGCGATAAGAAATGCTATATCGTAGCCATGGAACCCGCCAAATTCAGCCTCTACAAACCCGCACTGGAAAAACCAGGGATGAGCTACACCTGCTCGAAATGCCTGGAATGTGTGGCAGCCTGTCCGAATGGCAGTTTAACATATAAAATTTAACACAATGAAAGGCAATTTTGATTCAATAATCAATGACACCCGCCCCGTAATTGTTGATTTTCATGCCTTATGGTGCGGCCCTTGTAAAGTCCAGTCACCTATTTTATCAGACATTGCATCCGAATTCGGGGAACGTGTCAGGGTAATTAAAATAGATGTCGACCAAAACCCGGGGTTGGCGAGTAAATACCATATCCAGGGTGTTCCCACAGTGATAATTTTTAAGAATGGTCAATTGGTTTGGAGACAATCCGGTGTTGCAAGTAAAAGTCAGTTGATTGACCTCCTTAAGCAGCACATGTAATTCCCTTGCCCCAGGTTTAATAGCCTCTCTGGAAGATCGTATAGAGTATCAATAATGCAAGAATAGTCCCTGTAAGCAGTGCCAGCAATCCAAACAACCGCAGCGTAATTTCCCATACAATTAAGTTTGGTTTCTTGACTTCGAATTCTTCAGAGATACCAAGTTTCTGATATCGTTCCCATTGCTCACTACGCTCTTCCACCATTTCTTCTTCCGTAACCTGTCCATTGAAAATTACAAAGTCCATCGGGAACTTCTCAGCACGGAAGTGCGTGTTGAAGAAGTGAATGGTGAAAATAAATCCTACAGCCAAAAGTGCTTCGTCGGAATGGATGATCGTTGCGATGTTAAAAAACCACCCTGGAAGGAAATTGCCAAAGAATTCAGGGAACCAGAGCAATAAACCGCTCGATCCGATAATGGCTACTCCCCAGAAAACAGCCAGGAAGTCAAATTTCTCCCAGTAAGTCCACCTGTCAAATGTTGGCTTCGGGCCACGGAAAAAGAACCAGCGAAACATCGACCTGATATCCCGGAGATCTCTCATGTTCGGAAAAAGTGAATCAGGCCCGAAAAGCCGCTTGAAAAAAGATTCATTCGAATGCTTTTTGGAGAAAAGGAAGCGGGTACTCATGACCAGGGCAACAAAGAAATAGCCGAATGTAATGATTGCACAAATGCGGTGGATTATTCCTGCAGTACCAATCCCCCCCATAAAGTCCATCAGGGTCTTTCCCCAGGGAGTATAATTAAACTTCAACGGCAGACCCGTCAATGCCAACCCAAGGAAACTGGTAACGACAAAAAGATGCAGGACGATATGAACCAAATTGAAACGACGGTAGACTTTCTGCTTGATTTTACCATTTTTGTTGGCATGATGCCCTGCTGGAGCAAATAATTCCGCATTACGGAGTTGTTTCTTTTCCACGGTGCCCCTGAACGCCCAAAGCAATGAGTGTATCCAGAAAAAAAGGAAGGTTCCGGCCAGTAAGGCATTCATGAATATTGTGACCCAGAAAAGGGCAGGGTATTTACTCCTGTTGGTGGGTTCAGCGTGGGGTATAAACTTAGCAAATCCCTTACCGGCATTAATGTGGCACTGCCCGCAAGTACCAGTCAAATGAGTTTGATTGACTGTTGAATTTGTATCCTTCGCCGGAAGGATGTTATGTGCACCATGGCAGTCTGCACAGCCAGCGACCTTTTCGGGATAGCCAAGTCGTACGTTCTTGCCATGGTAACTGGCAAAATATGTTTCAGGCGCAATGGTGGTCACATGGTTACGCGCCATCCTTTCCGCATCAGCATGACACTTCAAACAGGCCTGGGTATGGATAGTCCGGCCTTGTGCAGCATTATGAATTTTGCTGATCGCATGAAGACCGTGGCAATCCGTACAAGCAGGTGCGTCATTGTTTCCACCAGCCAGTGCCTGGAAGTGAATGGATTTGAAATAAGCGGATTCTTTCGCGTGACACTGTCCACATAACCTGGCAGCTGCCACCTTGTTATTTTTAAGGGAGGTAATTGTATGAATGTCCGCGTGGCATTTTGAGCAGGCAATGGGGAGACGTTCTGAATTGTGTATGCTTACCTTGTGTTCTTTCACAATTGCACTGTGACAACTGCTGCAATCCATTGGTTTGAAAGCCACAATACACGATTTCTTTCCTTTTGTGGAACTGATTGTCTGCTTTTCGACATCTATAACGTGGCAGGCAGAACACTTGAGGGATTTGTGGACGGAAGCGTTGTAATCATGGGCAGAAATACTTTTTTCATGGCATGTCAGGCAATCCGGATTTGACGGGGAGGAAAGCGATGAATTCTGCGCCATTACGCCTGTTGCTGCCAGACCAAAGGTCAGCATACAGGAAACTATTTTCAATGTTAGGGATTGTAGTTTCATGTGTTAATATTTATTTTTTTGGGTCACATGGAATAGCCATAAATTATCATACATAATTTGCATAAACGTTGTTATTATGGCAATTTCATAAGCTTTAAAAGTTTTAGCTGCACAGCCCGCCAGCCCGTTTTTTGGAACCAATCTTAATCTTCTGGATAAAAGAGTCTTTAGGAAATAGTTTAAGCACCTCTGATGGAGGAGAGGCGAGATTGAAGGTCTTTCCTGCAAGTGTTTTGT
>CAIWMX010000095.1 GCA_903913885.1 uncultured Bacteroidales bacterium | reverse complement strand
TTTTCGAGGTCCAATCGGTGACCCCTATATTATACCTCTAAGTTAATAAAACCTCCGAAACTATTACTATGTCAAAGAACGATTTTTATCTTATTTTTGTTAACTAAACGACATTGATTTACGATTTACGATTTACGATTTAGGTTATAGACACAAGGTACCTGTGTAATTCGTAATTTTTAATTTTTAATTTTTAATTTTTATCTGTTTCAAATATTCCTTTTCAAACTGCATGGTAACTGTATCGCACCCGTGGTTGTAAAAACGTTTGTTGTTGTCTTCCTTTGTGGGCCGCATGAGCAGTTTGACATCTTCTTCCTGCCCCGGCAGGAGGGTGATGATCTCCATAAAGATCTCGTGAGGGATTGATGATGATGTTATACCAAATTCACTGAGAATCCCGGCGATTTGCTGAAGCGATGTTTGCGCGAGTCTTGAATTCATCTCATTGCCAAACTCCTGAATAACCTTTTGGGTATTGGTGAAAGTTCCGCCCAGTTCGGCCGGGAATGAGGCCGGAAGGATGAGGTCGGCCTTTTGGGCTGTTTCAGTCAGGAAATAATCCTGGACAACTTTAAACGTGGCACCGGCAAAAACCTTTTCAATGGCATCGCCGCTGATAGCGCATCCCACAGGGTCTTCACCGAAAATAAAGAAGTTCCGGACCACCCCTTCCTGCAGCAACCCATGAAGACATTCGGTGTCGTGAGATGCGATTTCTGAAACCTTCCAGGTTTCCTTTAACCGTGCGGTGTAGGCTGTGTCGGAAAGTTCCTGTCCGCCGATGCCGAGGTGGGGGCTCACGCCCATGTCGAACACACCCTGCGCGTTGTTCTTCTCCTTAAGGGAGATCAGCCCGTTGGCTGTTTTGCCCAGTTTCCCGGTAATGCGGGCAAGGTTGAACAACTCTTTGGAAGTATTTCCTGATATCTCCTTTTCAGAGAAGATCAGCAGGGCATTCATCTCATTGTTATAGGCTTCGGCAAATGCGGCGATCTCGCCGGCCTGCAGCCCTGATTTGCCCGCGAGGGTTGCGAAATCCTCGGTGAGGAGCATCGCCTTGTAGCCTTCAAATCCCTCCACGCGGTCGCGCAGGAAAAGGCCGTTTTCCAGTCCTTTCGAGAGCAGGTAATGATTCACCGCCTTCACAAAGTGGTAATACGATTTGACTAAAACCTGGCGGTCAACCTTGTGCTGCATGGCGTTCACCGGTTTTTCAGTGACCATGATCACCGGGATTTTTTTCAGGTAACGGGTATTCTGCACCATAAAACCAACCACGGCATGGTCCTGGTTGATCTCGGTTCCCATGAGGTAAATGGCGCTGGCGCCAGGAATTTCAGCAAAAGAGGCGTTGAGTTCGCAGTTGGTGCGATAGCCCTCTCCCCTGCCGAGGTAATGAAAACTGCCGACATTGTTGGTCTTTGCTGCGGCACGCGCCAGTTTGTGAACCAGGTAAAGTTCCTCGTTCGTTAACCTGGCCCCGCCGAAAAACGCATTTTCGAATGGTTTCGAGGATTTTATCCGCTCGCCGATCAACTGGTAAGCCTTTTCAAACGTGATTTCCTCGAATTTCCCGTCGACCTTCATCATCGGTTTGGTTATCCTGTTAATATCGTTCAGATATTGATACCCGAATTTTGGATATTTGCAGAGGTTCCCGTCGGCATTCACGAGGCCTTTGGCGCCAGTCACGCCCAGAACGAACCCGTTTTTGTGGTGCAGGTTAATCCTGCAACCCACCGAACAGTAGTTGCAAATGGTCTCCGCCTCCACCGTTTGAACGGGACCGGGCTTGAACAGGACATTCTCGGTAATGGCACCCGTGGGGCATGTCGAGATGCACATCCCGCACGATTCACACTGCGTATCCTGCAAAGCTTCGCCCATGCTCGGCGCCACATAGGTATCGAAACCGCGGTTGATCAAACCGAGTGCGTTGGCGCCCACAACCTCGCGACAGATGCGCACGCAACGGGCGCAAAGGATGCATTTGTTGTTGTCAATTTCAATGTAGGGATGGCGGAAGTCAACCTTGTATTCCCTGAAGTCGCCTTCGTATGACTTCTGTTGTGCGTTGTATTCGTTCGAATATTTCTGAAGGTCGCAGTTAAAGAAGGCCGTGCAGCCGCATTCGAGGCAGCGCTGGGCTTCATGAAGGGCCACCGCTTCGCCGGTATAGCCGAGTTCCACCTCGTTGAAATTCAGACGATCGCCGGTGGGCAGGGTGGGCATCTCTTCCCGGGTCTGGGTGGAAAAAGTTCCAAGATAATCTTCCTTCACCTGTTTCTTGAAATTGTCGCGCCGGCTGGTGAATGGCTTTTTTGCAGGCTGCAGCGGCAGCCCCATCAGGAACTGGTGGGCGCTGGTGGAAGCCACCCTGGCCTGGGCAATGGCTTCGATGATGGTGGCCGGGCCGGTCACCCCGTCGCCGGCGGCAAATACCGAAGGAATGCCGGTTTGCAGGGTTGCCCTGTCGGCGTCGATGTCGCCCCATTTGTTGATCTTCAGTTCGCCGCGCTCAACATGGGCGTTGATATCGTCGATGAAATTCACATCGGTCTTCTGGCCGATGGCGGCCAGGATGTAATCGACCTTCAATTCGAAATCGGAACCTTCAACCGGCACCGGGCGGCGGCGCCCCGAAGCATCGGGTTCCCCGAGTTCCATCCTGATGCAGGTGACCGATTCGACTTCGCCTGCTGCATTTTTATTGATTTTCTTGGGCAGGGTGAGAAAGAGATACTCCACTCCTTCTAGTTTCGATTCGTGGATCTCGATCGGGTTGGCCGGCATCTCTTTTTCGGTGCGGCGATAGATCACATAAACCTTGTCGGCATGACACCTTATGGAGGTGCGGCAGCAATCCATGGCGGTGTTACCCCCGCCAACCACGGCGATGGTCTTGCCGCGAAAATCATACCGCTGGCCGGTCATCTCCATATTTTTCAGGAAATCGATGCCGGAATAGACGTTACCGGCATCATCGCCTTCACAGCCCACGCCCGTTCCCTTCTGGGACCCGATGGTCAGAACCGTGGCATCATAAGCCGACTTAAGTTCGCTGTAGCTGATGTTTTCACCCAGCCGTTTGTTATAAAATATGTTCACTCCCAGGTCGGTGATGTTCTTCACTTCCTGGTCGAGGATATCATTTGGCAGGCGGTATTCGGGAATTCCGTAGCGCAGCCATCCCCCCGATTTGGGTGCAGCTTCGTAAATATCAACCTGATGTCCTTCGATCTGCAGGAAATGTCCTGCGGAGAGTCCCCCGGGACCGGCGCCGATCACGGCGACTTTCTTCCCCGTTGAGGGTTTTACAGCCGGCACATACTTTTCGGGAGATGCCAGGTCATAATCGGAGGCAAAACGCTTGAGGTAGTCGATCCCCACGGGAGCGCCTTCGTCGAGCAGGTTGCGGCGGCATTCGGTTTCACATGGGCGAACGCATACCCGGCCGCAAATGGCGGGCAGGGGATTTGTCTCCTTGATGAGTGCGACCGCTTCACTATACTGCCCCTTGTCGATGAGCGAAATATACCCCTGCACATCAACGCCGGCAGGGCAGGTTTGCTTGCACGGACCGATACAGTCGGCGTAATGGTTGCTGAGCATCAGCTCCAGTGCCATCTTTCTTGACTTGTGCACTCCTTCATTGTCGGTGATGATCTTCATCCCCTCGGTGAGTTTCGTGGAGCATGCCGGCTGGTGGCCGCGCATGCCTTCAACCTCCACCACACAAACATAACACGAGGTAAATGGTTCAAGGCGGTCGTCATTGCACAGTGTCGGAATATGGATTCCGTGCCGCACGGCCAGATTCAGAATAGTTTCACCGGGAATTCCCTTAACGATTTCTCCGTTCAGAATGATATTTAATGAATTGTCAGCCATTGGAAAAAAAATATTATTTGTTGATTGTTTAAAATTCGCTATTTCGCTATCTCGCTACCTCGCCACCTCG
Organism: uncultured Bacteroidales bacterium; assembly: GCA_903913885.1. Lineage (GTDB taxonomy): Bacteria > Bacteroidota > Bacteroidia > Bacteroidales > FEN-979 > CAIVAT01. Next base: position 65,119 of record CAIWMX010000095.1, on the reverse strand, counting down.
CTACCTCACATTCCTACGACAACAAAATAGACTGGAATTTGCACTTTGAGAAGCACACCCCGCATTTGGTGCAGAGTTCCTGGTCGATGTGATGCGGTTGTTTGCGTTCGCCGGTGATGGCTTTCACCGGGCAGTTTTTCTGGCAAACCAGGCATCCCGTACACTTTTCCTCATCCACTTTGTAAGTCAGCAGCGGCCTGCAAACCTTGGCAGGGCATTTTTTGTGGCTGATATGGGCTTCATACTCGTCCCTGAAATAGCGGATGGTGGTGAGCACCGGGTTTGGGGCAGTCTGGCCGAGCCCGCACAGGGAATTGTCTTTGATCTGGTAAGCAAGCTCTTCGAGTTTTTCCAGGTCGCCCTCGCGTCCATGGCCATTGGTAATGCGTTCGAGGATTTCGAGCATCCGTTTGGTTCCCATGCGGCAGAAAGTGCATTTGCCGCAGCTCTCCTTGCAGGTGAAATCGAGGAAGAACTTGGCGACATCCACCATGCAGGTGGTTTCATCCATCACGACCATCCCGCCTGAACCCATGATGGCACCGGTAGCATTCACCGAATCATAATCGACGATGGTATCGGAGAGGAATTCGGGAATGCAGCCTCCCGACGGCCCTCCCATCTGAACGGCCTTGAACCGCTTGTTATTCTTGATGCCTCCGCCAAGTTTGAAGATCACATCGCGGATGGTCATCCCCATGGGAACCTCGACCAGCCCTGAGTGACAGACCTTGCCGGCCAGGGCGAATACCTTGGTGCCCTTGCTCTTTTCGGTGCCGTACCTGGCATAGGCTTCCGCGCCGTGGATGAGAATCCATGGGATGTTGGCATAGGTCTCCACGTTGTTGATGTTGGTGGGTTTTTTCCACAAACCCGAACCGGCAGGGAATGGCGGGCGTTTGCGCGGCATGCCGCGTTCGCCTTCGATCGAAGCGATCAGGGCTGTTTCTTCACCGCAGACAAAAGCGCCGGCACCTTCCTTAATATAGATATCGAGGTTGAATCCTTCAATTCCGAAAATGTTCTTCCCGAGGTATCCGCGGTCATGCGCCTGTTTAATGGCGATGTTGAGGCGTTTGATGGCCAGCGGGTATTCGGCGCGGCAATAAATCACCCCGCCGTTTGCTTCGATGGCATAGGCCGCAATGATCATGCCTTCAAGCACCGAATGGGGGTCGCCTTCAAGCACCGACCGGTCCATGAACGCACCGGGATCGCCTTCATCGGCATTGCAGATCACGTATTTATCGGCCGATTTGTTGGCATTGGCAAACTTCCATTTCAAACCGGTCGGGAAACCGCCTCCCCCGCGGCCGCGCAGTCCCGATTTCAGGACGGTATCGATCACCATTTCCCGGCTTGTCTTCTCGGCCGCTATGATTTTTATAGCCTTGTATCCATCGCGTGACTCGTATTCTTCGATGGATTCCGGGTCCATGTAGCCGCAGTTGCGCAGCACGATCTTCACCTGGGCCCCGATAAAATCATTTTCGGGAGCATCGAACAGGTCGGTATACACGATGTAATCGCGGATGGGATCATGCTGGTTGATGTGTTTTTCGATGACCTCCACGGCACGGCCGGCATCCACTTCGCCATACAGATAGGTTCCCGTGTCGTCGGTGATCTCCACCAGCGGCTCACGGTAACACATGCCGACACAACTGGTTTTTTTCAGGTTAAAATCGAGTTTTTCAGTCTCTTTAAGCGCTTTAATTTTCTCATAGGTCTTGTTTGCCCCCGCGGCTATTCCGCAGCTTCCGAGTCCTACAGTGACGGTTGTGATCATATGGTTGATTTGTTAATGTGCTGATGTGCTGATGTGCTGATGTGCTAATGTGCTGATGTGCTGATGTGATGATGTGACAATTTATAATTAATCCTTTTGGCTGCGCTTTACTCCCTATTGCCTAATGCCTATTGTCTTTTCAATTATTTTCAGCCAGCCGGATGTTCTTCACAATTTTCACAGCTTCGTTGCCGGTGAGTTTGCCATAGGTCTGGTCGCCGATCATCATCACCGGGGCAAGGGAACAGCATCCCAGGCAGGCCACCGATTCGAGGGTGAAGAAACGGTCGTCGGTGGTTTGGCCGTCTTTGATTTTCAAGACCTCTTCCAGCGATTCCGAGATTTCAACGGCATTCTGCACATGGCAGGCGGTACCGTGGCACACTTTGATGATGTTCTTTCCAACAGGGTTGAGCCGGAACTGGGCATAAAAAGTGGCCACCCCGTACATGTCGCTCAGGGGGATCCCGGTTTCACGTGAAAGCTTTTCAAATGCGGGTTTGGAGATAAATCCAAACAATTCCTGAGCCCCCTGGAGCAGCGGGATCAGGTTGCCTTTTTTACCTTTGTTTTTCGCAATAATCGGGTCGAGCAGGCTCAGGTCCTGTTCCACCGGGGAACTCCCCGTTTCATTCCTGTTAATCCGTGAAATACGCATTTTTTTAATTTTTAATTCTTAATTTTTAATTTCTCAGCGTTCCCATGTAATCACCGAAATCCGCTTTTTCCCGTCCATCCTGACCGTCAGTGGTTTTTTGAATTTTACAATGGTGAAATATTCTGTCTTCCTGATATTTTTCTGTTTCATCAGCACCTCGTACCGGATAAAGCTGTCGGACAGTTCAGGCTGGACGCAGAAATAGCCGACATTCATGGAGGTGACATTGTGGAAGAAGTGCGACCCCGACGATGCGTCGAGCGGGAAGCCCTCCAGGCTGGTTTCAACGATCACCTTGGCATTGCTGATCTGGGGCCAGGTTACCGGCACCCCGATCCAGCGATCGCGTGTACCCCAGCGTCCGGGGCCGATCAGGATGTACTTTTTCCCGGCCTTACCCATCTCCTGGTTGATCTTGTCTATCTCCTCGGCCATCTCCACTGTTTTACTTTTATCGAAAGTCGCGGGATCCACAAACACCACCTCTTCGATGGTGTCGATCATGCCGTTGCCCATCTCTTTCTCGGAATAGAGCAGGATGTCCTCCTTGTTGATCTTCGCCATGTCAATCTCGAAATCGGCTACATTCCCGATGAGCGGCTTGATCTGGAGAAGATAGAAGGAGGCCTTGTAATTGCTGTCCCTGTTCAGGTCGACGGCAAATTCAATTTCCACCGGCGATCCCATCGCTTCCTTCACCACATCCAGCACCACCTCGATGGTTTTGGCCAGCGGGATGTAGTTGTACTTGAGGATATCGGCAAAATTGATCACCCGGGGGCCCGCATCGCGCAAACCTGCTGAAATCCGGTCATTCTCGAGCGAGTAAACCGATGCCAGGTGTTTCAGGGTACCGTGCATTTCTGCATCGTAGATATCGAGTTTGCGCAATCCGGCATCCTCCCCTTCGAGCAGGTTCACATCTTTTTTCTTCAGGTCAACGGCATAAAAATAGACCTGGGATCCTTTGTACTGGTCCTTTGCTGAATTAATTTCGAGGTTGGGATATTGTGGGGCAAAGCGAAAGGCCTTCTCGCCTTCCACCACGTACCGCCCGAGGCCCAGCGCCGCAACGGCAAAACCCTCTTCGGGTTTCATGTGAGCAAACGGGTAGTAGTTGAAAGACTGGGCCACCCCGCTGATATGCGGGTAAAAGACATCCCCGTACTGGCATCCTACCACTTCCTGGATCACCACGGCCATTTTTTCCTGTTCGATGCGGTAATTCACGGCTTCAATATATCCTTTTGCCGTGGGCGAGTATACCGAGGCATACACCAGTTTGATCGCTTCCATCAGTTGTTCCAGGCGCACGTGGTAATCAGGATGGTTGTTCGGGATCAGGTAAGTTTCGAAAATCCCCGCGAAGGGTTGGTTTTGTGAATCCTCAAAAAGGCCGGATGACCTGATAGCCAGCGGCTTGGTTATACTTTTGACAACGAGCCTCAGTTTTTTTATCAGTGTTTCTGTAAGCCTGGCTTCGGTAAACCAGCGTTTGATGAGGTTGTAATCGGTTTCGAACACCGCCTTTTCGCGCAACTGGTTGCGGTCGAGAAAATACTCGAATTCATCGGTGCCGATAATCGACGTTTTCGGAGTGCGGATATTGATATTTGGCAGGTGCTTGGCGAAATCGTAATTGTAGATCAGGGTGTTTACAAAGGCAAGCCCGCGCCCTTTCCCGCCCAGCGCCCCTTCGGTAAGCGAGACGATGTTGCGCTCATCGGTGAGCGCCGATTCCTCAAAGGGGATGACTTTCCCGACATTCTGTTCATTCCGGAAATGCTGTATGATGGTAATCAGGTGTGTGCGCAGGGCTTCCGGGTCTTTGAAATCGGTCACCTTGGCCGGGTTGAGTATCCTTGCCACCTGGATCTCCCCGCGGGCCATGAGCCACAGCGAAAAATGATCCTTACGGGCATGGTAAAGAAGCGACTCTTCAGGAATGACCTTCAGCAGGTCTTCAAATTCCTTGAGCGATTTGGCAACCGCGATCTGCCCGCCTTCCTTGTCACGGTAAATGAAATTGCCGAATCCAAGGTAATGGGTGATGAAACTCTTGAATTCAATCAAAAGGGTCTCTGAATTTTTATTGATAAAGGAGGCTTTCAGCTCGTATGCTTTCTGGATATTCTGCTCTTCCGACGATTGCAGCACGATCGGCAAATCATGAAGTTCCTGCCGCATTTGTTTAACAAGGCCAAACCCGGCTGTATCATTGAGTTTCCCATCCTTTTTGAACTTCACATCGGAGATCAGGCAAAGGATGTTTTCCTTGTAATTGTTAAAGATGTAGATTGCCTCTTCATAGGTCGACGCCAGCAAAATTTTGGGACGGGCTTTCAGGCGCAGGATGCGGTAAAGCTCGTCGGTGGTCACATCCTCGATGATGTTCTTGGTTTGTTCCAGCACGATGTTGTACAGCATGGGCAGGTACAACGAATAATATTTCGAGGAATCCTCCACCAGCAGGATAACCCGGACCATCCCGATCGTGGTGTCGTTCTCCACGTTGATCTTGTCTTCGAGATAGTTGATCATGGCAAAGAAGATCTTGGAATCTCCGTTCCACACGAACACCCGGTCGATCCAGGTCAGCTTTTCCGGTTCCTCTTCATACACCGCGATGTCGGAATTACTATTCAGCAGCAGGAAAACCGGGATATACTGGAACTGTTGTTTTACCTTTTTACTCAGGTCCGGCGGGAATTGCTTATCGGTGCCGATCATGATGATGATCAGGTCGTAATGTTTGCTGTTGAGCTGCTCCATCACCTCCTCGGTAGTCGAAACGCCCGTGATGCGGGGCATGGTGCTCAGGCTGAGCGAATAAAACTCGCCGAGCACATGTTCCGAAAACCTGCCCTCCTTTTCAAAGCTGTAGGCGTCGTAAAGGTTGGCGACCAGCAGGATCTCCTTCACCTTGAAAGGCATTAGATCGTGGTACAGGTCGCGGTTGTAGTTGGTCCGGTTGAGGAAGGTCTGCAGCAGCTTGCGGCTGTATTTCACCGGGAGTTTGGGATCCGGTTCAATTTCGGCCAGTTCGCGGTGCCCTGATTTTCGAAGCATCGCTTTTCCCTTTACCGAGTTGAGGTACCCGGTGATAAGATTCGCGAGGTTGATGATCAGGTGCCGTTCCTCTTCAAGGAAAGGGCCCTCGAACGAGGCCTGGAAAGCTTTAAGGTAACATATCTGGATGTAGCCCTCCTGATTGTCGATGGTTTCGAAATTCTGTTTCTGCACCCATTCGGTTTCGCGGTAGGCCGGGCTGCTGAGAATCATGTTGCCATACCGGATGCGGCAAACGGTGTAATCGGGATATTGCCATGCCTTTGGCAGGATCAGGCAGATCTGGTGCAGTGCCTCTTCGATGGGTTTCCCGGTACGCAGGATGGCCGTGGTTTGGTTGATGGCCGTAAGTTCTTTGAGGCGCTCGCGGGTGATGTAGCGGCCTTCGCGGCCTTTCACCCCGTTCAGGTAGCCTTCGATGAGCGTGGCCAGGTTCATTACCAGGTTGCGCTCCTCTTTGAGGAACGGCCCTTCGTGGCATGGCGGAAATTCCTTGAGATAAAAGATTGCGATGGTACCGGTCAGGTTGTCGATCGTTTCGAAAGCCTGCTCCTGTTTCCATTCTGTCTCCCGAAAACCCCGGCTGGTAAATTCCATTTCCTCAAAACGGACCCTTGCTACGGTAAAGTCGGGATATTGCCAGGCTTTTGGAAGGATCCGGCAAATTTCGTCGAGGGTTTCGGGGATCGACTTCCCGGCCTTGATTATTGTTGTAGTATCATTGATTGCCGCCAGTTCCTTCAGACGTTCCTGGTTGTCATAAACCAGTTGATCTAAATCTACGGTGTCAGGAAGGAGCTTCCCGGGTTTATTGTTTTCGTCGGATGGCAGCATGAGTTCTCATAGGATGAAGGGCTCAAAATTAGCATTTTCTTTTCAACTTTTTACACCCTGAATTGAAAAATCACAAAGGGCCGGGGAAGGTAAAATATGCATACTTTTACGGGGGAATTACGAGGGACGAGGGACGAGGGACGTGGGACGTGGGACGAGGGACGTGGGACGTGGGACACTGAGGTTCCCGAAGTGTCCCGAAGTGTCCCGGAAAGCAAGTATGTTGAAAATTTTCTTTTTTTACAGGTTTTTGTATTACCCTGTGCCGTAGGCACAAAATATTGGTAGAAACCGAATGCCCTGAGAGCCATTTCGTCCCGTACGGGACGAAATAATGCTGATCGCACTGTTTTTCTACCCGCATAAAATCCCTAAAGGGATTTACAAACAAAATTAAACAGTCTCTAAAGCAACTGTTATTAAAACTTTACAGATCATAGTGACGGGGTTGGTGCAGGGGGTCGGGTTCCGGCCGTTCGTGTACAGGATGGCGATGAAATATGCGCTGACCGGATGGGTGCAGAATACCAATGAGAATGTGCGGATCTGTGTGAGCGGAACGGCCGTGGATCTTGACAATTTTGTGATCTCTCTGGAAAAGGAGGCACCACCGGCGTCAATGATTGAAAATATTGCCACCAGCGAACTGGCGGTGCAGGATTTTGTCGGGTTTACAATTCTTCACAGCGATGACCTGTCGGATGATATCACGGAGATCAGCCCCGACATTGCCGTTTGCGATGCTTGCCTCGAAGATATTAAAAAGCAGGGAACCCGGCTCGGTTACGCCTTTGTAAACTGCACCAATTGCGGGCCCAGGTTCACCATCATACGCGACCTCCCTTACGACCGCGAAAAAACCACGATGCAACCGTTTGCGATGTGCCCTGATTGCAGGAAAGAGTATGAGACCATCACCGACCGCAGGTTCCATGCGCAGCCAACCGCCTGTTCGCGATGTGGGCCTCATTATGAACTTATTGTCAGGGGAAACCCTGTTAGCGCGGATATTAATGTTATCGCAAGTCAGGCGGCCAACGTGCTTGAGAACTGCGGTATTGTGCTGATCAAAGGCCTCGGGGGCATGCACCTGGCGTGCGATGCCCTGGATGAAAACGCCGTGGGCAGGCTCCGTTTGATAAAGAACCGCGACGGGAAGCCCTTTGCGGTCATGTTCCGCGACCTGGGAACCCTCCGGCAATTTGCATTTGTTGATGATGTGGCTCAACAGTCGCTGGTTTCATGGCGCCGGCCAATCGTGCTGCTGGAAATGAAAAAAGACACGTCGCCGGCACTGGCTGAAAACATTAACAGCGGATTAAACCTCGTTGGGGTGATGCTGCCCTATATGCCTTTCCACCACCAGCTTTTTCAGCGGTTAAAAACCCATGCCATCGTTCTCACCAGCGGGAATTTCAGCAGCGAGCCTATCCTCACTGGCAATGATCAGGCGATATCTCAATTCACCTCTTTCGTTGATGCCCTGGTGCTTCACAACCGCGATATTTACAACCGTACCGATGATTCGGTTGCCCGGATCATGGATGGCCGGGAACGGATTCTCCGCCGCTCGAGAGGCTATGCCCCCGCCCCGGTTCGCACCGGGATGGATGTGGACGGGATCCTGGCCTTCGGGGCGGAATTAACCAACTGTTTCTGCATCGGCAAGGGTCAGAAGGCGTTCCTGAGCCAGCACATCGGCGATCTGCAGGGACTGGAAACCATGCAGTTTTACGAGGAGACCATTAGCCAGTACCTGAAATTGTTCAGGATGAAACCTTCCCTTCTTGCTGTCGATCTTCACCCGGAATACAACTCCACGAAAACAGCCCGGCATTACGGTGGGTTGCCGGTTGTCCGCGTGCAGCATCACCATGCTCATATTGCATCGTGCATGGCCGAACACCACCTCGATGAAAAGGTGATCGGCATAGCCCTGGACGGCACGGGCTTTGGCGATGACGGACACACGTGGGGATCAGAATTTTTCGTTTGTGATCTCAACGGGTATGAACGTGTCACCCATTTTGAGTATCTTCCGTTGCCCGGCGGCGACCTGGCGGCTGAAGAACCCTGGCGGATGGCGGTTTCATATCTGTACAAAGTTTATGGAGATGATTTTTCAAAGTTAGCCTTGCCCTTATTCAGCGGGATTGACCCTGAAAAGATTGCGATGGTAGTGAGGATGATCGACCGGAAGGTGAATTGCCCGCTCACTGCCGGGGCTGGCAGGTTGTTCGATGCGGTTTCCTCCCTGGTGGGGTTGTGCCAGGTGGCGACTTTCCAGGCGGAGGGCCCGATGCGCCTCGAAGCATTGGTGCGAAATGATTGTTACGAGAAATACACCTTTGATGTTGATAAAACCATCCGGTTTGATGCCACAATCAAGGGCATCGTTCATGACCTCACCGGCGGTGTCTCACTGCCAGTAATCGCCACCAAATTTCACAATACTATAATTTCGGTTATCTTTGAAATTTCAAACACCATCCGGGCAAGGGAGAAGATCAGTAAGGTCGTGCTTTCAGGCGGGGTATTTCAGAATAAGTACCTGCTTGAAGGGTCGGTTGCCCTTCTGCGGGAAAACAATTTTCAGGTTTACACGCATGCAGCCATTCCGGCGAACGACGGGGGAATTGCCCTGGGCCAGGTGGCTGTTGCATCAAAAAGGAGGGAACTCAAATGTGTTTAGCTATACCGGCAAAAGTGATCAGCGTTGAGGGGTCGGTGGCCCTGGTGACCATCGAGGATGTGGAATATAAAGCGAGTCTCTTGCTGCTCGACGACGTGAAACCCGGCGATTATGTGATGCTTCACGCGGGCTTTGCCATTGAGAAAGTCGACCAGGAGGAGGCCGCCGAAACGTTAAGGTTACTGAATGAAGTTGCGGATAACAGCCATCAGTAGCCCCCACCCCGTCAGGGTGGTAGACCCCGTCAGGGTGGTGGACCCCGTCAGGGTGGTGGACCCTGACAGGGTGGTGGACCCCGTCAGGGTGGTGGACCCCGTCAGGGTGGTGGACCCTGACAGGGTGGGCCTGTTCCTTGGGTTTCAACCTGACACGTTAAGTAAAGATAAAACTGCTGAAGAAAACATCAACAGATGAAATACATCGACGAATACCGCAAAAAAGACCTGATTCTTGCTGTTTCAGAGGAGTTGAAAAAGATCTCGGAGAAAGAGATCACCCTGATGGAAGTCTGCGGCGGGCATACCATGGCCATCCACCGTTTCGGGCTCCATGCCTTGCTGCCTGCGAACATAAGACTCTTGTCGGGGCCCGGATGCCCGGTATGCGTTTCAAGCCAGCATTTCCTCGATACCGCCATCGCCTATTCCAGGGTTCCGGGCGCGATCGTCACCACCTACGGCGACCTTATCCGGGTGCCCGGCTCGGTAAGTTCGCTTGAAAAAGAGAAGGCTAACGGCGCCGATATCCGGATCATATATTCTGTGCTGGATGCCGTTGAGCTTGCGAAAAACAACCCGGAGAGGCCCGTATTCTTTCTGGGGATCGGGTTCGAAACCACCGCGCCTGCAACGGCTGCTGCGATCGTGGAAGCTCAAAAGGCCTGCATCCGAAACTTTTTCGTGCTGAGCGCCCACAAGGTGATGCCCCCGGTGATGAAAGCGCTGGTGGATGAAGGGGTGAAGATCGACGGGTTCATTGCCCCCGGGCATGTCAGCGCTATTACCGGCACGGAAATATACAACGGGTTATCTTCGGTGTACGGGCTCGGTGTGGTGGTTGCCGGGTTTGAACCCGTCGACCTGATGCAGGCCATCCTCATGCTTGCCCGGCAGATGGAATCAGGAGAACCGAAAGTCGAGATACAGTATAAAAGGATCGTGCATACGCAGGGCAACAAAATCGCCCTGGAATTGCTTTCCAGGGTTTTTGAACCAAAAGACGACCGGTGGCGCGGTTTGGGCGTCATTCCTGCCAGCGGACTGAAGATCCGGGAGGAGTTTGCCGGGTTTGACGCTGAAAAGCAGTATCCGCTCTCCGTGCCGATTCCCACCGATCCCAAAGGCTGCATCTGCGGATCCATCCTGCGTGGATTGAAAACGCCCAACGATTGCGGGCTTTTTGCCACCAGGTGCACCCCGGCCGACCCGGTTGGCGCCTGCATGGTGTCGGGTGAAGGAACCTGTGCTACCTATTATAAATACCGTCAGTGAAACATGAAGGCATGATGAACAAGGAACAAAAGATACTGCTGAGCCATGGCAATGGCGGCCGGATGATGCACGACCTCATTGAAACCGTTTTCCTGAAATATTTCGGGAATGAGATCCTCAATGAACAAACGGATGCTGCCATCCTGCCGGCCGATGCTCCGAACCTGGCATTTACCACCGACTCGTTTGTGATCGACCCCCTCTTCTTTCCCGGCGGGAACATCGGCAAACTGGCGGTGTGCGGAACGGTGAACGACCTGGCTGTTTCGGGAGCGATCCCGCGCTACATCAGCGTTTCCATGATCATCGAGGAAGGATTCCCGATGAACGACCTCGAAACGATTGTGAAATCGCTGGCCGATGAGGCAAGGAACGCAGGCGTTGCCATCGTAACAGGCGACACCAAGGTGGTGAACAAAGGCAAATGCGACAAACTGTTTATCAACACCGCCGGCATCGGGATGGTTGGCAACCGCGAAAGCCAGGTGGGAAAAGCAAAAAATATCATGCCCGGCGATGTCATTATCATCAACGGCACCATCGGCGATCACGGCATGGCGGTGATGAACGCACGTGAATCGTTCAATTTCAAATCGGCTGTCTTGTCCGATTGCGCTTCGCTGAACCACCTGATCCGGGAGGTAATGGACCAATCAGATGGCGTGAAATTCATGCGCGACCCTACACGGGGTGGTGTAGCCACCGTATTGAACGAACTAGCCGGCAAAATAAACCTGGGCATCGAAATCGGCGAATCAACCCTGCCCATTGGCGGCGGCGTAAAAGCCATGTGCGAGATCCTCGGCTTCGACCCACTCCATATAGCAAACGAAGGCAAAGTGCTGATCGTGGCCGGCCAGGATGAAGCAGGTCACATCCTGGAGATCATGAAGAAAAACAAACTGGGAGAACAAAGTGCCGTCATCGGACATATTACAGGCGATCATCCCGGCAGGGTGGTTTTGAAAACCGAAACCGGTGGCAGGCGGATCGTTGATATTTTAACCGGCGACCCGTTGCCTCGGATCTGCTGATAAAGAGAAACTTATGCATGAATTATCCCTGGCCATGGAAGTGATCGCGCTGGCCGAACGTGAAACCGCAACCCGCGGCGTTGCTTCAGTCAGCGAAATCCAGATCGAAGTCGGCACCCTGAGCGGGGTCGAGGCGGACGCATTTCTATGGGCACTTGAGATGCTGGTTAAGGATTCCATCCTGTCGCAGGCTGAAATAAAACTGTTACGAACACCAGGCAAGGGCAAATGCACGGCCTGCGACCTGGAGTTTATGATGCAGAACCGCGTCGACACCTGCCCGGTTTGCAGTTGCTTCCCGTCGGAGATCACCGGCGGCGAGGAGTTCAGGGTGGTGTCGATGGTGGTGGAGTAACATCCCAGGGATCTCCAGCCAGTTAATTATTTCGGTTTCACAGGATTATCTTAAGCTCCAGAATCATGGGAAATACATATACGCAAATCCACATTCAAACTGTGTTTACAGTTCAGAACCATAATTGCATTATTGAAAATTCATGGAAGGAAGAATTATACCGTTATATTACCGGGATAATTCAAAACAATGAGCATAAGGTTTTGGCAATTAATGGAATGCCTGATCATATTCATATCCTGCTGGGTATGCGTCCGGTACAATCTCTATCTGAGTTAATGCAGGATATTAAAGGGGACTCATCTAAGTGGATAAATCAGAAAGCGTTCTTAAAAAACCGATTTTCATGGCAGGAAGGGTATGGAGCATTTTCCTATAGTAAATCACATATCGGGAATGTAATTGATTATATAAGAAATCAGGAGATTCATCATAAGAAAAAGACATTTATCGAAGAATACTTGGATTTTTTGAAAAAATTTGGCATCGATTATGATGAGCGTTTCATTTTTAACCCTGTCCAATATAAATCAGAATCGTAAATTTGTGCCGTCAGGCACAATATGTGGGTAGAAAAAAGGGTGGACCGGATTTTTATTTCGTCCCGTACGGGACGAAATGATCAGCCCGCATTGATTTTCTACCAACCATGAATCCCTCACGGGATTCACGGGAGGAAATATTACAGTGAAATGTCGGATTTATTTGTGCCGTCAGGCACAATATGTGGGTAGAAAAAAGGGTGGACCGGATTTTTATTTCGTCCCGTACGGGACGAAATGATCAGCCAGCATTGATTTTCTACCAACATTGAATCCCTCACGGGATTCACGGGAGGAAATAATACTGTGAAATGTCGGATTTATTTGTGCCGTCAGGCACAACATGTGGGTAGAAACAAAGATAACCGGATTTTTATTTCGTCCCGTACGGGACGAAATGATCAGCCCGCATTGATTTTCTACCAACATTGAATCCCTAACGGGATTCACGAGAGGAAATATTACAGTGAAATATCGGATTTATTTGTGCCGTCAGGCACAATATGTGGGTAGAAACAAAGATGAACCGGATTTTTATTTCGTCCCGTACGGGACGAAATGATCAGCCAGCATTGATTTTCTACCAACATTGAATCCCTCACGGGATTCACGGGAAGAAATAATACTGTGAAATATCGGATTTATTTGTGCCGTCAGGCACAACATGTGGGTAGAAACAAAGATGAACCGGATTTTTATTTCGTCCCGTACGGGACGAAATGATCAGCCAGCATTGATTTTCTACAAACATTGAATCCCTAACGGGATTCACGGGAGGAAATATTACAGTGAAATGTCGGATTTATTTGTGCCGTCAGGCACAACATGTGGGTAGAAACAAAGATGAACCGGATTTTTATTTCGTCCCGTACGGGACGAAATGATCAGCCCGCATTGATTTTCTACCAACATTGAATCCCTAACGGGATTCACGGGAGGAAATAATACTGTGAAATGTCGGATTTATTTGTGCTGTCAGGCACAACATGTGGGTAGAAACAAAGATGAACCGGATTTTTATTTCGTCCCGTACGGGACGAAATAATCGCCCGCATTGGTTTACTACCAACATTGAATCCCTCACGGGATTCGGGGGTGATGAGTTTTCGTTTTGAAAAAACAATAATAACAATAAATATTTTTAAAATAAATTGAATAATATGTGCGACACCTGCGGATGCGGCAACCCCGACGAATTTAAAATTCACGACCATAACCATGAACATGCACACGGCCACCCGCATGACCATGAACATACCCATGAGGATGGGCACCGGCATACTCATTCCCACGGACATGAGGGACATGACCACGACCACGACCACGACCACGGTCACGATCATCCCCATGAACACGCGCCAAAAAAGGTGATCAGCCTGAACATGGATATCTTGTCTGAAAACAACCTGATGGCTGAACGAAACCGGGGCTGGTTTGAAGCCAAGCATGTGCTGTGTCTTAACCTGGTCAGCTCCCCGGGTTCCGGCAAAACCACCATCCTCGAAAAAACAATCCAGTCGCTGGTTTCAACACAAAAACTGTTTGTAATTGAAGGCGATCAGCAAACCACCCGCGATGCCGACCGGATTGAGAAATCGGGTGCCCCGGCAATCCAGATCAACACCGGTTCAGGATGCCACCTGGATGCAAAAATGATTCAACTGGCCCTTAAGAAACTGGAAGTTTCGGATCATGCCATCCTGTTTATCGAAAACGTGGGAAACCTCGTCTGCCCCGCCATGTTTGACCTGGGAGAACAAAAAAGGGTGGTGGTAATCAGCGTAACCGAAGGCGATGACAAACCCATGAAATACCCCTACATGTTCCAGTCATCCAACCTTTGCATCATCAACAAAACCGACCTGCTTCCCTATGTCGATTTTAAGGTGGAGACAGCCATGGCGTATGCACGGCAACTTAATCCCGACCTGGAGTTCATCCTGATGTCGGCGAAAACCGGCGAAGGCATGGCCGAATGGTTTGACTGGCTCAGGCAGACGCTACCAGTTTCCTGACACACGCCATTGCTTCCGGGATAGCCTGTTCAACCTCGGGCGACAGGTCCATGCCCATATCCTGAAAATCCTTCACCGAAATGGCTACCAGGTGCAGCACCGGCATGTTCCCCAGCAGGATGGCCGAGTCGATCAGGTCTTTCAGCCCGATCTCATGGGCGCTGAGCTGTTTTGGAAAATCCTTCGCATATCGGGGATGAAGTACGCGGACGTGCCCGGCCGGAAACTGGTCGAGCGAGGCATCCACGATGATCACGGTTGAATACGACTGGATGAAGCCAAGCAGGTGAAACCCGCCTGTTCCTCCATCCATCAGATCGGCGCCGGGCAATCCCTCCTTTTCAAGACGGGATACGACATGAATCCCGACGCCTTCATCATTCATCAATAAATTACCTATCCCGAGAACCAGGATATTGTTTGTTTCAGACGGCAAATTTTTCAGTTCTAGCAGGTTAACCTTTCTGATTTTCCTCAGCTTGTTTGTCATGACGCTCTACCACGTCTTCTTCGATGAATTTCCACCCACCGATCATGGAGGAGGTAACCCCGCGACGTTCGATATAGTCATGATAAAAAACCAGATAGATATGTATCAGGGCAAACAGGATAAACCCCCACATCAGCAGGTGATGTATCTGCCTTACGTTCATATCCCCGCCAAGAAACGGAACAACCCAGGCAAACAACCGGGGCAGGAACGCGTTGCTCATGGCGCCATACATGCCGAATCCAGTAAGACACTGCAACAGGAAGATCAGGAAGGTGATGAAGTAGACCAGGCTGGCCAGCGAATTGTGACCGATTGAATCGATCTGCTTGTTGGTTACCTGTAAAACGTCAACTTTGATTACGTCAATGATCTCTTTCCACTGGCTCCGTTTGAGCGGGATGAAGTTATTCCAGCGCGAAAATTCGTTGCCGGTAAATCCCCAGTAAATACGGAAGATGAAATTGAAGAAAAAGAGGAAAGCGCTGATAAAATGGACGAACCTTACAGTTCCAAACCAGAAGTTGAAATAGGCCTCAGTGCCTTTCATAAAGGCAGGCGGATTACCGATGATATAACCGGTAATACAAAGCGTGGTGATGCATAATGCGTTGATCCAATGATAAACGCGTACGGGCATTTCCCATACATGCACTTCACGCAGATTCGTGGATCGGCTTCTCATAATCAGTAGGTTTTCAGGTCATGAATATGAGTGCCGTTTTCATCGTAAAGATGTACGGCACAGGCCAGGCAGGGATCGAACGAGTGGATAGTCCTGAGGACTTCCAGGGGGATCTTGGAATCAGCCACCGGGGTTCCGATAAGCGACTCCTCGTACGCTGAACGTTGTCCCTGCGGGTCGCGCGGCGAAGCATTCCATGTGGTTGGAACGACCAGCTGGTAATTGGCGATCTTCTGATCTTCGATGACGATAAAATGCGACAGGGCGCCACGCGGTGCTTCCACCATGCCAATACCCTTTGCATGTTTTGGCCAGGATGCGGGCTCCCATTTTTCATTGTTCTGGGTGCGGGTATCGCCATTCTTAATATTGGCAAGTAGCTGCTGATAGAACTCAAGCGCCCATCCGCACACCAGCTTGGTTTCGAGACCGCGGGCGGCGGTGCGTCCTAGGGTGGAGAAGAGGGCGGTTACAGGAACATCCAGTGCTTTCAGTGTACTGTCGATGACTTCCTTGTAATCGGCACGTCCGGAGGCATAGCCAACCAGCATGCGCGACAGTGGCCCGACTTCCATCGGATGTCCTTTCCAGCGCGGAGTTTTTACCCAGCTGTATTTCTGTGTAAAATCAAGATGTTCATAGGGTGGTTTCGGCCCGGTATAGTTAAATTTGGTCTCTCCTTCCCAGGGGTGCAACCCTGTTTTATCACCCTTCGAATACTCATACCAGGAGTTGTTTACAAATTCCTGGATCTGTTCGGGATCATCCGCTTTAACTTCATGAATTTTACTCAGGTCGCGTCCCAATATCGCTCCACGCGGCATTTTGAAACTTTCCGGGTTGTTGTAGCCATTGCTGGGAAAATCGCCGAAAGCAAGGTAATTCGACAATCCGCCGCCAATGGCGCCCCAATCCTTATAGAATCCGGCGATGGCGACTAAGTCGGGGATATAGACCTGGTCGACGAAAGTTTTTGCATCTTCAAACAGCTTGCCTACGAAAGCAAGGCGTTCGGCGTTGACTGCATTGGCCTCTTCTATATTAATGGAACAGGGAACCCCTCCTACCAGGTAGTTGGGATGCGGGTTTTTACCGCCAAAGACGGTATGCACCTTAACAATTTCCTTTTGAAATTCCAGGGCTTCAAGGTAGTGCGCAACCGCGATCAGGTTCACTTCAGGCGGAAGCTTGTATGCCTTATGTCCCCAGTATCCATTGGCAAAGATGCCCAGTTGACCGCTTTCAACAAACGATTTGAACTTTTTCTGGATATCGGTAAAATAACCCACCGAACTTTTTGGCCAGGAAGATATACTCTGGGCAATCTTCGAAGCTTCTGCCGGGTTGGCCTTGAGAGCCGACACCACGTCAACCCAGTCGAGGGCGTGCAACTGGTAAAAATGCACCACATGATCCTGGATATAGAGGGCATTGGCCATCAGGTTGCGGATGAGTTCGGCGTTAGGCGGAACGGAGATTTTCAGGGCATTTTCCACCGTTCTTACCGAGGTCAGCGAATGCGTTGAGGTA
The DNA here is from genome assembly GCA_903913885.1 of uncultured Bacteroidales bacterium. Classification (GTDB taxonomy): domain Bacteria; phylum Bacteroidota; class Bacteroidia; order Bacteroidales; family FEN-979; genus CAIVAT01. The sequence continues at coordinate 47,936 of CAIWMX010000095.1, read as the reverse complement.
CATACGCCGCAAACACGGCCTACAAAGGCCCATGCATCACGGGGATCACGTCCTTTCAGAATGGTTTCAATGCCACGCACCATGGTACCTGCACTGTATGCATCGGTAATTTTACCATCCTTAACTTCGATTTCAACCCGTAAGTGACCTTCAATACGGGTAATGGGATCTATAACGATTCTTTCTGCCATGGCTATTATTCTTTCGTGGTTTCGACTTTGGAACCTTCAGCAGGTTCATTAATTATCTCTTTATGCTTGCGGATGTTGGTGACAATGGCATGTCCTGCAATACCAACAGCAGTTGCTACACCAAGTCCGACACCGATCTTGTCGGCCGTTGTTTCAACACCGAATCCGGCAACACCCGGCAGGTGCTGGTAGAACGGGCCGTTATCCCAGAACCCGGCTTCGGAGCAACCGATGCAGGGGTGACCTGACTGGATAGGATAACTAACGCTGTCGTTCCATTTGATAATCCCGCAGGAGTTATAGGTAACAGGACCTTTGCACCCCATTTTATACAGGCAGTAACCGCGTTTTGCGCCTTCATCGTCGAAGGATTCGACAAATAAACCGGCATCAAAATTGGCCCTGCGATAGCAGGTGTCATGCACGCGGCGTGAATAGAAAGCCTTTGGTCTGTTCAATCCGTCAAGCTGCGGAATGCGGTCGAATGTAAGGAGGTGTACAACAACCCCTGCCATGACATCGGCAATGGGAGGGCAACCCTGCACGTTGATGACAGGTTTCCCGCTGATTACCTTATGAACCGGTTTTGCACCCGTCGGGTTTGGACTTGCCGCCTGAACACATCCAGCAGAGGCACAGTTGCCCCATGCAACAACAGCCTTGCAGTTCTTAACAGCCTCCTGCAGGATCTGGAGGGCGCTTCGGCCGCCTATGCAGCAATATGCTTCATTCTCGGTAGGAATCGAACCCTCAACCATGACGATATATTCGCCGGGGTATTTCGCCATGACCGCCTTGTAGGCATCCTCGGCCTGAACTCCCGATGCAGCCATCAGCGTTTCCTGGTAATCGAGTGAAATCTTATCCAGTACTATGTTGGCTACGATGGGGTGTGAAGCCCTGATAAAAGATTCGCTGCAGCAGGTACATTCCTGGAAATGAAACCAGATGACCGGCAGCCGGGGCTTTGATTGCAGGGCTTTGGCAATTTGTGCCACACCACTGGCTTCAAGTCCAAGAAACGCGGCCATGGTCGTGCAAAATTTAAGAAAATCCCGTCGGGAAACTCCATTCCCCCGGACCTCCTCATAAAACGTTGGTTTGTGATTCTCCATAAAGCTGTCGGTTTAAAAGGTTACATTGAAGTGTAAATTTATATCATATTTGTAATATGTCAACAGACCAAATCTAATTTAAAGGCATTCTAAATAATTGGTAAAGAAATGCTTTTATACCAGATCAGGTAATTTTGCCCAAAGGAGTTTTTCAATCCAGGTTTGGTAATTCTTATCATACGTAAAAAATGAAATAGCGTACAGGGCGTTGAAACATCACATGGACCGATGCAAAAGTCAAAATTACAGATCCGTAAAAATAACAAATGACAGAGAACCATTGGTCAGGGCACCTTTCATTCAAAAGATTTTTGCTTATGTGAAATTCCGCATAATACGTATTCATGTGTACGTTATTCTCTTATCGGCAGTACGTTTATCGCTTACGCAATTGAAAATTAAATTATTATCAAAAAAAAAGAGATATTTATATAATTGATGTCAAAATTTTTCTTTAATATTGTGAATTATTTCACACGTCACAAATTTTTCAAACACAATCATTAATTTTAATCAATCTACTATGAACGACATGTTAAAAAAACTGCTCGACGAATTCATGGCCAAGGTTATTGCCAAGAATCCGGGTGAAAAAGAATTTCATCAGGCTGTAATGGAAGTTGCTGAATCACTGATTCCTTTCATTGAAGAAAATCCCAAGTACAAGATGGCCAAAATCCTTGAACGTCTTGCTGAACCCGAACGCGTAATCATGTTCCGCGTGCCCTGGATGAACGATAAAGGCGAGATTCAGATCAACCGTGGTTTCCGGATTGAAATGAACAGTGCTATTGGTCCTTACAAAGGTGGTTTGCGTTTCCACCCGACGGTAAACCTCGGCATTCTGAAATTTTTAGCTTTCGAACAGGTTCTTAAAAACAGTCTGACTACATTGCCCATGGGCGGTGGTAAAGGTGGCAGCGATTTCGATCCCAAAGGAAAGAGCGACAATGAAGTTATGGCATTCTGCCAGAGTTTCATGACGGAACTTCAGCGCCACATTGGTCCTGATACCGACGTACCTGCCGGCGATATTGGTGTTGGCGGTCGTGAAATCGGCTTCATGTTTGGCCAGTACAAACGTTTGCGCAACGAATTCACCGGCGTTCTCACCGGAAAAGGCCTCGAATGGGGTGGTTCACTGATCCGTCCGGAAGCTACCGGTTACGGCCAGGTTTACTTTGCTGAAGAGATGCTGAAGACCCGCGGCCTTGATTTCAAAGGAAAAACCGTTGTGGTATCAGGTTCAGGCAACGTTGCCCAGTATGCAACCGAAAAAGCCACTTTACTTGGTGGAAAAGTTGTTACCCTGTCCGATTCAGAAGGTTACATTTACGATCCCCAGGGCATCGATGCCGACAAACTGGCATTTGTCATGAACCTGAAGAACGTGAAACGCGGCCGTATCAAGGAATATTGCGACAAATATCCTGAAGCCAAATTCGTAGCCGGCAAACGCCCGTGGGAAGTAAAATGCGACATCGCCCTCCCGAGCGCAACCCAGAACGAAATCGACGGCAACGACGCCAAAGCCCTTATGGCCAATGGTTGTTTCTGCGTTTCTGAAGGCGCCAACATGCCTTCAACTCCTGATGCCATCGAGATCTACATCGCAAGCAAGATCCTTTATGGTCCTGGTAAAGCTGCCAACGCCGGTGGTGTTGCCACTTCAGGTCTCGAAATGTCACAGAACTCCATGCGTTTATCATGGACCCGCGAAGAAGTTGACATGCGCCTCCACAACATCATGATCGCCATTCACAAGAATTGCGTGAAATGGGGAACCGAACCCGATGGATTTATCAACTACGTAAAAGGAGCCAACATTGGTGGTTTCGTGAAGGTAGCTGATGCCATGATGGCACAGGGGCTTGTTTAAGGACCCTATAACCTTTCAATGCAAACGGGAGCTTTCGGGCTCCCGTTTTTTTTTAATGCCAACAATGAATGCAATGCAAACAATGAAAACAATGCAGGCAATTGGGAGGAAAAAAAAGTTGGAAGGTAATAATTGGGGAAATTATTGAAAAGACAACTTATGATGAATCAATAACAATGGGGTTTTTCACTAATATCTCCTGCACCAACCATTATTTTCATTTATAATTATTTGCCATCATATCATCGCTTCAACTGCAATCATTGCTTGCACTGCTTGCATTGTTTGCATTGTTTGCATTGCCTGCATTGTTTGCATTCATGAATCAACAGCACCCACACGTTCGTTGCTACCCCAGCAGTTTCCTAAGCATATTGAGCGCCTGGAGTGCGGTTCTGCGGATATTTCTTTCCCGGCTGTCGCCAAAGGTAAAATGTGACACCGACAGGGTTTCAGGTGTGGCAATGGCGATCCAGGTGAGGCCTGATGGTTTCTCAGGGCTTCCCCCGCCGGGACCGGCGATCCCCGAGGTGGCGATCACGTAATCAGCCTTAAAGAGCTGCTGCTGGGCCAGGGCCATCGCGGAGACTACCTGTTTGCTGACCGCCCCGTATTCAAAGATCGTACCAGGATCAATCCCCAGGATCGTTTCCTTTATGCTGTTCGAGTAAGCTACAACCGACCCTTTGAAGTAGTCCGAACTCCCCGGAACACTGGTAATAAGGTGCGCAATATATCCCCCGGTACAGCTTTCGGCCGTGGCGAGGGTTGCGCCTCTCTCCTTTAACATCCTCCCGACAATCTCTTCCAGGGTTTCATCGTTATATCCGAAAATATAGTCAGGGATCAGTTGCTCCAGTTTCCCGACCTGAGCATCAACTTCGTCGTGCAGTACCTGTGCATCATCTCCAACCCCGGTTAGTCTCAGCCGAACCATGCCCGGTTGCGGCAGGTAGGCAAGCTTAATATTGGCTGGGAGTTCGTTCTCCCAGTGCTCGATCTGCGCTGCCAGGAAGGACTCCCCGATTCCCTGGGTCAGGATGGTCTTATGATACAGGGATGGTGTTTGGAAGCACTTCCTGAGCCGTGGAATCACCTCGCCGGTCATCATCGCCTTCATCTCGAATGGAACGCCCGGCATCGCAACAAAAATGGTCTTCCCTCCCGCACTGCGATCCCTTTCAAACCACATCCCCCGGGCAGTGCCCATTGGGTTCGGGATGCCGGTGCAAAGTTCCGGCAATTCGGCCTGCAGGCGGTTCAGCTCTGTTACTGCATAGCCGCGCCTGGCAAACATTGACGCCACATCATCGTAGGCTTCCTGGTTGAAAACAAGCCTGGTGTTAAAGAATTCGCAAAGCGTGTGTTTTGTTATGTCATCTTTGGTAGGCCCGATCCCACCGGAAATCAAAACGATTTCAGCCCTTGATTCAGCTTCGGCCAGGGCATCGAGGATATGTTGCCGGGAATCGCTGACCACGCTGACCTGCAACACCCTGAAACCGCTCATGTTCAGCTGTTCTGCCATCCAGGACGCATTGGTGTTGACGACCTGCCCGATAAGTAGTTCGTCGCCAATATTGATGATCTCTACCATCATATCACTTCTTCTTTTAACCGGTTGTTCAATTCCCTCACAGCGGTCATGCTTTCCATAAGCCCGGGAATATAATCCGTTGATGCGATGAAGGTCCAGATATAGGCCACGATAGCATAGATGCGCCCGGTCGAGAATTTATCCACGTCAACCGCGATAAAAAGAACCACAATGAAAATGATCATCAGGAAAACCTTGATGATCAGGTAGTCGAGCGAACTCCACCTGGCGATTTTCGTCTGTGGGATCACCATGCTATGGTAAAACTCGTGGATCTTGGAAATATCGCCGGCTTCAAACACCTTATACTGGTCTTCACGGGTATCGTGCAGCTCCTTTTGCAGGGTCACCACATTCTTCCGGTAAATATTGTTGATGTAGGCAATCGGGATGATCACAACCACAGCGACCGCAGCAATCCGCCAGTCATAAAAAAACAGCGCCACCACAGCCCCGAAGGTGGCTGAGAGCTGCCAGGTTACTTCAGGCAGGCGTTCCTTCAGAAAAACAATATATTCCTTGGCCAGTTCGGCACGGGCAAACATGATCGCGATGGGGTATCCCTGCCGCTTCGAATAGGAGATCACATCGGTTGCTACATCAGCGTGAATTTTTGAATATACCGTACCGCTGAAAAACCTGTGCAGGGTTCCTCCCAGGACATTCAACAGGTAAACAAAAATCCACACGCCAAGGGGCAGAAAATAATCAACCTGCTCCTTGTCATAAAATTTATCAATGAGTGCATCAAGCAGTTTCCCAAAAAATGTTGGCTCTATAATCCAGGCAATATTTTCAAGCAGCACAAACGAGAGAACGAGGGCAATGGGGTATTTAAACTTCTTTACGATCTTGGTTATAGTCATTCGGGATTATTTTGGTAATGTGCAAATTTACCAAATGAAAGGGTATCTTTGGTGGATAAAAAATAAAAATTGATGAAGAACCTTAAATATATCATTTTCATAATGATATGCTTTCAATTTACGAGCTGCAACCGGCCGGTCAGCGTAAACGGCGCATATCGTTTTTTTACCGGGCAAAAGGGTGGTTTTAACGTCTGGATTGTCGACGGATATCGTATCCGGCACAAGGTTTACCAGGAATTTCTCTATGGCGGGAATGAACAGCGGTATCTTTTCAACCCGAAGGGGGAAATCTGGATAGACAACGCGATTTCGTGCGAGGAGTATGAACTTACCCTCGCCCATGAGCTGAATGAGCGCCACCTGATGGCCAGGTTCGGCTGGACCTATGACAAATCCCATGATTCCTCCCTGGCCATTGAGGTCATCATGCGACGCCAGTTCGACAGCGTATGCCGTGCGCATGAGGCGTCGTTGCGTAAAGTTTCCCCAACCGACCACGACAATCTGAAGGAGATCCGCAGCCTGCCCGACAGCATCAGGCTGCAGGGAATCTACCGGGTGCCGCTGGGACTGAGGAACGGCATATCTGTATGGGTCGTCGATGGCTACATGGTGCGCAAAACCATTTTCCCCGATTTCGGTTTCAGCGGCAACGACCGCAGTTACCATTTCATCCCGGCAGGTGAGATCTGGATCGACGGACAAATCTCCTGTGAAGAAACGGAATATTCCATTGCAGAGGAGCTTATCGAAAGGGCTCAGATGCTGGCAGGAAAATCATACAGCGACGCCTATCTCGTTGCCATCGATGACAATACGCGGAAACGGGATGAGATGCAGTCCATTATCAAAAAACACCCCCCGCTCATCGTGCCCGATTCACTCACGCGCTACGCCGGAGAGGTTGACCCGCTTGAAAAATAACGGTCTCCCGTTTTTTCGTACTTTTGCAAAAAACACCATCGTCATGCCTTTACAAACAGACCCCGCCCTGATGCTCAATACGGATGGCAGCATTTACCATTTGTGCATGAGACCGGAAGACCTTGCCGATACAGTAATTGTTGTTGGCGATCCGGGTCGGGTTCATGAAATTTCTGATCATTTTTCGTCGGTTGATGCTTCCAGTTCAAATCGCGAATTCATTTCATGCACTGGTTTCTACCATGGCAAACGGGTAACAGCCCTGTCGACAGGCATCGGAACAGATAATTGCGACATCGTGATGCATGAACTGGATGCGCTGGCAAATTTCAATCTTGCCACGCGGGTTCAGAATTCAGTATTCCGCCCCTTGACCATTGTCCGTATCGGTACTTCAGGTTCCATACAACCCGATGTACCGGTGAATAGTTTCTGTTTGTCAACCCATGCCGTGGGCCTCGACAACCTGCTTCACTTTTACCAGGGGGCAAACGAGATTTTTGACCAGGAACTTACAGCTGCATTTGCGGCCTATGCACCCTGGCCGCCCGACCTCTCAAAACCCTATTTTGTCAAAGGAGCCGACCGGCTGATCGACATGTTCAGGCCGTTTGCCGTTGCCGGGATCACGGTGACCGCACCCGGATTTTATGGCCCCCAGGGCCGTTTCCTGCGCCTGCCCCTTACCGACCCTGCCATGATCAACAAACTGCAGGGGTTCACCTTCCGCAGCAACCGCATCCTCAACTTTGAAATGGAAACCTCGGCATTGTATGGGCTGGGCGCCCTGATGGGCCATGAAATGGTCACCATCTGCGCTTTGATTGCAAACCGTGCCACCGGGCAATATAACGCCGACCATAAAACCGTAGTCAACGACCTGATCACCATGGTTCTTGACCAGATAACGCGTTAATAACGATTCCTTTACGAAGATAAATACCAATAATCAATGCCCGACACAACCGGAAATTCGACCCTGGCCGCTTTGATCAACCTGCTTGATGAGCCGGATGAACAAGCTTTTCAGCTGGTGCAGGATCAGATATTCTCGGTGGGAACCGATGCGCTGGAGGCCCTGGAAAAAGCGCAGGAAAACACTTTTAATCCTATTGTTCAGCAACGTCTTCAGCACATTGTCAGGAAACTCAACCAGCAAAACCTTTATGTCGATTTTGTAAACTGGCTGAGCCTGGGATCAGCCGATCTGCTCAGGGGGTTCATCCTGGTAACAAAAACAGAATACCCGTTATTGGATGAAGCGGAGATCATCATGCAGATCGAACAGTTGAAGATGGACATCTGGATTGAACTGCATGACAACCTGACCGCGTTCGAAAATGTAAAGGTTCTCAATCACATAATATTTGACGATCATCAGTTCAGCGGCAATACAAGCGATCTGACAACACCCGGGAATTCGTACATCAACACATTTCTTGAAAGCCGCAAAGGGAATCCGCTTTCCCTTGGCATTTTATTCATCGTCCTGTCGCAAAAACTGGGATTGCCGGTTTACGGCGTAAACCTGCCGCAGCACTTTATCCTCGCGTACCTGACGGAACCCCGGATTGTAAATCCTGACGAAGATGATGTGCTTTTTTACATCAACCCCTTTAACCGCGGGGCCATCTTTACCCGGCATGAAATTGAATTATTTATCAAGCAAACCAAGACCACGCCCGAAAAATCCTTTTTTGCTCCCTGCACGAATACCGACATCATCAGGCGACTCATCACGAACCTGATCGATTCCTACAACCGATTGGGAAATCATGATAAAATCGAAGACCTGGAAAACCTGTTAACCGCGTTTGAATGAAAAAACTCCTCTTTCCTTTTCCCCTTGTTTTACTTTGGCTGATGCTCTCCGGCTGGGGCTCAGTCGGTCATAAGAAAATCAACCAGAATATGGCATCATGCCTGCCATCGCCGATTGCATTTCTCAAGCCTGCCTGGACAAACGTGGTCACCAACAATGCTTCACAAGCGGACTATCGCAAAAACCAGGACCCCAACGAATCGCCGCGTCACTACATCGATATCGACAATTATCCCGAATTTTTACTTTCAGGTTCCATTGCGCAGGTTTATGATTCTGTGGTTTCCCGTCACGGGTCTTCTTTTGTGATCGACCAGGGAATTCTGCCATGGGCCACCCTGGCAACGTTCGATTCACTGAAGGCCTGTTTCACGCGGCAGGACTGGAACAAATCAGCCCTGTTTGCAGCCGACCTGGGCCACTATGTAGGCGACGGCCACATGCCGCTGCATATCACAAAAAACTACGACGGACAATATACCGGCCAGTCGGGGGTGCATTCGCGTTATGAAACGACCATGGTGAGCCGGTTCACCTCCCAGATTGTTTACCCTGCCGACTCAGCCCAGGTTATCCAGGATGTGGCAGGGTATGTATTTAATTACCTGTACTTTGACTACAAATATGTTGACAGCGTGCTGCTTGCCGACAGTTATGCCAAAACGGTCGGTTCTGTGGGTTCAGATGCCTATTACCAGGCATTATGGGCAAGATCGGGCAACTTTACCATCCTGATGATGCGGAATGCCTCCGACGCCCTTGCAAACCTGATTTATACCGCCTGGGTTGAGGCGGGAAGCCCCAGGATGTATCCCAATGGCATTGATGAACAGGACAAGACCGGCCAGGTGGGCCTCCTGCCCGTCTTCCCCAACCCTGCTAAAAAGTCGGTTAACTTTCAGTTGTCCGTTACCATGAATAACACGCCGGTTGAGCTAGCCATTTACGACAGTAGCGGGAATATCAGGGATACCGTTCTCAGCGCGACGATGCAGGAAGGAGTACATTCCGTAAAATGGGATGCAGGCACGATGGAACCTGGGGTATACCTGTGCGTCCTCAAATCGGGAAGCTATTCTGTAAGCCGGAAATTCGTTCTGATCCCTTAGAAGATCATGCCACAGGCCGCGAACCTCTTCCCGGACCTGCTATTTTAATGATGGTTTTGAGAAGGATTGCGAAATACTGCTTCGTGCCGGGGTTATCGATAAATCGCCTGTTCAGTTCTATTTTTGCAGGCATCACATAGAGAATATAGGTCATTTCCGGATCCCGTGAAGATCCAAGGATTTCATTCTCATCCACAAATTCGATCGAAGCATAATCGGTAATGCCAGGTTTTACGGTCAGAACAATACGCTGAGCTGGTGTGTACATGTCAACATACCTGCGAACCTCGGGGCGCGGACCAACGAGACTCATCTCGCCTTTCAGTACGTTGAACAACTGGGGCAGTTCGTCGAGTTTAAACTTGCGTAGAAAAATGCCCGGCGCTGTGATCCGGCTGTCGCGGGCCCCCACGGTGAGGGCTCCGTGTTGTTCTGCTCCCACCCGCATGGTTCGGAACTTGATGAGGTTAAAATCCCGGCCGTATTGCCCGACCCGGGTCTGAAAAAAGAAGGCTCCCCCGGGCGAATCCAGCATAATGATGATGGCAATCACCACGATTACCGGCAAAAGCAGCACAATCACGTACAAAGAAATGATAATGTCAAAAAAACGGATCATCCTGGTTTATTTAGCATATGAACAGTTCCTTATAAGAATCCACAACCGCCCGCACAACCGTGTCAACCATATCGTCGGTCAGGTCATAATAAACAGGCAGGCTGATCTCCCTTGAATAGTTGTCATAGGCTGCCGGATAATCGGCAATGTCATATCCCTCCTCATGGTAATAAGTCATCATGGGCAAAGGAACGAAATGTACGTTCACGGCCACTTCCCGTGAAAATATCCCGCGGATAACCGCATCGCGCTGCTCTTCACTGATCCCCCTGATCCTGAGCAAGAACACATGATACGACGATTTTCTGTCATCGCGGTCGTAAGGCGGGAGTTGTGCCCATTCATAGATGCCGAAGGCAGCGGCATACCGGTCGAAAATCTGCCTGCGCCTCACCAGCATGTCGTCGTCATACCTTGCCAGTTCAACCAACCCGATGGAAGCCTGAATGTCGGTCATGTTGCACTTATAACCCGGTTCGATGATGTCGTACCGCCACCCTCCCAGCTGTGTTTTGGCCAGTGCGTCTTTGGTTTGACCATGCAGCGATTTTGCATTCAGCCCGGTGTAGATCGCCCCCGGATCGAACGGGGCAGGAAGGTTCAGGCAGACTGCGCCACCTTCGGCGGTGGTCAGGTTTTTCACCGCATGAAAAGAATAAACGGTGATGTCGGTCAGGCTCCCTACCTTTCTGCCTTTATACTGCCCGCCAATGGAATGGGCGGCATCAGCAAGCACGAGGATCCTGTTCAGCATGTGCTGTTCAGGTGTTGAAGGCGTGAAAAGCTGCTGAATCCGGGGAAGAGCGACCAGGGTGTTGATAGCGTCGTAGTCGCATGGCCAGCCGGCGATATCAACCGGGATGATCACCTTGGTTCTTGAAGTAATTGCTTTTGCAATGGCGGCAACCGATATGTTGAAATCAGGCTCCACATCAACGAACACCACCTTTGCGCCGCAATGCACCACCACATTCGCCGTGGCGGCATAGGTATAAGCCGGCACGATCACTTCATCGCCTTCCTTAACGCCAAACCAGCGAAGCATCAGCTCCAGTCCGGCCGAGGCTGAACCCACGCACAGGGTGACCTGGTGCCCGCCGTATGCCGTGAGCAACTTCTCGAATTTCTTCGTCTTCGGCCCGGTCGTAATCCACCCCGAATAAAGGGTGTCAACCACTTCATCAACAATGCGTTTGTCGATACGGGGCGGGCTAAACGGGATCACAGCGACTTGTTGAGAAAGGTTAAAATATTGGCTTCAATCCGCCCGAGGATATCGGTATTTTCAGCCCTCACAAATTTCTCGCCGGTTATTCCTTCATACAGTTCAATGTAACGATCAGAAATCTCGGTGATCCATGCATCGCTCATTTCGGGCACCTGCTGCCCCTCTTTTCCCATGAAGCCGTTTGCCATCAGCCATTCGCGCACGAACTCCTTTGACAGCTGGCGTTGCTGCATCCCGGCCGACTGGCGTTCTTCATATCCTTCGAGATAGAAATACCTTGACGAATCGGGGGTGTGAATTTCATCGCACAGGTATATCCTCCCGTCGGGGCCCTTGCCAAATTCATATTTGGTGTCGACCAGGATCAGTCCCCGCTGGGCAGCGATTTCGGTACCCCGTTTAAATAACGCGTAAGTGTACTCCTTAATAAGGTTATACTCTTCCGCAGGGATAATGCCAGATGCAAGGAGTTCGGCTTCGGTGATATCCTCGTCATGGCCTTCAGCTGCCTTGGTGGTGGGGGTGATAATCGGCTTCGGAAACCGCTGGTGTTCTTTCATCCCGTCGGGAACAGGCACCCCACAGATCTCGCGGGCGCCAGTTTGGTAGGTGCGCCACGAACTGCCAGTCAGGTAACCCCTGATGATCATCTCCACCGGGTAAATTTTACAGAAACGGCCAACGGTCACATTGGGGTCGGGCGTGGCAACTTTCCAGTTGGGGCATATATCGATCGTGGCATCGAGAAACTTGGCGGCGATCTGGTTCAGCACCTGCCCCTTGTATGGAATGCCTTTGGGCAGCACCACGTCGAACGCGGAGATCCTGTCGCTGGCAACCATCACGAGGTAGTTGTCGTCAATATTATATACATCGCGGACCTTTCCCTTGTAAAGGCTTTTTTGTCCCGGCAGGACAAAATTGGTTTTCAGAATTACGTTTTGCATAGGTTGGGATATTTTATACAAAGTTAATGAACTGTCAATATTCCGGTTCACTCTTTGCTGTAAGCCTCGATGATCCTGCCTACGAGCTTGTGCCGGATGATGTCCGATTTATCGAGATACACGTATTCGATCCCGTTAATATTTTTAAGAATGGTTTGCGAATGAAGCAGTCCGCTGACCTGGTTCTTTGGCAGGTCGATCTGGGTAATATCCCCGGTCACGATAAACTTGGATGACGCACCCATACGGGTAAGAAACATCTTAAGCTGGCTGGGCGTGGTGTTTTGAGCTTCATCAAGGATGGCAAAGGCATTGTTGAGTGTACGGCCACGCATAAAGGCCAGGGGAGCGATCTCGATGATCCGCTCATCGATGTACTGAAGCAGTTTCTGGGTTGGCAGCATGTCGCCCAGGGCGTCGTAAAGCGGCTGCATGTAGGGGTCCAGTTTTTCTTTCAGGTCGCCCGGCAGAAATCCAAGGTTTTCACCGGCTTCCACTGCCGGGCGGGTCAGGATGATCCGCTGGATCTCCTTGTTTTTCAGAGCACGCACCGCGAGGGCGACGGCAGTATAGGTTTTGCCTGTACCGGCCGGGCCGATGGCAAATACGAGGTCGTTTTTCATGCAGCTTTCAACCAACTTGCGCTGGTTGGCTGTGCGCGCCCTGATCAGCATGCCATTTTTGCCGTGGACAAGCACATCTGCATTACCTTCAGGCATCATCGCCGCACCGTTTGAACCGGTATCCAGGATCATGGGGATGTCGCTTTTCGTAAGCCGTCCGAATTTTTCAAAGTACCGCACGAGCGCCGTGAACTTTTCTTCAAAATCAAGCAGGTCAGCTTCATCCCCATAGGCTTTCACGAAATTGTCGCGGGAGACGATCTTTAGTTTTGGAAAAGAGTTGCGGATCACGTCCATGTTCTGATCGCCGGCACCAAAAATGTCAAGCGGGTGAACGGATTCCAGGTTGATTATTTTCTCGCTCATGAAATAGTTGTACCTTTGAATACGCAAAAGTACGAATTATTCCATGGCAATCATAACGCTTACAAGCGACTGGGGACTGAAAGATCATTATGCCGCTTCGGTAAAAGGTGCTATCCTGAGGCACCTGCCTGATGCCCGTATTGTTGACATCTCGCACCAGGTACCTGCCTTTGACCTGAACCAGGCCGCATTTATCATCCGTAACGTTTACCGTAATTTCCCGGAAGGAACAATCCACATCCTCGCCATAAACACCGAAGCGTCGACCGAAACCCCGCATACCATGGTGTATCATCATGGCCATTACTTTATCGGTGCCGACAACGGGATATTCTCCCTGCTTTTTGATGACAGGCCGGCAAGGATCATCGAGTTGGATGTCATCCAGGATTCCGACTATTTCACCTTCCCGTCACGTGATGTGTTTGTGAAGGTGGCCTGTCACATCGCCTCGGGAAAGCCCATGGAAGCGCTGGGCCATCCGAAGGAAAACCTGATGCAGAAAATGGCTTTCAAACCGGTGATCCAGGAAGACCTGATCAAGGGAAAGGTCATTTACGTCGACCATTATGAAAATGTTTTTGTCAATATCACAGAAACGCTGTTTAACTCGATCGTTAAGCACCGCAAGTTTACCATTACCTTCCGTTCGCCGAATTACCGCATCACCACGATCAGCAAATCATACAAGGACGTGAACCCCGGCGAGATGCTCGCGCTTTTCTCCACCAGCGGGTACCTTGAAATTGCCATCTGCCAGAGCAGGGCAAGCAGCCTGCTGGGGCTGAAAATGGACCAGCTGGTGCTGGTGGAACTGGGATAAAAACCAACCTTATGGAAAAATCAAAACATATCGCCCTTGTGGCTCACGACAATCGCAAGAAGGACCTGGTAGAGTGGGTGGAATACAATTACAAGACCCTGCTCGGCCATCATCTCATCTGCACCGGCACCACGGGCAGACTGGTGGAGGAAACCCTGCTGAACAAGCTTGAAGATGATGAAAAGATCACCTTTGATATTGTAAAACTGAAATCGGGACCTCTGGGAGGCGACCAGCAACTCGGCGCCCTGATTTCCGAAGGGATGATCGACCTGCTTATCTTTTTCTGGGACCCGATGCAGCCCCAGCCGCATGACGTGGATGTAAAGGCCCTGCTGCGGATCACCGTGGTTTACAACATACCGACGGCATGCAACCGCTCCACCGCCGATTTCCTGATATCCTCCCATTTGCTGAAGGAAACCTACGAGCCCAAACTGGTCGATTATTCCGTGTACATTTCGCGGCAAACGCCTTAAATCTTCCGCACAGATGCAATTTGATGGCTGAAAATTGCTACTTTTGCACGCCCTTAACCAATGTGCGCATGCTCACCCTTTTAAAGAAAGAGATCAACGGTTTTCTGAACTCGCTCATCGGGTACATCGTGATGGTCGTTTTCCTGTTGATGACCGGACTTTTCCTGTGGGTTTTCCCCCTCGAATTCAACATCCTCGATTTCGGTTTTGCGGGGCTTGACGGGCTGTTCATTCTTGCCCCGTTTGTCTTTCTTTTCCTTATCCCGGCCATCACCATGCGATCGTTTGCCGATGAAAAGAAAAGCGGCACCCTGGAGTTGCTGATGACACAGCCATTAACGGATATCCAGGTAATCATGGCAAAATATTTTGCCGGCGTCGTACTGGTGATCATCTCTCTTTTACCTACGCTGATCTACTACCTGTCGGTATATCTGCTGGGGCTTCCCCCGGGAAACCTCGACTCGGGAAGCATCTGGGGTTCTTACCTGGGGCTGCTTTTCCTTGGTGCCAGCTTTGTGGCCATCGGCATCTTCGCCTCTTCGGTTACCGATAATCAGATTGTTTCATTCATCCTCGCAGTTTTCATCTGTTTTTTCCTGTACATGGGATTTGAGTTCATATATAACTTCGTTGTGTCGGGAAAGACAGGCCTGATCATCGAATCGCTGGGGCTCAACGCGCATTACACCTCCATGAGCCGCGGTGTGATCGATACCCGCGACCTGATCTATTTTTTAAGTGTGACCGCTATCTTCATCCTGCTTACAAAATTATCGCTGGAGAGCCGCAAATGGTAACCAACCGCATGGCAGACAAGAAAAGAAATATCAGGCGATCAAATATAACCGGGTTACTGCTGGCCGTTGCCATCATCGTACTGGTCAACATCATTGCTGCATTCATCTTCACCCGGTTCGACCTGACTGCCGAGAAACGCTATTCGCTTTCACCGGCAACCAAAACGCTCCTCAAAAAACTGGACGACGTGGTGTTCTTCAAGGTTTACCTGGCAGGCGACCTGCCTTCAGGATTCCAGCGCCTGTCGAATGAGACCAGGGAAATGCTCGACGAGTTCAGGGCGTACAACAAAAAAATCCAGTACGAATTTGTCAACCCGTCTGATAATCCAAATGCCAAGGACCGCAACGATTCCTACAAACTGCTTGTTGAAAACGGGCTTCAGCCCACCAACCTGCAGGTAAGCAAAAAGGGTGCCTCCTCCCAGATTATCATTTTCCCGGGGGCCATCGTCTCCTATCACGGGAAACAAATCCCTGTGCAGCTGCTCATGGCACAGTTGCAGGAAGAATCGAACAAGGTGCTGAACAACTCCATCCAGGCCCTTGAATACAACCTTGCCAGCGCGATTAAAAACCTCACCACACCCGTCAAACCACGCGTGGCCATCATCGAAGGTCATGGCGAGCTTACCGAGATGGAAACCTATGACCTGCAAAATTCACTTGCCGAATTCTATAACGTCGAACGCGTCGCCATCAAGCATAAGATCAGCAGCCTGGCCGTCAGGCTAAAAACCGATTCGACACACGATGCGCTCGTGAACAAGTACCGTGCGATCATCATTGCAAAACCTTCTACCCAGTTCGATGAGCGCGACAAGTTCCTGATCGACCAGTTCATTATGCGCGGCGGAAAGGTGCTGTGGCTGATCGATCCTGTTTTTGCCAGCATGGACAGCATCAAGGTCAATTCGACCATGGGTATTCCCAACGACATTAACCTGGAGGACATGCTCTTCAACTACGGGGTGCGACTCAACACGAACCTGGTGCAGGACCTTACGGCGCTCAAAATCCCCATAAAGACCGGCCAGATCGGCGACCAGCCTCAGTTTGACTTCTTTACCTGGTACTTTTTCCCTGTGCTGATGCCATCAGTCAAGCACCCGATCGTAAACGGGCTCAACGCCATTAAAACAGAATTCATCAGCACGCTGGATACGGTAACGGCACCCGGGGTGAAAAAAACCTACCTGCTGGAAACCTCCCCCTATTCCCGAACGGTGACGGTTCCCGCCCTGATTGATCTCGAGATCGTGAAGAAAAAACCAAACGAACGCGCCTTTAACAGGGGGCCCTTCCCCGTTGCCGTGCTGCTTGAGGGAACATTCACCTCTACTTTTCTCCATCGTCTCCCCCCTGAAGTGGCGGGAGACCCAAACCTGGCTTACAGGCCATCCAGCAAGCCCACCAAGATGATCGTGATATCCGACGGCGACGTGGCCAAGAACCAGTTTCACTATTCAAAAGGCTATCCCTTGCCGCTGGGATATGATCAATATACCAGGCAGACCTTCGGGAACAAAGACCTGGTGCTGAATGCCATCAATTACCTCTGTGATGACTCCGGACTGATCTCTGTACGGTCACGCGAACTGAAACTCAGAATGCTTGATGCCACAAGGGCTGCCAACCAGCGACTGTTCTGGCAGTTGCTGAATATCTTACTCCCGATCCTGCTGATCACCGGGTTCGGAATCCTGAAATTCCAGCTCCGTAAACGTGCCTTTTCTCGTCCTGCCAGATAATTCCAACTATGAAAAAAAACAGAAACATCTTCATTTCATTCCTTATTCTCGCCGTGATCGCGCTGGTGCTGTGGCTAACCCAGGCCCAGAATACCTTCCGCCGCAGCCTGAGTGATTTCGCACTCAACGATTCGGCCAGCGTGACCAAGATTTTCATGTCGGATAAAAACAACAACAGCGTTAAACTGACAAAAATCTCCCCGGGTAAATGGACTGTCGATGATGTTTTCCCTGCACAGAAACAGAATGTGGAACTCCTGCTCAAGACCATGATCGGCATCGAAGTTCAGCAACCGGTGGCCAATGCCGCACACGACAATATCATCAGGGAACTCGCCGTAAATGCCGTTAAAGTTGAGATCTACCAGTGGGTGTACCGGATCGACCTGTTTGGCATGATCCGCTGGTTCCCCCATGAAAAACTTACCAAGGTATATTATGTCGGCGGCGCTACCCAGAATAACATGGGCTCCTTTATGCTCCTGGAGAACTCGTCGGAGCCCTACATTATTTTCCTGCCCGGTTTCAGGGGGTTTGTTTCCCCAAGGTACAGCCCGATCGAGAAGTACTGGCGCGATTACAACATTTTTAGAAAATCCCTGCCTGAAATCGCCAACGTGAAAGTTGAAATTACGGCTGATCCTGAGTATTCCTATGAAGTTAAAAACAATGGGAAAAACCAGTTCACCCTCAGTTCCCTCTCCGATCATACCCTCATCCCGGATTATGATACCCTGAAGCTGTTAAATTTCCTGTCAGGTTTCCGTAACCTCAACTACGAAGCCTTGCTGAATGACATGGACAAGGCCCGCAAGGATTCTATCCTGTCTTCCAGTCCGTTTATTGTCATTACCCTGACGGATACAGCCGGCGTAAGCAAAACCATAAAAACCTATCATAAAAAAGGGCCTGAAGGCCAGACCGATCCCCAGGGTATTCCCCTCCCCTACGACCTCGACCGGCTTTACGCCTCGGTTAACGATGGCAAAGATTTCACACTGATCCAGTATTTCATGTTCGGCAAAGTGCTTCGCCCCAAATCTTTCTTTATTAAGGAGAAACCAGGGAAGAGGTAAGCTGTTCATCCTGAACGAATTCACCCAGTAACACAATTACTTCTCTTAAATATATTCATTGATATTTTTTCATCCGTGCATTGTTTTTTTTATATTCGCTTGCGATAATAAATAAAAACGATCCACCATGAAACATATCATTTTGTTAGCAATGACCGTGTTATTCATTGCGGTCGCGGAGGCCCAGACCTACGTTCCAATCACCAACAACATGGTTGTCGGGAGCAATTCAAACATCAAGTTCGCAGCCGGTAATTATTCTTTTTCAGATGCACCCGGCGATGGCGTGATCCAGATCAACGGCGTGCAGAACGTGATCCTCGATGGTGACAGCTGCAGGGTTGACGGCATTGGATCGGCCGGCTACATGATTAAAATAAACAATGCACACAACATCGTGATCAGGAATTTTGATTCGGTGTTCCGCTACAAATATGCAGTTTACATCACCAACTCCGATCATATCACCATCAATGACAACGTATTTTGCCGGAACAAGGTTGATTCATCGGGGTGGATCGACGTATGGGCCGATTATACCCTGGCACTGGGCGGCGGGGTGATGATGTACCAGAGCCGTGCGGCCTCCATCTTCAACAATGTAATGACGATGCAAAACGACGGGGTGGCCTTGTATCACTGCGACAGCGTTGATATCCACAACAATAATTTTTCATGGAATACCTCCTACGGGATCAGGATGTTCTGGACCGATACCTGCCACATATACCAGAACAACTGCGCTCATGTGAACCGGCCGCTCACCGATCCGAGCGACTGCGGGGCTTTGCTGATGATCGTGTCCAATAAAAACCGCGTTGAACACAACGACCTGTCTTACTCCGGCGACGGCGTTTTCCTGGGCCAGTACCAGCATTCAACCACGCCCAACAACAACTACTTTGCCTACAACGAGTGCTCCTACTCTCCCCATAATGCGATAGAAGCCACCTTCGCCGACGGTAACATATACAAACACAACAACTGCAATTACAGCGATTACGGCTTATGGCTGGGCTATTCTTTCAATACGATCGTCGACAGCAATGAGATTTCCGGGAATTACCATGACGGGATCGCCATTGACCGGGGGCACAACAACGTCATTACCAACAACATGATCAAGAACAATCCCATTGGCATCGAATTGTGGGAAGGCACGCCTTCAACAGGCTATTCGACCTATCGTTCACAGGATTATCCCATCTCAGGCAACACGTTCGACGGCAACACCAGGGCGATCTCCTCAACCAACACCAAACATGCCCTGATCAGCAACAATGATTTCATGTACAGTCAGAATGCCAGCATCTTCTTCGACGGAACATCCACTACCGATACCATAACCGGGAATACCTTCAGGATGCCTACGGCATACCATATGTACAACAACTCTGTCAACGCAAAATACGCGCCCGGAAATTTGTTTGAACCATCCGACAGTGCGCTCATCAGTAAAAAGATCTACGACCAGGGAGTAAACGCTTCGAAGGGTGCAATAACCTGGCAACCTGCCCTGCCAGGTCCACCGGTGAACATCCAAAGCAATCCTCCCTGCGATATGGCAGAGCCCCCGGCCTTATGGTATGGCTATCCTGAAACCGGGTATCCAGCCACGGTAAAGATTCCCGACACGGTTTACCTCGATTCAACCCAAAAAGTTACCGGTGCCGCTTCGGTCAAACTGGTAACCAGCCGTGGGTGGGATTTGTCGCTGAATTACCGGCCCGCCGGAGATTCACTGCCCGAATGGCATCTGACCAACAATGACACCCTGTGGTTCTGGGTCAGGACGATAAAGCAGCCCCAGTACGGGTTTCAGTATTTCTCCATCCGCATCGGCGACGACCATGGCGATTACTACAAATACACCGCTGCATCATCCCTGCTGAATGCGGCAAACCTTGCATGGAAACAATACCGGTTCCCCCTGGCGGGCAACACCCAGTTCGCCCGGTCGATGGTTGGCACCATGTCGCTTGACCAGGCGAACTACGTTGAATTCCATGCAGATACCTGGGATTACGGGTTCACACTTTGGGTCGACGGGGTGCAATTCCATCCATGTTCACCCGTCGTTGCTGTTGAACCGGATCCGGGAAAGGAGATAAACATGCTTATGAACTACCCGAATCCCTTTTCCGAAACCACGACAATCATGTACTCCCTGGCGAAACCGGGCCCGGTAAAACTGGATGTTTACAATTCACGGGGGATAATGGTCTCAACCATTGTGGACCATTGGATGGATGCAGGAGATCATGAAACAGGGTGGAAAGGAAAAGGTGGAGCAAAAAACGGGCCGGGCATTTATCTTTTAAAACTTACCACCGCAACCGAAATCATCACCCGCAAAATTGTCTGGATAAAATAACGGTTTCAATGTTTCCAAACAAGGGCACAATATCTTGTGCCCCTACGATGTTCCCCATATTTCGCCACCTCGCCACCTCGCCACCTAAAACCCGGCAATCAGCTTGAGGTTGATCATCCTTGGCGTGAGGTAATTGGGAACAGGATATTCTTTCCCGTTGATGTCGGTGACCCATTGATAGGAAATGGTGTTGGTAATCTGGAGCAGGTTGAAGATCTCCATGGTGAGCCAGATGTTGTTGAAAGCCCTGAGCGGGTTTTTTGCAGAAAATTTCGTATTGGATCCGACCAGCTGTTTTGACAACCCGATATCCACACGGCGGTAAGGAGGTATGCGCCACACCTGGTCTTTGGGGGGTGAATTGGGGGGGCCAAAAGGCAGTCCTGTTCCGTAGACCAGGGTCAGGTTCATTTTCCAGGTGGGGAAACCCGGGATGAAATCCTGGAAGAAAATCGACAGGTTCATGCGCTGGTCGGTTGGCCGGGGTATCCATGAACCCTGGAAATACTCCTCGGTTTTCATAAAAGACAAACTTGCCCACGACTCGGCGCCTTTGACAAATTCACCGTTGATACGAAAATCAATGCCGGCGGCGTACCCGTGAGCGTCGTTTGTGCCGTAATACCTGATCTTCATGTTGTCAATCTGGTAAGGGATCAGGTTCTGGATATTTTTATAGTAAATTTCCGAAACAAATTTGAAAGGACGGCCCCATGCCTGGAAATAGAGATCACTCCCGGCAACAACATGGATGGCTCGTTGCGATTTAAGGCCGGGAACAATATTCCCCGCCAGGTCGGTCATTTCGCGGAAAGTCGGCGGTTGCGAGTAATAACCGGCCGACAGGCGAAAAACCATCTCATGTTTCCAATGGGGTTTAAACGAAACATTGAAGCGGGGATTCAGGGAGATCTCCTGGTTGTAGTCATAATAAATTCCGCGCACCCCGGCAGTCAGCGAGATATCATCCGAAGGGTTCCTAAAGGTCCATGTATCCTGGATAAAGCCGGTATAGCGGTTGGTATTGATGATGTTGTTGCTTTTAATGACATTGGAAAGCACCAGGTCGGTTTTCGGAGGATGCTGCGACCCGATCGTATCGCCCGGGCGTGGCAATGAATACCCGGATGAATCCTGCAATTCCCATTCATTTACCGTGTTTTTGAAGAATTCATGCTGGTATTTCACACCCCAGGTCATGTTGCTTTTACTTTTTTCCCACGATCCCCGGTGTTCGATGTTGAAGACGGTTCCATCCAGGTAATTCCGGGCATGCTGCAGGTAGGCCCCAACTCCCAGAAGTTCGGGAATCTGCCCCTGTGTGCTCCCCTGGTATATCTCCAGTTTGCCAAGCCAGTATTCCCCTGAAATATCATAGGTTTCTGCCTCATGGGTTTGAAATACAGACGAAATCAGCCTCAGCCTCATGTTCTGGACAGGTTTCCAGGTGAGGGTCAGTGCCGACAACCAGTTCTGGTACTGGTCATTCTCCTGGCCGTCGAAATAGATCATGATCTTATACAACTCGCTGATGGTGCCGAAACTGGTTTCCCGGGTCTGGGGAATTAGTTTGTAGGAGTTATCAATGTACGTACCGAGGAAGGAAATTTCCCATTTTTTATTGATCTCGTAATTGAGAACGCCCTGGAGGTCGAAGAAGCGGGGTTTGTAATTCCCTTTGGTATCAAGCCCTTTCAGCAGGTAGGCATTGGTTTTGTACCGGGTGCCGATGAGGTAGGAGAACTTTTTGGCGATGACCCCCTCAATATGGGCTGAGGCGCCCAGCAGGCTTACGTCGAATGACCCGGCGAACTCCGTAGGTTTTTTATATTTGATATCAAGAACCGACGACATTTTATCGCCGTATTTGGCATCAAAGCCTCCTGCGGAGAAGGAGATCCCCGAAACGAGGTCGGGATTCAGGAAACTTTGTCCTTCCTGCTGTCCCGAGCGGACAAGGAAAGGCCGGTAGATTTCTATATCATTGACAAACACCAGGTTTTCATCGTAGTTGCCTCCCCTTACCGAATACTGGGAGCTGAGTTCGTTGTGCGACGAAACGCCCGGCATGGTCTTGATCAGGTCTTCAACACTGGCGTTTATCGTGGGAATGAAAGTAAGCGCCTTTGGATCGATGCGGCTGAAGGTGTTTGTTCTCAACTGCTGATCTTTTACTTCAATGGAACCGAGTTGCGTGGATACAGGAAGCAGTGTCCGGTTCACCGTGCGGTGTTCGCCGGGATTAAGCCTGACGGTAACAGAATCGGTTTCGTATCCGACGAATGAAAAAAGAAGTACCAGGGTTTTTCCGGCAGGAACGATCATGGTGAACCGGCCGTCCTTCCCTGTGGTACTTCCAACATTGGTACCTTTGATGGCAACATTCACAAATTGCTGCGTGGCCGTGGTTCCCGACAGGGAAACCGTTCCGGTAAGTGTCGACGTTTCCTGACCAAGGATAGCCGAGCTTAATAAACTGAGCAGAAAAAACGGGATATAGCGCAGATTTTTCAAGGCCGGTGTTTATTTTAAGCGTTCCTCCTGCGATTTGAACTTCCCGTCTTTCCAGGCCTTGATGAACTGGGCCCAGGCAAAAGGATTTAAAATGTTGAAAGGCTGAACCTGGCCAAAATAATAGAGCTTGCTGGTTTGGTTATCAATGAAGTTGCGGTAATTCATGTTGGCATCCATGGGATAATTTTCTGCCCGCATCCGGATGTCGGCTGCTTTGAGGTTTTTGCGTGCAATGGCCAGGTCATCATCGGGGATTTTTATCTCGACAAACGCCCGTTTGAAATCCTCCAGGGTTGGCCAGGGGAAAATGAATGCTGCCGGCAGGGTAAGCGTATCGGCGGTCATGAGCTGGATTAAGGAATAACGCTGCTTGGTGATGGTATCGGGGATGATAAAGGAGGCTGGTTTAAAACCCAGCGCGGTAAAAACCACCGTGTCTTTTTTGTGCGCCACAAAGGAGAAATATCCGTTCACATCGCTGTTGGTTCCGCGATGGCTGCATATGTCGTTGATCTTCGTGTAGGGAACCGGGTTGAGACTGTCGGCTGTAATGGTCATCCCGGAAAACTGCACCAGGTTGCTGTTGTCGTCGGCCAGCCCGGCCTGTTGTGAAATGGCAAAAAAAGGGAGCGCAAGGAGCAGACATAAAAAGGTAAGGCTCTTTTTCATCCGGGATGGTAGGTCTTTAGCATTAATTAACGTAAAATCCTGCTCTTTATTTCCTTAAAGCACAGACAAAAAAAATGCTGTTACAGTGTAACAGCACTTTCCATCCATGAAAAAAAAATTACTTGGTAAGATATCCTTTTTCCCTTGCTTCCTTGATACAGACATAAACACCTTTTTTGTTCATGTGGCGTAAACCTTCTGCTGACACCCTCAGTTTGATGTCGCGGTTTTCTTCCTCCACAAAAAAGGTCTTTGTCTGGATGTTGGGGCTGAACCAACGTTTTGATTTCTTATTGGAGTGGGACACTTTATGTCCCTTAATTGCAATCTTTCCCGTAATTTCACAAATCCTTGCCATGACAGTTCTTGTTAAATGGTATTTCAAAATGGAGTGCAAAGATAGTCCATTAATTTTAAACCACCAAGGATCATTAAAAAAAAGTGCTGCAATTTCATTTATCGTGTTAAAATCATGCTTCTGGCCGCCCGGCACGCATGAAAAAGAAGACGATGGCCAGGTAGCAGGCCACGAAGAACACGCCAATCCCGGAAATCATGAACATGACCGATGATCCTGCCCAAAACCAGAGAACACCCGCAAGCGTACTGGCCAGGAGGGCGAAGACGCTTGCAAGGCTGTTATAAAACCCGATGGCAGTGGCCGTGTCGGATTTTGCAGCCATATTTGAGATCAGTGCTTTTGATATTCCCTCGGTACAGGCGGCATAAAGGCCATAGAGAAAAAACAGGCATCCCAGAACAACCAGTGACGAGGCAATGCCAATCCCGGTATACACGCAGGCAAAGAGGAATAGCCCGGCCACCAGGGTGGTTTTCAGGCCGATTTTATCTGACAGGATGCCAACCGGGTATGAAAAAAGGGCATATACCAGGTTGTAGAAAATATAGACCCCGATCATCATGGTGTCGGAAAGGTGGTGTTCCTTCAGTGCCAGCAACAGAAAAGCGTCGGAACTGTTAAAAAGTGCAAATACCAGCAACCCCGGCACCAGCAACCGGAAACCCGGAGAGGCTTTTTTCCAGTAGCCGAAGTACGAGAAGAAACCAACATGTGGCAACGGTGAAGCCACGTTGGGATTCCGACTGCTCCCGGGAGGCGAAGCGGTGGGTTCTGCCTTTGCCTCTTTTTTATGGTCTTTCAGCAAAAATGTCAGGGCGATGGCGACCAGACCGGGGAAGAAGGCCAGAAAGAACATCCACTTGTACTGCCCGGGATATAGCCAGAGAAATACCAGTGCGAGCACTGGTCCGATGGCGGCACCCACCGTATCCATCGACCTGTGAAAACCGAACACTTTACCCTTGTGTTCAGGTGTCGTTTCATCGCTGAGCATGGCATCCCTGGCGCTGGTCCTGACCCCTTTGCCAAACCGGTCGAGGGTGCGCACGAAAAAAATCCAAACCGGTGCTGTAAAAACCGCCATCAATGGTTTTGACAGCGCGCTCATGATATATCCCGCGCGGACAAACGGCACACGCCGTTGCATCACGTCAGAGAGTTTGCCGAAATAGCCTTTACTTAACCCGGCCGTGGCTTCAGCCACCCCTTCCAGAATTCCGATCAACAATACCGAAAACCCGATCGACCTCAGGTAAACCGGCATCACCGGGTACAGCATTTCACTGGCAATATCCGTAAACAGGCTCACAAAAGAGACCAGCAAAACAACTCTGGTTATTACCTTCCCGTCAAAAAATTTTGCCATTTTGCCATTTTACCATTTTACCATTTCGCTATTTCACCATTTCGCTACCTCACTACCTCGCTACCTCGCTACTTTATTGCCCCTTCAAATACTCCTTCGCCACGCCGCTAAGTTTGTTATTCCAGTGTTTACTGGCCTCCTCTGCGTTTTTAACGACCTCCGGTCCGGTGTATTTCAATTTTTTCAGCAGGGTGAATGCGTTCATCCGTGTTTCGAATTCGAATTTCGGACCTGTATAGGCCACCAACTCAGGGAGAAATTCATTTTTGCCGCTGTTTATTGCGATATCAAGCCATTTCATGCGGATGTTTTTCCCACGCCACCCTTCAAATTCACTGGTCATACCGAGGTAATAGCCGGTTGCCTGGGGAAAGGAGGAACAAAGAGCGCCCAGGGCCAGTTCCACATTGAGATAACTTGAATCGGACAACATCTGCTCAACCGTATTTCGCAGCAGGTCAGACACTGGCGCCATGTTTTTCAGAGCAGCTTTACGCACATTTGCATCCTTGTCGAGCAGGGCTTCCCTAAAAATTTCGACCACCTCGGGAGAACGCTCCTGTGCCAGTTGCTCAAGTATCTCTGATTTTACCAGCCAGAAAGGTTCCTTGCGAAAGAGCCCTGCAAGGGTTTCCAGCTTCTTCTCTGCAGCGACAGGACGCAGCGCCTGCAGCGCATCATACCGGTCGATCATGTTCGGGGCCGTGACAGCCTGGGCCGCAAGCTGGTCGAAAGGACGATCGAAGACGACCTTTTTCAGGATTCTCCTGTCGGGGTCAAAAAGCAGGTAGGAAATTTTCTTCTTGTTCCGGTTCGGTAAAGCAACTTCCGTGAACTTTTTTTCAACCCGGTACGTCACACTGTCTTTGCTCCCGTCGGCATAGTGTACTTCAAACACTATAGGCATGCTGAAAAGACCTGTCAGCTCACTGGTTTCATGGGTCTGCGTAACTTTAAACACCGTCGACTGGTTCCCTGCAGGATCCACTGCAACCGAATCGCGAACATGATATTCTGGTTCTCCCCCTCTCAATATCCATTCATTGAAAAACCAGTTATATGATTTCCCGGTGGCATCATAACAGCAACGCATGAAATCGTTCGTTTCGGCATAGCCGAACCGGTATTTTTCCACGTACATCCTGATCGCATCTTTAAATTCCGGGTCACCCATCACATCATGCAGCATGTCCAGAACAAGGGACCCTTTCTGGTAGATCCGCTGCACGCCGCCCTGCGAACCGCCAACAGGGTAATCGTTTTTCCTGGCCGCTTCAAAAACAAGGGTCAGCTCATCATTCCTGATATTCTGGTAATAATCGGCCCCATAGATGCTCTTTTCGAACATTTTAGCAAAATAGGTCGCGAAACTCTCTGTAAGCCATACATCCCGGTTCACAAAATGAGCCACACAATTGCCGAACCACTGGTGGGCCAGTTCATGTGCATTCACATTCACATAATTGCGCTGCCACCATGCCCTGGGCGTGATGAGCATATAATCGCCAAACACTGTACTGGTTGTGGTCTCCATGGCACCATACATATAATCGATCACGGGTGCTTCACGGTATACCGGGTAGGGATATCTTACGCCGATCTCCTTATCGAAGAATGTGAACATCTGTTCGGTGTACTTGTATGTGGTTGAAACCCGGTCGGGCATATCGGTGTAATACCAGAATTCAAGCGGCGTCCCAGAGGCCGTTTTAGATGACTGGTACTGGTAATCCCCAATCACCAGCGCCGTTGAGAAAAACGGGTGATTTTTTTTCATCGCATAATGCCATGTACGCGTACTGTCGGCATTCTCTTGTATTTCAACCCGTTCCCCATTTGAAAATACGTTGAACCTCCTGTCAAAAGTAATATACATATCCACCGTGATCCTGCCGTCCATGTATGGAAGCCATCCGGAAGGGCGATGTGCCCAGATCTCCCGGCGCTTGCCGGCCTCTTCAGGTTTCCAACCGATGAAATAGATGGGACCTGCCATGGGTGTTGACGTATAGGTAATCAGTATACGGGACGAAGGACGAGGGATGAGCGACGAAGGACGAAGGATGTAAGATGCCGGGGGGATGATCAACCGTGATCCGGACTGGTGGTATTGAACATCCTTTCCGTTTATTTTAACGGAAGAAACGGAGAATTCAGGTGTCTGAAAAATGATGGAATCAGGATGATAGCGGTTAGGGGTAAAGTCAAATTCTGCTGAACCCATCACCAGGTTTTGTTCCGGTTTGAAACTTACGTGCGCGGTAAGGTGGGTGATGGCAATGGAGAGATCGGGTGCAACTGCCGAAGGATCGGCGTAATAGGTGACGGTTTTTTCCTGGCTGAACACCCTGCCTCCCTGCTTGAATAACAGTACCGGTAACAAGAACAGGATCACAACCAAAAGGGAGTTACGTGTTTCTCTTATAATATGTAACCTCATAAACGCTTATTTTTAGTATGTTTGTTCCCGGATCATTCAGGGTTCAACGTCAGGATGATTCAAAAGTAGTAAAAAACAATGAAGTACACACCACTCACCGAAAAACTCACCCTTTACTTCGTTTTACTAGGCGCAGGGGCAATATTGATAATCAGCATGGTCTCCTTTTACAGCACCAAATCGGCGCTTATGAGCCGGACTTTTGATCAGCTCACCTCGCTGCGCATCGTAAAAAAGAACCAGATTGATCAGTTTTATGCTGACCGGATCAGAGAGATCACCTTCATGGCCGGGACTGAAAATATAAAGGAGGCCGCGATGCAGATCAGCCGTACCGGCCAGCCCGGTTTCTCGGGAAGAATTTCGGTACCCGATAGTACAGCCAGGAATATCGCGAAGAAGTTTGGCACGTTCGGACAGTATTTTTCAGCATTTTTTATCTTTGGAAGGCAGGGCGGGTGTATCTCGGGGTGTTTTCATCAGCCGGCCGACCCGGTTTGCCAGGCTATGAGCACCGTACTGCCTGATTCATTGGCCGGATTCCTGCAGAATCAGCTTAATAGCCAGCCTGTGGTGGTGTGTGATATGATGCAGGGTCGCGGAACAGGCACGCCATACCAGCTGATTGGTTCGATGATAACTGACAGCATGCAGGGAAAACCTACAGCCTGCGGCATGCTGGTATTGTTGATCCCGGCTGATGCTATCAATTCAATCATGCTGAATAACAACCCGTTGAGCGGACTGGGGTTAAGTGGTGAAACCTACCTTGTCGGGAGGGATTTCCTGATGCGTTCCGCGTCGCGTTTCCAACCAGGATCGATCCTGAAAACCAGGGTGCATACCCTGCCGGCCATCAATGCCATGAATGGCATGGAAGGGTCTGTTACTACCAATGATTACCGCAGCATACCGGTACTTTCATCCTACGAAAAAATCGCGGTTCCGGGTCTGAATTGGGCTATGCTGGCCGAAATCGACGTTCAGGAAGCCATGATCCCGATATTTGAAACCCGTACGCGGATCCTGTTACTCAGCATGATCATCATGGTCGTATTTTTCTTTTTTGTCCTGTTTATCTCCAAACGCATCACAAAACCGCTGATCCGGCTCAAAGATGCCGCCATTAACATGGGCGAAGGGAGGTATGATCTTGAACTCCCGGTATCAACCCGGGATGAAATTGGGGCGCTCACCGAATCGTTCAACATCATGGCCAGTCAGATCAAGGAAAAAACCACGGAACTGCAACAGGAGCGTTTCGGAAGGATGCGGTCGGTCATCGACGGGGAGGAGATGGAACGGCAACGCCTCTCCCGGGAGTTGCACGACGGCATCGGCCAGCTGCTCATTGCCATCAAACTACGTCTTGAAAGTCTGTTATACCAGGAAGGAAAAGACATAAGGAACTCCATCCAGGAACTGAAAAAATATTTTGACCAGATCATCGATGAGGTCCGGCGGATTTCGAATAACCTGATGCCGTCGGTCCTGGAAGCTTTCGGCATTGCCATTGCATTCCGCAACCTCTTTTCCGAAACAGGCGAGCACTCCGGTTTACGCATCCACTTTGATGCTGCAGGCGACTACGACGACCTGGATAAAAAAACCAAGACTTATATCTACCGGATCACGCAGGAAGCCATCAGCAACATCGTCAAACATGCCGGGGCGCGTGAGGTATGGGTCACACTTAGCCGCGGGGAGGATTCGCTAACCCTCGTTATCCGCGACAACGGAAAGGGATTTTCGCCCGAAACGGCCGGAAAGGGAGGTGGTAACGGGATCCATAACATGCGTGAACGGGCCAGCCTGTTGCAGGGCCGTATTGAAATTATGTCGGAGCCGGGAAAAGGCTCAAAAATCACTGTCAATGTTCCAATCTATATAACCTATGTCAAAAATCAGGATTTTTCTCGTTGACGACCATCAGCTGGTGCGGGATGGGATCAAAGCCTTGCTCATGAGTTCCGAAAATCTGACGATCCTGGGGGAAGCTTCCTCAGGGAAGGAGTGCTTTGAAAAAATTGCCGTAGAACCTCCCGACATCCTGATCCTTGACATTTCCCTGCCCGACACCTCCGGCATCGATATCACCAAACGCGTCAGCGTTGAATACCCTGAAACCAGGGTGCTGATCCTGTCGATGTACACGAATGAAGATTTCATTTTTAATTCGGTGAAAGCCGGAGCCCGCGGCTACCTGCCAAAAAACACCTCCCGCGAGGAACTACTTACTGCCATTCAGACAATTTACCAGGGAGAGGAGTTTTTTGCCGATTCCATCTCAAGGATAATGCTCCGCAGCTATGTCCGTAAAGCCAAGGAAGACGACACCATGCCCCAGCGCGGGCCTGTTCCCCTTACTACCAGGGAAATCGAGATCCTGAAGCTTTTCGCCGAAGGATTTATTAACAAGGAGATCAGCGACAAACTCGACATCAGCATCCGTACCGTGGAGACCCACAAGAACCATATCATGAAAAAACTGGAACTTAAATCAACCGTCGAACTGATCAAGTATGCGATCAGGAATAAGATTGTGGAGGTTTGAGGAGGAGAGGCAGTAGGCAGTAGGCAACAGGCAGGAAGGAGAGGAGTGTTTATGTTTTGGGAGTGGAGTCAAAGCCATACGTTAAACCCTTAGAAGGTCTGAGGGATTTCCGGCACTATTTTTCAGTAGTATACGGTATTGCACTATTTTTGCGATCACCCTAACATTGCATGTGAAAACAATAACAAATCACATGTCAATGAAACGATCATCTACCCTTATCAGAACCCTTATCCTTACAGGAATTGTACTGGTATTTTCGACTTGCGGATATGCCCAGCTTCAGGATGAGAACAAGATGGAGGATAAGACCGGGAGCGCCCCTGCTTTCAGCGTCGGCGCCGATGTTGTAAGCCGTTACATCTGGCGGGGCGCGGATTACGGCAACTCCCCCGCCGTTCAGCCTTCCGTAGCCTTTTCCGTCGCCGGTTTCAAGGCAGGATTCTGGGGTTCGTACGGTCTGGGCCAGTATTCGCAACAGGTCGGTTCTGCCGTTGTCAACATGGGCCATTACAGCGAATTCGATTTTTTCCTTTCCTATTCGTTGAAAGGCTTTACCCTCATGGCTTACGACTATTTCATCCCCAATCCCCTTGATCCTAACAACGGGAGCCGCTATTTCAATTTTAAAAACAGCAACACTGGTCATACGGTTGAAGTATGCCTCTCCTGGGCAGGACCGGAAAAATTCCCGCTCCAGCTTTATGCCGGAACGCTTGTATACGGCGATGATAAAGGAAAAGATGCAGCCGGCGTTTATGGAGCAGGCAGCTCCAACAACTATTCCACCTATTTTGAGGCTTCCTGGCAATTCAATGTAAAGGGTTTTGGCGTGAAACCGTTTATCGGCGGGATTCCGTTCGGCTCAGGCTGGTACGGCCCCTACGGCGGTGTCGTCAATACCGGCCTCACCGTGTCAAGGACAATCACCGTCACCAAAGATTTTGCCATCCCGGTAAATGGCTCCCTCATAACCAATCCGCAATCGCAGAGTGTGTTTATGGTGTTTGGAATAACCCTATAGGTTGCGAGGTAGCGAGGTAGCGAAATTGTGAAATTGTGAAATTCGTAATTTTTAATTTTTAATTTTTAATTAAACTACAATGGGAACAATTGATGTAGGTTCAACCGGCTTTATGCTGTTATCGGCAAGTCTGGTGATGTTAATGACGCCGGCTCTGGCGTTTTTCTACGGTGGATTGGCCACCAAGCGAAACATTCTCGGGATCATGATCCAGAGTTTTGCATCGCTGGGCTGGACAACGGTTCTATGGTTTATCTTCGGCTATTCGCTCTGTTTCAGCGGCGGGGCGGGAGGCATTTTCGGGAACTTCGACAAGGCTTTCCTGAATGGTGTCACCATTGATTCAATGTATTCCGGCAACGGGAAAATTCCTGAAATCGTTTTCTTCGTTTACCAGATGATGTTCGCCATTATCACCCCTGCCCTCATCACCGGTGCCTTTGTCAACCGGGTCACGTTCAGGTCGTACATGATCTTCCTCACGGTATGGCAGATCATGGTTTACTACCCGTTCGTACACATGATCTGGGGCAACGGCCTGCTCGCCCAATGGGGTGTTCTTGATTTTGCAGGTGGTATCGTGGTACACGCTACGGCTGGTTTTGCCGCACTGGCTTCTGTTTTCTATGTGGGTGCGCGGAGCGATAAAAATTCAACCCCGAACAGTATTCCACTGGTTGCCATCGGTAGCGGCCTGCTTTGGTTTGGCTGGTATGGTTTCAACGCCGGCAGCGAATTGCAGGTGGATAAGATCACCGCGCTGGCTTTCATCAACACCGATGTTGCAGCATCCTTTGCAACGGCGGCATGGGTAGCCATCGAGTGGATCAGGGAAGGCAGGCCCAAACTTCTCGGGTTGCTCACAGGTTCGATTGCCGGGTTGGCCACGATAACGCCCTGTGCGGGCTTTGTGCCCATGTGGTCGGCACCCCTTATAGGAATTGCGGCCGGTGCCACATGCTACCTGGCAGTGCAATTAAAGAACAAGTTAAAATGGGACGATGCCCTCGACGTGTGGGGTGTACACGGGATCGGCGGCGTGCTTGGCACGATCCTTCTTGGCGTTTTTGCCTATAGTGCTGTTAACCCTGCCGTTGTAACAAACGGGTTGTGGTACGGACAAACCTCCTTCTTCTTCAAGCAGCTTATCACGGTAGTAGCTGCATCAGCTTATGCCTTCATATTCACCTACATCATGCTTGCCCTGATCAACCTGGTAACCCGTGTAAGGGTTTCGGAAGGCGAAGAAAAAGCAGGCCTTGATGTGGCGCTTCATGGTGAAAAAGCTTACGACGAAGGATCACTGTAATTGATATTCAAACACCAAAAAACCGTCCCGTACCGCGCGGACGGTTTTTTTTTGCACTTTTGCAACAAGCAGAGAAAGAACGACCGGCCTGAAGTATTTTCCAGCCAGCCAGTTCCTGATAACACACCAGGCATGAAGCAATTTACCACCATCAGGGAAACACGGGAATACCTCGCCGGCAAAGCGGAGAAGGGTTACAGCATCGGGTTCGTACCCACCATGGGCGCCCTGCATGAGGGCCATATCTCCCTCGTGAACCGGTCAAAAACGGAGAATATGCTGACGGTCTGCAGCATCTTTGTGAACCCTACCCAGTTCAACAACAAGGAAGACCTGGAAAAATACCCGCGAACACTGGCCCGTGATGCCAAACTGCTCAGGGCAAGCGGCTGCGATGTACTCTTTGCACCCACGGCCGCCGAAATGTACCCGGAAGGAGAAACTGAAGGCATTGACCTTGAATTTGGATTGCTTGATAAAGTTATGGAAGGGAAATTCCGACCCGGACATTTTAAGGGGGTGGCAACCATCGTGAATAAATTATTTGCCGTTGTAAACCCAACCCGGGCCTATTTCGGGAAAAAAGACTTCCAGCAATTGGCCATCATCCGCCACATGGTCAATTCACTTAAACTCCCTGTCGCGATCATCGCCTGTGAAACAGTACGCGAGCCTGACGGCCTGGCTATGAGTTCGCGCAACATGCGCCTGACTATTGCTGAACGAAGCCAGGCGCCTGAAATTTACCAGGTATTGTCGAAAATGAAGGAAAAAGCAGGGAAAATGCCTGTAAAGGCACTTAAAGAATGGGCCATGAAGAAAATCCAGGAAACCCCTGACCTGCGTATTGAATATCTCGAAATCGGCGACCGGGAAACCCTCGTGCCCCTTGAAAACTGGAGCCATAAGGAGCGGGGGATGGTTTTTGCGGCGGTTTTTCTTGGCGATGTTCGTCTGATCGACAATATTGAACTTTTTTTGTAATTTTGCCGCATGATGCAGATTCAAGTTTTAAAATCGAAAATCCATCGTGCCACCGTCACCGAGGCCAACATCAACTATGTTGGCAGTATTACGATTGACGAAGATCTGATGAACGAATCGAACCTGATTGAATTTGAAAAGGTACAGGTTTTAAACATCAACAATGGCGAACGGATTGAAACATACGTAATCAAAGGAGAACGCGCAAGCGGAGTCATCTGTCTGAACGGGGCCGCAGCGCGGAAATTTTTACCCAACGACCTGGTAATCATTGTCTCATATGCCGCGATGGATTTTGAAGAAGCCAAACAGTTCAAGCCTTCCATCGCATTTCCTGATGCAAACAATAAACTTATCAAGGGTAAAACACCGCGGGAATGACCGAAATCCTTACCGAAGAAATGCCCCGGAAAAACAGGTTGGCTACCTTCATTAAATTTACTGTTTTCCTGGGCCTTGGGCTTTTCATTATCTGGTTGTCGCTGCGAGGGTTAACCCCGGAAGAACGGACCCAGATCATTCATTCATTCAGGACGGCCAATTACAACTGGGTCATTCTTGCCATCAGCATGGGCATTTTAAGCCACGTGCTTCGTGCCTTGCGTTGGATGCTTTTCTTTGATCCCATGGGGTATCATCCCTCCTTTAAAAACACCTTCTTTGCAGTGATGGTCGGTTATTTCGCGAACATGGCATTTCCGCGCCTGGGCGAGGTTACCCGCTGCGGGATCCTCTCCAGGTATGAAAAGATCCCCTTCAATAAATCGTTCGGTACTGTGATAACCGAACGTACCATCGACATGATTATATTCATACTCCTGTTTTTTCTGATGGTAGGAACCCAGGCAGGCACCATTGGCCATTACCTGAACACCAACATCTATCCGAAATTTATGGAGTGGGTGACTGAAAAATTCCAGAATCCGATTTTCAGTAAGGTTTTTATCCTCTCGGGTGTGGTGCTACTGCTCCTGGCGATAGGTGTAATTTTCCTGTTGCGGAAAAAGATCGCGGGGTCCCACCTGTTTCAGAAAATTACCAGGGTGGTCCTTGGTTTCTGGGAAGGACTAAAATCCCTTAGCCAGATCCGCAAACCCGGGCTGTTTGTGTTCTATTCCATTGCCATCTGGACGCTCTATTTTTTCATGATCTATGTTTGCTTCTTCTGCTTCCCCGAAACAGGAGCGCTCAGCCCGGGTGCGGGGCTTTCCTGCCTTGTGCTGGGAAGTGTCGGGATCATGGTTACCCCCGGGGGCATCGGGCTTTACCCTGCGATTATCCAGGAAACATTGTTATTGTACGGGATCACCCGGACAACCGGGCTTGCCCTGGGGTGGATCTCATGGACCGCCCAAACCACCATGATCATGGTGGTCGGAGGAATTTCATTAATTTTACTTTCATTCAACAAGGAAACCAATGGAAAGGCTTAATCAGATCAGGGCAAAAATATACACCTGGGACCATCTTCAGCATCAACTTGCAGTTTGGCGTTTCAAAGATAAAAAGATCGTTTTCAGCAATGGATGCTTTGATGTGCTGCACCTTGGGCATATCGAGTATCTTTCCCAGGCACGCGAGCTGGGCGATATCCTCATCGTCGGACTTAATTCAGATGATTCGGTAAGACGGATCAAGGGAGCCCATCGCCCTGTAAACAAAGAGGAGGCGCGCGCGGTGATCCTGGCAGCATTGTCATTTGTCGACGCCATCGTCGTGTTTGATGAAAACACCCCCCTCGAACTGATCAAATTCGTACAGCCCGATGTGCTTGTTAAAGGAAAAGATTACGATGGCAAAGAAATCGTTGGCTCCGATGTGGTAAAAGCCCGCGGCGGCGAAGTGGTGACCATCGAACTTACAAAAGGTTACTCTACCAGCCACACCATCGAACTCGCCCAAAAAGTTCATTTGTAAAAACCAACCCAATCCATAATCTCACCTCCCAACCACCCCTAAGATCCAATTTTACCATTTTACCATTTTACCATTTCACCATTTTACCATTTTACCATTTTACAATTTTACAATTTCACCATTTCACCATTTTACCATCTATCATGTCCAAGGTCAAAACCGCCTTTTTCTGCCAGAGTTGTGGCGTACAGTCCCCCAAGTGGATGGGCAAATGCAATGCCTGCGGCGAGTGGAACACGTTCGTGGAAGAGGTGATTCAACGTGAAGAGAAAGGGTCCATGGCGTCGGGGATCCGTGATCCCAGGTCAGTGGTTCCTGTAAAGATATCTGAAGTCGTTTTCAGCCATGAAGCCCGCATCAACACACATGACCAGGAACTCAACCGGGTGCTTGGCGGGGGCCTTGTTGCAGGTTCGCTTACCCTGATCGGGGGCGAGCCCGGGATTGGAAAGTCGACGCTGATGTTGCAGGTGGCCATGAAGTGTGCCGACCAGAAAATCCTGTATATCAGCGGCGAGGAGAGCGACCAGCAGATTAAAATGAGGGCCGAACGACTAGGAAGCCGGAACGAAAACTGTTATATCCTTACCGAAACCAACACCGAAGCCATTTACAGACACCTTGAGTCGCTGCATCCGGGCATCATTGTGGTCGATTCCATTCAAACCCTGCAAACCGATCTCATCGACTCATCGGCCGGCAGCGTTTCGCAGATCAAGGAGTGTGCTGCCGGGCTTCAGAAATATTCAAAGATCACCAACACCCCGGTCTTCCTTATCGGGCATATTACCAAGGATGGCAGCCTTGCAGGCCCCAAGATCCTCGAACACATGGTTGATACGGTATTGCAGTTTGAAGGCGACCGGAATTACGGCTACCGCATCCTGCGTTCGCTCAAAAACCGCTTCGGGTCAACATCAGAGCTCGGGATCTATGAAATGAACGATACCGGCCTCCGGGAAGTCTCAAACCCTTCGGAAATATTGCTCAGCCAGCGCGACGAACAGGTAAGCGGCATCGCGATCGCCGCCATGATCGAGGGGCAGCGCCCCATGCTGATCGAAACCCAGGCCCTGGTAAGCAGTGCCGTGTATGGCACACCCCAGCGTTCGACCACCGGTTTCGACGTGAGGCGCCTCAACATGCTGCTTGCCGTACTGGAGAAACGCAGCGGGTTCAGGCTCGGCCACAAGGATGTTTTCCTCAACATAGCAGGCGGCATCAAGGTTGACGACCCTGCCATCGACCTTGCCGTAGTGGCAGCCGTGCTCTCCTCAAACCAGGACTCGCCGGTCGACTCAAAAACCTGTTTTGCAGCAGAGGTTGGGCTGAGCGGTGAAATCCGTCCCATCAACCGCGTGGAACAACGGATTTCAGAAGCCGACAAGCTCGGTTTTGAACGGATCTTCATCTCAAGGTATAATACCAAAGGACTGGATTTCAAGCGCTATTCCATTAAAATCGTCACCGAGTCGCGGATTGAGGATGTTTACAGGAAACTGTTTACGTAGGACGTGTTACGAAGCACGAGGGACGAGGGACGAAGGACGTGGGGTTTTTAGCCGGGGGTGTCGTTGGATTCGAGTTCTTTGAGGATGGCGATTACATCGCCTTCGGTTGCGGCGAGTTTGTTTTTGCAGATTTTAATCAGGACTGCCGCTCTTTTTACCTTATCAGATAATTCATCAACAGAGATGTCTCCCCGCTCAATTTCAGAGACAATTTCCTGAAGTTCTTCAAAGGCTTCCGTGTAGTTTGGTTTCTCCTTCATGGCTGGTCAGTTTTGTTTATGGTTGTGGTAACACTGATAATTTCCCCGTCGGCGAGGATTGTTTTCAGGATGGTTCCTTCAACGGTGTCTCCGGCACTTTTCAACACCCTGCCGTTGACAAGGGTAATGCTATACCCCCGGTTCAGCACGTTTTTCGGGTCAACTAAATCAACGTTTTTTTCGATGGCCCCAAGCGAAATGCTCCCTGCTTTAAGGAACGAAATCACCTCTTTTTTTAATTCGTATGCCGTCTGGCTTACATGCTGGCTGCATCGGAGGATCAGCATCTGGTTGTTTTTTTGCAATCCCGACAAAATCAATGCATGGTCGTGTCGCCGGCGTTTAACCAGATAGTCGGTTTGCTGCGCAAGGGCAGACAGTTCATGCTGAATATGACTCCTTCCTGCAGCAAGGTTCGCGATGGTCACCGATTTGAAATACCGCACGGCGTTCAAAACGCGCAATTTTTCTTCCCTCATCCTCGATGAAAACCGCTCAATAATAAATTCCTGTGCCTTACCCAGCGGAACTGAGAAATTATGGAACCGCTGGATCAGGTAATCGGCCAGTTCGGTCGGCGTGATGGCGTTTTTGTAGGCGATCATTTCCGCAACGGTTTCATTGGTTGAATGTCCGATGCCGGTGATCACGGGAATCGGGAACAAGGCCACTGCCCTTGACAACTCATAGTGATTGTAACAGGTCAGCCCGACATCTCCGCCGCCGCCGCGGATGATCGCCACCGCGTCGAAATGACAGATGACCTTCCTGATCCTGTCAAGCTGGCCGAGGATCGATTCGACGGCATGTTCGCCCTGTAGCAGCGATGGAAAGAGCATGTGAAAAAATTGATAGCCCCACTCGTTACCATCCAGAACGGCCCTGAAATCGGAATATCCTTTGCTGGTGTCGACCGAAATGATGGCGATTCTTTTTAGCAGGAGTTCCGGTTTCAGGGATTTGTTGGCATTGAAGATTCCCTCCTGCCTGATCTTCTCAATGGTAAGCTGTTTTTCTTTTTCAAGCTCGCCAAGCGAGTATGACGGATCGATATCCACAATCGACAGGCTCAACCCATGAACTGGGTTGTAGGAGATCTTCGCGCAAAACAGGATATTGATCCCGCTTTTCAGCGGCTCATGCAAAACCTTCAGGAAGTTGTCGTTGATGCGCTGAAAATCATCTTTCCAGATGGTTGACCTGATCTCGGCGACGATCTTCCCTTCCAACTTTTCGACAAGGTCAGGATAGCAATGGCCCGACTGGGGGTAACGGTTCAGCCTGTTCATCTCCGCCTTGACCCAGAACGTACGCGTGTACCTTTCAGAAAGGGTTTTCTGGATGCTCCTGGTCACCTCCGACAGTGAGAAAATGGTCCGGTCGCTGATTTTTTCAGGCATGATCGACTCAAAGGGCTAAATGATGCCCAGACGTTTCAATTCCCAGAAACACCTTGCTGTTGCCGAGATATCATACGCCGCATTGTGGGCTTCCTCAAAACCGGTATTGAATAATTTGTAGTGCAGCTCCGACAATTTTGGCCATTTGTTGCCATAGGGACCCCTGATGGCGCAATAATTTACCGAGCCCAGCATGGTGCATATTTTTTTTCTGGAAGCAGTATGATCGGGCATCTTATTTCGTAGAAATTCTGCACCCACTATCTTTTCATCAAAGCTCATGTTATGGGCCACAAGGTATTCCGACTCCTCAATATACGACTGGAAATCCTCCAAAACCGCCGCCAATGGCTTTCCTTCCTCCATGGCACGCTCATGTGTGATCCCATGGATACGCGATACATCAGCCGGGATGGTAAACCCGGCAGGTTTGATGATATAATCGCCTCCCGCTATTTTATTGCCGTTTTTGTCGTACAGCAAAAAGGCAAGCTGAACCATCCTGGGCCAGTTTCGCAGGTCTGACACAGGTGCTTTCCAGTTTTGCGGAAGTCCGGTCGTTTCGGTGTCGAAGAAAAGATACATGAACAGTGAGGTTAATAATTGACTGACTTTACTGAGGCTAAAGTAATCAATTTGCCTTAATGAAAAAACGGATTTCTGCGCCGGGCCCGATTAAACCCTGGCTGCCCTGATGATATCGGCAAAAATCCCTGAAGCCGTTACCTCGGCACCGGCCCCGGCACCCTTGATAACCAGGGGTTGCTGCACATAACGGTTGGTGTAGAACAGCACGACGTTGTCCTTGCCGTAAAGATGGAAAAGGTCATGGTCCTTGCTGATGTGCTGCAAACCTGCTGATGCCTTCCCGTTTTCGAGCATTGCCACAAATTTCAGTTTGCAGCCATTCTCCGAAGCCTTGCAGTACAAAGATTTGAAATGTTCTTCCTGCTTTTCCATCTCCGTGTAGAAAGCGGCAACATCGCCCTCCATGCACGATGCCGGCAGGAAGGAATTGCAGGTGATCTCCTCCATTTCCAAGGGGAACCCTGCTTCACGCGAGAGGATGAGGATCTTCCGCATCACATCAATGCCGCTCAGGTCAATCCGCGGATCGGGTTCTGCATAGCCCTCTTCCTGAGCCTGTTTCACGATTTGTGCAAAGGGAACCGTACCATCGTAGTTGTTAAATACGAAATTGAGCGTACCCGACAAAACTGCTTCTATTTTATTTACTTTATCGCCGCTTCGCATCAGGTCGTTCAGGGTGCCAATAATCGGCAAACCAGCGCCTACATTGGTTTCAAACAGGTAGGATGTGTTGTATTCGCGGGCCAGGTGTTTCAACAGTGCGAAACTGGCGTAGGAGGATGAACTGGCGATTTTGTTGCAGGCTACCACCGCGACGCTTTTCCTAAGCAGCGATTCATAAACCCGCGTTACAGCTTCACTGGAAGTTACATCAACAAAGACTGAGTTTCTCAGGTTTTTCTGCCGGATGAATCCTATGAACGCTTCCAGGTTCATCGGGTCACCCGAGGTTAACTGTTCCTGCCAGGTTTGCAGCGGGATCCCATCTTCGTTGAATACCATTGTTTTCCTGTTGCAGATCCCTATCACCCTGAGCTGAAGGCGAAGATGATCGAGCAGGTATTGCTGCTGGTCCCTCAGTTGCGACATAAGGCGGCTGCCGACATTGCCTACCCCGGTCACAAACAGGTTTACTTGTTTGCACTGTGCTTCAAAAAATTCTTCATGCAGCACGTTGATCGCCTTTTTTACATCTGCGGAACTGATGACCGCCGAAATGTTTTTTTCTGAAGAACCCTGAGCGATAGCACGAATATTAACACTGTTCCGCCCCAGTGCGCCGAAAATCTTCCCACTGATGCCGGTGTGGTTTTTCATGTTATCGCCTACAAGTGCGATGATGGAAAGGCCTGTCTCCATTTGCAGCGGCTCCACTTTGCCTGCAATGATCTCATTGGCGAACTCTTCGTCGACCGCCTTCCGGGCCCGGTCAACATTAACATCGTCGATGGCGGCACAGATGCTATGTTCCGACGAACTCTGGGTGATGAGGATCACATTGATCTTTTCCTCCGAAAGCGCCCCGAAAAGCCTTCTTGAAAATCCCGGAATCCCAACCATGCCGCTGCCTTCAAGGCTCAGGAAAGCCATTTTGCCAATGCTTGAAATCCCCCTGACCATGCTTTTATCTTCCGACACGGTGCTTTCGATCAGGGTGCCGTAATCGTAAGGAGCAAACGTATTCTTGATCCAAACCGGGATCTCCTTTTTCATGACAGGCTGGATGGTGGGCGGATAGATGACTTTGGCACCGAAATGCGAGAGTTCCATCGCCTCTTTATATGAAATATACGGGATCGCCTTAGCATTCGACACCATGCGCGGATCTGCCGTCATCATGCCGCTAACGTCTGTCCATATTTCAAGAACCGCAGCATTTGCGGCAGCAGCCAGGATCGCGGCGGTATAATCTGAACCTCCGCGGCCCAGCGTGGTTGCAACCCCATGGGCATCGGAGGCGATAAACCCTGGAAAAATATACAGCGTGGCCGGTTTTGAAGCAAGGAAATTCCTTACCGTACCCTCAATGTAACCGAAGTCAGGGGCGGCAAACCCAAAACATGAGTCGGTTCGGATAATTTCACGGGCATCGATCCACTGGTTTTCAATTTGAACCGAATTGCAGGCTGCTGAGATGATCATCGAGGAGAGGAGCTCGCCATAACTCACAAGGTTATCCTGCGTCCGCGGGGAGAGTTCTCTCAATAAAAACACGGCTTCGCAGAGGTGTTGCAGTTCGCTGCACTTTTCATCGACCATGGAAAGCAACGTTTCCTGGCTGCCGGCCGGAAGCAATTCACTAACGGTTGTCCTGTGCCGGTTGCCGAAATCCTTAAGTTTTTCCTGGTACGACAGGTCGTACGCAGCTGCCAGCCTCCCAGCCTCAATCAGCAGATCGGTTACTCCGCCAAGTGCTGAAACAACAACGATCGTAGTATCATTTAACCTTGCCCTGCCTGCAATATCCATTACTCTGCGGATGTTATCCGCATTGGCAACCGAAGTGCCTCCGAATTTAAGTACCTGCATGTTTATTGTGTCTAAATAAAAATACAAATATAAAAATATTCATCCAGGTAAGGAAAATCCATGGGATGATCCGCTGGTGGGTTGAGTTTCAATTTCCGTACCTTTGCATTACTTAGTCATCCTAAAAAAACCGAAAACATGCCCTTTCTTCCGAAACTTCTGATCACCTCGGTTGCAATCATGCTTGCAGGTTACCTGTTACCCGGCATTCATGTAAATACGTTCTGGACGGCCCTGCTGGTCGCCCTGGTGCTTAGTTTTCTCAACCTGTTCCTCAAACCCCTGATGGTACTCCTCACGATTCCCTTTACAATCCTCACTTTTGGATTGTTCCTGCTGGTGATCAACGCACTCATCATCATGATCGCCGGAGCCTGGGTAAAAGGATTCGTGGT
The DNA here is from genome assembly GCA_903913885.1 of uncultured Bacteroidales bacterium. Lineage (GTDB taxonomy): Bacteria > Bacteroidota > Bacteroidia > Bacteroidales > FEN-979 > CAIVAT01. The sequence goes on along the minus strand of CAIWMX010000095.1, from coordinate 5,520 downwards.
CGACGGCTTCTGGTGGGCACTGATCTTCAGCATTTTACTTTCCGTGATTTCGTCCATTCTTGAAAAAATAGTTACACACGATGAGACCACGCGCAATTACTGAGAAAAAAGAGATCATCGAGATCATTCAAAATTGCCAGTGGTGCCATGTTGGCATGACGGATCTTGACAACAAACCCTATGTTATACCGCTTAACTTCGGTTACCGGGATGATGTTATTTACCTGCACGGGGCGCAACATGGGAAAAAGATCGACATCCTGAGGCAACACCCGGAGGTGTGCATCAATTTTACGTGCGACCACATGTTACGTTATCAGAATGAGGCGGTTGCCTGCTCCTGGAGCATGAAATACCGCAGCATTCTTTGTTACGGCAGGGTAGAATTCATCACCCTTCCGGAAGAAAAAACGGCGGCCCTTCATCTGGTCATGTCTCAGTACACCAAAGGTGAATTTAAATTCAACCCGCCATCCATCCGGGAGGTCAACGTGTTTAAGGTCGCGGTGGAAAGATACGAGGGAAGAGCCTATGGGCATTGAATGCAGACAATGCAGGCAATGCAGGCAATGCAGACAATGCAGACAATGCAGGCAATGCAGACAATGCAGATAATGTTTGGCGTGTACAAAATAACCCAGCCTCCATCTCCCACCATTTTACCATCTTACCATTTTACCATTTTACCATCTTACCATTTTACCATTTTACAATTTTGCCATTTCACCATCTCACCATTTCTCCTCTACTTCAACCTGAATATCACCCCCATATTCGCATGGGTTGAGTTAAATCCCACCTCGCCATTTACGCCGAATTTCCTGGTAAAAAAATAGGAGGCACCAAAGAAAAAGCCAAAATAGGGATAAACCGGCGTATAGCCGCTGCTTCCTCCTTTTGCATCCCACGTATGGGCGCAAAAAGCGATCCCCAGCGGGATCCCGCCATAGGTATCCAACCCTTCCACATCCCAGCCGTAATGATACGCCGACCGGGCTGCAAAGAAGAAATTGGTCCAGGTTTCATGGTGTCCAGGGTTATAGGTATGCCAGAAAGTGGACAAGGTGAACTCGCCACCCAGGGTAATGATTCCGGGACCGGCATCCCATTGTCCGGTTTCAAAGGAGACTTTTTCGGCAGGACCAAAACCGCTGCCGTTGCCAAAATAGGTTGAACCCGGGCCAATACCGATATTCACTGTCCAGCTCCCAAGTTTGACCGGGTCGAGCGGACCGGCTGAATGTGCCTTCCACGGAAGGATAAAAACGGAAACACCTATCAGGAAAATGATTTTCAGCGATATTCTCATAACAGTTCTGGTTTGTTCTCTAGTAACGCAGAATCCGCATGGATTGATATAAAATGCTACGGTTTTTTCCCGGGCACACTCCTCCCGGCTGGTTTCTGGCTGACAAACCAGCTGCATGCCATTCCAAAACACCACCCGATGAGGGCACCTGCCAGCCAACCGGCCAGCACGTCGCCTGGATAGTGCACCCCTAGGTAGATGCGGGTATAGGCCCTGAAAAAGGCCCAGGACAGCATGAGCAGCGTGAAATAACGATACTGATTGCTCAGTATCCTGATCATGAAAAGGGCAATGGCAAGGTTTGTGGAGGCGTGCGCCGAATAGAAGCCATATTGACCGCCGGTATACCCATTCACCGTATGAATCCCCTGTAACCCGGGTTCATGGGTGGGCCTCGGCCGCATGATCCAATCCTTGAAAACATTGGAAAGCTGATCGCTGAACATGATCATCAGCGCGGCGAAGAGCATGACCGTAATGGCCTGCCAACTGTAACGGCGGATTACAGCATAAAGAAGGAAAAGGTAAAGTGGCAGCCATATCAGGGTTCCCGTTCCATAGAACATCACTACGTCAAAAAACGGGCAATGCAGGCCATTCAGAAAAAGAAAAAGATGCTGATCAACTGATTTTAATGTTTCAATCATGTAATCACACTTTTTCCCTGTTCAACTCTTCCCACAGCACTTTTTTCAGCTTTTCCAGCCCGGTTTGCTGATGCGATGAGATAAAGACAGTAGGGATTTCAGGCAGGTCCTTCTTCAGTTCGTTGATGATTTCATCATCGGCAAGGTCCGATTTTGTAATGGCCAGCACGCGGTATTTGTCGAGCAATTCGGGATTATATTGCTGCAGTTCGTTCAAGAGTATCTGGTATTCCTTCCGGATATCCTTCGAATCGGCCGGCACCATGAACAACAGTGCGGCGTTCCTTTCAATGTGTCGCAGGAAGCGCAATCCCAGTCCTTTCCCTTCATGGGCTCCCTCGATGATACCAGGGATGTCGGCCATCACGAATGATTTTTGTCCGTGATACCTCACAATGCCCAGGTTTGGCACCAGGGTGGTAAAGGGATAATCGGCGATCTGGGGTTTCGCTGCCGAAATAACGGATAACAGGGTAGACTTGCCGGCATTGGGAAAGCCAACCAAACCCACATCAGCCAGTAGCTTCAACTCCAGGATTTTCCAGAATTCCAGTCCGGGCTCCCCGGGCTGGGCAAATTTGGGAGCCTGTCTGGTCGGCGTTTTAAAATGGTCATTGCCCAGGCCGCCACGGCCGCCCGGCACAAGAACATGGGTTTGTCCATCTTCGGTGATCTCGCATTCAAATTCATTGGTTTCGGCATCGCGGGCGATGGTTCCAAGAGGCACATCCACGATGACATCCTTGCCGTTTGCGCCATGCATCAGCTGTTTTGAACCTGCTCCGCCATGCTCTGCCTTCAGATGCTTGGTAAACTTCAGGTGGAGCAGAGTCCAGAACTGGCTGTTCCCTTTCAGGATGATGTGACCTCCGCGGCCGCCGTCACCTCCGTCGGGTCCTCCATGTGCATTGGTGCGGGTGCGCATGAAATGCCGCGACCCTGCGCCGCCGTTCCCGGAAGCACAATGGATTTTTACATAATCAACGAAGTTGGATTCAGACACGATGGAGTAATTAATTTACGATTTACGATTTACGATTTACGATTTACGATTTTTTGGTCGCCGGCTGGATTTTTACAGGGAGCCGATAATTGTTCATAATCCTGTATCTATTTGATCTGACAATCTGCGTTAATCTGCGCTAATCTGCGAGACTAATTGGTTAAAAATATCATCAATGGAACCTACACCGTAAACTTCGGTATAAATGTTTTTCTCCTGATAGTATTCGATCAGCGGCTTGGTATGATGGTGATACTGCACCAGCCTGTTTTTGATGACCTCTTCGGTATCATCTTTTCTCCCTTGTTCCTGTGCACGATTCAGAAGGCGTTTCACCAGTTCCGTTTCATCCACTTCAAGGGCAAGGACAAGGGTAACCGATTCACCGTGCTTTGCAAGCATCAGGTCGAGCTCCTGGGCCTGGTTCAGGGTACGTGGAAACCCGTCGAGCACAAAGCCATTTACATCCTTGTTGTTCACGAATACCGACTCCATGATCTCGATCAGCAGGTCGTCGGAAACGAGCTGGCCGGTTTCCATTACAGCCTTTACTTTCAATCCCAGCGGTGTGCCGCTGCTTACCTCGGCCCTGAGAATATCACCGGTTGAGACATGTTTCCAGCCGAATTTTTCGGCAATTTTAACGGCCTGGGTTCCTTTTCCTGCACCCGGCGGCCCAAAGAGAATTAAGTTAAACATAGCTGTCAGATTAATGTTTATATCCCGTTACTTAATAATCTTATAAATATCCGGCAGATTCCTCCCGTACCCATTGTAATCCAGCCCATAACCAACAATAAAATCATTGGGAATCCTCATGCCCAGGTAGTCGATGTTGAAATCCTTCTCAAAGGCATCCGGTTTAAAGCAAAAGCAGGCGATCCTGACATCGATCGGATTTTTTTCCTCGATATCCTGGAGGAGCTTTTGCATCGTGATGCCGGTATCAACAATATCTTCAACGATGATGATGTGGCGGCCGGAAAGTTCCTCCCCCACCCCGATCAATTCCTTTACCTTTGAAGTTGTAAGGGTACCATCGTAGGAAGCAAACTTGACAAAAGATATCTCACAGGGGATGGTGAGTTTGCGCATCAGGTCGGAGGCGAAGATAAACGAACCATTCAGGATGGCGAGCAGGAGCGGGTTCTTCCCGTCATAATCCCGGTTTATTTCATCGGCAACTTTTTGGACGGCAGCTTCAATTTCTTCCGTGCTTATAAATTTCTCAAAAAACAACTCCTGTACCTGTACCTTTTTCATATTCAACCAGATATTACTTCTATGCAAAAGTAGTCAAAATATTCTAATTTTGCCTGCAAACAACAAATCGCCGTAACCATGGAACCCAGAGTCAGCATTATTATGGGGAGCACTTCCGACCTTCCGGTCATGGAAGCAGCTGCCAAATTCCTGAATGACATGCAGATCCCTTTTGAGATCAATGCCTTGTCGGCCCACCGAACACCCGAAAAAGTAGAAGAGTTTGCTAGAAACGCGCGTGATCGCGGCATCCGTGTAATCATTGCCGCTGCGGGGATGGCAGCCCATCTGCCAGGGGTAATCGCAGCCATGACCACCCTGCCCGTGATCGGGGTGCCCATAAAGGCTTCCCTCGAAGGACTCGACGCGCTCCTGGCCATCGTCCAGATGCCCCCGGGAATCCCGGTTGCCACTGTGGGCATTAACGGCGCGCAAAACGCCGCGATCCTTGCCGCCGAAATTCTCGCCCTGGCCGATCCTGCCCTCCATTTGAAAATGGTGGCTTTTAAAGAAGATCTGAAGGCGAAAATCAGCAAGGCCAATGAAGAGCTGAAAGCGGTTAAATTTGAATACCGGGTGATCTGACAAAGTTACCTTATCCCTGATCATAATAAATTCACCTTAAACAACCTGGGGCCTGTTGCCATGAAGAACAACTTATTTATCGCCTTTGAAGGCATTGACGGATGCGGAAAAAGCACCCAGGTTAAACTTTTATCCGATCATCTGAAAAAAGTTGGGTACCGGGTTTACGATACATGCGAACCGACCGGCGGACCGGTGGGATCGGTAATCAGGAATATCTTTAACCACCGCATTGAAGCTGATCATCGCACCATTGCAGGCCTTTTTGTCGCCGACAGGCTCGACCATCTGCTGAATAAGACGAATGGGATTCTGAAAAAACTGGAGGAGGGTTACACCGTGATTACCGACCGCTATTATTTCTCTTCCTACGCATACCACGGCACTCACATGCCGATGGACTGGGTCATTGAATCGAACTCTTTAAGCGCCGGCCTGCTGCGGCCGGATTTAAACATCTATATTGATATTTCTCCCGAAATAAGCATGCAACGGCTCAATGCCGGCAGAAGCTCCATGGAACTCTATGAAACCATGGAGAACCTGACGAACGTCAGGAGCAAGTACTTCGAAGCGATCGAAAAACTGAAACACCTGGAAAAAATCTTCATCACCCCGGGTGATCGTTCCCCTGAATTAATTGCAGAGAATATCCGGAATGAGATATCCCGGATTTAATACCTGACCCCCTCACCCCCTCTCCTAAAGGAGAG
>CAIWMX010000094.1 GCA_903913885.1 uncultured Bacteroidales bacterium | reverse complement strand
TTTTCGAGGTCCAATCGGTGACCCCTATATTATACCTCTAAGTTAATAAAACCTCCGAAACTATTACTATGTCAAAGAACGATTTTTATCTTATTTTTGTTAACTAAACGACATTGATTTACGATTTACGATTTACGATTTTGGATTTACGATTTTTGGGCGGCTAAGACTGCACCAATTTTTTATTTATATAGTTAATTTTTAAAATTCTTTTCAGTTTCCCCCTCCGCATTTTTCTTCAAAATCGTCAATCGTCAATCGTCAATCGTAAATCGTCAATGGTGTTCCGGCTCCACCGTTGCCAGTCCGAAGTAAAGTGCCGACAACAGGGTGAATACATATGCCTGGATAAAGGCAACCAGCAATTCAAGCAGGTTCATAAAGACCATGAATGCGACCGAGACCACCGATACGCCAAGGCCCAGCGCCGCGCTGATGGCGCCGAAGATAAAGATCAGGCTTACGAATCCCAGTCCGATGATATGGCCGGCGGTAATGTTGGCAAAGAGACGGATCATCAATACGAAAGGTTTGGTGATGATCCCGATGATCTCCACGATCGGCATCAGGGGAATGGGCAGTTTCAGCCACCAGGGCACGCCCGGGGTATTGACGATGTCGACCCAGTAGTGTTTGTTACCGTTGATGGTTGTAAGCACGAAGGTGAAAACAGCCATGACCAGCGTAACGGCGATGTTCCCTGTAACATTGGCTCCTCCCGGGAAAAACGGGATCAACCCGAAAAGGTTGTTGAAGAAAATAAAAAAGAAAACCGTGAGCAGGAACGGCATGAATTTTTCATATTTTTTTTCGCCGATGGAACTTTTCGCGATGTCGTCGCGGATAAAAATAATAAGGGGTTCCATAAGAGACTGCAGCCCGCTGGGGGCTTTGTCGACATTGCGCCGGTAAGCGTTGGCCACTGATACGAAAATAAGGATCAGCAGAAAACAGCTCAGCAACACGGCGAATACGACTTTCGTAATCGAGAAATCATACACCGGGAGGCCGGCCGGTGCTTTAATATTGTTTTCGAGCCTGACGATTTTTCCCTTGTGAGCGCCCTCCTCTTCCAGCTTAAAGCCCTTGTAGCTGTGGGTTTCGTTGTGAAACCTGGAAGAACTAAAGGTGTAAAGGCTTCCGTCGTAAAGGAGGATCACCGGGAGTGGAACGGTCAGGTTCAAATTGCCAATGGTGGCAACGTGCCATTCGTGGTTGTCCACCACGTGTTCCATGATCATTTCACCGGCATTGAACTTGCCCTCCTCTTTGGCTTCGGTTTTTTCTGTTTTGCCGCGGGTACTGTCGGCCGCAGCCGACAGGGTGGCCTGATCCTGCACGGACGCCGCTATCCTGCTCGCGAAAACGAGAAAGAGAAGAACGCTGAGCAGCGAACGCCTGAAAAGTTGTATGTACGACTTAATTGCTGTCATGAAATCATTTGCAACGCACTAAATGAGATGCAAAAATAGAAATTAATATTGAATTTGGAAAACAGAGATTTGTAACCAAACAACATTTTATTCGTCTTAATGCCTTAATGAACCCTAAAATCACTACTTTTGAACCCTAATAAAAACTTTCATATCATGCATACGCATCGCTTCTGGTTCAGGTTGCTGGCCCTGATGATCATTTTGTCAGCAGGCTTTTCCAATGCCGGTTTTACCCAAAAAATATGGACACTTGAAGATTGCATCAACTATGCGCTTCAAAACAACCTTGACATCAACAAACAGCTTTTTACTGTTGAAAGCAACAAGGATGTTTTACTGCAAAGCAAGCTCGGAATGCTGCCCAACCTCAATGCCAATGGTTCCAACGTGTGGAATTTCGGGCAAACCATTGACCAGTATACCAACACTTTCGCAACAAAAACGGTACGGTCCAACAACTTCTATATTTCAAGCAGCGTCACCCTGTTTGGAGGCCTGCAGAAATTAAACACGTTCAAGGCGAACAGGATCAACCTGCTTGCCAGCCAGTACGACCTGGATGTGATTAAAAACAACATTTCCCTTTCCGTTGCCGGGTATTATCTCGATATCCTCTTCAACCTCGAGCTGCTCGATGTGGCAAAGGAACAACTGAAGATTACCACCTCCCAGTCCGAGCGCATGCAGAAACTTGTCGATGCCGGCTCTTCCGCCAGGGGCGACCTGCTGAACATCCAGGCGCAGAAGGCCGCAGAGCAACTGAACGTGGTGGATGCCGAAAACAGGCTGTACATTTCCAACCTTTCGCTCCAGCAATTGATCGATATCCCGGTCACCCGCGACTTCCGCGTTGAAAAACCGTCGCTGAAACCAGTTCAGCCGCCCAGTGAAAAGATCACCGCTGAAATCATCTTTGAACACGCCCAGAAGACCCGTCCTGAAATCAAGAGTGCGGAACTGCGCGTGGAGATCGCCGAAAAAAGGCTTGCCATCGCACGCGGCTATGTTCAGCCCACCCTGTCGCTGAGCGGCTCATGGGGGACAGGTTACTCGGGCGTAGCCGAACAGATCGACCCGACCAAACCGGCCGTTCATGATACGATACCGATCGGCTTTGTCGGTAAAACAGGTGACCTCGTGATGATGCCGCAAACCAGTCGTTACTACAGGGTTAAATCATTTACCGACCAGCTTCGCGACAACAGCAACCAATCGGTGGGTTTTTACCTGAACATCCCCATTTTCAACGGCTGGTCGGGACGCACCGCCATCAACCAGGCGAAGATCCAGAAATCCCAGGCGGAACTTGACCTTGGCATCCAGACCAGGCAATTGCGGAAAAACATTGAACAGGCTTATGCCGACGCTGCATCCTCCCTCCAGAAGTTCAATGCCTCGAAGGAAAAAGTGAATGCACAGACCGAGGCTTTTAAATATGCCCAGCAGAAATTCGACGTGGGGGTGATGACCTCCTTTGATTACAACAACAGCAAGAAGGACCTTACCAAGGCCGAGTCGGACCTGTTGCAGGCTAAATATGACTTTATTTTCAAAACAACCATTCTCGACTTTTACATGGGCAACCCCATCAAAATTGACCGCGAATAACCATAATCCAATTTTTCATGGCTAATAAAATTTCAAAGAAAAAGATCTGGATCATCATTGCCATTGTTGCAGTGGTGGCATTGATCGTGATTGCAGCCGTTTTCAAAGGACAGCGCAATGAAGGCACCAAGGTCGCCACCGAAAAGGTGATGAAGCGCACCATTATCCAGACTGTCTCGTCAAACGGCAAGATCCAGCCCGAGAAGGATATCAAGATCAGCCCCTACATCTCGGGCGAGGTCGTTGAACTTTATGTGAAAGAGGGTGACCAGGTTAAGAAAGCCGACCTGCTTGCAAAAATCGACCCCGAGATCTACATTTCGCAGTTCGACCAGAGCGAAGCCTCGCTCAACACCCAGAAGGCCAACCTGGCTAATTCGAAGGCGCGCCTGGCGCAGCTGAAGGCGCAATTCGAGAATGCCCGCCTTACCTTCGAACGGCAGGAAAAACTATTCAAGGAAAACGTGATCTCCAAAGCCGAATACGACCAGTCGAAGGCCGCTTTCCAGGTGGCCCAGGCGCAGGTCACGGCCGGTGAAGAAGACATCAAGGCTTCCGATTTCATGGTCAAGAATTCAGAGGCGGCCCTGAAAAGATCAAAGGAAGACCTTACCCGTACGGCGATCTTCGCCCCGAACGACGGGACTGTTTCAAAACTGAGCGTCCTGAAAGGCGAACGCGTAACCGGCGCTTCACAATTTTCGAGCGGAACGGAAATCATGCGCATTGCCAACCTCAACGAAATGGAGGCGCAGGTGCAGGTCAATGAAAATGACATCGTGCGCGTAAGCATGGGCGACACCGCCCTGATTGAGGTGGATGCCTACCTGAACCGGAAGTTCAAAGGGATCGTGACTGAAATAGCCACCTCGGCGAACACCACCGGGGTAAGTGTTGACCAGGTGACCAACTTCAACGTGAAGATCCATATCCTCAAGGATTCCTACAAGGATCTCCTGGCTGGCAAAGTGACCGATTTTTCCCCATTCAGGCCGGGCATGTCATGTACGGTTGAAATCCAGACAGAGACCGCTGAAAATACGCTTACCGTTCCCATCCAGGCTGTTACTACCAGGATTGCCAAAGACACCCTCGACAAGATCAACGAAAAGAACAAGAAAAAGAAAGATAACGGCGATAACGAACAGATCGAGGTGGTTTCGGTGAAGAAGAAAAGTGACAAGATACAGGAATGCGTGTTTATCCTCAGCGACGGCATCGCCAAAAAGGTGGATGTCAAAACAGGGATCCAGGACAACTCCTTTATCCAGATCGTCAGCGGGCTGAAGGTGGGCGATGAGATCATTACCGCACCCTACAGCGCCGTGTCAAAGATCCTGAACAACGGCGACAAGGTGAAGAAAGTCGACAAAAAGGATCTGTTCACTGCAGAGAAACCCAAATAGTGCATGGCACTGATCCTTTGCCTTGAAACTGCTACGGAAGTTTGTTCTGTTGCCCTGTTTCGCGATGATACACTCCTGGGGTTGAAAGAATCCTCCGCCCGGAATGTTCACTCCTCTATGCTTACCTTATTTATTGAATCCATCACGGGTGAAACCGGGTCCGGTCTGGCGAACCTGGATGCCATTGCCGTCAGCATGGGGCCCGGGTCCTATACCGGCCTGCGCATCGGGGTGGCTACTGCCAAGGGGCTTTGCTATGCGCTCGATAAGCCGATGATCGCTGTGCCAACACTGGGGTCGATGGCGGCAGGAATGAATTATGAATTAAAAATTAAAAATTACAATGGGGAAAGCGAATGTGATGGGGAGGTATTATTTTGTCCGATGATTGATGCGCGGAGGATGGAGGTTTATTGTGCTGTTTATAATGGCCGTGGCATTGAAGTTGAAGAAGTTATGGCTGAAATTATTGATGAAAACTCTTTTGGCCATTTGCTGGTACATCACAGGGTCGTTTTTGGCGGGGAAGGTGCTGAAAAATGCAAAACGGTGCTTGAATCTCATCCCAACGCCATGTTCATGGATGGTTTCAGGGCTTCTGCCCGGCACATGAATTCCCTTGCCATGGCTCGGTTTAACGGTGCTGAATTTGAAAACCTGGCCTATTTCGAACCCTTCTACCTGAAGGATTTTGTTGCCGGGTTGCCACGGGTGAAGGGGCTGCATTAATTTTAAATATAAAATGACTTCCACAGTTCCACTCAGATTTCCGACAAGGGCGGTGAACATCGGCAACCTGCCCATGGGTGCGGATTATCCCGTGAGGGTGCAGTCGATGACCAGTACCGATACCCTCGACACCCGGGCAACGGTGGCACAAGCCATCCGGATGATCGAGGCCGGATGCGAGTATGTCAGGGTTACCGTTCCCGGGATGAAGGAGGCCGAAAACCTGAAAGAGATCAGGGATGCCCTCCGCCGCCAGGGTTATGCAACCCCGCTGATCGCCGATGTCCACTTTACCCCAAAAATTGCCGAAATCGCTGCTACCATCGTCGAAAAAGTCCGCATCAACCCCGGAAACTATCTCCCCCTCGACCCCTCCCGTCCCACGTCCTACGTCCTTGAACAGATCTCCGACCGCCTCTCCCCGCTGCTAAAAATCTGCAAAGAACACGGAACCGCTATCCGCATCGGCGTGAACCATGGCTCCCTTTCCGAACGAATCATGGATCTTCACGGCGACACGCCCCTGGGGATGGTTGAATCGGCGCTTGAATTTGCCAGGGTTTGCGAAGGGCTCTCATTTCACGACCTCGTATTTTCAATGAAGGCCAGCAACACCCGTGTGATGATCGCAGCCAACAGACTGCTGGCAGAGCGGATGAAACAGGAGGGGATGAACTACCCGCTGCACCTGGGTGTTACCGAAGCCGGGGCAGGCGAAGACGGCCGGATCAAATCAGCCATCGGTATAGGCAGTTTGCTGGCCGACGGCATCGGGGATACCATCCGGGTTTCGCTTACCGAGGAGCCCGAGTTTGAAATACCGGTTGCCTATAACATCCTGCAGGCCGCGGGGGTGCGCATCACCAAAACGGAATTCATCTCGTGTCCATCGTGTGGAAGGACGCAGTTCAATATCCAGTCGGCGCTTGAAAAGGTGCAAGCCGGTACTTCGCACCTGAAGGGTTTAAAGATCGCGGTGATGGGGTGTATCGTGAACGGTCCCGGCGAAATGGCCGATGCCCACTACGGCTATGTGGGTGCGGGCAAAGGGAAGATCCATCTGTATAAGGGTCAGTCGGTTGTCGAAAAAAATATCAGCGAAGGGCTGGCTGTTGAGGCGCTGATCAGCCTGATCAAAGCTTCCGGCGACTGGTTTGACCCTGCACCCTGACGGGGTCCTCCACCCTGACGGGGTCCACCACCCTGACGGGGTCCACCACCCTGACGGGGTCAGGTACCGGTTACAATCTTAAGGCGACGCGGCAGGATCTCAAAAACAAACGGCGTGTGCCCCAACGATTCTCCGTCAGTTTCTAGATAGATCTTCCCTGTTGAACGGATCCGGATGTTTTCGCCCTTGTACGTCTCCACCATGGGCAGGTTTACCAGCGAGCCGTCGAAGAGTTTGCGGGCATAGCGAACCACCATCCACTTGGATGTCTTTTTGATGAGGGTGACATCGAGCAAACCATCGTCGGGAATGGCAAAGGGAACCTGCATCATCCCGCCGCCGTTGAATTTGCAGATTCCGACATTCATCGAAAACAACTCCCCCCTGAAGGCATTGGCGCCGTCGACATCAATCACCACATCCATGAACTTAAACTGGAAAAGGCTGGCAAAGACAAAGTACATATAGGTAAGGGGCCCGCCCAAACCCTTTTCCTTCAGGATGTTGGTTTTTTTCGCCACCAGCGCGTCATAACCCATGCCCGCTACGTTCATGAAATAACGCACCCTCTTTTCCTCTTCATGGTAATAGGTCACCTTTCCGGCGTCCTGCATGAAGGTCTTTTTCCGTTCCAGAATGTGGATGGCCTTCAGGTAATCAAATGGGATGCTGAACATCCGGCACCAGTCGTTCCCGGTGCCGACCGGGATCATGCCCAGGGTGATATCCGCCGGGTTTATGCCGCTGCAGTTCATGATCCCGTTCAGGACTTCATTGAGGGTGCCGTCGCCCCCCACCACGCAGAGATTCCGGTATCCGTTTGCCACTCCTTCCGAAGCAATATGAATGGCGTGTCCCCGGCTTTCGGTGAGCCTGAAATCAAAAGCTACGCCTTCCCTGTTGAGGATCTCCAATATCTTTGGCCAATCCTTCGACCCCTTCTTAACCCCGGCATTCGGGTTCACGATCATCAGCCATTTATCTGCGGCGGCGGTTTGCATGTTACAGGAATTTGGGATCATGTTCAACAATGGCATCTTTCTCCTTGCGTGCAAAGAGAAACAGGGCATAAAAAAGGGCGAAAAAGGTCACCCCGGTCTGCGATTCGATGGTATCGCCGGTTAACATGGATACCAGGGAGATGATGAGGAAAACCAGGAAAAAATAATCATCGAGGCGATGAAGCATCACAGGGGGATAAAGTATGGCGCACAGGAACCAGATAAATCCAACGATCCCGAAACCAATGAAAATGGATAGGAACTGGTTGTGCGACCGCCACCGCTGGCCCGGTTCGAGCTTTGTGTGCATCTTTTCATACTGTGCGCTGAAAGCCAGGTTCATATCGCCGGTTCCCACGCCGGTGAGCCAGTGGTCTTTAATGATGCCGATGGAGGCTTTCCAGAACTCCAGGCGTTGCATGAGGGTCGACCCGGTCGGATTCCCTGTTTCCCGGTAAGTGTCAAACCCCCACAGGAACTCGTATATCCTTCCCCTCACACCGAATTCCTTCAGGAATATATGGTTCGCGATCCCTTTCTCAATGGCGCTGATCTCTTCAGGTGTGAGCCTTTCCACGGCATCGGCATCTTTCCGCCATCCTTTCGAGGTGAGATAACGGAGTACCGTGTAGGCTATGGGCCCCGATTTGAGGTTCAGGCTGTCGAAGGGGATACGGCTGCGCTGGTTCCAACTGCTTCGCAACTCATCCCACTGGACATAGATCCACAAAAAATTGCCGTTTTCGGTCTCCGTGGCAAACGTACTGTTAATGTAGGGATTCCCGCGGGAGGTGGTTTTGTCGAGTTTGGTGAGGTCAACCGGGTTTACCTGATAATAGTCTGTGACAATCGAATGGATGAAGAGGAATCCAGCACCGGTTATTACCAGGATGCCTGCAGCGAGAATGACTTTCAGCCCGCGGTTCCGGGTCTTCAAAATCAGAACCGGGACCATGATCAGCAAGGTGATCAGTGTAACGGACAACCCGGTAAACGACTGGGATATGATGAGATAGGCAAACAACCAGCCCAGGACCAGGAGCATGATCGCCTTATGCCACCAAAGGAACAGGTCGCGCTTCAGCAGAAAAAAAACGAGCACGTAGATGCTGAGCGACAACATCAAACTGAAGATGATGTGGTTCACATTGTGCGCTACATCGCGGATGTCGATAAAATGGTGAATCGAGATCATCCACGTGTTGAAAACCGATCGCACCAGTACGGCAAGGACGAACAAAAAAAGAAACCTGTAAAATGCCTTTTTGCCAAAGGCGCCGGATGTCGACAGAAAAAGGGGCAGCAGCAGCAGCGGGAACTTGGTGCGCAGATCCTTAAAGGCATAGTTGAAATCGGTGGTCCAAAGCAAGCCAACCAGGTGCAACAGCATGACCGAAGTGAAAACCAGGGCCGCCCTGTTGTTGAAAAAGCTCCTGAATCCCCTGCCGATTCCTGAAAGCATGAGCGACAACGCCAAAGGAACCCCCACGAGTATCGCCCGGCCCGTTGATTCATCGCGCATCCTGCGCCACCACTTCTGCTCATCAAACCGTTCCACGATCCAGCCGCCGGCCATCATGAACTGCCCGATGCTCAGCAGCAACTTGGAGAATGGCAACGTGGCCACGATGACCATCAGGGAAAGAATGTACCAGTACCGAACAAAATCCGTCCAGGTGATGGACGCCAGGAAACGCTGCAAACGGAGGCGATTTGACGGCGTCATGTTTTGCTGAATTTCTCAATGGTCTTGGCAACCTTTACGGAAGCATAAACAGCGGCCAGCAATGACCATACAAACCCGGGGTACCCGTCGAGGAACCCGCCTTTGATGATGTAAAACGTCACAAAACTGGCGGGAAACTTGAAAGCTACCCATAATTTTGAAAACCTTCTTCCCCTGCTGAAATACCCCTCGGCGGCAAGGGAGGTATAGGTGTTGATCTTTTCGAGATGATGGCTGATGCCGCGGTAGGAATAGTGGATCACCCTGCCGCGGAGCATCCCGGTTTCCCCGGTTACTTCGATGCCTTCGTGTACCGGAAGATCCGTAAACCCTCCTTTGTTCCGGTTGAACAGCCGCAGGTGAATCTCCTTTCCCACGCCGCTGTGCCTGAGGATTTTTCCCATGTAACACAGTGAAGACTGCACATTGAAGCCGGCAATTACATCCAGGCTGAACCTTGATTTTTCAGAACCGTGATGACTGTTTGCAGGTGCACTCCCCTTGGTGAAGATCAGCCTGATCTCCTGCTGAAGTTCTTCTGTCAATACTTCATCTGCATCCAGGTACATGATCCAGTCGTTGGAGGCCTGGGTCACGGCATATTGTTTCTGGGGGCCGTATCCGTCGAATTTTCTCAGGAAGACCCTGCACCCCGATTCCCGGCATATCTCCGCGGTGCGGTCGGACGACAATGAGTCGACCACCACGATTTCATCAGCCACCGGTTTCGCCGATTCCAGGGCGCGCAGAATATTTGATTCCTCGTTGAGGGTTATGATGATAACCGACAGTTTAGGCATGAACTATGTTTTATCAATAATGGTAAAGTGATCCCAATCCATTCCGGCGGTCAGCGAATCACGAAAAAGTTTCAGCTCCTGCGCCGAAAAGGAAACGGTGTGGGTCTGTTCTGCCCCTTCGCGGGCGGCAAACAGTACGTGGCCTTTAGCATCAAGGGCCATGCTGTCGCCCGAATGCCAGGCTCCAAAACCGTCGTTGCCCACCCGGTTAACGCCGACCACGTATGCCTGGTTCTCCATAGCGCGGGCAGCAAGCAGGGTTTTCCAAACGTCAGACCTGATGGCCGGCCAGTTAGCAAGACAAACCAGCAGATCGTAACCATATACCCCGTCATTCCATGTATTCTTGCTCCATACGGGAAACCTAAGGTCATAACATATGATCGGAAAGACCTTCCATCCCTTTATATCAACCGTGAGTTGCCTCTTCCCGCTCCGGAAGATGCGGAACTCATCGCTTAAACGGAAAAGATGCCGTTTATCGTATGTTTCAAAACGGCCGTCGGGGAAGGCGCAAATCAACCGGTTATAAAACCCGTCCTCCTCACTGATCATCACAGTACCCATGATGACCGCATTTCTTTCCGCCGCCTTTGCCCTGAGAAAAGCCACAGCAGGGCCATCCATGGTTTCAGAACAGGTTGCCGGGTTTATTGAAAATGCGGTGTTGAACATCTCGGGAAGCAGGATCAGGTCGGTCTCTTCTTCGATCCGGTCAAGGAGTTTGTCAAAGTGAGCTAGGTTTTTCTGCGGCTCTTCCCAGAAGAGGCTTGTCTGGATCAGGGTGACTTTCAGGTCTTGCATTCGAAGGGGGTTAAAATCAAGTAAAATTAAAAATATATGCGTTGTCGTCCTTAAAAATTTTAATTTTGCTCAGCTAATCTAAATAAAAACTAAAATGCAAACTATTGATAATTTTACCTTTAAGGGTAAAAAAGCGCTGATCCGGGTCGACTTCAATGTTCCGCTCGACAGCCAGTACCAGATTACGGATACCAACCGCATTGATGCGACGATTCCCACCATCACCAAAATCCTGAACGACGGGGGATCCGTGATCCTGATGTCGCACCTGGGCCGTCCCAAGGGAGGCCCGGAAGAAAAATATTCCCTCAAGCATGTGATCCCGTACCTTTCAAAGAAACTGGATCGTCCTGTTAAATTTGCCGACGATTGCATCGGCCAGTCGGCCACCGACCTGGCCGGCTCGCTGCAGCCGGGAGAAGTGCTGCTTCTCGAAAACCTCCGCTTTTACAAGGAAGAGGAAAAAGGCGACCGCGCGTTTGCGCAGAAACTGGCAGCCCTCGGTGATCTTTATGTCAATGATGCATTCGGAACAGCCCACCGCGCCCATGCCTCCACCGCCATCATTGCTGAGTTTTTCCCGAAAACCAAGATGTTCGGCTATGTGATGGCCAATGAGATCATCAACATTGACAAATGCATGAAGGATGCCAAACGTCCTTTCACCGCCATCCTCGGCGGAGCCAAGGTATCAACCAAGATCGAGATCATCAACCACCTTATGGACAAGGTGGACAACCTGATTATCGGGGGCGGCATGATGTTTACCTTTATCAAGGCGCTGGGCGGAGAGATCGGCGCCTCCATGATTGAAGAGGATTACGTTGAAATGGCCAAAAACATCCTTGATAAGGCAAAAGCACAAGGCGTCAACCTCTATGTCCCGCAGGATGCCGTGCTGGCGGATGCCTTTTCAAATGATGCAAACAAAAGGACCAGCAGCGCCTACGATATCCAGGTTCCCTGGATGGGGCTCGACATTGGTCCCGCCTCCTGCCAGAAATTCAACCTGGTGATCGAACAATCGGGAACCATCCTGTGGAACGGCCCCATGGGTGTATTTGAAATGAACAATTACGAAGCCGGAACGAAGTTCATCGCCCTTGCCCTGGCCAAAGCCACCGAAAACGGCACCTTCACGCTGGTTGGCGGCGGAGATTCCGTTGCGGCCATAAACAAATATGACCTTGCCGATAAAGTAAGCTACGTTTCGACCGGCGGCGGCGCCATGCTTGAATACATTGAAGGCAAAGAACTCCCGGGCATCAAAGCCATTATGGATTAATGCGCATTCTTATCAGCAGGACCGACAGCATCGGGGACGTCGTTCTGACCCTCCCCGTGGCCGGTATTCTGAAACAAACATTTCCCGGCTGTACCATCATTTTCCTGGGTAGGGAATATACCCGTGCGGTGATAGAGGCGTGTGACCACGTTGACCAGTTTGTGGCCTGGCCGCCTATGCCCCCACCCCAACCCTCCCCCCCGGGGGAGAAATACCCCCACCCCGGCCCTCCCCCGACACGGGGGAGGGAGGATGCAGTGCGACACCCCGTCAAAATACCCCCACCCCAACCCTCCCCCCCAGGGGGGAGGGAGGATGCTGTGCGAATGTTCACCGAATTGAAAGCAGATGTGATCCTCCATATTTTCCCGGTGAAGGAGATCTGCAAGGCGGCCAAATTGGCGAAGATTCCCCTTCGTATCGCCACCGCCGGCCGTTTCTTTACCTGGTTCACCTGCAACCGGCTGCTGCATATCCCCCGGAAAAATTCCAACCTGCACGAAGCCCAGCTCAACCTTAAAATGCTTAAGGGACTAGGAATTGATCGCGAATTTACATTGGAGGAGATTGGAGAATTGTATGGGTTACCAGGTGGACAGGTGGACAAGCGGACAGGTGGAAAGGCGGAAAATGAAAAATTAAAAAATAAAAATTACGAATTTCCTGAGCTATCCCGCATAAATCGTCAATCGTCAATCGTCAATCGTCAATCGTTGATACTTCATCCCAAATCCAAAGGCAGCGCCCGCGAATGGGGACTGGACAATTTTTCGAGGCTGATCGAACTGCTTGCGGAAGATGAATTTAACATCCTGGTGACAGGGACTAAGGAAGAGGGTGCGATGATGCAGGAATTTCTGAAGAAACATGGCAACCGGATTACGGATTTGACCGGGAAGTTATCGCTCCCGGAATTTATTTCCCTTATCAGCGAGTGTGATGGACTGGTAGCAGCAAGCACCGGACCGCTCCACCTGGCAGCCGCCCTGGGCATCAGGGCGGTAGGTTTGTATGCGCCCATGCGCCCGATCTTCCCGCAACGCTGGGCGCCGGTCGGGCCAAAAGCTTCCTTCCTGGTTGTTGATAAAAAATGCAGCGACTGCAGGAAAACCATGGATTGCGCCTGCATCCGGAGTATAAGACCTGAAGAGGTGGTTAAAAAACTGAGGCAGCCGTAAATTTGCTTTTCAAACGGGTTTCGAACCAGACCTTCTTACCAGTTCGGGAATTTGATCTCCCCTCCGAAGGTTTTCATCAGCTGTGGAAAGACCTCCGACACCCGGGAATAAAAAACAGATGCTTTCCTGTCCTGTTCCTTGAGCCATTTCCCATTCGGATCGATGCTCCTGAATAAAAACAGCAGGATGCTGATGAGGATGACACCCTTGGCGAATCCCAGCAAGGCGCCTCCCAGGTGGTTAAAGAACCCCATTCCGATTACCCCCGCCAGCTTTTCCGTTAGCTTTGCAACGACCATGACCACAATGACCACAAGGATAAACGTAATGGAAAAAGAGAGGATCGGCAGCCATTTTCTCGACGGGTGCAGGTGTTCCATCAGCGTTGCATCCAGGTAGTTCGAAAAATGGACTGCCGCATAAATGCCCAGGATCAGCGCGGCAATGGTGGCAAGGCCGATGATGATCCCCTTGCGGTAGCCCTGCACCAGGAAGAGTACCAGAATGGCCAGGATGATGTAGTCGATATAATTCAGGTTCATAGAACTATTTCTTTAGCCTCGAGGTGAGCTCCGTTCCAAAAACAAACTCGTTCAGTTCAGGGTTGTCAGTGTGCAGGATCGTCTCCTTGTTGCCTTTCCACCACAATTTCCCCTCGTAAATGTAGGCCACGCTGTCGCCGATGCTGAGCACCGAGTTCATATCGTGCGTGTTGACGATGGTGGTGATGTCGTATTCTTCGGTGATCTCCCGGATGAGGTGATCGATCACGCCGGAGGTGTGGGGATCGAGGCCGGAGTTGGGTTCATCGCAAAAAAGGTATTGCGGCTTCATGGCAATGGCGCGGGCAATGGCCACGCGCTTGCGCATGCCTCCGCTCAACTCGGATGGCATCAGGTAGTTGACATTCTCGAGGTTGACCCGGTTCAGCACGAAATTGACGCGCTCCAGCTTTTCAGCCACCGTTTGCGAGGTAAACATATTCAGCGGGAACATCACGTTTTCTTCGACATTCATCGAGTCGAACAGGGCGCCTCCCTGGAAAAGCATGCCGATCTCCTGGCGCAGGGTTTTGCGCTGTTCGAAGTTCATGGTGGTGAAATTCCGGTCATCGTAGCTCACCATGCCGCTGTCGACCTCGAACAGCCCAACCAGGCACTTCATCAGGACCGTTTTTCCCGACCCGCTCTGCCCGATGATGAGATTCGTTTTCCCTTTCTCGAAAATGCAGGAAACATCTTTCAGAACATGATGCTCCCCGAAGGTCTTGTTGATGTTGCGGGCTTCGATCATGTGAGCAGGAGTTGGGTTAATACCAGGTTAAAAAGAATGATGATGACACTGCTGAAAACCACTGCTTTCGTGCTTGCCTGGCCGACTTCCAGCGCCCCTCCCCTGGTGATGTAGCCATAAAAACCGGAAACGGAAGAGATGATGAAGGCAAAAAATATCGTCTTAGTGATGGCATAAAAGATGGTATATCCCTGGAAACCAATCCTTATACCCGATACAAAATCGTTGGTGGATACCAAACTGGAGGCCACCATGGCAACCCACCCGCCCAGGATGCCCATCCACATGCTGAAAACAATCAGTACAGGATTGATCAGGATCAAGGCTGTGATTTTCGGAAATATCAGATAGTTTGCCGAATTCACCCCCATGATCTCCAGGGCGTCGATCTGCTCGGTTACCCTCATGGTGCCTATTTCCGAAGCGATGCGCGATCCCACCTTGCCGGCAAGGATAAGGCTGATCACGGTGGGGGAAAATTCAAGGATGACACTCTGCCTTACCGTAAAACCCACCATCGACATGGGAATCAGCGGGCTGGTGATGTTGTACGCGGTCTGGATGGCTACAACGGCGCCCATGAAGGCTGAAATAAAAGCCACGATGCCCAGCGATTCAAGGCCCAGGCTGTTGATCTCGGACATAAGCTGGTTCCAGTATATCCTTCGCTTCTGGGGTCGGCTGAACACTTTCTGCATCAGCAGCACGTACATTCCGATGGTCGTAAATATCTTCGGCATAAAATGTTTTTGTAAAAATACCAAATTTCGGGGAATCTGCGTTTGGATGGGGGGGAAAAAAGGGACAGGATGGAAAATGTGACAGGGTGACAAGGTGACAAGGTGACAAGGTAAACGGGTGGACAGGTGGGCAGGTGGGCAGGTGGGCAGGTGGACAGGTGGGCAGGTAGACAGGTAGACAGGTTCATTCTTGCAGGGGGATTTTTTATTTGGGAATTTTGAGTACTTTTATCGTTGAAATTTTATTCATGAAGCTAGTTCGGTTACGGGTCATATTGATGGTGTTAATGGCTGTTTTGCTGTTTTTAGCGGTTTCGTGCACTTCGCAGCGCTATACCACCCACCAGGCGCCGCATCCGAAGCGGTGCAACTGCCCGAGTTTTAAATAAGCCGGCAGCATAAGCCATTTTCAGTATCCAGATAACCACTCCTCTACCCGTGCAGCTCTCCCTCTTCCACTCAAAACCAGCCGTACCCAAAGCCCCCCCCGCCATTCCCGGAGAAAAGATCAGGACCGTGCTGGGGCCGCATCTGCCGGCAGCAGCCATTGAACATATTGTTTCCCTGGTCCAGGGCAACCCCATCAGCCTGCTGGTGGTGCGCAAACGTACTTCCAAATCGGGCGATTTCAGGGCGCCGCACAAAAACAACCCCGGCCGCATCACCGTGAACGGGAACCTCAACCAATACGCCTTCCTGATCACGCTGATGCATGAACTGGCCCACCAGCATACCTACCTGGATTATGAACTGGCACTGAAAAAATTCTCGTTGCGGCGCAAAACACGGCCGCTGCCCCACGGCAAAGAGTGGAAAGCCAAGTTCCGCCTGCTGATGCAGCCCCACCTGAACGCTTCGGTTTTTCCGCCCGATATCCTGCCTGTAGTGACTCAATACCTCGAAAACCCCAAAGCCTCCTCTTCTGCCGATCACCAATTGTCGAAAGTACTGAAACGATACGATCCGCCCGATCTCACCGTGCGGCTGGAAGAACTCCCGTTTGATGCCGTGTTCACCATCCACGGAAAGCGGTTTTTCCGCAAGAAGGAAAAGGTTCGCACCCGTTTCCGCTGCCTGTGCCTGAAAACAAACCGGGTTTATCTTGTCAGCCCCGGCGCCCCGGTGATGATCGTGAGTGAGTTTTAATCATGGCATTTTGCATTTTCCGTTTAGTTATGTATGTTTGTATAAATTTAACCCCCCAGCTACATGGCGAAATCAAAACACAATTTCTGCGTGATCATGGCAGGAGGCATCGGCGCCCGGTTCTGGCCCATGAGCAGGACATCTCATCCGAAACAATTCATTGACATCCTTGGCACGGGCGAGACCCTGATCCAGCAAACCTTCAACAGACTAAAGCGCATCTGCCCGAAGGAAAACATCTACATCGTTACCAACGAAATTTACAAATCGCTGATAATGAGCCAAATTCCTGAGATGGTCAGCGAACATATCCTGCTGGAGCCTTCACGCCGCAACACGGCGCCATGCATCGCCTATGCCAACTACTGCATCCTGGCCCGCGACCCGGAAGCCAGGATCGTGGTTGCTCCTTCCGATCACATCATTATGAAGGAGGATGTTTTCCTGGAAAATATCGAAGCAGCGCTCGGGGCGGCAGCAGAACACGAATGGCTCCTCACCCTGGGCATCCGCCCCAGCCGGCCGGATACGGGTTATGGCTACATTCAATATGTTGACCGGGGCAAAGATGTTTACCCGAAGGAAAAACACATTAAAAAGGTCAAAACCTTCACCGAAAAACCCGACCTTGCCCTTGCCGAAACCTTCTTGAAGTGCGGCGATTTTCTCTGGAACTCGGGAATTTTCATATGGTCGCTGAAGAGTATCATGAAGGCGTTTGAAACCTACCTTCCAGAGGTGGACGTGCTTTTTAAAAAGGGAATCGGCAAATTCGGCACGCCTGATGAAAAAGCCTTTATAGCCGACACCTACACAGTTTGCAAGAGTATCTCCATCGATTACGGCATCATGGAACCTGCCGGCAATGTGTATGTGCTGGCAGCCGATTTTGGCTGGTCAGACCTTGGCACCTGGGGTTCTCTCTATGACAACCGCCCTAAGGATGAATTGGGAAATACGGTGATTGGGAAAAACGTGATGCTGTATGATACAGCAAATTGCATCGTCAATATGCCGAAAGACAAACTGGTTGTGCTGGAGGGACTGAACGACTACATCGTGGTCGAATCGGACAACGTGCTGCTTGTTTGCCGGAAAACCGACGAGCAGCAGATCAGGCAGTTTGTGAATGATGTGATGCTGGAAAAAGGGGAGCGGTTTGTTTAATAACCACCCCGATCCTCCCCCCGGGGGAAAGATCAGGGTGGATTATGTTTATTTCAGGTGTTCTCCAAGAAACTTTTCCATGGCCCGGTAGAAGTCAAACCGGTTTTCCTCGTTGTGAAACCCATGGCCTTCGTTGTCCTTAACCATATATTCCACGGTTATTTTACGTTTTTTAAGCGCATCCACGATCTGGTTTGATTCATTGATGTTCACGCGCGGATCATTTTTGCCTTGCGCCACAAACAGCGGCGTTTTGATCTTATCCGCGTTCAGCGCCGGGGAGGTGGCCACGAACTGCAGGCTGTCGCCCTTCGGATTCCCCACCATTTCGTAGAACATGTCGAGCATCGGCTTCCAGTAGGGAGGAACGGTTTTCATGAAGGTGAACAGGTTCGATACCCCCACGTAATCTACACCTGCAGCATAAAGGTCGGGTTCTCTCACCAATGCCTGGAGCGTTGCGTATCCGCCATAACTGCCACCATAAACCGCTATCCGCTTGGGATCGGCGATGCCGTTGGCGATCAGCCATTTTGTGCCATCCGTTACATCATCCTGCATGGTCTTTCCCCATTGCTTGAACGATTTTTCCCAGAACTTCCTGCCGTAACCGGTCGAACCGCGGAAATTCATCTGGAGTATCGCGTACCCCCGGTTTGCCAGAAACTGGACTTCCGGGTTGAAATACCAGCCATCTCTTGCCCAGGGGCCGCCGTGAGGATTGATCACCACCGGCAGATTTTTGGCTGTCTCCTTGGTGTACCCGTTAGGAAGGGTCAGGTATCCCTGTATCTTTACGCTGTCGCGGGCCGCATATTCAATGGGAACCATTTCGGCCAGTTCCTCCGACTTTAACCAGGGGCTGATGTCGGCAACCTTCTGCAGGCTGTCCTTTGTGCGATCGTACACGTAATAGCCGCCCATTGAACGGTCATTGTATGCGCGGACCATGAACTTGTCTTCCGCCCGGGTCATAGAGGTAATGCTGAAAATGTAGTTTCCGAGGCGTTTCTGGATCTTTTCAAAAAACTGTTTTCCTTCCTCGTCGAAATAGTAACGCTCCGACCTCCACGATTCGTAATCAGCGCAAACCAGTTTTTTCTCGCGATGCGACCAGGTTACGTCGCTTACGTCATAATCCTTGTTCTCATAAAGCACCTTGACTTCCTTGCCGTTGGCGATATCAAAGATCACCACCGCGCTTTTGTCTCTACCGAGGTTCGAGGTGGCGTAGATGTTTTTGTTGTCAAAGGTGAAGAGCAGCGGAGAGAGGCTTTCCTTGAAACTGGTGGTGAGTACAGGTTTAAACTTGTCGCTCTCTTTTTCGCGGTAGAGCAGTTGCGTGTTCACGCCGTCGACGATGGCTGTGGCAGCCCTCAATTTTCCATCGTGGTCGAGGATCCAGCCCTGGATGTTGCCGGGATTTTCGGCCAGCATGGTCATTTTACCGGTTACGATGTTGAGGCGGTAAGGATCAAAGATTTCAGGCTTGCGCTTGTTCAGCCCGATGATCAGCTCATCAGGAAAGTCGTACAGGTCATCGAAAATCTCCGTTCTGACCTTCGGGAAATCGGTGAAACACTGCAGGTTTGTTCCGTCGATGTTTACGCCGTAGAGTTTGAAGTTTTCATCCCCGCCTGTATCCTTGAGGAAAACGATGCGGGTGGGGTTTTTCCAGAAATAGGAGGAGATGTCGCGGTCTTTTTCGGCGGTCAGCTGGAGCGCCTTGCCCGAACCAATCTCCTGTACAAAGATGTTCATGCGCTTTTCAACCGGCGCCATGTATGAAAAATATTTCCCGTCGGGGGAAATCTGGTAGCGTGCCTTTTCAGGGTTTTTAAAGAAATCCTCGAGCGGGATCTGCTTTGCCTGAACCGGCTTTTTCGGGGTGCACCCTCCCAGTAACAGGGAGGTGCTGATCAATCCTCCGAGGAGGATATAAAGGAATGTTCGGTTTTTCATATGGTTTTATTTATTGTCAATATTAGTCATTGTTGCTGCAAATTTATTTTAATTTCGACAAGTGTTTCAGATTTCTCTGTGAACCGGGGGGCGGTCCCGATAAAAAACCGGGTGTATGAATCTGATTATTATGTAAGTTTGACTGCCCGATGAAAAT
Source organism: uncultured Bacteroidales bacterium (assembly GCA_903913885.1). Taxonomy (GTDB): domain Bacteria; phylum Bacteroidota; class Bacteroidia; order Bacteroidales; family FEN-979; genus CAIVAT01. The sequence goes on along the minus strand of CAIWMX010000094.1, from coordinate 23,195 downwards.
ATAATCAGGGGTTTCCCGTTAAAGAAAAGGGTAAGGGTACGTGAAGATGATCGGTTTTGATGCAGATCGCGTCACGCAACTTATAACCTTGAATTAAAAATACGATCCGTGGATATATACCTCCGCAAAAAGCGCTGGAAACTGTTTTTATTTGCTGCAGCTGTAATCATCGTTGCGGCTTCACTCTATTACACCAGTATCCTGGTAACAGAGATCAGGAAGGATGAGCGCAGGAATGTGGAGATCTGGGCCCAGGCCATCCACCAGAAAGCCGACCTGGTCAATTTTACCAACAACCTGTTTGAACAGATCAAGAACGAGGAGCGCAAAAGGGTTTCCATCGTGGCGGAGGCACAGCGCCGCATCATCAAGGCCACTTCGAACGAGGATCTCAATTTTTTCCTGAGCATCATCGGCGAAAACAACACCATCCCGGTCATCATTACCGATGAGACCGGGAAAATCATGAATGCCCGCAACATCCGCATCGATTCGGTAAAGTATCTGGAGGGAAAGCTGAAAAAGGAGTTTTCAATATATCCTCCAATCGTGGTCAGGTACCTTGACACCCAGATCTTTCTTTACTACACCGATTCCAACATCTTTTCCCAGCTTAAAAAGGTGCTCGACGACCTGATCCGTTCTTTCTTTTCAGAGGTAGTCCTGAATTCCGCCTCCGTGCCGGTTATCATCACCGACAGCACCCGGCACAACATTTACCAGTGCGGGAACATCCCGGCCAATAAAATTCATGACAAGGTGTGGATGGCGAAGACCCTGAAGTCGATGGCCTCCCAGAACACGCCCATCCGGGTTGATCTTGCCGATACCGGAGTGCATTATATCTTTTACCAGGATTCGTACCTGCTTACCCAGTTGAAATACTACCCGGTGGTGCAGTTTGCCGTGATCGCTGTTTTCCTGCTGATTGCCTACCTGCTGTTCAGCTATGCCCGCAAATCGGAACAAAACCAGGTTTGGGTTGGCATGGCCAAGGAGACAGCCCACCAGCTGGGAACGCCGCTGTCGTCGATGGTGGCCTGGATGGAACTGCTTAAACTGAAGGGACTTGATGAAGAAACCGTGAGGGAGATTGAAAAGGATGTTCAACGCCTCGAAACCATCACCGACCGGTTCTCGAAGATCGGATCTGCAGCAAAGCTTGAAAAAACAAACGTGGTGGAGGTTGTCCATGAAACTGTCAATTACATCCGCTCCCGGATTTCGGCCAAGGTCAGTTTTACCATTGTGCCTGATCTCTCGCATGAGATCATCATCCCCCTGAACCTGCATCTTTTCGAGTGGGTTATTGAGAACCTTTGCAAAAATGCGGTAGATGCGATGGAAGGGAACGGGCAGGTCAACATTGAAATAACCGAGGATGACGACCATATCCACATCGACATCGGCGACACCGGGAAGGGCATTCCCAAGTCACGTTTCAAAACCATCTTCCGGCCGGGATACACGAGCAAGGCCCGTGGCTGGGGGCTCGGGCTCACCCTCTCGAAGCGGATCGTGGAGAATTATCATTCAGGTAAGATCTTTGTGAAATCTTCCACCCTGAACAAGGGGACAACGTTCCGCATCATCATGAAAAAATAGTCGTTTGGCCGGAATTTATATCCATATCCCCTTTTGCAAAAGCAAATGCCATTACTGCAATTTCTTCTCCCTGGCTTCCCTGAAACTGAAGGAGCCCTTCCTGGCTGCGCTGAAGCAGGAAATTGCCCAAACCCGCAATTACCTTAGCAGGGAAGAGATAAACACCATTTATTTCGGCGGCGGAACCCCTTCGCTATATTCCCCCGGGGTGCTGCAGGAGGTGGCGGAGTTGGTTGACCACTCTCCGCTGGGGGGAAATACCTCACCCCCTGACCCCTCTCCTCAAGGAGAGGGGAGAAAGATTCGGACTATTACCAGGGAGGTTACGGTGGAGTTGAATCCGGATGATGTTACGGAAGCATTTGTCGAACAGCTGGCGGGGACCTGGTTTAACCGGTTCAGCATCGGGATCCAGTCGTTTTTTGATGAGGATCTGAAATACCTGAACAGGACCCATTCGGCCGGGCAGGCAATGCATGCAGTGAAACTGTTGCAGGAAGCCGGGTATGGAAATATCAGCATCGACCTCATCTATGGCATCCCTTCGTCAACCCCGCAACGGTGGCTGAAAAACCTCGAAATCGCCTTTTCCCTTGGGGTCCCGCACATTTCAGCCTATGCGCTTACGGTGGAGGCCAAAACCCCGCTGGCGTGGATGATCGACCGGCAAAAATCGGCCCCGGTAAACGATGAAGTGCAGGAACAGCAATTCAGGCAACTCATCGAACTGGCAAAGTCGAACGGCTTCCTGCAATACGAGATATCAAACTTCTGCAAACCCGGCATGCATGCCCTGCACAATACCAGCTACTGGCAGGGTGTTCCCTACCTGGGGCTGGGCCCGTCGGCCCACAGCTACAATGGCAGGGCAAGGCGATGGAATGTGTCAAATCTCTCGCAATACATTGCCGGGATGGCGAATAACGCTTGCGTTTATGAGGAGGAGACACTCAGCCCAGCTCAACAATATAACGAATACGTGATGACCTCCCTGCGCACGATGTGGGGGTGCGATTCAAATAAAATAATTTCAGATTTTGGATTTACGATTTACGATTTGTTCATTGCCGGGGTTTTACCGATGGTCAGCCGGGGGCTGCTTACAGAAATCTCCGGGGTCTATTTCCTGACAGATGAAGGAAAATTGTTTGCCGACGGCATAGCGGCGGAGTTGTTTGTGGCGGGTTAGTCTATGTTGGACATTTTATGTATCTCTGCCGGTTCGGTACCCGGAGAAAAAAAACCATCAGTCCCCGGATTAATTGAACCGTTTTAAAACAAGGCGGAAATCAGTCCCCCGGCAACACTGCCGCATAATATGTAACAAACGTTTATAACAACGTGTGTTTTATCGTTGGTTACCCTGCTTCTCAGGTTAAATGCATTCTCCAGTGCCATCATGATCCAGTAACAAAAAAAGATGATAGTTGCCGGGAAAAGAACGATTTTTCCGGACACCATGTAAATCAACGGCATGACCCACAAATCATGCAATATCAACCCGCTGAAGATGAAGGTAAACATCGAGGAGATGGTGCCGTTCGTCAGGTTAAAAACGGGCCTGTTCACATATTTTGACAGCATATATCCATATAAGGGGTTCCAGGTTCTCCAGAATAATTTAAAAGATTTTGCCTGGAAAGCTTTGGACACGGATGTTTTCAGCTGGCCAAAGGCACCGGATGTTCCCAGGATTCTGTTTAAATAATGATGCAGGAGCATGGTTGATTTGTTATCCTGAAAGGTAACATTGAAATTTCTTATCCAACCTGAAAACGCAGTACTGTTTTAAGCTTTTCCGGTGTTGTTTTGCGCGCATCAGTTAAATAAATTTCCCTGTGAAAATGATATTTCCTCCTCAAATTATGTTCGGCTGCAAACAACGCCATTTTGTTAAAGCTTTCAGGCTCTTCATCATAACTCCCTTGATGTAACATTTGAACACATGCACCTTCTTCTATGTTTTCAAATTTCACAATATCCAATAATTCATTTGGTTTTTTTCTTTTTACCCTGTTCAGATTCTCATACGCAATTTCTTCTGTGATAAATTCCGGTTGCCTGATCATTATAGTATAAACAAGGGAGTTTTTATCTAATACTTTCATCCCGTTGGCTTTGGCATTTTCATCAAGGTCCCAAACTCCTTCCAGCGGATAAACTGTATAGTCATAATAATTACTGAGGAACAGACCAGCCTTTGGACTCATCCTGATGGCATATGATAAAGAATATAAAACGCTGATGTATTCGGAGAATATTGGATCATTTGGATTCCCTTTCCCTTTCAATGAATAGAAATTAAACCCTGGGATAACTATTTTCTCAGGTGTGTTTTTCGGCAGATAAAAACTCTTTTCGGATTTTTTCCATTCATGTTTCATATGCGGTACGATTACAAATCAATGTTGCCAGCTCGATAAAAACGGAATAAAATTAATAATAATCACCAAAATCCGGATATCCATCAGAATCATACGAAACCGGCGCCGAATAATGATATGTTGAAGTAATTCCGAATGTGCTATCCGCTAAATACCCATATTGATTGATCGTGATGCCCAGGTAGTTATTATTTGAAAATGCCCGGTAAAAAGCGCCTGGCAAATAAAACAGATTTTTAAATGGATTCGGGTGCTGGTCATAATTTTCAAACAGTATTTCCTTTTTTGAGGTTAGTTTGCCCTGATAATACAGATCCGCGACAACTTTTTCCAGGTTACTGCCGGAAAAATAAAAAATCCTGCCACGGATACTATCGTTAATCATCTCCTGTATACTGTCACCGGAATGTATGTAGGAATACTTGTATAAATTTGAATTCCCATACATTTTCTTTGTAATCTTCTCAATCCCATTTTGAGAATTCATAAAGTACGTGATTGGATTTGTACTGTATTCATGAATTTTACCTTGCCCGTCAGCATATTTCGTATAGGATACAACCGATCCATTTTCATTGATCAGAGAATCGTATGCCTGATCAGAAAACATCTTTTTGGCCAGGTTGCCTCCACTCGGCACAAAAATAAAATTGCCTACATTCCTTGTAATATTTTCCCCCGCATAAGTATAGGAGCATCGCAACGGGTTCACACTCATTGGGAATTCAACTGTCTCCATGCTGTATGTTCGGATCTCATCCTTAAAATAAAGGTATTCTACATTGCAGTTCTTCAATTTGTGCGTCGAAGAAGCAGCATTATCCTTCGAGCAACTGCAGATGAAACCAAGTGTAATTAAAAGAAGGAATATGCTTCGCATGTGGTAAGTTTATGTTGTTTCTAACGTCTTACCGGCTAATGCAGAAAAGGGATTTTCTTTCAAAGCGGGATAACCTTAGCATTTTTAAGATAAACGGCTCGTTATGCAGCGTTGATTTTATGCTTTTTAATAGCCTTAAATTCACGACTTTTCTTATTCATTTCCTCTTCAAGATCATAATCATTTTGAAGGCCAAGCCAAAACTTAGCAGAATTGCCGAAATAGCTACTTAACCTGATGGCTGTGTCAGCAGTGATTCTTCTGTTCCCTTTGGTGATTTCACTAATTCTTGTTTGAGGGATGCCAATTTCTAAGGACAACCGATATGCGGTTATGCCCATTGGGATGAGAAATTCTTCCTGCAGAATCTCACCCGGGTGTATGTTTTTAAGTGTATACATTCTGAGTTATATTAATGATAATCAATTATATCAACATAGTGTGCATGACCACTTTCTCATTTGAAAATTATTTTCCATTGATCGTTAATTCTGATACTGTGAAACTCCTTAAGATCACCATGAAGTTTTTCAAGGCGATTGGAGGGAGGAATTGAAAGATCTTTTAAACGAATGGAGTTATTAAGCATCCTCAGCTTTCTCCTTGCAATGTCTTGTATTTCATCAGGTAGTTTTCCAGATCTGGTCCCTACCCAAATCTTTTCAGTTTCTTTAGAGTTAAAGGATTTTATCATAATAACGCATTACGATACTAACGCCAAAGATAAGCATGTTTTTTGAAAAGAAAATAGGTTTCTGTAAATTGTTAATGCAGCATAATGCATGGCCGGCAGCTGCTTTGCTGGTTCAGCCTGGTGAATATTCAATTTTCCAACAAGCCCCGAATGGCAGCCGACGACATGTTAGCTGCAGAAATAATTTACTTCTTAACAATTTTATATTGAAGATAAGAATTAGGTTCAGCTGTTATAATTTTAGAATTGTACTTAAATTCAGTACAATGATATTCTGTGCCACAATTAGTGATTTCCTTCGTGACGGTCATATTAATAGTATCTGTGTCTGATTTGGATAGATATAAGTAGTAATTTAAATCATTGTAATTATCAAATCCTGAGCATAAAAAACTCAAGAAAGTATTGGAGCGCAGAATGTCAAGGTTCACATTCGAGACAGCAAGCCTAATTGAATCCTTTGAATATTTCATTCCAATCAGATTGTTACCATTTGTATCTGCGAAATATATCGAAATTCCATTTGGAGGAGGAAAACATTTTGGTGGAACATAGTTTCCCCAGAGACGGCATAATTCAAACCTGCAAACCATCCGGTTTAATATGCACAACAACTTCAACCATTGTCCTCGCCTAATTTATTTACAAATCCTTCAACGACGCGATAACCTTACCGGGTTGAAAATAGCCGCATTTTATCCCCGGTATGTTTATGAATCATCGATATCTTACCTCCTTAGATTCGCCGACCCAACAAATCCAATACGAAATAATGAAATGTGCAAAAATTACAGTGACAAATAAAAATAATTAATTTGACTGACCGGAATGATACCGGCAAATTTTAGATGATGGCAGCCTTGTGTAAAAGGCCCCACCCGTTTATCCTATTTATCCAGCCAGAAAGGGAGATATCCTGATTATGGAGGAAGGCGCCTATTGACTTTGGTATTTTATACCGCCTTGGTGTCGGGCGATATGAAAAACTCGATTTTGCCGCATTGAGGACAAAAATAGACCTCAAAAGATTCCCGGTTTGTCATCAGGTCAAACAGGTTTCCAAAAACCCCGGTTCTTGCACCCTCGCGAAACTTACTGTTCCCTTTGTAAAACATAGGCACCCTGCATCTTAAACAGTCAATTTCCAGATTGCCCAGGTAACCGGCTGTGGCTGTGGAAATACTGTTGGGTCCAAGTTTGTGCTGACAATTCGGGCAAATGGTGTAGGCAGCGTCAACTTCAATATTACAATGCGGACAAAGCTGCGAAAGCTCTGTTTTGGGAACGACCCTGCCTTCAGAAAAATTGTACTGGCAATTCCAGCATACGTCGAAATTCTCTTCAATTTCAGATTTGCAGTTCGGACATGTTTTCATATTCGTTGAGGTGTTGGTTGGTTTAAAATTGGAGCTTAAAACTGAATTACCAGCTTTTTACATTCAACTCCGGCTTTGGTCTTAATTTGCACAATATAAACTCCTTCGGTAAGTGTGCTTACATCCATTTCAATCCTTTTTTGACTTTGAAACGCCTTACGCAATACCTGTTTTCCTTCAACATTGAAAATGTTTATAACAGCTTCTTCACACAATGCCGGATTACCCGAAATGGTGATTTTATTGCCGGCCGGGTTGGGAGAAATGGTGTATGTGGCTTTTTCAGGCAGGTGTTGTTCGGTAAACACAGCCCCTCCGTCTTTGGTTGCCAGGATCGTTCCATGATCGCCAGATATGTAGCCTGTGAACACATCTGTAAAATAAACTGAATACAACCCATGATCTGTTCCGCTGATCAATTTATGCCAGGTGTCGCCCCCGTCGATGGTTTTTAATATCGATCCATAACTGCCAACCGCATATCCCGTATAGGCGTCAACGAAATAAACCGAAAACAAAGGCCACCCGGCCCCGCTTGCAAGGCTGTTCCAGTTCAGGCCTCCATTCACGGTTTTAACGATGGCGCCATTATCCCCGACTGCATATCCTGTATTGCTGTCGGTAAAAAAAACAGAAAACAACTTGCTTGTTGTTCCGGATGTCAAGGTCATCCAGGTTGCACCGCCATTGGTCGTTTTTAAGATTGTTCCACTATCTCCGGCCACATAACCAGTACTGAAGCCGGGAAAACAAACCGACGCCAGGTCGTGACTGGTCCCAGCCTGCATTGCAATCCAGGTTGAACCTCCGTTGATGGTTTTTAACATGGTCGCACCATCCCCCACAACATAACCGGTCTGTTCATCTGTAAAACAAACAGAGGATAAATTCTTCGTTGTTCCGCTGGTTAACAAACTCCAGGCCGGGTCAGTGTTGCTGTTTTTCAGGATTGTCCCGGATTCGCCCACAAAGTAACCGATGCTGTTTCCGGCCGCGGCAGAGACATAGGAGACAGAATACAGTTCTTTCGTTGTTCCTGCGCCGGTTTCAATATTCCAGGTCAGTCCTTCATCGGTCGTTTTTAAGATGGTCCCCATAGATCCCGCTGCATAGCCTTTACTTGTCGCACCTCCCGCCGGGACAAAGCACACCGAATGCAAGTTACTGGTTGTTCCTGCTGATAAGAAAGTCCAGTTTGTGCCGCCTGACACTGTTTTTACGATGGTTCCATAATTACCCGATGCATACCCGGTACCGGATCCGCTGAAGGAAAGAGCGTGAAAATCATCTGTCCCGATCAGCGAAGAAGTCCAGGTTAAACCTGCGTTGACTGTTTTCAGGACAATGCCGCCCGCGCCGGCTGCAAAACCGTTATTGAGATCGGTAAAACAAACCGAATACAACGAATTGTTTGTCCCGGAGGGGAGGACAGTCCACAGGGAACCGCCATTGACGGTTTTTAAAATGGTTGCTGAGGCGCCAACGGCATAACCAGTGCTTGCCGTGGGAAAACAAATTGAAAACATGTCACTGTTCGACGGGATTGTCAAAGCATTCCAGGTAATGCCCCCGTTGATGGTTTTCAGGATGGTTCCGGGGTTAATATAACCGCCTCCTGCAGCATAGCCGGTGCTGGCGCTGGTAAAGTAAACGGAATAGAGAAAACTGTACGCGCCGCTCCAGTGAACAGACCATGTTGCGCCTCCATTGGTTGTTTGTACGGTCATACCCCAGTCGCCCACCGCGCTCCCGTGATTGGCATCAACAAAAAAAACCGAACGGAGATCGTCGGCTCCAATAAACTTTGAAGTCCAGGTTGAACCCCCGTTTGCAGTTTTTAAAATGATTCCATATTCTCCCACGACAAACCCGGTATCGCAACTGAGAAAGTAACATGAATACAGCGTCATGGTCGTGCCGCTTTGCAGAAACGACCATGTTGCACCCCCGTCGGTTGTTTTCAGGATGGTTCCAAAATTACCGCAAGCATAACCGGTATTGGCATCGGGAAAGCAGACGGATAACAGGGAGTTGCCTTGCGGAAGCGGGTTTTGCCATGTCCATTGCGAAAACGAAAATGCAGAAATAAAGATAAAGCAGGTTAACAACTGTATCTTTTTCATTTCCTAAGGTGTTTGCCTTGTGAAACTCGCTTAAAGAATCAAAAATACAAATTAATTATGGCGATTAAAATAATAACTGAGCAATTTAAACCATTTACCATGTTTAGTCGCCCATCCTCCCCTTCTCCCCGGGGAGAAGGGGCAGGGGGATGAGGCATGAAGTCATGAGGGGGCAGGGGGATGAGGCATGAAGTCATGAGGAGGCCGGGGAATGAGGCATTTTCCGTGAATGGGCCGGGGCATAAGGCATTAGGCCCCGAACCCCTTTGCAAACCTCAGAAACGTTCCCAGCGGCAGTTTCCTGCCGGCTTTATCAGGGAAAAAGAACTCCCCGCTCTGCATTCCGGGAATGTCGCCAAACCGCGTTTTGACAAGGTTTTCGGGAATCAGCGCCGAAAATCCCATCGAATAGAGGCTCAGCACAAAGAACCCGCGGCCGGGATCGAGCAACTGTTTGCTGATGGCGATTATTTCATCGATCGAATCCTCCAGGATCCACTTCTCTCCGTCGGGCCCCCGCCCGTAAGCCGGGGGATCGAGGATAATGCCGTCGTACAGGTTGCCCCGCTTGACCTCCCTGCGCACAAAATTCATGGCATCTTCAACCACCCACCGGATGTTGTCGAGCCCGCTGGCTTCCATCATCTCCTTGGCCCAGGTGATTACCGGCTTGACAGAATCCACGTGAACCACATCGGCCCCTGCCGCCTTGGCAGCCAGCGAAGCTCCGCCGGTGTAGGCAAAGAGGTTCAGCACCCGTAATGCCGGGCGCGGGTCGCGCGGGGCGGGCTGAGGATTGCTGCCGGCCTTTGAATTCTGAGTGATCAGATCGTAGATGTAATTCCAGTTGATGGCCTGCTCGGGGAAAACACCGATGTGCCCGAAAGCCGTCAGGCCAAGCCTGAAGGTCAGGTTCATCTGCCTGTAACGGTAACCGATGGTCCACCGGTCGGGCATTTTCGGTTTCCTCACCCACGATCCGCGTTCGAAATCCTCCGCTGTTGTTTTCTTCCCTTTCACGCGCACATAGCGGGCATGGGCGAGTTTTTCCCATTCACTTTCGGGCAATGACTTCTGCCATACGGCCTGTGGCTCGGGCCTGATGAGGAGGTATTTCCCGAAACGCTCCAGCTTTTCGCGGTTGCCGGTGTCTATTAGTTCGTAATCAGTCCAGTCGGTTGAGGTGAGGATTTCCATGGTGAATTGGTAAAATGGTAAAATGGCAAAATAGTAAAATGGTAAAATGTGATGATAGTTAGGTTGATATGTTCCGATAAAAGTAGTTTGTTTTTGTTTATTACCCAAGCAAGTCTGCAATTTCCTCGCGGGAGAGGTCTTTGAGGGGGTTGCCGGAGGGGAGGAAAGTGTCGGAGAGGGCTTGTTTGCGCTGCTGCAGCACGAGCATCTTTTCCTCGATGGTGCCGGAGGTGATGAACTTGTAGGCGATCACTTTTTTATCCTGGCCGATGCGGTGGGCGCGGTTTATTGCCTGCATCTCCGTGGCCGGGTTCCACCAGGGATCGAGCAGCATGACATAGCCGGCTTCGGTAAGATTCAGCCCGGTGCCCCCCGCTTTCAGCGAGATCAGGAAAAACTGCTGCCCGGGGTCGTCCCTGAACTCATTAACTACCTTTTCGCGGTTGACCGTTGACCCGGTGAGCATGGCATAGGGTATTCCTTCATGGTCGAACCGGGAGGCGATCAGTTGCAGGTGCTTCACAAAAGAAGAAAAGACCAGGGTCTTGTGCCCCTCAGAGCGCAGGGTGCGGGCCACACGCAGGATCTCCTCGAATTTTCCGCTGTCTTCCTCATATTCCTGATCGGCGAGTTTCGGGTGATTTGCCATCTGCCTTAACCGGATAAGGGCTTTGAGCACCATCATCGAGGTTTCGGGCGACCGCCCTGATTCGAGTTGCTGCAGCACTTCATTCCTTACGGCCGATTTCTCCTTTTCATACCGCGAACGCTGGGAATCGGTCATATCGCAATACCACTCCTCGATGGTTAGTTCGGGCAGATCGGGTTCCGCTTCGCGCTTGGTCCTGCGCAGGATGAAAGGCGCCACCAGCTTTTTCAGATGTTCCGAAACAATGTCATTTGATTCCTGATCATCATGCTCAGTCCGTTTTATGGCATAGCGTTTTTGAAATTTCGCCAGGGGGCCCAGGAGGGCCGGGTTGAGAAACTCAAACTGCGACCACAGGTCGGCCAGGGAGTTCTCGATCGGCGTGCCCGTGAGCACCAGCCGGTGATCCGATCTCAGCTGGCATACCGCCTGGCTGATCTGCGCCGTTGGATTTTTTATCACCTGGCTTTCATCGAGAATGATGTAATTGAACTTGTATTGCAGGAAGAGACCCAGGTCGTTGCGCAGCGTTCCATAGGTTGTAAGCACCACATCGGCCGACCCGAAAAAGCCCGCCGAAGCAGCCCGGTGAAGTCCGGTGTGTTCCATAACGCCCAGCGACGGTGCAAACCGGCGTATCTCATTCCGCCAGTTGTGGATCAGGGAAGCAGGCATGATGATCAGCGAAGCCGCATGCGGTTGGGAATTGTACAGGAGCAGCAACGCCAGGGTTTGTATGGTCTTCCCAAGGCCCATATCGTCGGCCAGGCAGCCTCCAAACCTGTTTTCATGTAAAAACACCAGCCATTGCAACCCTTCAGCCTGGTAGGGCCTTAAAACGGCCTTCAGCGTTTCGGGGATAGCCGCCGGGCCGGCGTTGACAGGGTCAAGTTGTTTCAGCCGTTCCGCAAGGGCTTCATTTCCGAAGGATTCAAGCTCCCGGACGATCTGTATATGATGCAGCGGCAGCCGCAAGTGGTCGCCATCGGCTTCTGAAAAATAATGAAGGTCGCTGTACCGTGTAAACCACTCGGCGGGAAGGATGGCGATCTCGCCGCCAGGCAGTGGAAACTCGCTGATTCCTTCAAGGATGAACTTCCGCAGCTGAACAAACGGGATCTCAAGGTCGCCAAAAAAAACCGACGCTTTCACGTCGAACCAGTCATCGCCCGGTTCCACCCTGATGGAGGCTGAAACGCTCCCGGTGAAAAAATTGAACGGCGCCCGGTCGGTGGTGATAAGAATTCCCTCTTCCCTGAAAAACAAAGCATTGGCATTCAGCCACTCCACCAGCCGGTACAAGTCATAATTCCCGGGAAGGGAGATTCCCGGAGGGCACAGGGTGTTTTCATTAAACCGGGTCAGCCCTGCGGCAAGGCATCGCGCGATCATCCCCTCCTCCCAGGAGTTGTTCCGTTCAGTCCTGTAAAACACCACTTCGTTGTCGTCCATCTTCAGGTCAATGAACACCTTCTGGGATTTCCCGGCCATGATCCGCTTTTCACCATACCGGAAATAAACCACCATCACGGCTTTTCCCTGCCAGTCGATTTCGGCCGACAACTCGATCGCCCGCGCCGGATCGAGCTGCTGGATTTTAAACCCGCTGGCTTTCACCTGACCCGTTTTCAGTGTTTTCAGGATGAAGGTCTCAAAATACTGTTTCTCGGCCGTTGCCGGGATCAGGATGGTATCTTTCAGCAGGAAAGGTTCGATTTTTTTCCCGTCAAAACCGTCAGGGAAGTGGAGCAGGCTGTTTTCAGTCCGGAACCAGCAGGGATTGCGGCAGATAACTTTATTACCGGCCGATTTCAGCATGATCTTCTGTTCGTGCTGAAAAAGTTCCAGCACATAGTTCGATCCCTCGCCTGTTTTGGTAAAGCAAAACCATGGTTCGGCCGCATCCCTGGCGATCGCCAGCATGTTTTTGCTGTACACCCTGGATGCTCCTTCGTGCATGAACACCGGCAGATCGAGCACCCCGGCAAGCCTGAATACTTTATCCATCTGGCGGTCGATGAACGGGCGGACCTGCGACACCAGGATTTCGTCGGAAAGCGTATTCAAAAAATCCTTCTGTGAAATTCCCTTCCTTGAAAACTGCCGGTGGATTTCCGCATCCGAGAATTTGTGGGAAAGGGAGATAATTTCGTCTAGCTGCTGTTGCCGAAGTTGATTCTGACTGTCGGCTGATGACCAGTTCAACCGGTTCAGCAACACATACCAGCCTTTCTCGTCAGGGGCAACCTCCCATGGCACCGCCAGCAACCCTAGCTGCCGGTGAACAGAAACCAGCAAAATTATTTGATCAGGGGTCATCACGCCATCCATTTCCCCGCGAAGAACCCGGCAAGACTTACAACGGTTGTTAAAAACATGCCCCAGAGAAGGTCAACAAGGGTGACAACCAGCGGCCAGTTTTTTACCGTGGCCAGGTTGGTAAGGTCGTAGGTGGCATAGGTCACCAGCCCGAAGAAAGCCGCTTTGACCAGCATCATGGGCAGCGCATTTTCGGTAAGCCCGGGAACGATTACAAAAACAAGGATTCCAAGGATAAACAGGAGATAGAAAACCAGGGCGGCAGCCCAGTTGACCTCCGGCGCCATGAGAAAACCCAGGTTTTTTTTATAAAAATCACTTGCGACCAGTCCCAGCCAAAGCATGTCCATGGCGAAAAATGCCACGAGGGTGGCAAGGTAAAGCTTTATGTAGTAAATCATTGCAGGTTATTATTTGAAAAGGGAATTTTAAAGGGGCGGTTGGATTTCCGGGGTTTAAAATTACGGATTTTTCCGCACCCGGCCCTTATTCTTAACCGATTTTCCCTTCCCGCGGCAATGTTACGCCCGTTTCCTTCTCCGTGGCAGCCACCAGGTGAAAAATCCGCTGATGAGAATGATCAGGGTTGACAGGCCAACCAACGGAACCACCAGGATGTAAAAAGGACCGAGGATCGGTTCAAAAATGCGCCCGGTATGGATCTCCAGGCAGGTGTTCCACAAAGACAGCGGGCTCGCGCCTGCGACCGATGCCGGAACTGGCGGCAGCGGGTTTTTTCCTTCCAGGGCCATTACCCCGTTGGCATAATCAAAAATGAGTTCGGTGACCCGATTAAAACGGATATACCCGGAAACGGTCACATTGCCAAAGGGCGGGCCCGCCCGGCCTGCATCAACATAAGCAGTTCGGGTAATGCAATCAATGGTATGGCCGGTGGCAGGTTCCCATTCGTATATCCCGCTGAACGATCCGACCAGGTACCTGCCGGGCCCGGTTTTTTCGAATACATTGATTCCCATCACGCTCACCGGGGGCTGAACGGGAAATAATCGCAACTTCCCTCCAAAACAGTCATCCGAATAGTAAACACCCTCGCTGGTGGCCACCAGGTATCGTTTCAGTTCGTTGTCGTACAGCAGGTCGCGGAACCGGTCGAACCAGGGATTGGGATTATCGAGTTCGGTGAACCATATTTTTTCAACCCGCGTACCGGCGATGGGTATCAGCAGCGGGGGACGAAGAAAAATGCCCGTGGAGGTGTTCAGCAGCAGGAGCAGGATGGCCCACGACCCCACCAGGTTGTGCCATTTCAGCGAGGCTTTGTTGAACCGTTTCAGCCTGGTCCGCCGTATATCGTCTTTCAGTTTTTTCAACCGGTAAGGGACGAAAAACCAGATGAGCCCGGTAATACAAAGGAAGATGAAGAGCATGCCAACTGCATCCACGATGAGTTTACCTGCCAGGCCATAAATTTCACCGCTGTGAATTACCCAGAGGGTTTTAAAAAGGCCCACCCTGCCGTCGTTGTCTTCGCCCTCCGGCACCACGATCTTGTGAAAAACCCGGTACCCGCTGGAACCGCGGGCCAGGAAAATTTCCGAGCGGGTCATCACCAGCAGACTATCTCCAGCCTGCAATACCTTTACGACACGGGGTGATGCTGCCGGAAGAGCAACTTTCCTCCACACATGCCCGTTAAACCTGAAAAGTCCGAAAACGGTGCCTGCAAAAAGTCCTGAAACCGGCGACCAGGATAACGTGTTGATCTTCCTGTTATCGATCCCTGCCGGGAACCCGGCATTGAGGTCATGAAACTCCCTGTAAGTGCTGTCGGTAAGCCATGCGCCGATATTCCCGTACACCAGCACCGTGTCGCCGCCCGCCTTTACCGAACCCTTTACCGCCGCCAGGTTCCAGTTGTTGTAGCGGTAAACGGGAGGCAGCAGCTTGCGGCTGACATCCATCCCGGAAAGCAGTTCGCGGTGGTTCAGCACCATCCCCGAAACAGCAAACAGCAGGAGGAAAAAGGTTGCCGCGAGGCTGAACCATTTGTGGTATTTTCGGAGGAGAGAAATCATGGTGGAAGGAAGTGAGGTAGCAAGGTGGCGAGGGTGCGAAATAATGAAATAGAAAGTTTGGTAAAAGATTAATAGCGCAAATTTTCGCTACCTCGCTACCTCGCTACCTCATTACTTCTTAAAGTAGGTGTGTACCATTCCATCTTCCCCGTTTGCAGAGAAGGTTTCAAATCCCGCAGCGGCCATCTTTTCGATCATGGGACTCGGGGGAAAAGGGGTGATGATCTCAAATATCTCACCGGGAAGCAGGATGGCGCATTCCTTCTGCACCTGCTCCAGCGGATGGATTCCCTGCGCCAGCAATGGCCGTGCATCCAGGGAAAGTTTTATGTTGGCTGTATTGAAGTTTTCAGGCGAATTCATTCTGATTGGTATTTGTGGGTTAATTTTTATACGACAATATCCGCTGATCTCCTTCAAGCTTGCGCTTTTCGGTCAGATCCTGCGACATTTCAAGGGTTCCGAGGTATTCGCCTTTTTCATCCCGGAGGGCAAAATATTCAATGTGGATAAACTTTCCACCCATCTGGATCCAGAACGGGGCGCTGTCGGCTTTGCCGCATTTAAAATCACTTATGATCTGGTCGACTACGTGCACGCTCGACGGCGGATGGCACATGCGCACATCGCGGCCGAGAATCGCGCGGTTGCGGTCGAAAATACGCTCTTTCCCCTGCGAAAAGTACTTTACCTTGTCGTTGCGGTCGACAAACGTGAGATCGACCGCCAGGGAGTTCAGGATCGCCAGGAGCTCTTCGGAGGTAAACGATCCGCTGGGCAGGCTGATGGTTCCCTCTTCAGCCGAGGTGGTTTCCGCAATTTCTATGCCCTGCGGCTGCCAGGAAATTTCGGGATCATACAGGCAGTAGCCTATTTCATTGGTCTGCCGGTAGATTTCGTACCAGTCGGTCTCCGTCAGCTTGTCGAGGGTCATCGGGAGAAGGATCTCCTCCTCCTTCATGATCATATCGGAAACCGCTTTCGCTGCAGGTTTGAGAAAAATTTCAATCTTTACCTCCAACATTTCCGGCGTGACCTCCCCCGGCGCGTTGAGTGAATTGACCGCGTTCTTCAGCAGGTCGCGGGTTTCATCATGCTTTCCCCACATCACTTTGGGGGGACCTGTGACGCCGTATTTTTCGAGGAAGGGAAACAGCAGGTTCTCCTTGCGGCGGTAATGCTTGTCAACATCGGCCAGGCTGTTGAAAAGCGCCTTCAGCGTGTTGAGATATGGAGCCATCCCGGGGCCGGAAATATCCGGTCCGGGCTTGCCGAAAATTTCATGGAGCTCCCGCAGCACCTTTTCCAGCTCCCTGTTTTCCCGCCTGAAGGTATCAACCGGGTGGCCCGGGGGCACGATTTTCATGCCCGCCAGGTCGATGCGGCCTTCCAGTGCCTGGCTGTGAATGTCGCAGAGCCGCAAAACTTCCGATTCGGGAAGTCCTTCGCTGATCAGCTCCTGCTCCACCTCCACCACCTCCCCGTAAGGGATTTTCGTCATCAGCTCGATCATCCGGGCACGCACCGCTTCCGGCGCCACCCCTTCGTGCAACTGGAGGATCATGTGTTTGAGCAGATCCTTCCTGCTTTGCGAATTGTTTATCAGTTCGCTCATTTTTTCTTGTTTTTCAGATTATACTGTTTATTGCCTGATCAGCGTTCCTATCCCTTTATCATCGTTAAAACCATCTTGAATTTCTCCGGTGCATTCACTGCATGGGGAATCCCCGCGGGCATGATGATAGCCTCGCCAACGGTCAGAACAAACGGCATTTCGTTAATAATCACTTCTGCGGTCCCTTCTATGACCTGCAGCATGGCATCGTAAGGCGCCGAATGGGTGCTCAGCCGCTGCCCCTGGTCGAATGAAAACAATGTTACTGTTCCAACCGGGCGGTCGATCACCCGCTTGCTGATGATACCTTCGGAAGAATACTCCACCTTTTCAGGAAACCTGAACACATTGGAATGTTCGAAAATACTTTTATCCATAACTAAGTGCTTTTTGCAATTTTTAATTTTTAATTTTTAATTTATTTTCCACCGACCATCCTCCCTTCAACCCGAAGATAAACCAGGCCAGTGCAAGCGTTCCCGCCGCGAAAACGGTATCCCCGATCACCCTGAGCCAGCGGAAAAAGGTAATGGTGGGATCCTGCAGGAAATCAGCCGAACGGGCATACCACATCCCGGTCCTGACGCTCACCCAGGTCTGGGCCAGGCCGACCGGCAGAACGCTGATCAGCACCATCAGGGCCAGCCCGATGTTGATGGACCAGAAAGCAAACTTCACCCATTTTTCCTTCCACACTTTTTCCGGTTCCATGCTCTTAAGAACGAACAGCATGAGCCCGATCCCGAGCATTCCGTAAACGCCGAACAGCGCTGTGTGCCCGTGCACCGGGGTGGTGTTGAGTCCCTGCATATAATAGAGGGCGATGGGCGGGTTGATCAGGAACCCGAAGATTCCCGCGCCAACCAGGTTCCAGAAGGCAACCGACAGGAAAAACCAGATCGGCCATTTATACCCGGTAACCCAATCCCTGCTTTGTGACAGTTTGTAGTTTCCATAGCCTTCGAAACCCATCAGGACCAGGGGAACGACCTCCAGCGCACTGAAGGTTGCCCCCAGCGCGAGAACCGCCGTGGGCGTTCCCGTGAAATAGAGATGGTGGAAGGTTCCAAGGATCCCCCCGGATAAGAATACAATGGTCGAAATAAGCACGCCGGCTGTCGCGGTGGCTATGCGGACAAGTCCGAGGCGGACAAAGAGGAAAGCGATGGCCACGGTGGCAAACACTTCGAAAAAGCCTTCAACCCAGAGGTGAACCACCCACCAGCGCCAGTATTCGGCAACGGCAAGATTCGTTTGCTGTCCCCACATCAGCCCGGCGCCATAAAATGCCGCGATGGCAATGGTCGAGATCAGAAACATGGTCAGCAATGACTTATTTTCCGATTTTGCCCTCAGGGCGGGCAGAAGACCGCGGGTCATTAAAACCAGCCAGATGACAAGCCCCACGAAGAGAAACAACTGCCAGAACCGGCCGAGGTCAACATATTCATATCCCTGGTGCCCGAACCAGAAGTTGGTAACCAAACCCAATCGCTGCATCACGCCGAACCACTGGCCTATCAGCGAACCAACCACGATCACGAGCAGGGCGATAAAGAGGAAATTCACGCCAAGCGCCTGGAACCGGGGTTCCTTTCCCGAGACAGCAGGAACAAGATATAACCCGGTGGCCAGCCATGAGGTGGCAATCCAGAAGATCGCCAGCTGGATATGCCATGTGCGGGAGATGGAATAGGGCAGGATCCCGGAGAGGGGCAGCCCGTAAAAAGCCTGGCCCTCCACACCATAGTGCGCGGTGATGACCCCCATAAGTATCTGAACGAGGATCAGTGCGGTAACAACCCAGAAATATTTCAGGGTAGCCTTCATCGACGGGGTGAAAATCCCACCCAGCATAGGGTCGGTGCGGGGAAATTCGCTCTCCCCCATTTTATCTTCCCTGCGTGAGGCATAGTACCAGCCCATGAGTCCGATGCCGGCAATCAGCATGATCACGCTGAAACCGGTCCAAAGTATCAGCGAACTTGTGGGCTTGTTGTCAACCAGTTCTTCCGACGGCCAGTTATTGGTGTACGAGATATCGCCGCCAGGCCTGTTTGTAACGCACGCCCAAGATATCCAGAAGAAAAAGCTGTTCATCTTGTTCATCCTGCCCGTGTCCCTGATGGTATTGGGCGGTATGGCGTATGCATCGCGCAGTTTCTCCAGTTTCGGGTCGGTCATGAACAGGCTGGTGTAATGCTCTCCCACCGCCCTGATGGCTTTGGCCCGGAGCGGGGAGACAACCAGTTTCCCGGATGCTGCATCATAGGTGTTGACGCGCATTACCTGCTGAAGCCTGATTTTCAGCATGGCCTTCTGTTCGGCAGAAACCGATGCAAAGTTTTTGTGAAAGGATGTATCGGCCAGGTAATCCAGAATGAATACCGATTCGCGGTGAAGCCAGTCGGCCGACCAGTCGGGTGCGACATAGGAGCCATGGCCCCATACCGTGCCGACTTCCTGCCCCCCCATCGACTGCCATACATTCTGGCCGTCTTTTATGTCCTGCCCGGAAAAAAGCACGGTTCCGCCGGTCGTTACCACCTCCGAAGGGATCGGGGGCGCCTGTTTGTAGATCTCCCGCCCGTAATAAATAAGGACGGAGAAGGAAATTGTCATCACGGCAATAAAGCCGAACCATAGTTTGCGTGTTTTCATTTTGTTGGTATTTTTTTAGATAGGATTATCGCTGTAGGTCCATTGCATGTAATCGACTTTTGAGGGATCAGATCCAGTCCTCCTCAATCACCTCGCCCTGCAGGCTCACGATGACCTGCTTGACCGGGATGTTCCGGCCGGCGCCGGCCCTTGCCGTTTGTGCCATCTGCAGCAGGCCCCCGCAACATGGAACCTCCATCATCACGACGGTGAGCGAGTTGATTCTGGTATCGCTGATCATGGAAGTGAGCTTCTGAACGTATGACTCCTTGTTGCTGTCGAGCTTCGGGCATGCGATGGCGATGGACTTGCCTTTCATGAACCGGGCGTGGAAGTTGCCCATGGCAAAGGCCGCGCAGTCGGCGGCAAGGAGAACATCGGCATTCTTGAAGTACGACGCCTGCGGATTGAGCAGGTGCAACTGCACCGGCCATTGGCGCAATTCCGAGGCAATTACCGGTGGTGGAACATTTTCAGTCGCGGCTGAAGGTATCACACAGGGATCACTGTTAACGTCGTTTGTGTTGAAATCCCTGGTCATCGACCCGGGACATCCGCATTCGCCATGCGAATGATGTTCTGTTTTTTCGGGGCTCATCATAATTTTATGGTCTTTTAAATAATCTATTGCCTGCTGCAAAAATTCCTGTTCGTTGTGATCGCGCAGGTGTTCAAGGTGGGCCAGGATGGTATTCCTTCCTTTGGGGACGAGGATCTCCATCACCCTGCGTTCGTCATAGGGCTCCGCTTCCCTTTCGATGATTTCGATCGCCCCTTCGGGACAATGGCCGATGCAGGCTCCCAGCCCGTCGCAAAACAGGTCGCTGATCAGCCTTGCTTTTCCGTCGATAAGCTGCATGGCCCCTTCATGACAGTTTGGTATGCACAAACCGCAGCCGTTGCACTTTTCTTCATCAATCTGAATAATCTTCCGTTTCATATTATAGATGTATTTAAGTATCTGATTACTTCTTTTGGGTCAAAAAAATTATAGATACGATTGCAGTGTCTGATCCTGGAGGAATTTTTTGAACTCAGCGGTCAGTTTGTTCACCACGGTACCCATCAGGCAGCGGTCAAATCCGCAGAGATCATATGACAAGGGGCACTCGCCGACATCCAGCTGGCCTTCGATGGATTGATAAATATCCAGGAGACTGATTGCCTTGGGTTCCATTTTCATCGAAAACCCGCCCGACGGGCCGCGGACCGACTTGAGCATGTCATTTTTTACCAGGCGCTGCAGGATCTTAGCGATGTGATTTTTTGAAAATCCGGTAATTTCTGCTATTTTTACTGCATTGATTCCATTTCCTGAACGGGCAATCAAAACCATGCTGTGGATCGCGATCGAAGAGGCTTCAGAAAGGGCAAATATCTTTGACATGATTTATTCAGGTAATTGAATACACAAATATATGTATATTTTTTAATCAACTGCAAAGAAAGGAAAAATTATTTATTTTTCCCGAAAAACCTTGTAGATCAAACAAAAAATACAAAATAAACCTGCCTTTCCGACAAATTTCCGGCATGAAAAAAACGATCTCTGTTTATATATTAACACTACTGGCCATGTTTTCCATCACGTGCCGGTCGCAAAACTACCCGGTAGGCCATCGTACAATCATCTTTACCGATTCCATCCGGGGCAACCGGCCAGTTCCCTCGGAACTTTACTACCCGGGGGTAACGGCAGGTGAAAATGTATCCGCGGCCGCGGGTGTGTTCCCGGTCATTGTTTTCGGCCACGGATTCCAGATGGCGTATGATTCCTATCTTTATTTCAGGGATGCCATGGTGCCTGGCGGTTATATCCTGGTTTTTCCAAAAACCGAGACCTCGCTGTCACCCAACCATGCCGAATATGGCGCCGACCTGGCTTTTCTCGTCGTGCAGATGAAAACGGAAGGCGCTGATCCTGCCTCGCCGTTTTACCAGCATGTCGACAGCACCTCGGCTGTGATGGGACACTCAATGGGCGGGGGTGCATCCTTCCTGGGATGCAGGAACAATGTAGTCCCGACAACCATGGTAACCTGGGCTGCCGCCGAAACCTCTCCTTCGGCGATCGTGGCGGCCACCGGTGTCACCATTCCGGCACTGGTATTTTCGGCCGATCTCGATTGTGTAACGCCGCCGGCAACAAACCAGGTGCCCATGTATGATTCGCTTGCCAGCGGGTGCAAGGTGTTTATCAACATCAAGGGAGGCGGTCATTGCTATTTTGCCGATGCCAGTTTTATCTGTTCCCTGGGTGAACTCGGGTGCCAGTCCTTTACCATCACCCGCGAACAGCAGCATGCCGCCACCCTTGACTTCACAAAGCTTTACCTGGCATACTACCTGAAAAAACAAACCGTCGCCTGGGCGGTTTTCAACGATTCGCTGAACAGTTCGCCGCGAATTACCTTTATGAAATCGTGTACGACCACGCAGGTACAACCAGGAATCATTCCCGCTGATTCCAGGGTGTTCCCCAATCCAGCCGGAGATGTTACCAATCTTGAAGGAAGCTGTTCGGGGAAAGAACCTATCTTTGTTGAGATATCAGATATGTATGGAAAACGGGTGCATGCCTGCCGGTTTATGCCGGTGGGAAACCGTTACCGGCTGGTGCTCGGCATGAAGACATGGGCAAGCGGAATCTATTTTGCCGCTATCCGCAGCTTACTGGAAACCCGGGTTATTAAAATCGTGAAAAACTGACCTTAAAAACGACTATGTCACGCGTCATTACAAGTTTACAGAACCCGTTGATCAGGAATGTGCTGCTTCTTGGCGAGAAACCCCGGGCCCGGAAGGAACAGAACCGCATCGTGATTGAAGGGTTGCGCGAGATCAGGCTTGCCCTTGCCAGCGGGTTCGTCATCACCGATCTGTTTTATGCGCCCGAATTTGTGTCTGATTCCGATCTTGCGTCTTTGTCTCCAAACGACAGAAGCATTGAAATGGTTGAAGTATCCACCGCTGTTTTCAACCGTATGGCCTACCGCAACGACCGTGACGGGCTCATCGCGCTGGCGGAACCGCGACGGCTTGAATTCGGCGACCTCCGGCTTAGAGAAACACCCCTCCTGCTGGTACTTGAAACGGTAGAAAAACCCGGGAACCTGGGGGCGCTTCTCCGCACGGCAGATGCTGCGAACCTTGATGCGGTGATCATTTGCGATCCGCAGACGGACATTTACAATCCCAATGCCATCCGTTCGAGCATCGGATGCATCTTTACCATGCCGGTGGTCACTGCATCATCCGAAGGCGCCATCAACTGGCTGCATGCTTCCGGTATTAAAATGTTTGGCACCGCGCTTACGGCAACGCATCATTATCATGAAACCGATTTCCGGCATCCGGCGGCCATCATCATGGGTTCTGAGGCGAACGGGCTGAGCGGCGCCTGGCTTGAAGGAGCCGACGATCTCATCAAAATCCCCATGATGGGGAAGATCGACTCCATGAATGTTTCGGCCTCTGCGGCCATCGTGATCTTTGAGGCCATGAGGCAGCGGGGGTTCCGCTAGCCCTACCCCCACCCCGTCAGGGTCCCCCACCCCGTCAGGGTCCCCCACCCCGTCAGGGTCCCCCACCCCGTCAGGGTCCCCCACCCCGTCAGGGTCCCCCACCCCGTCAGGGTCCCCCACCCCGTCAGG
>CAIWMX010000093.1 GCA_903913885.1 uncultured Bacteroidales bacterium | reverse complement strand
CCGTCAGGGTGGGGGACCCTGACAGGGTGGGGGACCCTGACAGGGTGGTGGACCCCGTCAGGGTGGGGGACCCTGACAGGGTGGGGTTCACTCAAAACAAGGTAAGTTGAACAGCCTCTTCAGCACTGCCGGTACCAGGAACCTGTATGGCGGGAATCCTGTATTTTTGCTGCAGTTCAGCCTTTAATGCCCTGATCGTGTTCCAGTATGGTTGACTGATTTCAGACCCCCTGTAAAGCTCTCGGTACGAAACGACCAGGTGCGGGAACTCGGCATCAAGGAAAGTTAAAAATTTCTGCTTAGTACTACCCTTCAAATTAAGGGGCCAGGCCGAAAGGCCTGCGACCTGAGCCATCGCAGCACGCTTATAAATTGCCTCCAGGTTTATCTTGTCATCATTGATCAATGGAAGTACCGGGGTAAGCATCACATTGGCGGTGCAACCGGCCTCACGGCATCGTTCCAGTAGCATGAAACGCTCTTCCGCAGGAGCAGCACCGGGTTCGACGATCTTGCGCAAAGCCTCATCCATGATGGTGATGCTGGCTCCCACGTAAACAGAAGTAACCGCTGCCAGCTCCCTGATCAGTTCAATGTCCCGCAGGATCAGGGAAGACTTGGTGGTAATCACCACCGGGTTCCTGTGGCGTATCAGCACCTTCCATACTTCCGGCATGATTTTCATCTCCGCTTCTGCCGGTTGGTAGGCATCGGTAACCCCCGACAGGTTAATGCGGGCATGGCGCCATCTCCTCCTGCTCAGTTCACGGTCAAGCAACACGGCAACATTGACCTTCGCGTAGATCTCCCGGAAAAAGTTACCCGCACCCAGGTAGTCGTGCGAATATTGCGCGAAACAGTAGCGGCAGCCATGACCGCATCCCCGGTAAACATTAACATCCCAGTTGCAGGGCATTTCGTTCACATGGTAATGAAGTGCCGACTTCACGGTAATCTTGCGGAGATTGAGTTTTTCCAGGTCGCTGGCTGGTGATTCCATGAATAAGTGTTACGCTGTTCCGGGATGACTAACAATCATCCCGGAAAAGATTTGTGATACCTGTTTGATTAAAATTTGATCATTTCATCGAAAACAAGATACACATTTTTATCATGATGCCCGAAATATTATAAATCCGGAATTCCCGATATGATCATTCCCGGCAGGAAGGGGCCATATTCCTTTGGATATTTTATATCTTTGCTCCTGGTAATAAGACCATTCTCAGAGCCAAAACCCATGAGCAAAAAACCTGTTTTTAAGCGATATACCGTCACCTCCGCCCTCCCCTATGCAAACGGGCCCATCCATATCGGGCACCTCGCCGGCGTGTACGTCCCTGCCGACATTTACGTGCGTTTCCTGCGGATGAACGATGAGGATGTCATCTTTATCGGCGGTTCCGACGAACACGGGGTTCCCATCACCATCAAGGCTTTGCAGCAGGGGGTAACACCCCAGGATATCGTAGACCGGTATCATGGCATCATTAAAAAATCATTTGAGGATTTCGGCATCTCCTTCGACATCTACTCCCGCACCTCCAATAAAACCCATCACGAAACCGCTTCGGCCTTCTTCCGAAAACTCTATGATGCCGGGCAGTTCATCGAGAAAGTCTCGGCACAGTATTACGATGAAGCCACCGGGCAGTTCCTCGCTGACCGGTACATCACCGGCACCTGTCCTCACTGCGGTTTTGAGCGGGCCTACGGCGACCAGTGCGAAAAATGCGGCACTTCCCTCAACGCCACCGACCTCATCGAACCAAAATCGGTGCTTAGCGGCAACCAGCCGGTGTTGCGTGAAACCCGGCACTGGTTTCTCCCGCTCGATCAGTATGAATCGTGGCTGCGCGAATGGATCCTCGAAGGCCACAAGGATGACTGGAAAATCAACGTTTATGGCCAGTGCAAATCATGGCTCGACCAGGGACTGCAGCCGCGCGCCGTTACCCGCGACCTCGACTGGGGGGTGAAAGTCCCGGTTGATGGCGCCGATGGCAAAGTACTCTATGTGTGGTTTGACGCACCCATCGGCTATATCTCGGCCACGCGGGAACTCACCCCGGAGTGGGAGAAATACTGGAAGGACCCGGAAACCAAGCTGGTCCATTTTATCGGCAAAGACAACATCGTGTTCCATTGCATCATCTTCCCAGCCATGCTGAAGGCCGAGGGTACCTATATACTCCCTGAAAACGTGCCGGCCAATGAGTTCCTGAACCTTGAAGGCGACAAGATCTCCACCTCCCGCAACTGGGCCGTGTGGCTTCACGAGTACCTCGAGGCATTTCCCGGCAAGCAGGATGTGCTCAGGTACGTGCTCACCTCCGCAGCCCCTGAAACCAAGGACAACGATTTTACCTGGAAGGATTTCCAGACGAGGAACAACAGCGAACTTGTGGCCATCCTCGGGAATTTTGTGAACCGCACGATCGTGCTTACCCATAAGTATTTTGAGGGGAAAGTCCCCGGGGCTGCTGCCTTCAATGCCGGTGATCTTGCAGCCATGGAGGAAATGCGGCAAATCCCCGGCCGGATCGCGGAAAGCATTCAGAATTACCGTTTCCGCGAAGGGCTGGCCGAGATGATGAACCTCGCCCGGCTGGGGAACAAGTACCTCACGGAGAACGAGCCCTGGAAATTATTCACGACCGACCCTGTCAGGGTGGGCACCGTGCTGCACATCTCCCTGCAGATCTGCGCCCAACTTTCGATCATCGCGGAGCCGTTTCTACCGTTTTCCATAGCCAAAATCAGGCATACCCTCAATCTCCCGTCATTTAAATGGATGGATGCCGCCAACCTCAACTGGCTTACTGAAGGCCACCAGCTCAATGCACCGGAACTGCTTTTTGAAAAGATCGAAGATCCCGCTATCGAAGCCCAGGTTCAGAAACTACACGACACCCGGGCAGCCAATGAAGCCCTGCAGGCGAAAGCGCCTGTGAAGCCTGGCAAGGAAGCGGTAGGGTTTGAAGATTTCTCCAAAATGGATATCCGTGCCGGGACCATCCTGGAAGCTGAGAAAGTCGCTAAAACCGATAAATTGCTGAAGCTGAAGATCGACACCGGCCTCGACCAGCGCACCGTGGTTTCGGGGATCGCGAAGTTTTTCAATCCGGAAGATATTATCGGCCGGCGCGTCTGCATCCTGGTGAACCTGGCCCCGCGCAAGCTCAAGGGCATCGAATCGCAGGGAATGATCCTCATGGCCGAAAACCCCGACGGGACGCTGTTTTTCGTAACGCCCGGCGAAGGAACGATTGATGGGGCGGATGTGAAATGACGAAGGTTGTTTCCCTGCCTTCCAGGTTTTGACAACCTGGAAGGTAGGGAACGGACCCTAAAGGTTTGGAATAAAAACAGGCCGGAGATGTATCATGCAGTACCATTGGAACCTGGCAATTTTTACCACCTCTATAACCGGGGAATAAACGGCTGTGATCTTTTCCGGGAGACAACCAACTACGAACACTTTTTTAGTTTATATGTAACACACATCGAACCCGTTGCCGATACGTTCGCCTGGGTTCTGATGAAAAACCATTTTCATTTTTTGATCCGGGTTTAAGATCTTCAACCTCCCGCTGACCTCCCAGGCTTGGGAAACCTGGAAGGTCAAAAGGTTAAACCACCTTACCAGGCCTTTTCAAACCTTTTCAACGCCTACACCAAGGCCTTCAATAAAAAATACCACCGCACCTGTAGCCCTTTTGAAAAGAATTTCAGCCGCAAGAAAATCACCTCCCGCAGTTATCTGAAAAGAGTACTGCTGTACATTCACAACAACCCGGTTCACCACGGTTTTTGCCGGCATCCGTCGGAATACGCATGGTCATCCTATCTCAGTTGCTTATCCGTAAAACCAACGAATCTCCAGCGTGAAACCGTGATAGGCTGGTTTGACAGTCCCGGAAATTTTAAAACCTGCCACGAACAAAAAGTTGGAATCCGCGGTATTGAAGATTTACTGGGGATATAGGCAGCCGCCCGAACAACCTGATTGGTTTCCTGTCGGTGATTATAAAAAATAGTTTAATTTTGCACCTCGTTTGGCTCCGTAGTTCAATGGATAGAACGGAAGTTTCCTAAACTTTAAATGCAGGTTCGATTCCTGCCGGGGCTACACAAAAACCCTGTAAACGCCAGTGTTTACAGGGTTTTTCATTTTGACCGGCACCAAGATGACAACGAGATAACCCAATTCCGATTATTTGTTTTGCACACTATCGCCGGGACGAATGTGGTTCTTTTCCCATTTCGATATATCCGTATGGTTAACCTCCTGCTGCCATTGGTATTGCGATGAGGTATACAAGCCCACTGCCAGCAATAGGTAAAAAAGGATTCCGCCAACCAACAGAGCGATCCGCTGCCTGGCTTTCCTGCGGTAGTTTTCACGCCTCAGGTCGAGGATGTCCTGGATCATGGATAAACGGATCATGAAGGAACCCAGGAAAATAAGGATCATTTCCCAGGTTGAGTAGCTTTCGGTGGCATTCGCTGCAAGTTTCTTCTCGTACCATGCCTGGAGACGCTGTTCCCTTTCCGACCATGCCCGAAGTACCTTCTCCTGCTGGTCCGGCGTGATCTCCCTTCTATTGAGCTCAGCTTTGGCCTGGTCCATGGCCTCCTGCTGCCACTCCTCAGTCGTTCCATGTGCCATGGCGATGAGCTCTTCCGTCGGTCTTTCCGCGATGGGCGGGTCATATTCAATGATCATTGGCGCGGTTGGTTTGCTGTTTTTGCTTTATCCCCGGTTTTCATTGAAAGCCACCGCCAGGTTGAATAACTCTCCTGCAACCCGCTGCAGGCGGATCTCCTTCCAGGGTTTTATCCTGTTTCGATCACTTCCGGCAAATGCCCCCAGGTGGTCATTGAGGCCGATGTTGTGAAAACTGAACTGGAGGCCAAAAATCTCGACATAGGCGCATTTTTCTGCCGGGTTTATGTAAACGTCGGCGCCATATTCGGTGAAATCCATGCAGACCAGGTGCACCATAAGCCTGGTCGCTTTCCCTTTGATCAGGCCATAATGCAGCAGATTTTTATACGCGGTCCGCTTGATGGCCGCGTTGAGCAGGTTTACCGACGACAGCAGCAGAAAAACATCGCCGGCTGAATAGACATTCTCACAGGCAAGGGATTTGGCCTTTGAAACCTGCTCATCAGTAATTTCGGACATGAAATTCTCATCCCCGGTTTTTTCAACCAGTTCCCGTATCCGGCTTTCAAGCCATACAATATGTTGATCAGTGGCCGTCATATCTATACCTGAGGTTCATTCCTTTGCGCGGGGCTTCGTTCTCCGTGCTGAGACCTGGCATACAATCCGGTGCAGGATACCAGGACCACTGTCAGCACAAATTTATTCATATCGGTTTGTTTTCCAGTTGACCGGGGTGGGAAATTAAAGCATAATAAATGCAGGATCATCATTGTCAGGACATCTGCAGCAATTAAAACACCCTGTTGCCTCAACCTGCTGGTCAGCATAGGCATCCTTTTTAAACAGGACAATGAAGATGCCATCGGCATGACCTGTCGGGTATGACAGCCTGTACCGGTACAACCCGTTTGAAAGCCCGGTCAGGTCCTGGCCCGTGGATGAAAGGAGATATTTTGGCCAGTCGTTCATGTAATGGTCAAAATGAACGATCTGACTGCCGTCCCTGTCGAAGATCGTGAGGTTGAGGCTGTCAACCCGGCTGTGAAACGGGAACTTATGAATGGTAAAACAATCATTGTAATTATCCCCGTTGGGTGTGATGATATTCCCGGCCCACACCGTGTCATTGCCAATGATCTGCCGGGGTGGATTATTGCAGAGAAGGCATAGGTCATCGCTCAGTTTATAGGTAATCTGTGTGCTTTTTTTCGAACAGGCTGCCAGGAAAACAGGAACGAGAAGCAAAATCATTACCTTTTTCATAGTTGAATATTTTTCGATGATTCAATCTTCTGCTTCCACATGCTGTTGCAGCATTTCCCCTGACATTGGTCAGATCTTCAAGGAGATCACTTATGTCCGATCAGGTCAAGCACGCCATTGATAAAGGTAAGCGGGTGGGGTGGATTCCCCGGAACAAAAAGGTCAACATGGTATTTGCTGAGGAAGTTTCTGTCAAGGGCCTGGCTGCCGGCAAAAATTCCCCCGCTGAGGGCATCCGTGCCTGCCAGGATAACGATCTTCGGCGTTGGGATCGCATCATAGCAGATTTGCAACGCATCGGCCATGCTCCCCGATATGGGCCCGGTGATCACGACGCCGTCGGCATGACGCGGCGAAGCCACGAATTCAATGCCAAACCGTCCCATGTCGAAGTTGACATTCCCGGCGGCATTCAGTTCCATTTCCGCTGAATTATCTCCGCCTGCAGAGACCTGCCGCAGTTTCAGCGCGTGTTTGAACAGCGACCTGATTTCCCCGCGCACCCTGTCGGGATCAAGCCTCAAAGGCTGATCAGCACCGGCTTTGATCACCAGCTCCTCCCGGCTATTGGCGGCAATCTTATAATCGTTTGTGAACCGTATCTTCCCGGGTAGTGCAAATTCACACTCCCTGCAAAAAACACATTTCCCCAGGTTGATGGAACACGGACTTGTTGCAATGGCATCCACCGGGCACAGTTTCTGCACCATCTCCGCCTCCAACGGGGTAATGTCCCGGCTAATGACAGGCCTTCCCCTGAAAATTGCCGGCAACTCTACTCCCCGCAGATCCGGCACATACTGCCTGCCATGACGGCGAAAAATATTTATCTCCTTAAACGGCATCCCTTATCTCGCTAATTTTTACCATTTTACCATTTTGCAATTTCACCATTTCACCATTTCGCTACCTCGCTACCTCAACCCTACAGGTCATTCCCACAATACGACAAATTAAAACTCTTGTTGCACAGCGGAAAGTCGGAAATCTCCTGGTTTCGCACGGCCAGCGCCAGAGCCATCCAGTTATGGAACGAAGGATCCTTTGCCTTGTAATGAACGATCTCCCCGGAATCCCCGGTGACAGCCACGTGACATATCTCCCCGCGCCACCCCTCGACCATTGAAATCGCCAGCGATGACGGTGCGAATTCCGAATCGTATACCGGTCTTCCAGCCTGTTTGAATCCTGAATTTTGAATATTCCCAATCTCCTTCACCATCTCCCTGATCACGGCCACCGATTTCTCAACCTCCATTTTCCTCAGCATGGCCCTCGACCACACGTCGCCCTTGTGCAGCATCACCGGTTCATACATATGACCAACATAGGCAGAGAAAGGATGCGACCACCGGATATCGCGGTACATCCCGCTGCTCTTTGCAGCCATGCCCACCGCGCCGATCAGCGAGGCCTGCATGGTGGTCACCTTCCCGGTTCCCTCAAAACGGCCAAGCACGCTGGGCAGCGAGAAGAGGCTGCCGGTAACCTGGAGATACCGTTCTTCCACTTCCTCCAGATTTTTCAAAACAACTGCAATGATCTCCTCCGTCAACGGGTAATTTGTTCCCCCGGGCCGTATCAGCCCTTTTCCGAACCGGTTCCCGCACCACAGCTGGGTCGTGTTGATGACAATGGTGCGCAGGGCTTCATTCACTACCTGCCCGAACTGGTAGGCGATATCGGTGCAAAGGGCAGCGGTGTCGCCAATGTGAACGGCGATGCGCTCGAGTTCCAGGGCGATGACCCGTTCACGGGACAAGTTCTGTGGAATCTCCATTCCTGCCAATGATTCGATAAGGCCGGCATAGGCCATGGAATGACCGGTTACCGTATCGCCGGCAATGCTTTCCGCCAGTACCGACTGCTGCAAAATCTCCTTCTTTTCTGTAAATAGTTTTTCAACGCCCCGGTGCTGGTAACCAAGCTGTATTTCAAGATGAAGCACCTTCTCCCCGTGGCAAATGAACCGGAAATAACCTGGTTCGATGATGCCGGCATGAATGGGCCCCACGCCAACCTCGTGGAGATCCTCTCCTTCGATGGTATAAAATGGGTAATTATCCATCACTTTTTCAGCATCCGGCCGGTTAAACGGGTAACGGACCGGTTTCAGCCATGGGTGCCCGGCAAAATCAACCTTGAAATTCTCATGGATCTCACGTTCAAATGCATGAAACTGGAAGTGTTTTGCGGTGAGGGACTGCAGCAAAATCCCCGGCTCCAGGGGTTGTTCATGTGAAAGAATTACAACGGCATGATTTTCATCGGCCGCCATGCAGCAGATGAACCGGTATGCGTTTTCCTGCTCCAGGACAAAATAGGCCACGCAGTGCGTGCCCTCCTCCCCCATCATCAGGTCAATGAAGTCCATGAATTCAGGATATTCCAGCACCGGGATGTCGGCCAACTTCACCGTTCCCGGGTTTGAGAGCAATTCGATGTATCTCTTGTCCGTCATTATTTTGGCAAAGCGTTAATGATCGATTCTATCAGTTGCCTGAATGGCGCAGGTTGCACAAAACATATGAAGATGACCAGTCCGAACAACACATACTGGCTTGCCGACTGCCAAGGATTCACCCTGATCATCTCATGAAGCGGTTTTTCGCGCGGTTGGGAGTAGACGATATGCAGCACGCGGGTGAGCAGGGCGTACAGCACAAAACAGAGCAGGAGTGCCGTAGCTGCGAGCAGCAGGTAATCGTGCGTGCCCACCATGGCTTTCATAAGGTATAGTTCCGAGATGAACATCCCGGAGGGCGGAATGGCCGTGATGCAGAGGAATCCCAGCAGCAGGGCGGTGGCGCCGGCAGGGTAAAGCGCCATGTAATTGCCCGATTCGTCGAGCTTATAGGTTCCCATGACCTTGTACGACTGCCCCATCTGGTAGAACAAACCCGCCTTGGTAAAGGAGTGCAGAACAATATGCAGGATTGCGGCATAATAACCAATTCCGCCGACACCCAGGGCAATGGCCACAATACCCATATTTTCGAGGCTGGAATAGGCAAGCATGCGCTTGTTGTGCTTGGCTTTGAGCATGTAGCCTGCTGAAACAAGCAGCGAGAGCACGCCCGACATGATCAGCACATGATTCATGAAGGGAAGGATCGTGGTAGCCGAAAAAAGTGCGTAGATCCTGAAAATAGCAAGAAACCCGACATTCATCAGCGTAGTGGAGATAAAGGCGCTGATCGGCGGGGGTGAAACTGTGTGCGCATCCACGGTAACAGTGTGCATCGGGAAAAGTCCCATTTTGGTGCTATAGCCAACAAGAACAAAAACAAAGGCAATTTTCAGGTACATCGGGTTGGCCTTTCCGGCAATTTCGGTGATGCTGCTGAAGGAGAGGTGAAGCAACCGCGCGTCGTGAACGGTAAAACCAAGGAAAAGGATGCCCAGGTATGCGAGGGCGATCCCCACCGAACATACGAAGACATACTTCCATGTAGCCTCCAGCGCCATCGCGGTGCGGTCGTGATAGATCAGGGCAGCCACGGCCAGCGTGGTTGCTTCCACAAAGATCCATACGGTGGTCATGCCGTTTGCCAGGTAAGCCCCCGACATGGAGGCGATCAGGGCGATGAGGGCGGCATGATAGATGGCATAAATTCTCGGTTTGGCATCCTTCACGTAGATAAAACCATGATAGACCGTAGTCACCGAGAGTATTGAAAGAATGGTAAGCAGTAAAACTCCCAGCGGGTCGAAGGTGAAGTAATCCAGCACGGTTTCGCCAAGGTGAAGCCAGCAATAAGCCGAAAATCCAATATGTATGGCCACGTATGCCATGGTTACGGTCCTGGCCAGCAGTTTGTGATGCACCAAGCCGACAAGCGCGCCCATCAGCATCGATATCACGAAAAACCCAACCAATATGAATCCTGTTCCAAACATTCCTCTAAATTCAGCTTATTACAGTTTATATTCGCAAAAACGCTGTATTTCCGGCACCTGCCGCGTACAACGATCAATCATCCTTAAGCATAGTCAATTCATGCGCATGCTGTTTCAGCCTCATCACAAAAATCCCGAGGATCAGCACGCTGACAAAAATATCGAGCAGGATACCGATGTTGATCAGCATGGGCATCTCGCTTCCGATGGCCAGTGAAAGCAGCAACACGGCGTTTTCGATGACCAGGAATCCTACCAGGTGTGAAAATATTTTCTTGTGTGAAATGATCATGAACAGACCTGTATAGACGGCAAAAAAGGCAACGATGAAATAGATCATGTTCGACGGCGTGGTATTGAGAGAAAATGAGACCACGATGCTGACCATCAGCCCGAGTGTTATGAAAAGCAGGGAATAAAATCCCGGAAGTGCCTTGTCGTGCACCCTGGCCTCGCCGGTTTTTGCAATGATGCGGAAGAGCAGGTATGGAACAACGATCACCTTGAAAACCAGGGTTTCGAGTGCGACAAAAATCAGTGTACCCGGGGTTATGGCATCGAGTTCAAGAAACGAAAGGATAAAAAGCAGTACGCCCTGGAGTGCGATCAATCCTGCATAGATGCGAAAACGCTCAGTCATGCTGAGGTAGATCAGGGTGATGGCAAAAACGATGACGACCAGGACATTCATGTTAACTGATCATTTTAAAGGTGATCAACAAGACGAGGATGAATGCCACCAGGGCAATGGAACTCAGCGTAACGATGAATTGCGGGTTGCGGGCCAGTTTCTTTCGCGCCCTGAACGACTCCATCAGTCCGATCAGAACGGCAAAAACAGCCTGGATAACAAGGCATGCGCCAGCCCTGGCAGCCAGTTGCAAGGTAAATCCACCCTCGCCTGCCATTCCACCGGAATTATTCATAACCAGCGGCAAACCATCGGCCGGAAGCAGGAAGTTGGTGATCAGCAGCCCGTACATGGCGAATTTCAGGTTGGTCCCAATGTGGATGAGTGCCAGGTCAAAGCCGCTGTGGTCGAGTATCATCACCTCATGAATCATGGTCAGTTCGAGGTGCGTTTTCGGATCATCCACCGGCATCCGGCTGTTTTCGATCATAGCGATCTGGATGAGCAGGTACACCGCGATGAATCCTATGATGAAGGAGTTATTCCCGGCAAACTGGAACGATTCAAAAATCTGCTGCATGGATGTATGGCCGGTAAGCAGGGCGAGGGTGCCAAACAGGATGAAAAAGGCAGGTTCGGCCAGCATGGAGTAAAGCGCTTCCCGGTTTGCGCCCATACCTTCGAAACTGCTGCCTGTATCAAGCGCCCCCATGATGAAAAGGAATTTACCCAGTGCCAGCAGGTATGCGAACAAAACGAAATCTCCTTCGAAACCAAAAAGGGGATGTGTTCCGGGGAATGGTAAAAGCAGGATGGCGCAAAGTATGGTTGAAAGATAGATCACCGGGGCGAGCCGGAAGATGTAGCTCGTGGTGGTACTTATCACGCTGCCCTTGTGCAGCAGGACCCAGATGTTTTTCCAGGGCTGGAGGATGCCGGGCCCCTTCCGGCCGCTGGCCATGCTTTTAATGCGGAGGATGATCCCCGGGAAAAACACTGCTGTGACGATGGCCAGTAAGATTACCATCAGAGAAGTTTCATATAAAGCAATGTGAAAATGAGCAGCATGAATACAAAGGCATATAAAATGTAATGCTGAATGTTCCCGGTCTGCAGCCGGGCAATGTTCTTCAGGGCCAGCATGGCATAATCAAGTATCTTTTTTGTCCATGAACTGAAGAAATCCACAGGGCGAAGGCTGAAGGAACGCTTTCCGGGAAAAATATCCTCTTCGCTTATTTGCCGGTATTCTGGATTCGCGTGCAGTAACGGGTCGGCAAGTTCCGCGAAATTTGCCGAGAACGAGCCCGGGGTGTACTGCTGGCGGGCTGTCCCTGCAGTATAGCCGCATCCCCAGGTAGGACCATACACAATTTCTTTGGGCTTTACAACGTGTTTCCTCACCATCATCAGGGCAATTGCAGTGATCACCAGGATGATTCCGACAAGGCTGATTTTTGACAGGGCATGGATGAGCGGGACGACGACCGGTAACGGATTAACATGGAACTGCGACCCGATCATCCCCATGATGGGCGATAAAAACAACATCGGTGAAAGTCCCACAAGCAGGATCATCGCGGCAATGAACAGTTTCGGAAACAGCATCGCCGGGGTCACTGCGTTTTCATCCATGTGAATATTGGTTCGCTGTGTTCCAAGAAAGGTAAGGCCGGTGGCTTTGGAAAATCCGAACAGGGCGAGGCCTCCTATGAGCGCGAGTGCCAGGATGGTCATGAGCATCGACATGGTCTGGAAAACCGAGGTTGCCTGCAGCCCGGCAAAAAGCCCGTAATAGATAAGTATCTCCGAGATAAACCCGTTGAGCGGGGGCAAGGCACAGATGGCTGCAGAACCGAAGAGGAACAGCCCGGCTGTCCGCGGCATCTTGTGGATCAGGCCTCCCAGCCGGGCAATATCGCGCGTATGGGTTGCTTTGTAAACTGAACCGGCACTGTAGAACAGCAGGGATTTGAAGAGAGAATGGTTCAGCACGTGGAGCAGCCCGCCGCCGAAGCCTAAGATGACCAGGGCAGGGCGGTTCAGTCCCAATCCGATGGCACCCAGTCCGAGGCCGATGCCGATGATCCCGATATTTTCGATGGTTGAATAGGCCAGGAGTTTCTTAAGGTCGGTTTGCATGATCGACATCATAATGCCGTATAGCCCGGTGAGGGTGGCGATGATCATGATGATGATGCCGATCAGGTAGGCATCCGACTGAACACAGGTGAGTACACGTACGATCCCGAAAATGCCCATTTTGATCATCACGCCCGACATGACCCCCGAAACGTGCGATGGCGCTGCAGGGTGGGCTTCAGGGAGCCAGGTGTGGAACGGGATAAATCCTGCTTTGATGGCAAAGCCGGCAAAGAACAGGAAGAAGATCGGGGTGTTGGGATGACGTGAAAAAAAGAGCTGCAACCCGTCAAACCCGAATTTACCGGTGTCAGCTTCCACCAGCAGGAAGGCAATAATCAGCAGGACCAGTCCCACATGCATCTGGATCAGGTAATTAACGGCTGTTTTGAGGGTGCTGCGCTTCTGCGCATCGAACAGGATCAGCATGAATGATGAAACGGCCATTAATTCCCAGGCAATAAGGAAGGCTGTGCCATCGCGGAGTG
This sequence comes from uncultured Bacteroidales bacterium, assembly GCA_903913885.1. Classification (GTDB taxonomy): domain Bacteria; phylum Bacteroidota; class Bacteroidia; order Bacteroidales; family FEN-979; genus CAIVAT01. Next base: position 53,132 of record CAIWMX010000093.1, on the reverse strand, counting down.
TCAGCACGCACAGCATGGAAAAGTGGAGCCAGGTATAACTGAAATAATGGAGGGCAAACTGGGCCGGCGTTTTAGAGGTGCGGTAGGGTGCGAGATATCCGTTTGAATAGAGAAGCCCGGTGAACACGGTAAAGTTGGTAACAAGGATAAAGAAGGCGCTGAGATTGTCGAGTGTAAAAGTGATCGACCCCAGGGGGCCGCCGGCAACAAAGCTGACCGGCAGGTTCAAAGGCTGCATCAGTACCGTCATTGAAGGCCAGGATGTGAGGATAATAACAAGGATGGTAATGGCTACAGTATAATAGTAACGTATCCCGGAAGGCATAACCAGGATAAAAAACGACAGGATGACCGGTGCAAGAAGTGCCAAGTTTTCCACAGGGAGTGCAAAGTACGAACATTTACCGCAGGAAACCGTTAAAACCGGGCAGTAGTTATAAACAGGTGGTTGTTAGCTGGACCCCGTCAGGGTCCCCCACCCCGTCAGGGTCCCCCACCCCGTCAGGGTCCTCCACCCCGTCAGGGTCCCCCACCCCGTCAGGGTCCCCCACCCTGACGGGGTCCCCCAGGTTCCAGGTAAAACTAATTTTATTTCATTGTATTTGTCACATAAATAAAAAGTTATAGAATTTTTATGAAAACATCACCGGTTTAAGCACTCACCTTGCAACAGGCATCCAAATGTTATGTTGTTGGTCTTATAGCCAAACAAATAAACTAATATTATAACCAGGAACTTATATAAAAACCAAGTACATGACAATATTTTAATAAAATTCCCAAGATCGTTTATTGACAAGGGATTCAGCAGTGAATGGGTTACAATGATCAACCCGTACCTTAACAAGCAAAAGGCCTTGCGATCATGTTTTTTGATTTCAACAGGATGCCCGTTTTTGTTTTGACTTATTCCGACAAGATAAATCCAAATGAAAGCGATGCAGACTAAACCAGGCAATTCAGATTTTCAATCGGGCTTAGTGAGATGGTATCTTCGTAATTGAACCCGCCTGATTTGAAGACCCGGAACATCTTATGCAAAGCATTGCATAATTTTTTCAAAAAAATGAAACAGAACTTCCAACTTCACTATTTTTATGCTGAAAATGTCAATGCAACCCTCACTCAGGTATGCTGTACACTAATGGCAAAGCTTCTATTAAATTCGTACAATATTGTTTATCGGCGAGACCTGCCATGATGTTGTTTATTCGTGGTTTTCAGGGCCCGGAACAGGGTAAAAAACCTTATAGTACAGTATTTCCATCTGCCCGAACTCAGTTTGAATGCCCGACACACTTTATCCCTTTTATCCGCAGCATGTTTAAAAAAATCAACCGGTACCCCTTCCGGAATCTCGTAATCGTATTGTTAATTTTCAACGCTTTGATCTCATGCTCCCGGAAATCTGAATTTACCCCGGCCGCGGTAGCCGCATACCTTGAAAGACACAACCAGCCATACGGGAGTGATTCGCTCCAGCGTTATGACCTGTTTCTGCCGCAGGGCCGGAACCTGCATACAAAGATGGTTATTGTAATCCACGGCGGCGGATGGGTTTCGGGCGACAAAGAATATGTAAACTCTTTTGCCAAACGGTTTTCAGATTTCGGATATGCAGCCGTTTCGATGAACTACCGGCTTGCCAGTGATTCGGCTCACTATCCTGAAATGCTTGATGACATCGATTCGGTGATCGCCTGTGTTTTAAAAAATTCCGTTCAGTGGGGAATTATGAAAGGATACCTGGCCATTTTCGGTTACAGTGCAGGCGGACACCTGGCCTTGTTGTACACCTATTCAAGAAACAGGAACCGGAACATCCGGTCGGTTATCTCCCTTGCCGGCCCGGCCGACATACAGGATAGTACACTTCGTGCAAGCCAGGCATTGTATGCTGAGATCGGTCTCATGACAGGCGATACCCTGCCTGCAAACTGGACCCTGGCCAATCCCAGCCACTTTATCACACCAACCGCCCCTCCTACCTTCCTGATCCATGGCACCGCCGATACGGTGGTACCGGTATCCCAGGCTATTAAACTTAATCAGAAACTAAAAGCCTCGTATGCACAGGTAAGCCTTTTACTGATGGAAGACCAGACCCACCTGTTCACCCTCGACGCAACCGAAACATTCCTGCAGCACACGAAAACGTTTCTCGACACCACACTGAAATAACCTCTTGTTTCCCTTCCCGAATATTCTCACCATTTCACAATTTCGCTACCTCGCTACCTCGCCACCTTGATATTTCACCATTTTGCAGGCAAGATCACGCCATGGCGTGCCCCTACTCGTATCTCAACGCATCGATCGGGTTCAGCCCGGCAGCCTTGCGGGCAGGATACCAGCCGAAAAAGATGCCGATGGCCGACGAAAAGATAAACGACATGAGGATTGACTGGATGGTGATCGTCACCGGCCAGCTAAGGATGTTGGCGATGAGCTGCGAAACCAGCACGCCCAGCGATACCCCGATAAACCCGCCAAGCAGGCTGATCAGCAACGCTTCAATTAGGAACTGAAGCAGCACATCGCGCCCGCGGGCGCCCACGCTCATCCGGATGCCGATCTCACGGGTGCGTTCGGTCACCGACACAAGCATGATGTTCATGATCCCGATGCCGCCGACAAGCAGGGAAATGCTCGCTATGGTTGCCAGGAGAATGGTAAGGATACCTGAGGTGGCGGTGGCGGCACTGGCGATGTCGGTCTGGGTTCGGATGGTAAAATCGGCTTCTTCAGATACGCCAAGATGATGTTTGGCCTTCAGCACATCCGTAATCTCTGCCGACGCATTTGGAATCAGCGGTTCTGAAACGGCAGAGGCCAGCATGCTCTGAATAAAGGTAATCGCGAGCATCCGCTTCTGGACCGTTGAAAATGGTGCGATCACCATATCGTCCTGGTCCTGCCCGAATGCATTCTGCCCCTTTTTCTCGGTAATCCCGATGATCTTGAAAGGGATCTTGTTGATGCGGATGTAACTGCCAAGTGGATCAGCACCGGCCCCAAAAAGATTGGTCACCACCGTTTGCCCGACAACACACACTTTTGTTGCGCTCCGGTCATCGGTCATGGTGTATAAACTACCACTCACCAGTTTCAGGTTGCGGATGTCAAAATAGTTCGGGTAAACGCCATACACCGAGGTTCTCCAGTTCAGGTTTCCCGCAACAAGCTGTCCGCTGGTACGTACCTGCGGGGTGACGTAGGCCACCGACGGGCAACGTTCCACAATGGCGGTTACATCGTCGAGGGTCATTTTCTGGGAAGATCCTGCTTCCATGCGTACGCCGCCCGTGTTGCTTGCCTGAGGAAAGATCATCAGCACATTGGTGCCGAGGGTGGATATCTGTGCCTGGATACTCTGCTTCGACCCCTGCCCGATGGCTAGCATCGCGATCACGGATGCCACGCCGATGATGATCCCCAGCATGGTGAGAAAGGTGCGCATTTTGTTTTTGGCCAGCGACCGAAGGGCTGCCTTAAGAAGATTTTTCAGTTTCATACTTCCTCCTCCACCGTTACCGGCATATTGGCTAGTTCTTCACGCGCATCCCTGGGTTTCTCCACCTCGATGGCTTTGATGATCCGGCCATCGCGAAAGGTGATATTCTGCTTGGTGAACGCTGCAATGTCAGATTCATGGGTCACGATCACCACGGTGATGCCCTGCCTGTTCAGTTTTTGGAAAATTGCCATCACCTCCAGGCTGGTGCGGGTATCGAGGTTTCCGGTAGGCTCATCTGCAAGAATCACCACCGGGTCGTTCACGAGCGAGCGGGCAATTGCCACACGCTGCTGTTCCCCTCCCGAAAGCTGGTTGGGAAAATGATGGCCGCGGTCGGCAAGGCCTACCGCTTCAAGGGCATTGACCGACCGCTGGTGCATCTCCTTTGAAGTGATTTTCTTGTTGTACATCAGCGGAAGTTCAACATTTTCCAACGATGAGGTCCGCGACAGCAGGTTGAACGACTGGAAAACAAACCCGATCTTCCGGTTGCGCAGGTTGGCAAGCTGGTCTTTTGAAAGACTGCTCACATCCACCCCGTCAAGCAGGTACTGCCCCCTGGTAGGAACGTCAAGGCAACCGATGATGTTCATGAAGGTGGATTTCCCCGACCCGCTTTTTCCCATGATGGCCACGAAGTCGCCCTGCCGTATGTCGACATTTACGCCACGAAGCGCATGCACCTCCACGTCGCCCATTTTGTAAATCTTTACCAGGCTTTTAACCGAAATAATTGTTTCGCTCATGTTAACGTCCTCCCCTGCCGCCACCACCCCGTTGCATTTGCGGTGCAAAAGGATTTTGTTGCTGTTGCTGTTGTTGCCCGGTTGCGGCAACCGTCGGGCTGGTGCTGCCGGTAATAACTTCATCCCCGGCATTGATTTTCCCGGTGACCTCGGTATTAAGTCCGTCGCTTAACCCGGTATGCACCCTGCGCGGTTTGATTGAATCACCGGTTTTTACCCATACCATGCCAAAATCGGATCGCCGCGGACGGTCACCCCAGCTTCGCGTGCCACCCTGTGGCGCTCCCTGCATTCCGCCGCCCGTTCCTGGCATGCCACCCGACATACCGCCCGATCCGCCTCTTCCGCCCTGAGCGGCCCACTTTTCGCGCTTCTTTTTAATTGAATCGGGCAGGTTTTTCATCATCTCATCGAGGTATTCCTGGGGCGGGGTAAAGCGCAGTGCGGTTGTAGGCACTTTTAAAATATCCTTCACTTCTTTTACCATCACGGTGATGTTTGCTGTCATACCCGGCAACAATTTCAGATCAGGATTCGGCACATCGATGATCACGGTATAGTTGACCACATTCTGTGTTACTACCGGCAGTAAACGTACCTGCCTGACGGTGCCGTTAAAGGAGAGTTCGGGATAGGCATCCACAGTGAATTTCACATCCAGGCCCACCTGTATCTTCCCGATGTCGCCTTCGTCGATATTCGCCTGAACCTGCATTTTGGTCAGGTCATTGGCAATGGTAAACAAGGTTGGTGTGCTGAAACTGGCAGCCACAGTCTGCCCCACATCCACCGCCCTCGAAACCACCACGCCCGAAATGGGTGCGATGATGGTTGAATAGCGCAGGTTGATTTTTGCACGGTTCAACGCTGCCTGGGCTGAGGAAGCATTGGTCACAGCCGTTTCGTAGGTGGAGAGCGACAGGTCATAGTCGGCCTGCGCCAGTACTTTCTGGTCAAACAACACCTTGGTCCGGTCAAAATCACGCTTCGACTGGTTCACCTGGATTTCGGCTCGTTTGAGCGATGCCCTCGCATCATCAACCGCCTGGGCCAGGAAAGTGGTGTCGAGGATGGCAATGACCTGCCCTTTTTTAACAACTGAATTGAAATCAACGTTGATCTTATTGATAATCCCAGAAACCTGGGTCCCTACCTGGACTGTTGTATCCGCACTAAGTGTGCCGCTGGCCCTCACCGTTACCTGAATGTCGCCCTTCTCGATTTTGGCGGTACGCCATTCAATGACCGTTTTTTTCGTCTTTCCGAAGAGAAAATAGGCAGCGACCGCTGCACCCAGAACAACAACGACAATAATGATCCAATATGCTTTTTTCATTGTAATTTTTAATTTTTAATTCTTAATTAAAAAGTGATTGCTTTCCCCTGGTAAAAGTCCAATATCTTTTGCCTGAAAATATAACTGTATTTCGCCTGGATGACACTCGACTGCGATTGGGTATACGCCTTTTTCTGGAGCAGGAAATCGATGGCACTCATGACACCCACTGAAAACTTGGATTCTGCATTTTTATAAACCGATTCAACCGCTGCAAGCTGCTGACGGGTTGCTTCCAGGCTTTTCATGGAACTGTGCATGTCGACGTATGATTGTTCAATGGTTTTCCGCAACACATTTTTGGTGTTCTGTTCTGAAAGTTGTGTCGTGATCAGGCTTATCCTGGCCTTTTCAATGCTGCTTTTAACCTGCCTGTTGCTGTAAATGGGTATTGAAATACCCATCGACAGCGACTGCCCGAGGTTATCCCATATCTGCTGGTAAAAAGGATACCCTTCAGGGTTTACACTGGTGCCTTTTTTCCTGGTGGAGGCGTAGTTCGAGTTCATGTTGGCGCCAAGGCTAACGCGGGGCCAGTAGGCGCCCTGGGCTATCTTCAGTCCCATCTCGGAGGCATTGGTTTTTATGGAAGCGCTCAGGATCTGCGGTTGAACGGCAAGCGACTTCTGGAAAATCTGCTCGTTGTTCTGCAGGATAACTTCGGCCGACTCGTCCATGGCAGGGATCACCACGTCAAAACCATCGGTAACCGGGATATCCATCAATTGCATCAGGGTCACCTTATCGAGGTCAAGTGAACTCTGGACCGTGATTACCGAAAGATTGTCGGTTGCCAGCTGGGATTTCATCTGCAGAAGGTCACCTTCAGGCGACTTCCCGGCATTCACCATTTTCCCTGTACGTTCTACCTGTGCCTTGGTAGACTCTACTGCCGCCTTTGCCACGCCAAGGATTTCATAATCCAGCAAAACCTGCAGGTAGGCGGTGGTAATGTTCAGGGTCACGTCGTTTTTAACCTTCTCAATGTCAAGTGCTCCCGACTGCACATTCAGCCGGTTTTGCCGGATGATATTTGTGTTCTGCAACCCGTTGAAAAGGTTATAGCTGCTGCTCACCCCAAGGTTTGCAGAGTAGTAGCTTTCGGTCACAAAGGAATTCGTGGTCGGGTTAACACTCTTGCCCACACTCATTCCCGTGCTGGCATTTGCGCTCAGACTGGGAATCCGGTTTGCTTTTGACTGCTCAAGGGTGACCTTGTTGAACTCATTGCTCATGCGGCTTACATTGACCGAAATATTACGCTGCAGCGCTGTATCGAGGCATTGCTGAAAAGTCCATGTCTTTGTCTGGCCGTTTGCCATTCCTGAAACAACAAACATGGTGATAAATAGCCAAATTGTTTTTTTCATAGTTGTATCAATCTGTAGGTTTGTCGTGGTTGATAATGCTGAACAACTGATCGCGGTAATGCTCGCTGATGGGTATCTCCTTTTTCCCTATGGTCAGCATGTGCTTCTGGATGAAGTCAATCTTGCTGAACGAAACGATGAAGGAACGATGCACCCTGATGAAGTCGTGCGGCGGGAGTTTTTCTTCAAGGGCCTTCATGCTCATCTGCGTAACGATGGGCTTGTCGGTTACGTATATCTTCACATAATCCTTTAATCCTTCAATGTAGAGAATGTCGCTGAGGTTGATTTTATAGAGTTTGTAATCGGCCTTGACGAATAAAAAATTCGGGGAGGTCACGATTTCCCTGATTGCCTGTTGCCCCATTGCCCGGTCGTGGAGATCCAGGTATTCCTGGGCCTTGTTGACTGCCTTGAGGAACCGTTCGAAAGAATAGGGTTTCAGAAGGTAGTCGATCACATCGAGGTCAAACCCCTCTTTTGCATAAGAAGAATAGGCGGTGGTGAAAATCACCAGCGGTTTATACTGCAGACTCTTCAGCAACTGTATCCCTGAAATATCGGGCATCTGGATATCGAGAAAAAGCAGGTCAACCTGTTCGGTACGCAAAACTTCCATGGCCTCCATGGCACTCCGGCAGGTTTTAACAAGCTCAAGGAACGGAACTTTTTTAATATTGTCCTCGATCAGGTCAAGGGCAAGCATTTCATCATCGATGGCAATGCAGCGTATCATGGGTTAGAAATTAATAAGCAGTTCGGCAACGTAAATAACTCCGTCGTCGCTGACGGTGAGCTGATGTTTGCCCGGATAGAGCAGTTCAAGCCGCCGCATGACATTCTTCAGGCCAATGCCCGATCCCTGTTCCGCGGCGCTGTCCATGTGCTTTGCAATGTTATTGCGTACGGTGAATAATATTCGTTTATCGGTGGCATCAAGATGGATACTGATCTCCGAGGGGCCCTGGTAGCTTACCCCGTGCTTGAAGGCGTTTTCAACAAACGGGATGAGCAGCAGCGGTTCGATCGAAAGCAGTTCTGCCGGGCCGTCGATGGCAAACCCGATCTTCACCTGGTCGGGCAGCCTCAGGCGCTGGAGTTCGATGTAACTTTGGAGGTATTCAACCTCCTTTCCAAGGCTTACTTTTTCATCTTTTGAATCCTGCAACATGTAACGCATGATCTGCGAAAGCTTGATGATGGCGTTTTCCGTTTCATCCGATTTCTTGCGTGCCAGGGAACAGATGTTGTTCAGGATGTTAAACAGGAAATGTGGATTGACCTGGGATTTCAGGAACGCGAGCTCCGACGACAGCTTCTCGGCCTCCATCTCCTTTTTCTGCCGCTCGTTGTTAAACCATGCCATGGTGATGCGCAGCGTGCTGCTCAGCGCAAAGGCCATGATCGCCGGGTAGACCGGGAACAACGCGGTGTGCCAGAAACTGAAAGGATGATGGTGCTCAACCAGTTCGGATGTACTGATGATGAAAATTACATTCAGCCCGCTGATCACCATCAGTCCGAAAACCAGCATCAGGAAGTATTCAAAAATTCTTTTTCTGAGTAAAAAACGCGGGATCAGCCACAGGTAGTTATAATAAAAATAACAGGCCATAAGCACCTGCAGGAACCATCCCATAATCATGAACCGCTCCCTGCCTGTCGAAGATTCGATAAAGAGCAGGGGAACCAGCAGGAAGGCGACCCATACCAGGATATGGATCCAGATCGTATATGGCTTTGAACGCAAACCGGGAATCTCTTCCATTGTTTTCATTATTTTTGGCGAAATTATTCAATTCAGGAATATCTTTCGAACAATATAGACAGGCTAAGCGTTTTTAACGATCGATGTGTTTTTTTCACCGATGATGGAAATAGGTAAGACTGAATAATTGCTATATTTGCCATTCATGTTAAATCAGAAATTACAACAGCGGCTCATCCAAAAACTCTCGCCCCAGCAGGTGCTGGTGATGCGATTGCTGCAGGAACCCATCCTTTCGCTTGACCAGCGCATCAAGCAGGAGATTGAGGAAAATCCTGCATTGGAAGAGAATACCAAAGACGAAGATGAACTTGACTCCATGGATGAAGAGCCTACGGTTGATTCTATCGATTCTGATGAAGATGAATTCCAGGAACAGGAACCGGCCTCCTCTGCAGATGACGAATTCAGTTTCGAGGATTATGTCGACGAGGAGGATATCCCGGAATACAGGCTTGTGGCGGATAACAAGAGCCCTGACGAGATAACCCGGGAGATCCCCATTATTTCCGGCATCAGTTTCCAGGATTACCTGATCAGCCAGATCGGACTGCACAAATTCACCGACAAGCAGTATATTATCGCGTCGACCATCATTGGCAACCTGGATGAATCGGGATACCTGTGCCGCGAGATTCCCGCCCTGGCCGACGATCTTGCATTCAATCAATCCATTGAAGCCACGCAGGCTGAAATCCTTGAGGTGCTTAAAATCGTTCAGACGTTTGAACCGGCCGGGATCGCTGCCCGCACCCTTCAGGAGTGTTTGCTGATCCAGCTTGAGAACAAACCCGACCGGACCTATGCCACCGACCTTGCCATCATCATCATAAAATTTTATTTCGATGAGTTCAGCAAGAAACATTACGACAAGATTCTGCTGAAAGGCAATATCTCGGAAGAGGAACTGCGTGAAGCCATTGCTGAGATCCAGGGACTCAATCCAAAGCCGGGGATTACGATTTCTGAAGTCTCGCGCGACAGCCAGTACATCATTCCCGATTTCCTGATCACCAACAACGACGGCATCCTCGAACTTACGCTGAACTCAAGAAATACCCCTGAACTGTCGCTGAACCGGGATTACATCAGCATGTTGCATGAATATGGCGGTGCAAAGCGAAAAACAGCTGAAAACGATGCGCTTGTTTTCATCAAGCAAAAGCTCGATGCCGCACGTGGATTCATTGATGCCATAAAACAAAGGCAGGAAACGTTGTACACGACCATGAAGGCCATCATGGATTATCAGCATGAGTATTTTCTTACCGGCGATGATATCAAGCTCCGCCCGATGATCCTGAAAGACATTGCAACCATTGTATCGCTTGATATTTCCACCGTTTCACGCGTTGCCAACAGCAAGTACGTTCAAACGCCTTTCGGCACCCTGCTCCTTAAAAGCTTTTTCAGCGAGTCGATGCTGAATACCGAAGGGGAGGAGATCTCGACCCGCGAGATAAAAAAGATACTTTCCGACAACATTGAAGCAGAAAACAAATCAAAGCCGCTCACCGACGATGAACTGGTCGACCTGCTGAAAGAGCAGGGTTACCAGATTGCCCGCCGTACGATCGCCAAATACCGCAAGCAACTCAATGTCCCGGTAGCCCGCCTCAGAAAAGAACTTTAATACCTGTTGCCCGATGGAAACAAAAATTGCCAGGGGAATATCCTGGCTCTTTCACCCCTTGCTGATTCCCGTCTACACCCTGTTAATGCTGCTGAACCTCGATATTTTCACATCCCACCAGGTTCCGGTTTTATATAAAAAGATCCTCGTGGGCATCGTGCTGCTGACCACCTTTGTCCTTCCACTTTCAGCCACCTGGTTCATGGCAAGGTTTAAACTGGTCTCCTCATTTTTTCTGAGGACCAAAGAGGAGCGCATCTACCCGCTACTCGTGGTATCGGTTTTCTACTATGTTACCTACTTCCTCATGAGAAGCACCCACATTACCTCCATCTTCAGCTATTACATGCTTGGCGCCACCCTGCTGTCGATCATGTCGCTGGTGGTGAATTTTTACCGCAAGATCAGCCTGCACATGATTGGCATTGGCGGTTTTACCGGACTTTTTCTTGGACTTGCCCTCAATTTCGGGATTAACCTGACCATAGAGGTGACGGCAGCCATCATGCTGGCAGGGGTGATTGGCTTTGCCAGGTTAAAATCAGACTCCCATGACCCTGCCGAAATTTACTCCGGCTTTATCATGGGAGCTTTAACAATGACTTTGCTGATGATGATTCTCTGATCAGAAAGGCAGCAGTACAAAACCGATTGAAACCGGGTACATATCCACACCCGTTCCTTTTGTAAAAATACTGGAAAGCGAATAGTAGCCAGTAAGATGGAACCATTTATACCCTACCCTCAGCGTTGGGCCATAGGCGAATTTCTCGATGCCTTTGATATCCTTTACAGAATATCTGAGGGTGCCGGAGGTTTTAAAAAGGTAGTCGTCACCCACCCATTTTGAATGTCCGTAAATCATGTAGCCCGCTTTGAAACCCACACCCACGGCCAGCTTGCTTTTCGATTTGAATTTGAATTCGAGGGGAATTTCAAGATATGGCAACGTAAGTTTGCTTCGTTTGTAGCTCTCAGTACCAGCCACCTTCACAAACGGGAATGCTGCAGTGTCGCTCTGCAGGAACTTATAATTCCAATAGAGGTTGTGGACAGTGATCGCCAGTCCGATGGAAAAACTGAAGTTGCTCTTCCCAAAAGGCATGTTATAGCTTGCGCCAACATTGACCCCCTGGTTGATGGTCCGGGTTTTCATTCCGGATGGCACGTTCATCCAAAGATCGGTGAACATTCCGACGCCTATGCTGATCCTTTTCTTCGCGGAGGCATTAACCACCTGCGAATTGCCAGTATGAGGCGCAAGGATGAAAATCATGATAATGGCAGCTGTTAAGCTGGTCAGGGTGTGTTTTAAGCTCTTCATATTTTTGGTGTTTGCCTGTTGACAAAAGTAGGTAATTAATTTGATAACGCTCTGCCGGCCGTAAAATTGGATCAGCCCCATAAGTTTTCGGGATAAACGCCGATCCTGACAAGTTCCCTGATGCTTTTTACAACGGCCCCGCGATCCTCCTTGTAGGTCATCCCAAACCATTTCTCATCGCACTGGAGAATACGCACCGAAGCCGTTCCTGTTTTAATCAGGTCGTTCACAACGCTGGGAATATAAAATTCAGCCTTGAGATTTCCGGCGTTCTGTGCGATAAACGTCTCAAATCCACGATTGAGGTACCCGAAAAATGATGGCGTAAATCCCCAGAAATTCATTGAAACAATGGTATTCTCATCAACGGCCACAAGGTTGCCTTCTTCGTTTTTGTAAGCAATCCCGTTCCCGGTCCGTTCGATTTGCGTACGTTCAACCACATCCACCAGGAAGGAGTTTTCATCCGGCTGGCACACACCCCTCGAAACCGCGCCGAATTCCGACAGGGTTTTCCCGACATGATAGCCTACCATGCAGTAATCGTTGCTTTGGCTGGCGACCCAATCCTTGTAATATTCAACGAGGGTTTCGAAAGCCCGGCGGCCGTAAAAGTCGTCGCCGTTGATCACGGCAAACGGCCCGTCGATTTTACCGGCGGCCATCATCACAGCGTGACCTGTTCCCCAGGGTTTGCTGCGGTTGTCGGGAATGATGATCCCCTCGGGCACCATCCAGGTCTCCTGGAAAACATAATCGATGGCGATCTTGTCCTTCAGCCGTTCCACGAAGATCTCCTTGAAGTCATCCTCGATCTGCTCCTTGATGATGAAGATCACCTTGCCGAACCCGGCCCTGATGGCATCGTAAATCGAGTAGTCGATGATCGTTTCGCCTGTCGGACCGATCTGGTCAAGCTGTTTGAGCCCGCCGTATCGGCTGCCCATACCGGCAGCAAGAATTAACAGTGTTGGTTTCATAGTTGGGAACATTATTTCCACGAGCGCAACTTATGCCCGGCTATTGCAAAATAAAAAATGAACAGGTAACAGGGAATGGCAATCCAGTATGCCTGCTGGGGTGACCACAAATCGGAGAGCATCCCCCAAACCAGCGGGAGGATCGCACCGCCGGCAATGGCCATGATCAGCAGGGCGGAACCTGTTTTAATGAACTTTCCAAGATCATGAATGGCGAGCGGCCATATGGCTGGCCATACGATGGCGTTTGCGAGCCCGAGCAACCCTACGAACAGGATGGTGTACGGCAGAATCAGCACAACCGGTTTCAGCGTCATGAGGTCAAGAAAAGGAAAACTGAAACGGGCCTCTACCGGAACCGATACGGTAAGGATGGTAAAACAGATGCCCAGCACGGCACTCCAGGCCAATGCAGCTTTTTGCGATATTACCCGGGGGATGAGCACGATCCCGAGAATGTACCCAATAATCATTGCGATCAGTACCAGGGAGGTGAAATTCTTGGCCGACTCCAGCGGAACCTTGATCGCCAGTCCGTAACGGATGATGGTGTCGCCGGCAATGACCTCCACGCCAACATAGAAGAAAAGGGTGATCACGCCGAGGATAAGATGGGGAAACCCGAAAATCGACTTCCGGGATAACGCGTATTCCGTACCTGATTCGGAATCCTCCTCCGCTTCAACTTCAGGGAGCGGCGCCTTGCGAATAAAGAGTCCCAGGATAAAAAGGACCGCGGTCATCACGAGGTACGGGTTGATCACGCGCCGGGCGAGGGAATCGAGGGCCGCCATCCGTGCATCATGGCCCAGGTTTTCAAGACTTTTTACGAAAGCGTCGCCGTCGTGCAGGATAAAATAGGCCAGGATCAGCGGTGCAATGGCACCGGCAAGTTTATTGCAGATGCCCATGATGCTGATGCGGCGGGCAGCCGTTTCCCTTGGCCCGATGATGGTGATGTAGGGATTGGATGCTGTTTGTAAAATCGCCAGGCCGGTCCCGAGTACGAAAAGGCCCGTCAGGAACAGTCCGAAGGTGCGTGTGAGGGCTGCCGGGACAAACAGCAGGGTGCCAAGCGCCATCACCCACAAGCCGACCATCATGCCGTTGCGGAAACCGGTTTTTTTAAGGACCCAGGAAGAAGGCAATGCCATTACGGTGTAGGAGATATAAAAGGCAAAAGCCACGAACAATGCCTGGAAATTGGAGAGTTCGCATGCGATCTTCAGGTATGGGATCAGGATCCCGTTAAGCCAGGTAACAAATCCAAAAATGAAGAAGAATACCCCGATGATGGTGATGGAAAGTACATAACTTCCTTTCGACTGTTCATTGATCGGTTTGCCAGCCTGCTGTGCCATGATGGAAGATTTAGTGAATTCCTGTTATTTCCCCGCAAAAATAGGGAATTATGTTGAAATATCACCAGGTTACGTGTGGACGAAGGACGTAGGACACTGAGGTTCCCGAAGTGTCCCAATTCACCCGTTCACCTGTCCACCTGTCCGCCTGTCCACCTGTCCACCTCTAATCAAAATCCTCCTCCTCGCCAGGCCGCACGGGTCCGGTTTCCTTGAAGATGTTTTTGTGCTTGATCATTTTCCCGTCGACGATAAAAACGATCGATTCGGCGATGTTGGTTGAATATCCGGCAATCCGGTCAATCTGGGTCAGGATGATCATCAGGTTGGTGGCCACCACGATCACTTCGGTTTTGTGCATCATTTCATCGAGAATACGCGACGAAACGGCTTGAACCTTCTCTTCAATAGCACTGGCCGATACAAAGATATCCTTGACAAACGTGGTGTTGCGGGTATTCAGGATGGTAATTACATCCTTCACGATAATATCGGCCATGTTGGACAGTTCGTCGATATGAAGTTCGGCCAGGATTTCTCCGTACTCGCTTACTCCTTCCACTTTCGATGAAATGTTTACAGCCAGGTCGCCCAGGCGTTCCAGGTCGTTGTTCATCTTCAGGGCCGACATGATCAGCCGCAGATCGGTTGCCACCGGTTGCTGGAGGGCAAAAATACGCTGGCATAGCTTGTCAATCTTCACATCCAGTTTATCCACCTTGTTGTCAAGTTCCACAACCTGCTGTGCAAGTTCAATGTTGCATGTCAGCAACGCTTCCAGTGCATTGTGGACCTGGTCATATACCAGGTTCCCCATTTTCAGGATCCGCTTGTTCAGCTTTTCAAGTTCGAGTTCAAAATGACGTTCCATATTTTTGATTTACGATTTACGATTTACGATTTACGATTTTGGATTGACGATTTACGATTTACGATTTTGGATTTGGTTGAGAGGGTGCAAGTTGTCAGGACCCGAAATCGTCAATCGTAAATCGTAAATCGTAAATATACAATTCTTTCTCCTGGCTCTGGTGGAGCAATCAACCGAACCGGCCGGTGATATATTCTTCTGTATGCTTTTTATCGGGTGTGGTAAAGATCTTTTTCGTTTTCCCGAATTCGACCAGTTCGCCGATGTAGAAAAAGGCTGTGTGGTCGCTCACCCGTGCAGCCTGTTGCATGTTATGCGTCACAATGACGATGGTATAGTTCTTTTTAAGTTCGAAGATCAGTTCCTCGATTTTCGCGGTGGAGATGGGATCAAGTGCACTGGCCGGTTCATCCATGAGGATGATCTCCGGCTCAACCGCCAGGGTGCGCGCAATGCACATACGTTGCTGCTGCCCTCCGGAAAGTCCCATGGCCGAATCCTGGAGACGGTCCTTGACCTCCTCCCAGATAAATGCTTTTTTCAGGGAAGATTCCACGATCTCCTCAAGCCGCGCCTTGTGGTTGATCCCGTTGATCCGCGGGCCATAAGCCACGTTTTCAAATATCGACTTAGCGAAGGGGTTTGACTTTTGAAACACCATTCCAACCTTTTTGCGGAGGTTGACCACATCGATCTGCTTGTCGTAAATGTTGAGCGAATCGACCAGTACCTCCCCGGTGATGCGCACATTCGGGATCAGGTCGTTCATACGGTTCAGGGTACGGAGAAAAGTTGACTTCCCGCATCCCGAGGGGCCGATAAAGGCCGTTACTTCCTTCTCGGGAATATCGAGGGAAATGGAGTTCAGCGCCATCTTGGCCCCGTAAAACAGGGTTAAATCCCTCGTTTTTATCTTAACTTCTTTCATATTTCAAATTTATTCACTTACCTGATTGACCCGACGGGTTTATTTCGACAAGTCAGGAATTTGATTCTGTTTGTTCCCAAGCGGATTGATAAAACCCGTCGGGTCATAACTTTCATTTTACTTTTCTCCGGAGCCTGGCCCTTATAATAACAGCGGTTAAATTTAAGGTAAATGTAAGTAGCAGCAAAACCATGGTTGTGGCAAACTGGATAGGCAGGGTTTGATCAACGTTTGATGACTGTGTTGCCATGATGTATATGTGGTATCCCAGGTTCATGAACTGGTCGCTCAACGAGGTCGGAAGCGTGGCAAGGTAATAAGCGGCACCGGTGAATAGGATCGGGGCAACCTCGCCGGCCCCGCGACTCACCGCCAGGATGGTGCCGGTCATGATCCCGGAACGGGAACCGGGAATAACGATCCGCCTGATGGTTTCCCACTTGGTGGCACCCAGGGCAAGACTGGCTTCACGAAGCTCACGGGGGACCGTGCGAATGGCCTCTTCAACAGATACAATCACCACAGGGAGAGTGAGCAGTGCCATGGTCAGGCTTGCCCATAGAATGTTCGGCTGGGCCCATTTCAGCTGACCTCCAAAAAAAACAGTGTCCATCCCGCCTCCCACAAACTTGATGAAGAATCCAAGTCCGAAAAGTCCAAAGATGATGGAAGGCACGGTGGCCAGTGTCCTGACGGCAAAGCGTATGGTTTGTGCCAGTTTCGATTTTTCATGGGCATATTCGGTAAGGTAGATGGCCGTAATGGTTCCAAAGGGAACTGCCGCAACCGACATGATCAGGACCAGGAGTGCAGTTCCGTAGATGGCCGGGAAAATCCCGCCTTTCATCATGCCGTCGTACGGAAAAGTCGTGAGGAATTCCCATGAGAAGGTTCCTTTTCCCCCAATGATGATCACGGTAAGCAGGATGATGATTGCCGCGATGATCAGGAAGGCGGAGAAAGCCGTTAAGCCAATGAAAAATCCGCCGGTTATGCTATTTCTCCTGCTCATGATTGTTTACCTTGAAAACGTTTCACCAATTTACCCTTCACATAAAATTCTGCCAGGGCATTTAAACTGAAGTTGAAAATAAAGAGCAGGGATCCGATCAGGAAGAGCACGTTGTAATGTGTATCCCCGAAAACTACTTCTGCCATCTCTGCACCGATGGTGGCCGCCAGGGTCCTGACAGATTCAAATGGGTTCACCGAGGTCATGGCCGCATTTCCCGTTGCCATAAGGGCAATCATGGTCTCCCCAAAAACCCTCCCGATTCCAAGCAGGATGGCTGCGAAGATTCCGGGTGTGGCCGCTGGCAAAATCACGAATAATGCTGTTTGCCATTTCGAAGCCCCCAGCGCCAGG
Source organism: uncultured Bacteroidales bacterium (assembly GCA_903913885.1). Lineage (GTDB taxonomy): Bacteria > Bacteroidota > Bacteroidia > Bacteroidales > FEN-979 > CAIVAT01. The sequence goes on along the minus strand of CAIWMX010000093.1, from coordinate 35,932 downwards.
CTGGCTTCCGTGTATGTTCGTGGCACAGCCGTCAGGGCATCTTCGGTAATGGTAAAAATAATTGGGATGGCAGCTAATGCCATGGCCACACCACCTACAAAGGCATTTAAACGACCGTCGTATCCAAAGATATTCTGGAAAAAGGTGGCCATCACCATAAGAGCGAAAAACCCGATGACTACCGATGGAAATCCAGCCAGAAGTTCGATGGCCGGTTTGATCAGTTCACGAAGCCAATATGGCGCAAAGGCTGCTGAAAACAGAGCGGCCAGGATAGCTATGGGTGCTGCAAACAACATCGCGATGAGGGTTATTTTCAGGGTGCCGACAAAAAGCGGGATCAGCCCGTACCTGGGATTGTCGGAAACCGGAAGCCAGTGCTTCCCGGCAAGGCTTTTAAAGGTTGCTTCGTCCGAACCGTGAGTAACGGTATCTGCCGTCTGGACCTGGTTTTCGATCATCATGGTGTCTTTTGTCGTAACACCATATTGTTCCTGACCGGAAGTATTGGTCTGACCTTTAGCTTTTTCTCCGTATTGTTCCTGTTTCTGAACCTGTTCAACTTTCGGAGCCTCCTTTTTCCTGGTTTGAAAAATGGGCAGTGATTCCTTGAACACAAAGAAGAAGATCAGTACAATGATGGCTATTGAAAGGAATGCCACCCCCGTAATAATCTTTTCAGAAAGAAATTCCGACCACCGGAATTTTTTCTTTAATGATTCCTTTGTGAATACAAATGCTTTTTTATCCGTTTGATTGTCCATTTTGCCATTTTAACGATGAAGGGCAACATTTTTCAATGTCGCCCTCATCGATTCGCACATCAGATATTAACCAAAAACTGCTTTAAATTATTTTACCGGGAAATAGCCAATCTCTGTTACAAGTTTCTGTCCTTCAGGACCTAAAATCCAGTCAATATAGGCCTTGGTTTCACCGGTCGGCCTGTTCCGCAGGTACATGTAAAGAAAACGGGTGATGGGATATTGTCCGCTTTTTACTGTTTCAGCATTGGCAACATAGGCCTGGCTTTTGTCATCCTTTTTCACCATGCAGTGTTTCACGCCGGTAGCATAGGCTGCTCCGCCGTAACCAATCCCGTATTTATCCTTTGCAACGGCATTCACCACAGCGGCGGTGCCGGGCAGAGTCTGGCAGCTTGCAGCATAGTCGGTCTTTACTACATTGTCCTTGAAGAATACATAGGTGCCCGAGCTGTTTTCACGGCCGTAGAGTTTGATATCCTGGTCAGGTCCGCCAACTTCTTTCCAGTTGCGTGTTTTACCTGAAAAAATGTTGCTAAGCTGTTTCAGGGTAAGCTCACCAACCGGGTTGGATGCGTTCAGAAAAATGGTAATACCATCCTTTGCACAGGGAATTTCAATCCCCATGGATGCATAACGTTCTTTCAGCTTGTCCATTTCCGACTGCTTCATCGGGCGGCTTGAGTTGCAGATGTCGGTTGCACCATTGATCAGCGCAGAAATTCCTGTTCCTGAACCGCCGCCTGTTACCTGAACAACGGTTTCCTGATGTGCTTTCATATAAACTTCGGCCCATTTCTGTGCCAGGATGACCATGGTATCAGAACCTTTTACCGTTATTTTTTTAGGAGCGGGCATAAAGGCGAAAACCAGCAGGGCGATCATGATCACGCCGGTTAAACTCAAAAATTTTGTTGACTTTTTCATATCTTGATTTTTAAATATTTTTTTTAATCCGAATTAAAACTTAGCCTGAATACGTAAGGTAAGCACGTTCTGCTTCAGCAAATTGGTATAATCGTATGAACCGGGAATATTGTTGACTGTGTAACTGGATGTGATTTTTTTGGCCGTTGTTTTTTCATTCATCGGGATATCATACGCGAGGGAAATCTTGATGTTATCATCAAAGAAATAGGTCCAGCATAATGAAATCTGGCTGTATGCAAGGTCTGAAAGGCCGCTCGTATAGGAATTGCTGACAACCGTTTTGTTTACGACATTGTTGACAAGGGATGATCCTTTTCCAACGGTGTAGGTAGTTGTTTTTGTGGCAGGGCTTGCACTGTATCCTTTAACACCAAGGTCGGTTCCGGCAAGTTTCGTATTGGGGTCGAAATGATCATAACGGAACGTAAACTGGTTGCGTTTCCCGATGTTCTTGATCACGTAAACATAATAACCCGAAAAATTCCTGGTAATATTCGGTCTTACGTTGGTGGTTTTTGTGGTCGTGGTGGTGATAGTAAGGGTATCATTCGTTTTGTTGAATGCCTGCGAGGTGGCAGTAGCCGTGGTTGTGGCGCTGTATCCTGGGAAAGCATTCGCACCCATGATGTATTCGCCCTTTACGATAAGTCCGCCGAGAACATCAGCATAGAACTGGGCTTCCACGCCAAACCAGTTGCGGTTTAATGCACTTCCAACCTTTACAGCTTTATCTTTCGTGTAATCTGATTTAAGCACGGTGTCGGTCGTGGCTTTCAGGAAACCATAATATCCGTGAGCGCCAATGGTCAGGGCACCCCATTTCCCAAACTTAAAACCGTAGGTTAAACGGGCCATAAGATCTTTGTAGTTGTCGAAATCCTTGTTGTCAGGATTGGTGTTGGCACCCGCAGCATCGGCAATGGTAAGTCCGTCGTTCCCGTTGAACATGGCCAACTGGAATTTTAACGGGATCGAAGGGGGTGTTACTTCAAGTTTCGCACCAATGGCATATTCGCCAGGGTACAGGGTAGTGATTACTCTTGAGCGCTCCAGTGCTTCCAGGTCGGAAGAGGAGTATTCCACTTCATAGTTGGGTCTGTTGAATTTACCAACCCATAATGAGAAGGTTTTTGAAAAGGGGGCATTCAGTTTGGCATATGCTTCCTTGATTACGAAGTTACTCGGCTGGAAATCCGGCTGCAATACAAAAGCAACGCCCTGAGCCGGCTCATACTGCAGTTTAAAACGGGCTCTGCGAATGGTCAGATAATTATTTGGATAGGCATTTGCTGCTTCAAAATGCTGCCACTGGGCCTGTACATAACCCGATATCTTAATTTTTGTCAGTTTCGCGAGGTCAGCTTCAGCTGTAGCCAGGCGATCTTCAACACCGCTGATCTTGTCACCTAAGGTGCTCACATGTTCTTTCAGGGTGTCCTGTTCTTTTTTCAGTTGATCAGTCTGGCCTTGCGCCATCGTTCTGCTTGATAACATCAGCATCGGCAGTATCAGTCCGAGCGTCAAAAGGAAGGTTGTAAATCTTTTCATTTTTTTGGGTTTTAATTTGCAGCAAAGGTATTGCGCCCCCACTTTGGCAATGTTAACCCAAGATTACGTTTATGTTAAATAATTGTTAACTGAATTTTCCCAATCCCATTTAATATACTGATGATCAATGCGTTTAAACCAATATTCCACATGATTCTCCATAAATCGGGAAAAATTACCAGGGTACCGGACCTATTTTCCCGGCGATTTGTAGGTAATTGTAAATTTAGTTCCATTAACATTATTCAGTTCAAGGTCACCTTCGATTTGCTGGCACAGGATCTGAACAACCTGCAACCCCATGCTTTTATATTGGTCAAGTGCAACACCGGCCGGCATGCCGATACCATCATCCTGAAGGATAAGGCAGTAGTTGCCGCTGATCTGATCTGTTTTGAAGGAAATCCGGATACTCCCCGAACGTCCGTCGGGGAAGGCATGTTTATATGAATTGCTCAGGATCTCATTGACTATTAACCCGAGCGGGATGGAGGCCTCAATGTCCATCACCGATTCGTCGGCTTCGAAAGTTAGCTCAATATCACGGCGGTTGTAAGTGCCTGCAATCACCGAAGCAAGCGAACGGAGATAATCCGAAAAGGAGATATTCTCAAAATCCTTCGACCTGTAAAGCATCTCATGCACAAGCGCCATGGTGCGTATGCGCAGTTGCAAATTGGTCAGGGACTGAAAAAGTTCCTGGTTTTTTGTCTGCGCCATTTGCATGTTAATCAGGCTGACCAGGATGGCAAAATTATTTTTAACCCTGTGGTGGATCTCCTTCAGCAGATTTTCCTTTTGTTTGGTACCTTCCATTATTTCAAGTTCTTTTGTTTTTCTTTCCTGGATGTCGCGTGTAACACCTACCATCCCTTTAAATACTCCCGTGTTTGGATCAAAAAGCGGGTTGAGTATCGATTCAACCCAAAAGCTGGTTCCGTCCTTTTTCTTTGCCTTGTAAATAAACTGCTGGGGTTCACGTGTATCCAGCATTTCCTGGAACATTTGTTCCGTATACGCTACGTGGGCAGTGTCTGTCATGGCAGAAGACGACAACTGCACGATCTCGTCGGGAGTGTAGCCGTATATTTTTACAGATGCCGGGGAGGAGTAGGAACATTCTCTCTGACTATTCATGTGGATGATGAAATCCACTGAATTTTCGGAGAGAAAGCGGAATTGCTTTTCCCGTTCACGGGTTTGCTTCTCTGTTTCTTGCCTGTCCTTGATTTCATCCGATAGCTGCAGGTTCAGCTTCTGCACATCCCATCTCATGCGACGGGTATAAAGTAGCTGGAAAACAAATACAATCATCAGCACCGCGGTCAGCCCGGTTAGGATTTTTACAAAAGTAAGCTGGTTGTGCTGGTTTGACTCATTCAGAGCCCCGATTTCATGGGTCGTTTTCAGCAGGATGCCCGCAGCCTTTATCCGATCAATTTCCTGGTTGGCCTCCAGAATGGAGAAATTGTTTTTGTTCCTTTCATGGTCGATGGATGCACGAACTGCATTGTATTTCTTGGAATATTCCAGGGTTGATTTGTAATCTCCCGTCTGCAGGTAATACCTGAACAGGTGCCGGTAGCAATTTTCAACCAGGTTTTTCCGGTCATTCTGTATTGCCAGACGTAACCCCCTGTCGAGGTAAATCTTGCCTGAGTCAGGTTTACCCATCATGTAAAAATCGCCACCGATGTTGATCAGCGAACTGTTGACCTCCTCGTGTGAGTGGAGTTTTTCTCTGACATCTAAGGCTTTCTTGTTATATAACAGCGAATTACGATAGTCTTTTTTCTGAAAATACACATGTCCGAGGCGGGTAAATACGGTACCCATTAAACCTTTCTCACCGGAATCTGCCATTTTGAGAAGTTCCTGGTAATAATCCAGGGCTTCATCATTCTTTCCCTGATCAAGGTAAAGGCTTCCGATGTTGTTCCGTACGATGAATTCATCCTGGGAGTCACCCGCCTGGTGGTAAACGGCCACGGCAGCGTTATAAAATTTAAAGGCGGTTTCATACGCTTTGTTGCTCTGATAGGTTGCGGCCAGGTGGTCAAGGAAAATCCCGGTCGATACCGGATTATTGGTGCTTTTTGCCAGTTTTAGCCCCTTCTCAAAGAAACTCAGTGCTTTGTCATTATTTGCCAGTGAACTGTTCAGGGAACCTATGAGTACCAGGATGTTCAGCTCACCGCCTATATCCTTGCTCATGTGATAAATACTTGAAGCCGCCAGGTAATGTTCCTGTGCAAGCATGAATTTACGCTTCCGGGAAAAATAATCGCCAAAAAACATCCTGGCCCTGGCTTTCAGCAGGCAGTTGTTCTCCTGGATGGAGATTTTCAATGCGGTTTCTATGTTTCTGAAAGCCTGTTCAGGAAGTGTATCCCAGATCAGCCGGGCAATTTCAAGGTCGATTTCCGCCTTCTGCACCTGGCCCTTGTGGGGCATCAGCCGATAAAGGCTATCGCGCACACATCGGTCGAGCGGGGTGTATTGGGCGTATGATTCCCGGGCTAACAGAGACAAAAAAATCACTGAAATCAAAATCCATCTTTGCATACAGTGTCTTTGCGGCCAAAGATAATAATTACATTCAGAACACGAATGAAAAGTTATCCTGCAACTGTTTGAGCTTGAAAAAAATTACAAACTCAAACGTTCAGTATCATTTAAGTACCCTGATTTCCGGGAAGACCGGTCAGTCTGCCTGGGAATTAACGCCGGCTTTGAACTTTCTTTTTGCCTTGTTCCATTCCTGCAACAGCCTGATCCCTTCCATGGCCAGGCGTTCCTGCCTTGCCTGTGAAACATGAACATCCTGCATATCTTTGAGGATGGTATTCCGTTGATTTTTCCAGTTCCGGATCTCATCGATCAGCCCTACCGGGTAATGTTCTGTAAAAAGCGGGTGGCGGGCCGTTACATGCAGATGTTTAACCCGTTTTACAGATTGTTCAAGTGAATATCCTGAAGAAGGAACCGGTCCATCAATTTTCTCCAGCATCCTTTTAAGTTTCTTCTCGATCACCGACGATAACAACCATGCGGCCTCAAGGTAGAATTCGTTACTGACAGCAGTCTCTATTCTGGCAAGCATCTTTTTTGCACCGCCGTCCTGCATTTTATGCTTCTTTTTATCCTTTTTCATTTGACAAAAATTAATTCCGCTTTTAATATGCCTGAAAAAAATGATGGTAAAGATACTAATTTATAGAAACGGTCTGACGTGGCACGTGGGACGTGCACATCAGCACATCAGCACATCAGCACATCAGCACATCAGCACATCAGCACATCAGCACATCAGCACATTATCACAAGGTTTCAACTTGCTGTTTTTCTTTGTTTTATATTGCCGGAAATGGCTTTTTACTGCTTTTTTAACAAAAATTTAACCCCGGTTTATTAAAGAAATTGTAATTTTGCACGACAATTTGTATAAATAAACATATCAAAGATGAGTATTGAAAAGAAAATTTTAAAAGCCAAACCTGTTTGCAAAGTTAAATTCTCTCTCTCGGGAGATCAGTATACATCCGCATCGTCGATCCTGCTCCTGGGCGACTTCAACAACTGGCAAATGGGAGAAACCCCATTTAAAAAGGCAAAGACCGGCGTATGGTCAGCTTCCGTCGACCTGGAGACTGGCAAAGAGTACCAGTTCCGTTATCTTATCGACGGCACAACCTGGGAAAACGATCCTGAAGCTGATAAATACGCTCCCAGCGGACTCGGTTCCGAGAATTCCGTTCTTGCACTCTAAGTAGCGATTACTTCTTTTCCAAACGTTGCTTGATCCCGCGCATGATCTTCAGTGGCGTGTCGGTGATCACCATATTGTATATCCAGTTGGGAACACTCCCTCCCGGATCGACAAATCCCTCAAGGGTAATATGGACAATCCCGTTCTTCATATCCTGGATAACCCATTTCTGCCAGTACTTTTTGATACGGACATATTTGGGGTTTTCCGGGATTACATTGAACAGCGGCACGGAGGAAATGGTGCGTATGCCTGACTTGGAATCTATGGTGATGGTGGCATCGACGCACAGGTCGCGGTCGGTTACCGGCCACGGCGCGCCATAAACGAGGTAGTATTGGATGTGCTTGTCTTTTTCATACAGCAGCACATTGATCTCCCTCAGGTTTTTGTCCCACCAGTCAACGTTCTTGACATTCCCGATCAGGTTGCACACCTGGTCCATCGGGGTATGGAGATCGGCCTCGCCGCGGAAGGATTTGAGCGCACTCCCTGCATCCTTGCGCGTATAGATTTTAATCCCATCCTTTTCTTTGATGAACTCCCATTCCTGGGCAGAAACATCTGCAGCAACCGTTACCAGGAGCATGAAAATAAAAAATCCCAGGAGTGTTTGTTTCTTCATTGGGGCAGCTCAATTTCCGGCAAAGTAACGGCAATCTTTCGGGATACCCAAACACCGAATTGGAAAAACTTAACACAGTGAAGGAACCCGACTCCGGGAAAATGATTCAATGGAAAGTGCAGGAACCTGCATGATACTTACCTTTCCCCTGAATTATCAAATTCGAATTTGACCTCCTTATCCTTCTTTTTCGTGGTGCTGAGGTTAAAGACCATGCCGCCATAAATGATGGGCGCATCGCGCTTCCTGACCGACTCCTGCACCAGCACAGGCGTATCAACGGTGCTTTTGACAGCGTTGGTGTTGAACAAGTCGGAAACAGTGATTAGAAAGGAAATTTTCTTTTTCCAGAAATCCTGGCGGAAACCGAGGTTGACAACCCCGTTGGGATATCGCATTCCCTGGGGCGTGAGCACCGACGACCGGTATTGCAGGTTTACCTGTACGATAGTGGTTTTTGTAATGCTTACCGAGGCATTCACCTTGGCATTCCACGAAAGAGCTGCTTTGCTTTTACTGTATCCGATATTGGAGGCATCGATCTCGTTGTAATACCCCGACGCGCTGAAATTGAGATTCAATAGTTTAACTGGTTGTGCATTCCCGCTGAAATCAATCCCGGCGCTCTGGTCATGGACCAGGTTTTTCATGGTAGTCATCAGGATCGTATCGTGCAGGGTATAGGTAATGGTGGTAAATCCATTTTGCCTGTAACGGTAAAAAACGGAAGGGATCAGGGTGAAATGGCCCGGTTTCACAGCATAACCGAACTCCACTGAATGAATATCCTCCGGTTTGAGATCCGGGTTGCCGATGTAAAAGCTCCTCGGATCACGGTATTCAGGTACCGGGTTGAGATCTTCAGGCCGGGGCCGGTTGACCCTGCGACTGTAGTTAAGCTGCCACTCATTTTTCCCTGAGGAAAGGGAAAGGTGCAGGGTCGGGTAGATTGCAAAGGCGACCTGGTTAACCCTGGCATTCCTTGTAATAAAATCGAGGTTAACCAACGATAGTTCCGGCCGGAGGCCGGCCATGAATGAGAATTTTTTGATCGTGCAGGAGAGTGTCCCGAAGAGGGCATGAACAGTTTCATTTCCCTTGTAATGGTTGGTCAGCACCGTATCGTCATCCCATGATCCGGTTTCGTTGTTATGATGCGTCACACGGAACTCCTGGTCGGAAACCTGGATGTTGCCGTCATACCCGGCCTCCATGGAGGCATCCTTCCATAACGGCCGGGAATAGGTAATGGCCAGGTTTACCCGTTTATCCAGGTTGTGGTTGTAATTATAGTCACCGGCATCAGCCATTTGCGGAAGCTTATACGCTGTTGAATAGGTGTAGTTCTCGTGTTCGTCATCATACTGGAATACAAAATCGGCCCTGAGCTTGTGTTCGGTTTCCTTGTTAAAGGTGTGTTCAAAGTAAGCATTGGCTCCCAGGCTGGTTTCGAAATCGGGTCCCGCCTGGGTACGTGTGAACTCCTCCGTTGGATGGAGAGAGTCATCTTTATACAGATTATAGGTGTTGGTAATCCGGTCAAGCGCCCTGTAATTCATGTTGGCCGAAATGCCCGCAACGTCCTTGTCACTGATGCTCCAGTCGGTTCCAAGGGTCGCAAGGTTTGACACGGGCCTGGCATACCCGCTTGAATTCTGATAAAGCCAGGTTGAGCGGCGGGCAATCGTATCAATTGTTTGTGAATTCAATTCCGAATTTCTCCAGCGGTAATCTTTCCTGAAACCGTAACTCCCGTAGAAGTTAAACTTGCCGGTGTTCATGTTGAGTTGTATGTTGCCCGAGTAGCGGTTGTTGTTCCCGATGTTCCCCCCGGCGCTTCCGTTAAAGCCCGCCTTCCTGTTTTTCTTCAGCACGATGTTGATGATTCCTGCCGTACCATCGGGGCGATACCTGGCCGATGGGTTGGTTATTACCTCGATCCGCTCGATGAGGGATGCCGGCATCTGGTCGAGGTTGGTCACCCCGGCCAGCGCCGAAGGCCTTCCGTTGACCAGGATGGTCACATTCCCCGAACCCCGCAGGCTGATATTCCCGTCCATGTCGACCGAAACGGACGGGATATTCTGCAACACCTCGGTAACGGTTCCTGTTTGGGCCATGATATCCTGCTGCACGTTGAAAATCTTGCGGTCGATCCGGTTGACCATCATGTTTTTCTCAGCGCTCACCGTTACTTCCTCCATGTTGACCATGGTCGGCGCCAGGTCGATCTCCCCCAGGTCGGCGCGGGTGTTCTTCCTGTCGATGAGAATGGGCTTTGACTGCTGTTTCCTGTAACCGATAAAACTGCAGTTGAGGAAGTAGATGCCATAAGGGATTTTTGCCAGCCTGAAGGCCCCGGTGCTGTCGGTAACTGCGCCGGCGACAAGTTTTTTTGTCACCGTGTCGGTCAGGGCTACGTTAGCATATTCGATGGGGATTTTACTTTGTGCCTCCATGATTCTGCCCTGGATGATACCGGTTGGGCCGGATTGCGGCAGAACGAGCGTGGGCAGCATGACAAGCAATAGTAGGAAAAGTATGGAACGGATCATGAAAACAGAAAACTGGGGTAAAGGAAAAACTGTGGCAAAAGTCCGAAGAAATTGCAACATTTTTTCATCCCGTGGATAACTTTATTCCGCAGTGACAGTCCGGAAGTATGAAAATTGTTTTTACTTTCGGGAAAATTTGAGTGCCATGAGACCCATAACTTCCGGTTCAACCGATTTCCAGAGACGCCTGCCGGGCCTTGCAACCCTTGCGTACGCCATCCTTATGATATTTCTGGCCTGCACCGCGCAGGCCCAGACGAATCCCGGCAATGCCAAAAGGATTACCCTGCCCAACGGATGGAGCCTGAGTCCTGCCGGGAACCAGGTCCCGCTGGGAGATCTTCCGCTCAACATTGCCATCGACCCCGGTCTGAAATATGCGGCAGTGACAAACAACGGGCAGAGCAGGCAATCCGTCCAGCTTATCAGCCTTTCTGAAGAGAAGGTGCTCGATACCTATGAAGTCGGGAAATCGTGGCTTGGACTGGCATTTAGCGACGACGGCAAAAGCCTTTATGCTTCGGGGGGAAACGACAACTGGATTCTGCGTTTTGCAATCCGGAATGAGAAACTGGTATGCCTCGACACATTCAGACTGGGCAAACCCTGGCCCGAAAAGATTTCCGTAGCCGGCATTGCTGTTGATGAAGCGGGTCACCGCCTGTATGCTGTTACAAAAGACAATAATTCACTGTACGTTGTCGACACCAGGACAAAACAAATCCTCAAACAAATTGCCCTGGGGGGCGAAGGATATGCCTGCCTGCTGTCAGCCGATAAAAAACACCTCTATTGCAGCTGCTGGGGGTGCGATAAAGTCGTGATCGTGAATGCCGGGAAGCTGGAGATCGAGACCACCATTGCCGTTGGCGACAATCCAAACGACATGGTTGCCGACCTGAAAGGGAAGTACCTGTTCGTGGCCAATTCCAACGATAATTCCGTTTCGGTGATCGACCTGAAACGGAGAATGGTCATCGAAACCCTGAACGCGGCCCTCTATCCTGCCCCCCCTGCAGGGTCGACCACCAACAGCGTGGCCCTTGGCCAGGATGACAAAACACTGTATGTTGCCAATGCCGATAACAACTGCCTTGCCGTTTTTGACGTGTCGGCCCCCGGCAACTCCGTCGGATCAGGCTTTATCCCGACAGGCTGGTACCCGTCGTGCGTGAGGATGGCCGGTCAGAAAATCCTTGTGGCAAACGGCAAAGGACTCTCATCGTTCGCCAATCCGAAAGGACCAAATCCTATTTATAAAAAGAATAAGGTCACCTATCAGCATGCCGATCCCGAAAAGCCGGAGGAGGTTCAGTATATCGGGGGCCTCTTTAAAGGAACCTTAAGTGTCATTCCCGTTCCGGGTAAGGCAGCCATGGCTGATCTGACAAAACAGGCCTATGCCAATACACCTTACACCAAGGAAACCGAACTGCAGGCGCACGGGGCGACGGGAAACCCGATTCCCAGCCATGTCGGCGATGCTTCACCGATCCGATATGTTTTCTACATTGTGAAGGAGAACAGAACCTATGACCAGGTGCTTGGTGATATTCCGCAAGGCAATGGAGATACTTCCCTCGTGCTGTTTGGGTCAGGATACACACCCAATCAGCATGCCATCTGTTCTGAATTTGTTCTGCTTGATAATTTTTATGTCGACGGGGAGGTCAGTGCCGACGGCCACAACTGGAGCCTGGGCGCCTATGCCACCGATTATCTCGAGAAGAACTGGCCTACCAGCTATGGCGGCCGCGGCGGCGGCTATGATGCAGAGGGAACACGCGAAATTGCCAATAACAAAAACGGGTTCATCTGGGATTATTGCAAAAAATACGGGATCACCTACAGGACTTACGGCGAATTCGCCGATGATTACAAAGCCAATATCCCGGTTCTTGAAGGGCATTTTTGCCGTTACTATACAAGCTGGGACCAGCATGTAATGGATACAACCCGGTTCAGGCAATGGAAACGGGACTTCGATTCCCTGCTAGCGATCCACCAGGTGCCGCAGTTGAATACGTTGCGTTTTATCAACGATCACACAGAGGGAATGCGCGTCGGACGCCCCACGCCCTATGCAGCTGTGGCCGACAATGATCTTGCCGTGGGCATGTTCGTGGAATACCTCAGCAAAAGCCCCATCTGGAATGAATGTGCCATTTTTGTCGTCGAAGACGACGCGCAGAACGGACCCGATCATGTGGATGCGCACCGGAGCACCGGCTATGTGGCAGGAGGATTCGTGAAAAAATCGTTTGTTGACCATACCCCCTATTCAACCTCCTCCTTCCTGCGTACCATCGAACTGATCCTTGGATTGCCGCCCATGAGCCAGTACGACGCCGCGGCAGAACCGCTCTGGCGCTGCTTTGATTCAAAAGCCAGCCATGCGGCATACCAGGTCAGGCCGCCTCAGACTGACCTTTTTGAGAAGAATACGGCCCTGAACGAATGGCAGCGGAAAAGCGAGAAATTCAACTTCGGCAGGGAGGATCGCGCTCCCGACCAGGAGCTTAACGCAGTAATCTGGTTTGCCTGCCGGGGCGGCTTCAGCCCCTGCCCCCCGCCCGTGCATTCCGCATTTATAAATGTTACCGATACGGATGATGATTAACAGGGGATCAAACATCCAGATTCTCAGGCCGCTTTTTTTTCCTGAAAAGTTGAGTTGTTCATTTATTAATTATACTTTTACAGGAAATTCCTGATTTTTATCTTTAGTAAAACCATACAACCGCCATGTCAGTTGAAATAACAAATGATCACCTGATTGCCGGTGACGACGTCAATCATGTTGCGTGTTCCAAAAACGTAAAACTGTTTTCAGAACCCGGGTTGCCTGATACCATCGTCATCCATTTTACTGCAGGGAGTTCCGCGCAAAGTTCGGCCGATTTTCTTGCCCGCAACGATGTCCAGGCTTCCGCCCACATCGTGATCGGACGCGATGCCTCCGTTTACCAGCTTGTGCCGTTCAACATCGTTGCCTGGCATGCCGGGGTGAGTTCGTACGGCAACCGGAACGGGATAAACAACTATTCAATCGGCATCGAACTTGACAATGCAGGGGGATTGACCAAGAGCGGGAATACCTATATATCATCCTTCGGCAAAACCTACCCCGAAAACGAAACGGTTTTTGCAACCCACCGGAATGAAACCGAACCAAAATACTGGCATGCCTACACCGAGGAGCAGCTTGCCAAATGCCGTGACATTTGCATAGCGCTCATCAGTTTTTACAAGATAAAACTGATCGTTGGCCACGAGGAGATCGCCCCGGGCAGAAAAACGGACCCGGGCCCGGCCTTTCCGCTTGACAAGCTCAGAAATGACCTGCTGCTCGACATTCGAAAAGATGCTGAGGCATTGCCGCTCTATGGCAAGGTTACCGCCTCCAAACTGAACATCCGCGTAAATCCGGGCCCGGATGAACTTATGAGCGCCCAGCCACTTGCCCAGAACACGGTGGTCAAGATCCTTGAATCAAGAGACGGGTGGTACAAAGTCCGGACCGAGACAGAAGGATGGGTGAAATCTGATTTTGTTCAACAAATCAACCAGTAATGATGAAACGTATTACCGTCCTGGTTTTTATTGCGCTCGTTACCTTCGTAGTAATCCTGCTTGTGAAACGACCGGATATCATAGGGACCTGGTGGCTCTGGCTCGTTGGGCTGGCCGGTCCGATCATTGGTTTTTTTCAGCGGATCATCCAGCAAGTCGAACAAAGCCGGTTCTTTAAACCGGCCGACAAGAAAGCCGATCCAAACGTTAAAACGGAAAAAACAGCCTAATTGAAGTATTGATTTAACAGCTAAAAAAAGTTTATCATGGAAAATAGTTCAACCACCGATCAAAATGCCGGAACCGACAGTGTGAAAAAATACTTTTTCCGGATCACGGCTGGCATTGAAGCAATTCTGGGCGCTATCCTGCTGTGCCTCGTCCTCGTTTATTTCATCAAGCACAGCATCGATCTCAGGACCATGGTTGCGCTCGCCCTGATCATCGTCTGGTTCGGCATTGTGATCATGTATCTCTCATGGGCGATCTATTTTTATAACGTGAATATGGGGCTTACCGATACCGACTGGAGGCACATTTTCGCGACCCGGGGTACCGACAATCCCATCGCCGAGCCGGATGTAAATCCAAATTCGGACCAGTCAATGGGACTGCCCAGCGGCACCATAAGGGCCATCATCGCACTTACCCTGCTTGTGGCTGTGTTGGCGCTGGCCATCATCTATTTCGGGGTCGACCGGTCGGTAAAGGAAAATGAGATCCTGGTCGACAGTCTAGATTTCTTTAAAACTGCCTTCCTCATGATGATCGCCTTCTACTTTGGCTCAAAATCGCTTGAGATCCTGAAACCGGGAAGCAACAGGAATATCCCCGGAACAACCGGCACCAGCGCCTCTGCGCCCGAAAATCAACCTGAGGCGAAGGCAGATACCCAGCAAAATATCGTTCCTGCTAACACCAATGAAAATGCTGCGGGTTAGACTTCTTCTGCTCACCTTAGCCCTTCTGTTCCTTTTATCCTGTAAGGATAAGAGGCAGTTTACCGTGGCCAGGATCAAGGATGCGGCGAAACTTGCCACCACCGAAACGGTCATCGAAAAGGTCGTTATCGGCAACAAGACCCGGAAAGTGCTGAAAATTTTCACCCTGGGCGAAGCCCGGTTCGTGTGTTTTTCAGAAGCCCGGGTCAAATCAGGCATCGATCTTAAAAAACTTACAAAAGATGATGTAAAGATCAACGGAAACCAGATAGAACTCCAGCTTCCCGCGGTGGAAGTGATCAACTTTTCCTATCCGTTTGAGAAATTCCGCATCGACTCCACCCTGCTCGACAACGGTTTCTGGGTAAGCATCAATGTGACCGACATGGAGGAATTTTTCAGGATGGCCGAACTCGACATCCGTGCCCAGCTCCCGTATATGGGCATCGTGGAAAGCACAGAGAACAAAACCAGGCAGATGATGGAGGTCCTCCTGCGCAGCATCGGATACCAGGATATTTACATTACCTTTCACAAGGGAACTCAGCTGATCCCTAAAGTCAACCTTAACGGACAGGAACCATGAAAAGCATTACTTCCGGTTTTACCTTCGTCATCCAGGCAATACTGGTGGTTGCCGGGGTACTGCTATTTGCCTACTTCGACCCGTTCGGGATCCTGGTCTCCACCAACCTGAAGTTAAAAGACACCCCAGCCCACATCCGCGAGATCAGGTCGATCGGCGAACTGATTACGGCTGAATACTATGGCGAGGTAATCTCCTCTTACCAGAGCATCATCTATATCCAGAAGGAAGAAGAGATTACCCGGACCAAAAGCAAGCTGGTCGAAATGGACTCGCTATTCCTGTTCCGGCTCAGGGAGCTGTCGGCCATCACAGACAAAAAACAGCGTAAAGCGCAGTTTGAAAGCACGCTTGACGAATTTAAACAGCATGATAATTTCGACGATTACCTCAGTGCGGTAAAGAAAAAATTGAAACTGAACTTCCTGAACAGCCTTTTTAACAACCTGCTCGAAAGCGATAACATAAGCAAACTGGAAAATGGCAAGGACTACTTAAAGACACTCCAGAACGAACAGGTCAGCGAGATTACGAAAGTCTATTCAAAGCGTGCCGTGCGAAAACCCCAGCTGATCCTGCTCGGGCGCGGCAAGGTGCAGGCCGGGTTCAGGTTCGGCAAACTGGATGCCAGGAACCTGGTTGTTGATACCCTTCGGAACAGGATCATCCTGTTCGGCATCCAGCCTGAGATTCTCTCCTGCGACATCAATCCATGGCTGATACCCGAACTGGGCATCAAAGGCTTTGAAATTGTGGCGGTGAATGGCAAGGCCGACAATCCCGCCATCCTGTACAAGGTGAAAAAAGCCTGCCTCGACTCGTTGCGGGCCAACGCCATGGCCAGCAATATCCTGTCTGCCGCAAGAACCAATGCAGAGCAGAACCTCCAGACACTTTTTTCGCTCCTGCTCGACGAACCCGGGATAGAGGTGAAGATAGAAAGCGACCTGTTGTCGTATTATCTGAAAAACCTGGCGCGCGACACCATTATAGACCCGTCGGAACTTGAAAACATCACCAAAGCGATTAATGGGGCGCTCAACCCCGCCGTTAACAAATCCGCCTCCGTGACTGATTCTGCCAGGGCCTTCGCCCTGCTCGACACCCTGAAACTGTGCAGGCTTGTCATCGGGCAACAGATTTTCCCGGTCAATCCCTTCTCTTTGCCGGTATACCAGTTGCTGGCCAATAACCGGATTGCCAGCAAAAACAAAGACAGCATCAGGACTGTCCTGAAAGCAAGGGTGAAGACGATCCAGTCAAATGCGAAATTATATGCCCTGTGGTTTTACCGGCCAGCCGATAAGAAATATTCTGTAACCGCCGAAGATACCACCGGCCAGGTTTACCATTCCTATCTGCTGCAATCAGACAGTCTGTTCAATTTAACCTTTGGCAGGATTTATCCCGACAGTTTGAAGATCAAGACACGGCGGTAATCTTTAATTTTCACGGGATTACTTCCTACAATGGTGTTCGTCTGAAATCCAAAAGGCACCCACATACCTATTATCGGAAAAAGTAACCTTTGTGCGCCTTTGTTCATCCTTCGTGCGCCTTCGTGGTTAAGTCGTTGAATTAACATTTTTATTTATTGATATTCAAACACTTAACACAAGAAACCCTGTTTTGTGTGACAAAACGTTAACCAGGCACCATTTTTTTCTTTCGGAGGCATTATTTTTATTTCACTGATTATGAATAACATAACGTTGATAGGTGATTTTTTCTGCCTTATGGTGAAAAAAAAACGTTAAAAAATGTTAATATTTCAAAATATGTACTTACATTTGCAGCGAATTTAAAATCAATAAACAGATGAAAAAACTTGCAACAATTTTAGTTATCGCTGCTGTAGCCTTTATGACCTCATGCGGCCCAAGCGCAAAAGAAAAAGAAGCAAAAAGAATTGCTGACTCTGTAAGGGTAGCTGATTCAATGGCAATGGTTCAGGCTCAACAGCAGAGAGTAGCTGATTCAATTGCTAAGGTTCAGGCAGCTCAGAAAAAAGTAGCTGATTCGATTGCTCACCAGGATTCGATCGCCAAACACCTGATCAAACCTGCAAAAGCAGCTAAACCTGCGAAAGCAGCCGCAGCTCCTGCCAAGAAAGCTCACAAAAAATAATTCTTGCAGCGAATCAGCATGAAAGGGAGCCCGGTTTTGCCGGGCTCTTTTTTTTTGCTTTCATTTCCGGTTAAGGATGCCTGGGGCTCAAAAATCCCTGCATGTAAAAAAAGGACTCCAAATGATTCGAGGTGTATTCTTTGTCAATCCCCCTGCCTTATTGGGTTATAATTCTAAACACAAAAATAAACATTTTTCACATCTTTTTGAATTTATAAGCGTTTTTCACAAAATGTAACCATTTTTCACGTATCTTCGTTGCACACAATTTTCCCAGGCGATGTCGAATAACAAGCGCTTTTTACAAACCATAAGTGTTTTTCACGGCAGAACGGCACCTGAACCGGGAAACCTGGTTGGATACGGAGCAGTGATCGATGCGCTGGACCTGGCAGTGCCTCTTCCCAGGCGACTAGCCTTGATAAGCACAAAACGCAGACAATATAAATCAGAACAATGGTTGGTCCTTACCCCAAGACACCAGCCGGATGAAAACCTGTATGCCCACCTGGTCTTTGCATTGAAATATGAAGGTGTCAACCTTTTACTTTTCAAAAAATTATTCGAAAAACGGCAACCCGATACCGTTGTAGAATGGATAATCCGCGAACCACTCAGCCAGTACAGCCGCAGAATATGGTTTCTCTATGAATGGCTGATGCAAAAACTGCTGGACGTCCCAGATCTGAAAGAAGGCAATTACATAGAACTTTTGGATGAAGATCAGCAATATGCAAGCCCGGTTTGTATAAACTCAAGCCGGCACCGGATTAAAAACAACCTGCCCGGAACTGTTGCCTTCTGCCCCCTCATTTACAAAACTGACAAGATAGAACACTGCATAGCCGAAAATCTCGACCAAAAGACAAGTTCTGTGATCAGTGGCGTGCATAAAGATATTTTGCTGCGCACTTCGGCATTCCTGTTACTTAAAGATTCGAAAGCCTCTTTTACAATAGAAGGTGAAAATCCGAGCCAAAACAGGGCCGTCAGGTGGGGCAAGGCAATTGGCCAGGCTGGGAGCAAATCTCTCAGCAAGGAAGAGCTACTCCGTTTGCAGCAAATTGTTATTGATAATAGCCGCTTTACTCCAATGGGATACCGCACTGAGGGCGGTTTTATCGGGGAACACGATCGCGTTACAGGCGAACCCATTCCCGAACACATCTCGGCCCGGTGGCAGGATATTGAAGCTTTGATCGACGGGCTGATTGATGCTGCCAAATTGATGGACGCTAATGCTTTTCATCCGGTGCTGACGGCTGCCAACGTAGCATTTGGTTTTGTGTTCATTCACCCGTTTGTTGATGGTAACGGACGGTTGCATCGTTACCTCATCCATCATTTGCTGACGATGATGAAATTTACACCCCAGGGTATCGTTTTCCCCGTGTCTGCAGCCATCCTGGAGCAGATTACAGATTACCGGAAGACCCTGGAATCCTATTCTCATCCCCTTCTGGATTTCATAAAATGGAAGAAAACAGCCGATAACAATGTCGAGGTTTTCAATGAGACCATTGACTATTACAGGTATTTCGATGCAACAGCACAGGCTGAATTTTTGTTTGACTGCATCGATGATACCATCAATAAAATCATCCCCGGTGAGGTAGCTTATTTACAAAAGTATGACGCGATGAAAAGCTGGCTGGACGATCGTTTTCAGATGCCGGATAAAATGGTGGCGCTATTAATCCGGTTTTTGACCCAAAACAATGGCAAACTCTCCAACAGGGCAAGAAACAATGAATTTACCTCATTGACAGATGATGAATTGAAAATAATCGAGGAGAATTATAAAATCCTTTTTGAATGACGAATCAGGTTTAATGTTTGTACTTGTTCGTCCCAAGCTTTGGTAAGGATAAACAGCCTTTGTTGATGAGGGTGCCATGTGGGTTTTTGGCCCCGGGAACCCGGGGCTTTTTTCCCCTTCTTCCGGATAATTGTTAATCTGAGGTATGGATGATGAAGGTGAGGCACTTGTCAACTGACAAAATAACAGTAATTAAAGTTGGCACAACTTATGCTAAATGCAATTTGTTCACCTTTAATCTGCAAAACAATGAGCAAAAAAATCACACCACAGCAAAACCAGGCCAATCAGCAAAACACTAACAAAGGCACACCAGGGACAAACAAACAGAGTTCCCAGAATCAGGGAAACAGGGGAAAACAAATGAACCCTAACCAGGGCGGTAAGAAAAAGTAGATGCCATTTTATCATTGCCGAAAGGATATTGGTTATCCTTTTCATGGGTGACTTGAGAGGATTTTGGTAGCAACTTAAATTTCTGCGAACCTGAATGTGGGTTCATATCCATCTCTCACCGGCAACCCAGGCACATGCTCGAATCCATTGCATATAGATTCGAACATGTGCCTTTTTTTTTAAAACGTATCCAAACTGGATTGATATTAACCATGTTTGTTTTCGGTTTAACTCCTGAACTTACCGGAAATCTGCTTAATTTGCATAGCAAAACTTGCAGAATCCAACATGGTAAATCACAACGAAATATCTGAATTCATCTGGGGCATTAAAGAACATATCCGTGATGAATATGCAGAAAAGGATTATGAAGATGTTATCCTCCCGTTTACGTTACTTAGGCGTATTGATTGCGTGCTGGAGGGAACCCACGGTAAAGTCGTATTGGCTAATGAGAAATTCAAAGACAAGGCAACGCCCGAGGTGCTGGACCAGCTTTTAAGACAGGCTTCCGGACAGAATTTTTATAACAAATCGGAATATACCCTGGTTGGCCTTACTAAGGATGTCAATAACATCGGTGTGAATTTTGATGCTTACCTGAAAGGCTTTAGTGATAATATCAAGGATATCCTGCTCAATTTCAGCGGCGGACCCGAAAAAGGATTGTCGCCGATTTATGAGACATTGCTTCGCAAAGACCTGCTGTTGATCGTCACCAAAGAGTTTGTTTCCTCAAAAATCGACCTGCATCCCGAGAAGGTGAGCAATCACGATATGGGAACCATCTTCGAAATCCTGATCCGGAAATCGAAAGAAACAAGCAACGAAAAGGCCGGGCAATATTTCACCCCCAGGGAAATTGTACGTTTGCTGGTAAACCTCGTATTTGCCAATGAAACCGAAAAACTGCAGAAAACCGGCGCCGGTATTAATATTTACGATCCCTGCTGCGGTACAGGCGGAATGCTGACCACTGCTAAAGATTATCTGCAGGAATCCGTGAACAAGAATCTTGATGTGTGGGTTTACGGCCAGGAGATAAACGAAAAAACCTACGCCATCGCCAAATCCGATCTCCTGATGAAGGGCGAGGATGCCGGGAACATCAAACATGGAAATACCATTACCAGGGACAGGCTGATCGGTAAAACTTTCAACTACATGCTCACCAATCCGCCCTTTGGCGATGACTGGAAGAATATGCGTGAGTTTGTTGAAAACGAAGCCGAAGAAAAGGGATTCAGCGGTCGCTTTGGCGCGGGAACACCCGACGTGAGCGATGGTTCGTTTCTTTTCCTGCAGCACATGATCAGCAAGATGAATCCGCAGGGCAGCGCCATCGGCATTGTGTTTAACGGTTCTCCTTTGTTTAACGGTGATGCAGGCGGCGGATGGAGTAACATCCGCGGCTGGATCATGGACGATCCCAACGACCTGCTTGATTGTATTGTGGCCATGCCAAAGGATCTGTTTTACGGGACAGGCATCGGCACCTACATTTGGGTCCTGAACAACAATAAACCCGACAACCGGCGGGGTAAAGTGCAGCTGATCAATGCCACCCATTCGAAGTTTACCAGGAAAATCAAGAGCCTCGGCAAAAAGCAATATGAGATCAGTGACGACGGCATCAGCCTGATCACCTCCATTTACAAAGCATTCCGGGAGCACAGCATGGAAGTGGAAGAAGAGAACCCGCACAAACCGGGCGAAAGGCTCACAAGACTGGTTGAAGTGAGCAAGATCTTCGATGTTGCTGATTTTAAGTATACCAAGGTGACGGTTGAGCGGCCATTACGCCTGTCGTACGAGATAACCGGTGAGAAAATTGAAGCGCTCAGGGCTCATCCTAAATTTATAGAATTTGCCACCAGTAAAAAGAAAGAGAAAGCTGCTGCCGAAGCAGACATTGCAAAAGGAAAAGCAATCCAGGAAAAGATATTGAAGTCCCTTGAATCATTCCATAGTCCCTCTCCCGGGGAAGCGGGATTTAGGGAGAGGTCCGATTCGAATTTCTTCACCCGGTTTGCTAAAGCTTTTGGAACCCAGCCCGGCAAAGCACTACTGAAAATGTTCAGGGATACCCTTGGTGAAAAAGATGAAGAGGCAGAAGTAGTGTTTCCCGATCCCTTCAACCTCCCCTCTCCGGGCGGAGAGGGGCCGGGGGTGAGGTATATTCATACCTGGAAACATAAACCCCTTGCCGACACCGACCTGCGCGATAGTGAAAGCATCAGATGGAAGGAAAATATTGATGAATATTTTGAACGGGAGGTATTGCCCTTTGCTCCCGATGCATGGATGGACAGGGAGAAAGATAAAATCGGATATGAAATTCCCTTTACCAAGTTCTTCTATGAATACCAACCGCTACGTGATCTCAGGGAGATCATGCATGATATTGAAGAACTTGAATTGCAGACAGAGGAGTTGCTAACAGACATAAAAAATGAATTCTGATGGAGGTGACTGAATTTAAAAACTACGACCGGCTGATTCACCAGATTTCTGAAACTTATCTGGAAGGCCAGAAAAATGCGGTTACGGCCGTCAATACCACAATAGTGGAAACATATTGGAAAATCGGGCAGTACATTGTTGAATTTGAACAAGGTGGTAATGTCAAAGCAGAATACGGAAAAGCATTGCTTAAACGGCTATCCTATGATTTGTCACTGACCCATAACAAGGGATTCAGTTTGAGTAATGTATATTTAATGCGGCAATTCTTTATCAGATATCCAAAATTCCAGACAGTGTCTGGAAAATTTGACCGGTTGAGCTGGTCGCACTTTTGTGAACTTATCCCTATTGATAATGAACATGAAAGGACTTTTTACGAAGTGCAATGTCAAATTGAAAATTGGAATGTAAGAGAACTCAAGCGGCAGAAACAGTCATCATTATTCCTCCGTTTGGCTGCATCAAAAGACAAAGAAGGCATCTTAAAACTGGCCAGACATGGGCAACTCATTGAAAAACCCATAGACCTTATCAGGGAACCCTATGTTCTTGAATTCCTTAAAATCCCGGAACCGTATCATTTGACGGAAACCGAGCTGGAAACCCGTCTGATTGATCATTTGCAGCAGTTTCTGCTCGAACTTGGCAAAGGTTTTGCCTTTATCGGTCGCCAATACCGGATTACCCTGGGCAACACGCACTACTATGTCGACCTGGTGTTTTATCACCGGATTCTCAAGTGTTTTGTATTGATTGACCTTAAAAAAGAAAAAGCAGGGTATGAAGATGTAGGGCAGATGAACATGTATCTGGGCTATTTCGAAAACGAAGAGAGTACCGAAGGAGATAACCCGCCGATCGGGATTGTTCTGGCCAAGGAAAAGGATGATCTGCTTGTAAAATACGCCATGCACAATCTCAGCTCTCAGCTTTTTGTAAGTAAATACCAGTTCTATCTGCCCGATAAACAAATCCTGCAGAATGAACTAACCAAACTGTTGCAAAACACGAATACGGATCAAGTATGAAGAAGTATCCGGCATACAAACCAAGTGGAGTGGATTGGTTGGGGGAAATTCCAAGTACATGGTCAGTTTGGAAAGTGAGTCGTCTGTTTAAAAAAATAGGCAGTGGAACTACTCCAAAATCAGGTATAACTGAGTACTATGAAAATGGAACAATCCCCTGGATTAATACCGGGGATTTAAATGATGGCTATTTAAGTGATTGTTCAATTTGCATCACTCAGAAAGCCTTTGATGATCATAGTACTTTGAAAATATATGAAAAAGGCACTCTCCTTGTTGCAATGTATGGGGCAACAATTGGAAAAATTGCAATTACAAAATTTGAAGCTTGTACAAATCAGGCCTGTTGTTCATTGGTAAGTTCTAAGTTAATTTCGACAAAATTTGCTTTTTATTGGTTTATAGCCAATAAAGAAAATATCATAAACCTGAGTTATGGCGGAGGGCAACCAAATATTTCACAAGATGTAATTCGAAGTTTAAGAATCCCTGTGTGTGACATCACTGAACAGCAATCCATCGTCCGCTTTCTCGATCACAAAACCGATCAGATTGATCGCTTCATAACCAATCGTCAAAAGCAAATCGAATTGCTGAAGGAGCAGAAATCGGCGATTATCAACAAAGCAGTGACAAAAGGGATTAATCCTGATTCAAAAATGAAACCAAGTGGGATTGATTGGATTGGGGAGATACCGGAGACTTGGAGGTTGTGGAAATTGAAGTATTTGACAAGGAAAATAGGCAGTGGTGTAACGCCACTGGGGGGTTCCCAGGTTTATAAGGCACAAGGAATAGCGTTCTTTAGAAGCCAAAACGTTTATAATGAAGCATTTGAATTATCCAACATCTCATTTATTGATGAAGAAACTCATCAGGGAATGATGAATAGTAAAATTGAATATGGAGATGTTTTATTAAATATTACAGGTGCATCAATAGGCCGATGTTATTTCTATTCGGGTGAGTATCCGGAAGCTAATGTAAATCAACATGTTTGTATCATCAGGTCAAATAAAAGGATATTGTTTAAGTTCCTTCATTTGGTTATGATTTCTGAAATTGGACAAAATCAAATATTTTCAAAGCAAAGTGGAACAAACAGAGAAGGATTGAATTTTGAACAACTTAAACAATTTGACATCCCACTTCCATCAAAACCTGAGCAACAAGCAATATTGAACCATATTGAATCCGAAACATCAACCATCGACACTCTCATCTCCAAATACCAAAAACAGATAGATTTAATGCAGGAGTACAGAACGTCGTTGATCAGCCAGGCGGTAACGGGAAAAATCGATGTAAGGGATTGGCAGCCAAAGACCGGTAAACATTTGAAGGAACAATGGACAATGGTTGTAACGTCAACAAATTAAGAAACTATGAGCAACGATTTAACCAATTCGGACATTGCCCGGCAAAACATCCTAAATAACCAATATGCCCTTCAGGAGATTCAAACGGCTGTCGGGATCAGTGGCATTTTGTATGAAAGTGAACTCAAGTTTACCAAAAGACAACTTGCCGAATTTTTTGAGGTAAGCGAACGTACCATCGATAATTTTTTAGAAAAAAACGCAACTGAACTTGCCAAAAACGGCTACGAGGTATTGAAAGGTAAACGCCTGATTGATTTTAAGTTAGTAGTCCGGCACCAACATGTTCACGAAATGGATTTCGTGAACAAAGTTCCACAATTAGGTATTTTCAATTTCAGGGCGCTGCTGAATCTTGGCATGTTGCTCACTGACAGTCTTAAAGCCCGTGAACTTCGCAGTACAATCTTAGATATCGTCATTGATACCATCAACAAACGCACTGGTGGCGGAACCAAGTACATTAACCAGCGTGATGAGGACTTCGTTGAAAATTTACTGCGTGGCGAAGATTACCGGCGTGAGTTTACCGATGCCTTGCGCGATTTTGTTGATATGGGCACTTTCAAGTACATTGTTTATACCAACAAGGTGTACGTGAGCATATTTAAAGAAAACGCCGATGAGTACCGAAAAATATTAAGTCTTGAAAAGGATGAAAATGTTCGCCATACTATGTATAGCGAGGTCCTCGATCTGATTTCAAGTTATGAAACCGGTTTTGCTGAAGTGCTGAAGAACAAAAGCGAAGAGCTTGGCCGTAAGCTGAAGAGTGAAGATGTTGATCGTCTTTTTGGGGAATTTGAAGGCCAGCGTTTGTGGGAACCTTTGCGAGAAAAAGCACGTCAGAAAATGGCCAGTCGTGACTTAGGCTTCCGCGATGCACTTCACAAAAACCTGGAAGAATATATCGGAGCAATCTCTGCCGAGGATTTTACCCGGTTTCTTGGAGAGAAAAGCATGTCGCTCGATGAACGACTCGAAGAATTCAAGGATGTGTTCAAACGACTTAAAGAGCGGGAATAGAACATGATGTTTTATATAGATACAGAACAAGCTGTTCTTATTCACGAAAAAACAGTTCAGGTAAGCGGTGGCGGCGATTTGGGAACCATCAACATTGGATTGCTTGAAGCCGTGCTGGAGCACATCCAGAATGATGATTATTATCCAGGTTTTGAAGATAAGCTTACCCACCTCGTATATGCAGTGAACAAGAATCACAGTTTCTCGGATGGCAATAAAAGGCTATCCATCTCACTGGGAGTTCAGTTCCTGAACATGAACGGGTATTTATATTGTTTGGGAAGGTTTATTGCTGAAATGGAAAATATCAGTTACCACATGGCAGCCGGGTTAATCGAAAAGGATCTGCTCCGGCAGATCATTCATTCGATTATTGATAACGAAAGGGACTTTGATGAAGCATTAAAATTGGAAATATACTCAATTATCAGCCAGGATTTATCACCTAATGAATAGCGTATCATGGACGGGTTAAACGAAATAAATTTTGAAGATACCGTATTTGACTATCTGAAAGGCAGTACGCGTTATACGATACGAAACAGTGCAGACTTTGATCTGGCGTATGTTCTGGACAAATTCTTACTGGAGCAATTTATCCGCGATTCTCAACCCGATACCTGGCGTAAATTAGAAAAATTGTTTCCTGCCGATCCGATGGCGGCTGTTGCAGATGAATTTGCCAAACTGAGGAGTAAACGGGGCATTCTGAACCTTGTCAGGGAAGGGTTCACATTGCAGGGCGCAGGCATCAAACTGATATGGTTCAAGCCGGCATCGGGGTTAAATCCCGAACATCGTAAAAAATATGAAGCCAACAGGTTCTCCGTGATCAGGCAGGTACATTACAGTGTACAGTATCCCGATCATAGTCTTGACCTGGTCATCTGCATCAATGGCATTCCGATCATCACCATGGAGCTGAAAAACGAATTCACGGGGCAAAATGTTACCCATGCTGTTGAACAATACAGCAAACGAAGGGACAGCCGGGATCCGTTGCTTAAAAACTGCCTGGTTCATTTTGCCGTTGATAACAATACGGCTTTGATGACCACCAAACTGGAAAACGGCAATACCCGGTTCCTGCCTTTCAACCGGGATACCCATAATCCGGTCATCCCCGGAAAATTTGCAAGCAGTTACTTATGGGAAGAGGTGTTGCAGGCAGACAGCTTGCTGGAAATGCTGAACAATTACATTTTTTACGAAGAAGATGAAAAGACCAGGGAGGTGACCACCATCTTCCCTCGTTACCATCAGCGCGATTGTGTGCGTGAATTGCTCGCCGATGTAAAACAAAACGGTCCCGGTCACAATTACCTGATTCAGCATAGCGCCGGTAGCGGCAAAAGTAAAACCATCGCCTGGCTGGCGCATCAACTATCCAATTTATTTGACAGTACCCAGGAACCCATCTTCGACAGCATTATTGTTATCACCGACCGGATCGTGTTGGACAAACAATTGCAAAAGCAGATCAAGCAGTTCGAGAAAATCAATGGTACAGTAAGGACGATTACCAAAGGCAGTAAACAACTGGTAAAAGCGCTGACCGACGGGGATAAGATCATCATCAGCACCCTGCAGAAATTCGGTTATATTGGCGAAATAGCCGATCTCAATGGTAAACATTTTGCCATTATTGTTGATGAAGCGCACAGCAGTCAAACCGGGGAAAATGTCAAGGATTTGAAAATCAGCCTTACCACTGACGAAGCATTGAGAAACATCATTAACCAGGATGAAGAGAATGATGAGCCCAAGGATACCGTAGAAATTGCGTTAGAAAAATTAGTGGCAAGCCGGCAGAAACTGCCGCATTTGTCATTTTTCGCCTTCACGGCAACCCCAAAAACGAAAACCCTTGAATTATTTGGCATCCCGGATGCATCCCGGAAATCGGGCCATCGTGCGTTCCATACCTACACCATGCGCCAGGCGATCGAGGAGGGGTTCATCCTGGATGTGCTTGAAAATTACGTCACCAAAAGCTCCTTCTTTGAATTGATTGAAAATGAAAAGGCGGAAGATGGTAAGGCGTTTGAAAAGCTGAAGGCAAAGCGTTTGCTGCTCCGGGAGGTCAACAAGGATCCTTTTGCCATTGGAAAGAAAAGCCATATCATGGTCAGTCATTTTATGGAAAAGACCATCCATAAGATTGGCGGCAGGGCAAAGGCGATGCTGGTTACCTGTTCGAGAGCACACGCGGTACTTTACAAACTGGCCTTTGATAAAATTATCAGGGAGCAGGGCTTCGATATTAAAATCCTTGTCGCATTCTCGGGTACAGTGGAACTGGATCTTGTCAAATATACCGAAGACACGATGAATGGACCGAAAGTGAAGGACATTGCCGAAGAATTTAAAAAGCCGGGTTATAAGATTCTGATTGTGGCCAATAAATTCCAGACCGGATTTGATCAGCCATTGTTACATACGATGTATGTGGACAAAGCCCTGGGCGGTGTTGCCACCGTTCAGACCCTGAGCAGGATCAACAGGACCACCAAAGGCAAACAGGATACCTTCATCATGGATTTTGTCAACAAACAGGAGGACATCCGGCACGAGTTCCAGGATTACTACCAAAGTACCACCCTTGACACGGCAACCGATCCGCAAAAGCTTTACAATCTGAAATATGAGATTGAAAAGGCTGATGTATTTACCCGGGATGATGTGACCCGGTTCATTGAAATGTTTATTCGCCGGAAGGTAAAATCAGAAGTACTCTCTCCCTTCTTTAAAAAAGTTGTGGATGAAAATTATCTTCCGCTTTCGCCGGAAGAGAAGGATAAGTTCAGGAAGAACGTCAATAAATATGTCCGCCAGTATTCCTTCATTTCTCAAATCATCACTTTTATCGATACAGAGCTTGAGAAGTTCTATTTGTTTACCAAACTGTTTTTCAAGTACCTTCCTTACGAAGAGGATACTTTGCCATTGGAGGTAACCCAGATGGTTGACATGGACAAATTCAGGATTCAGGAGGAGGAAAACGGCAGCATCATTTTAAATCCCGAAGATGCCATTCTTGAAAACCCACAGGGGGATGGTCATAAGGTCAAACAACCCGATCCGAAAGAGGTTCTGGAAATAATCGTGCAGGAGATCAATGATAAATATGCCGTTGACCTTGGTGATGACGACAAGGTGGTAAAAGAAATGTATGTTTCTCTCAAAGCTGATGAAGGCTTGATGGCCAGTTTGCGCGCCAATAATATTGAAGATGTCAAGAGAATGAAGCTTCGCGAGAGTATTGACAAGGCGCTTCTTAAGAACGCCGAACCTCCCATTGAGTTCATGAACAGACTTTCAAAAGACAAAGGATTGGCAAATTATGTGGTTGGCCAGTTCTTCCATTTATTGATGAAAGACGTAAAAGGCACTCCAACTCAGGGTTATAATAGAACAGGTGAAGATCTGTTCCTTTCAGATCAACCATAACCTGCAATTGTAACAAAAGTTGAAGCGCTTTTTTCTTTCAAATTCCGGTCAAAGAAAAAACTCCAGGCATTCCTGAATACATTCAAATCATTTTCAGAGGCGGCTGTAATTAACAATTGTTCGGGAAAGGGAAGTTGTTTTTCGCGACGGAATGCCAATGTTACTTTAACCGTTCGTTTGCCAGAGCAAGTTATAACGGGTGAAGAATCTAACAAACTTTCCTGGGCTGAGCAATTTAAGGGTTGGTGAGTTTGAAGCAGTGAAGCCATCAAAAGGAGAAAAGCCTCCGCCGGACAACTGGTGTTACTAAATCGTTCACAAGAAAATTTAAGTTCTTTTTCATATGTATCTGATACATAGAAGAAAATTTCAACTAATTTGGTACTCTTAACCTTAGAGATCATATCTTTTGATGTTGAGTGGTATCTACATCTAAGATATTGATTTCTACAGTTTCATTAAATACATGTGTTCATAATTTACTGACAATCAGCTTTTTATAGCTATCACGTTCAAAGGGGTTTCAACCCTTGATTCACATTTATACAATGAAATGCCAATTGTTATCGGAAGAAAAACCACCTAAATCATCATGTCATGAAACTTTTGTTTTCCATATTATCGAACCATCGGGTAAGGTTAATCGTGCTGATTCAGATAGCCGGATTCCTGCTATTCACTTTGAAAGGATTCTCGCAATATCCCGGCTGGGTATATTACACGGCAGGGAATCATGTATCATGTCTGGCGCGGGAAGGAAATACCATTTGGACCGGAGCCTGGGGAGGCCTGATAGCTGTAAACAGGGTTACCGGCGTTCAAACCTGTTACAACCATGCCAATTCCGGGCTGCCCGATAACAGTGTATATGCAATTTCAATTGATCCTGCGGGTATTAAATGGATTGGCACAGCACAACGGGGGCTTGCAAAATATGACGGGGCTAATTGGAGTTATTTTAACACCTCCAATTCAGGATTGCCTTCAAACACGGTGACATCAATTGCCATAGATGCCGCCGGGACTAAATGGATCGGCACTTCGGGAGGAGGAGGCCTTGCAAAATTTAATGGCACTTCATGGGTGGTTTATAATACCTCCAATTCCGGAATCTCCTCAAATTTTATCAGGGCTGTTTTTATTGATGCCGCCGGAGTGAAATGGATCTCTACGGATACGGGAATATCCAGATTTGATGGAACTACCTGGACGGTTTATAAGACATCCAATTCAGGCATTCCGTCCAATGATGTTAATTTCATAGCAGAAGATCAGTACGGCAACAAATGGGTTTCACTATGGTATTCAGGGGTAGCTAAATTTAACGGGAGTACCTGGACATTGTATACCCTTGCAAATACCGGGGTGCCATTGGGAGCTACAACGACAATCACGATTGACCAGAACGACAACAAATGGATAGGGACCGAATCCAGCGGATTGATCAGATTTGATAATATCAGCTGGACTGCTTTCAACAGATCAAATTCCGGAATTATCTCAAATGAAGTTCGTTATACGCTAATTGATGAAACCGGGAATAAATGGGTTGCCATGGGGACCGTTAGCCTGGGCTCCTGTATAGGTGGTGAAACGGGGGGACTCCAAAAATTCACAGGAAGTTCCTGGACCTTATATAACACCTCCAATTCCACATTTCCTGACGATATCGCAGAAAGCCTTGCCATAGAAGACAATGGTAAAAAATGGATAGGCACGCAACAGGGGCTTGCCATGAAAAACGGAAATGTATGGACCGTTTATAATACAGCCAATTCACCTGTTCCACAAAATTATATCAGTCAGGTTAAAATTGACAACAGTGGGAATAAATGGATGGGATTTACACCAAATGGAGTAGGAAAGTTTGATAATTCAAACTGGACCTTTTACACGATGGCAAATTCAGGGTTGCCTACGGATTACATAACCTCATTGGCTGCAGGGGCGAACAATGTAATGTGGATCGCAACCAGTATGGGGCTTGCCCGGTTTGACGGAACGAACTGGGTAGTATACAATACCGGGAATTCCGGGTTGCCGGAAAACTTCATTACATCTCTTGCCGTTGACAATGATGATCATGTGTGGATAGCAATAGATGGTTATGGGATAACAAAATTTGATGGTTCAACCTGGACGCAATACAACATGTCAAACTCAGGATTGCCTACCAATTCAGTTCGGAAGATCATTTGCGACCACAGTAACAACCTTTGGATTGGAACCTCTTCATCAGGCCTCGTAAAATTCAACGGATCATCCTGGGTTGTTTACAATACCTCAAATTCAGGACTCCCAAACAATTTTATCAATGCTGCACTTTCTGTTGACTGTACCGGAAATCTCTGGCTTGGTTCCAATACATTTTACAGTGGCGGTCTCACAAAATTTGACGGGACCAGCTGGACAACCTACAGCATAGTGAACTCTGGTATGTCGGCTACCCCATTAGATATAGGTATTGATGAATCAGGGAACAAATGGATCGCGACCTATGCCGGGTTGGCCGAATTTCACGAAGGAGGGATCAATAGTACCATTATTTCGGGCGTAACTTCAACGAATGTAACATGTAATGGAACAAATAACGGGACAATCAGCATTTCGGCCAGTGGAGGGGCCGCCCCCTTGCAGTATTCAGCCGACAATGGAGTCACGTGGTATCCCAATGGCGGACTGTTTACTGCACTGCCGTCAAATTCCTACAATGTCCGCGTGAAAGATGCCAGCTCAATTGTTTCAACCTTCTGCGGCAACCCTGTCGTAATTACACAACCACCGGTGATTGGAATATCAAATGTTGCTGTCGCGAATATCACCTGTTTTAATGGTACCAATGGCAGTATAATTGTCACTGCAACGGGGGGCACAGGTAACTTATCCTACTCAATTGACAATGGGGCAACCTGGTCGGCCAACAACGGCACCTTCCCGGGATTGACAGCCGGCACATATACCCTGAAAGTAAAAGATATGTCAAATTGTGAGGTTGGATACCTTAACAACCCGATCATCTTAACGCAGCCCTCAGAAATCCTGATCTCAAACGTTGCCGCGACCAATATTACGTGCAATGGATTGAATGACGGGATTATCGAAATATTCTCAAACGGCGGAACCGGGTCTTTAATTTATTCAATTGATAACGGGGCAACATGGCAGGCAAACGGGGGGTTTTTTGCAGGACTGGCGGCCGGCCCATACAACATTCAGGTTAAGGATGCTGCCGGATGCGTCCAGATTTTTGTAAACAATCCGGTAACAATTGTTGAACATCCTGCCATTGAAATCGATCATGTACAAACAACCGATGTAACATATCCAGGAGGTAATGACGGAACAATAACGGTCACTGCCCACAGTGGAGTTGCGCCCTTGCAGTATACGGCCGATAACGGGACAACCTGGCAGAATAGCGGATTATTTAGTTCTCTATTTGCCGGGAGTTATTTCGTGTTTGTCAAAGATGCCGATGGTTGCCAGGTGCCATATCTTCAGAATCCGGTTGTAATTCAGCAGCCTGCTGTCGGTATTGAAGGAAAATCAGGAGGGTTTTCACTTAAACTATACCCCAATCCATTTTCCGATAACATTACTTTTGCGTTTAATCTCAGCACTTGTTCAGATGTGACTATTGACATCTTCGATATTCAGGGTGAAAAAATCGCAACCGTGTTTAACACAGCATTGCCGGCCGGCAACCATGAAATCAAATTCGATGGCGTCAGTTTTAAAGAAGGGGTGTATTTTTTCAGGCTATCATCGGGCGATACCATAAAAACAGGGAAAATAGTTAAAATTTAACCAAAACACCAGGTTTGGTGAAGGTACCGAATTGGTATCCTGGTTCAGTACAGCGTATTCATATCGTTCATCCTTTTGACTCAGGTTTCGAAGACCCCTATGGATCTTTAATTGCCAGGGCATTCGTTTAATTGGGTATGGAGTGTACAATGCAGTGACTGGGTACTTCCAAAATGTGAAAAACTTCAAAGATGACCAGGCCAAGATGAAATCCATTGTCCTGGGCGGGTTGTCGGCACAGTATTCACAAAGGGTCTTTGACAAACTTGTGAAATTCTGAGGGGGCTTTAGCTAATCTATCCTGGAGGTGAGCAAAATCTTCTCCAGGTTTTTCTTTTACTTTTGTAAAGCTTATTTCCGTAATGATTCAGAATACAAAATGGCAGGAATAGAGGATGGCTGCTTTGAACCTGACGAAATGGCAAGCCAGCATAATGAATGTAAATTGTATGTAAAAAGAAAAAAGCCACTCACAAAAACTCTTGTAAGTGGCTGATTTTGAAGTGGGCCCAACAGGACTTGAACCTGTGGCCAGCTGATTATGAGTCGTTCGAAGTGGGGTTTTGATTGGTTTTGTTCTGGTTTGTTTTAGTATGTATTGTATTGTTTTTCTGACACTTAAAAATTTTTCAATTTATTTTTGTTTTGTTTCGTTTTGTTATTTTAACTACTTTTGTGTGTACCGCTGTGTGTCCCAAAATTACTAAAATGGATAAAGCAAAAATTCAGGCAGTGACTACTGCAATTTTCCTTGAGACCAGGAAGTCAAGAAAAGATGGATTGTGCCCTGTTAAACTTCGGGTGACCTATAAGAGGAAACGCTGTTACTATAATATGCGGGATGAGACAGGAGAAACTATTCTCCTTTCAAAGACTGACTATGCGAAGGTAATGAAAGAAAACCCGAAGGAAGCGTATAAGAATCTATCGATACACTAACATGAACTGGAATCACTCGCACATAAAGTTATCGGATCACTGCCCGTATTTTCATTCGATGAATTCGAGAAAATCTATTTCGAAAAGCCAGCCAGTGAACAGGACCTGTTTCATGGACTGACCCGCTATGCAGAGGAACTATTGAACGATGGCCGGATATCTACCGGGAAGACCTTTAATTGCACCATCGCATCTCTGAAGAAATTTTCGGGGAAGACCTATATTCCCTATGAAGAGATCTCTGTTCACTTTCTCAATAAGTATGAAAAATGGATGTTGAAAAATGGGAATAGCCTGACAACAGTCGGGATATACCTTCGAAACGTCAGAACGATATACCATAAAGCCATAAAAACCGGTGCAGCACCCCCCGCCTTATATCCTTTTGGTTCAGCCAAAGACGACAAATATGAAATCCCAACCGGGAGAAATATTAAAAAGGCCTTACATCTTAAAGAGGTGGAGCTTATTGTCAATTACCAGGCTGTTCAGGGATCTACGGAACATCAATACCGTGATTACTGGCTGTTCTCATATTTATGCAACGGAATCAATGTTAAAGACATTTCCCGGTTGAAATACAGCAATATAGAAGGAGACATCATGGTAATAACCCGGGCCAAGACAGAGCGGGAAAACAGACACAAGCCCCGGCCCATTACCATTGTGATTGTCGAGATGACAAAAAAGATCATTGATCGTTGGGGGAACAAACCAGTTAGTCCCGATCAGTATATCTTTCCCATACTTACCAAAGGAATGACCCCTCTGCAGGAATATGCCGCGATACTTCAAACTACCTCAATGATCAACAGATATATCGGGAGAGTCGCTGTGGCGGTTGGAATTTCACAAAAGGTAACAACCTATACCGCCCGGCATAGTTATGCAACGGTACTGAAACGATCAAATGCCTCCACAGAGTTTATCGGGGAAGCCCTTGGCCATGCCAGCCTGCCTACGACCGAAAACTACCTTGCTGATTTCGAAACCGACGAAAAAAGGAAATGGGCGGCAAAATTGACAGATTTTTAACCTCTCAGCCATACGGCACAAAAATTGCTGTAACATTCCAGACAATCTTGTTATTCACCTTGGTTCCAACTTTATCACTATGACTTTCGAAGAGAAATTAGACGCAATTCTGGATGGATTTTCATATTCATTGATAAACACGAAGCATCCTGAAAATTCAAATACGGGTCACCTATTTGATCAGATGTGCGAAATATTACACCTAAAAGTCACCCCTGTTGAAACAATCTTATTGAAAAACCGATTGTTGGCAGATGGACAAATAGAACCTGTCAGGAAAGATATAGATTTTCCATTATTCAGGATGACTGCAAGCGGACTGAATTTTATCATCAATGGCGGATATGCCCACCGGGATAGCCCGGGTGAGGCAAAAGCAGCAGAAGTCTCAACTAATAAAGAACTACCAAAGGACCTGAAAACTGATATTCCGTTTATCAGTGAAGAGCCTGCAGAAGAATTAAACGCTGCGAATCCCTCCTCTGATAAAGAATCTAAATCTGAACCTCAGCCTGGAACAAGACCATTCCTGAACGCCCAACAGACAGCCGCATTATTAGGGATAAAAATCTCAACACTTTACGGAAAGGTTCATCGTAAAGAAATCCCTTTCTATAAAAACGGGAACATGTTGCATTTTAAAGAAGACGAACTTATTGCATTGTTAAAGTCCGGGCGCAAGTTGACAATTGAGGAAATCAAAGAAGGAGCCCGAAAATCCCTGCATGTAAAAAAGGGTTCCAAATGATTCAAGGTGTGATGTTTGTCAATCCCCCTGCCTTGTTGAGTTATAATTCTAACCATATAATATAAGCACTTTTCACATTTTATCGCATTTTTAAACGTTTTTCACAACATGTAATCATTTTTCACGTATCTTCGTTGCAAGCAATTTTCCCAGGCGATGTCAAATAACAAGCGCTTTTCACGAATTATAAGTGTTTTTCACGGCAGAACGGCACCTGAACCGGGGGCCCTGGTTGGATACGGAGCAGTGATCGATGCTCTGGACCTGGCAGTGCCTGTTCCCAGACGACTGGCCTTGATAAGTACAAAACGAAGACAATATAAATCAGAACAATGGTTGGTCCTTACCCCAAGACACCAGCCGGATGAAAACCTGTATGCCCACCTGGTCTTTGCATTGAAATATGAAGGTATCAACCTTT
>CAIWMX010000092.1 GCA_903913885.1 uncultured Bacteroidales bacterium | reverse complement strand
GATTGGCCGATCCTTTTTATCTCCCGGGAATAAGAGATTCTCGGCTTGTTCCAGAATCCCTGCAACTTCCCGGATATCATAATTGTCCGGGGTCAGTTCCAGGTTACCTTTCAAGCCTTTAA
This sequence comes from uncultured Bacteroidales bacterium, assembly GCA_903913885.1. GTDB lineage: Bacteria > Bacteroidota > Bacteroidia > Bacteroidales > FEN-979 > CAIVAT01. The sequence continues at coordinate 36,764 of CAIWMX010000092.1, read as the reverse complement.
TTCTAATCTCTATGTAACCGGTTTTTTCCATAAGGCAAAATTACAAACAATCCTGTCAATTAAAACGCTGGTTCAACCTTTTTCGGCGTATTCATCATGCTTGCATTCCGTAAATGAGAGTTTGCAGGGTTTATCAAATTGTAAGGCCGGTTAAATGCTTCCTGTGTGACTTTGAAATGTGCGGAAAGAACCCGGATGATCTCTTTCGACAACCCTTTCTTGTAATTCAAAATATCCGAGACCAGGCCTTTGCTGACGCCTAATATTTCGACCAGGTCTTTCGCTTTCATTTTTCTGTCATGCATCAGGGAGTGCAACAATTCAACAGGATCAAGTTCGTTAAGGGAGGAATGTTCAGCATCCCATTTCTCAATTAACAAAGTGAGTAACTCTATCTCATCCTGAATATCCTTGCTGTTCCCGCCTTTTTCCAGCAATTTCTCCAAAGCATCGCAATAGGCTTTATATTGCGTTTCAGATTTTATAATTGTGATTTTCATAGTCAACTTGGGTCAATATCTCCATGGGTTTCCCAATCTGCATGTTTTATGGCAGTTACCCAATACTCAAAAGAACGTTTACTTGCGGCATTACCGGCCACGTACGCTTCAATTGCCTGTTGCTTTATTAAATGAACCTGCATGCAAAGACAGGTTAAATTTCACCAAGTTCACATTATGTGAATATATTTATTCTTCAAATAGTTGATTTGTTGTCCTGATCATTAATTACCAACTTGTTGCATGATTTGCCCTTCAACGATCCTAATTTCATCCTCTGTTAAACCATATAATTTGTAAACCAGGAGGTCGATCCCGGTTTGCATTTTGATTGTGTCGGCTTCAGGAGCAGTCTTTTTAATTGACAGAATTTCATCAACAATTGCAATGATTGGCTTTGCCTGATGGTCATGATATATCGGAATGGGTATCTGACCAAAATAATTCCAGATTAGCTGGTAACCGTTTTGAATGGCAGTGCAATATTTGGAAATCAGCCACCAGCCCATTTTTGAATTTAAAATGGCAACCAGCACCTTGTCTGTTGTTGGGATGATCCACATGGAATTGTTGCAAAAACTCCCGTCTTCATCAAAGATAAAGCAAGGTTTTACCTGGAAAACCTGGTACATGATTTTTGCAGTGTAAAATTTATGATAATAGTCGCAGGCCCGTAACTCCCACCAAAAATCACCTTTGTCAGTTCTCAACTCAGCCTTAGACCTGAATGGCAGCAGATGGGCTGCAATGGCTGGATAATTTCCGGAAAACCATCTCCAGGCATCCTCATAGTTCATATCCCCGTAATGCGGAGGAGGTTCGCTTACATGATAAGGACTTGACTCCGGTAAATTTCTTTTAATGGTGAATCCCTTTGGGATAAGGATAAGCCAATTTGTGGGTTCATTGGTTGTATACGGCTTGATATTCCTTCCTAAAAAGAATGGCTTTATAAGTTCTATTGATCTGGCATCATCCTTTATAAGTCTCTTCTTTGTATTTGAGTCAATTACAAAAGCTTCAGTTAGGCCAGTTTTTATGCCATAATAAGCATTCCCATTTAAAGTGTCAAATAGAGTTTTACAATATGAATTGAGTTTTTTTAACAATAACTGTTCAACTCTATCAGAAATTACCCAAATATCATCACTCAGATCAGCATCTGCAATATTATTCGCAATTGAATTAATGTAGTTATTAAATCCATTTGCGAATTGCAGTGTTTTAACTGACATCGAATTAAAATTGCCCGCTGGTGTGCTTTTGGATGCAGTAATAATACAAGGATAAGTAATAGCTTCATCAAAAACTTGTAAATCACCGAAATCAATAACAGATTGTAGTTGGTTTTGCAGGAAGAATGACCGTAAGGGTTTTCCATATCCGGTTTGCATCCATTTGTTTGGCATGATATAACAAAAGTGTCCTTTAAGTTTAAGAATTTCAAAGCCTTTTTCAACGAAAAACACATACAGATCGGCCGTCCCGGAATATGTTTTATAATTGGCACTAAAAAATGGTTTCTGCTCTTTGATTTCTTCCTGCCTGATGTACGGAGGATTCCCAATCACCACATCAAAACCCACGAAATCCCCTTCATCATTTAGGACTTCGGGGAATTCATACCTCCATTCAAAAGCATTTTCATAGATCTTGTTGTTTTTCGCGTCCTCAATTTCCTGATTAAGTTTTGCAACTTCTTTTTCCAATTTTTGCCGTTCCTTCTCACTCTTTTCCTTCGCCTTCTCATCTCCATATCCAATATCCGGCTCAAAAAGAAAATTACCGGTGAATTTGTGAAATAATTGGTTCATGAGCTGATCACGCCTTTTTACCCTGGCATCATTACTTCCAATTCCCAAATGAAAAGTGCTTTTTATTTTCTCAATCAGTTGCTCCATCTCCCTTTTCTGATCCTTGCTTTCAGCATTACGGTACATCATGATCGCATCCCTGTAATTGTGGATAGAAAACCGCGCGCCAGATAAAACCTGTTTGATATCGGCATCCAGCGCATAGCGCGAGATCAGCGAATTTCCGCATTTGATGTTGATATCAATGTTGGGTAGCGTTTCCCGCTCCCCCTCTCCCCAGGGGAGAGGGGGCCGGGGGGTGAGGCATTTTTCCGGCTGAGAGGGCCGGTAATAGGCATTTTTAAGTAACTCTATCCACAACCGCAGGCGGCATATTTTTACGGAGTTGGGATTGATGTCAACCCCGAACAGGCAGTTTTCGATGATGCTCTGCTTTTCATGGAACAGTGTTTCCTGGATCCGCCTGCTCTCCGGACTGGCGGGATTGTATTCATAGAGTTTGCCATCTTCGTCGGTGATGATCAGTTCATCGTTCACCACTTCAACGTGATACTCCTTTAACCGTTTCCCTTCCTTGTCCGACAATATTTTCAATTCGCTCTTTAGAGCAATGATCTCGTTTAATGCCGAAACCAGGAAATGGCCGGAACCCACGGCCGGATCACAGATTTTGAGGCTGTTTATAACGTGATTGGCCTCAGTTCTGTCCTCAATTTTATTGTAAAGCTGACTGATGTCGGCACAATCCCAGCCCTTGACATCATTGAACTTCTGTACCACCGCCCGGCGGATGGTTTCATGGCACATGTACATGGTGATGAACCCGGGGGTGAAGAAGGAGCCGTCCTTATAGCCGTTGATCTTTTCAAAGATCAGCCCGAGCACCGAAGCGTTGATCAGCGTTTTGTTCTCTTCCTGGATCTCCTCAGAACCTTCACCGGCAAAATCATAGGCTTCCAGAAACTTAAACAGGTAATCAAGGGTTGCAAGTTCTCCTGTGAATTTTTTCCCGGTGTTGTTTTTCAGGACCGTTGATTTCAGTAGTGGTAGTTTCCCATCCTTTAGCTGACTGATAAAAAAACAGGAATGCTCAATTTCCGTCGGCTCGAAAAGGGAGCTGTTCAGGTAGGGCACGTTAGAGAAGGCCTTCCTGACCTCTTCGTTGCGTTCGCCCGGTTTTCGGGCCAATACGCTGAAGAAAAGGCTGTTCAGGTCATCGAAGTTCTGCACCTTCTCACTGTTCAAAAAAGCAAAGGATTGATCACCCTTGTGATACCTGATTAGTTGGGCTTCCAGCAGTTTCAGGAACAGGATGCGGTTGATCCAGGTAATGGACAATTCCAGCGCGACATTAAATAACCTGTCCGGCACCGTTTCGCCAAACTGCGAAGGTTTCTCAAGCCGTGAAATTTTATCCAGGCTGTCGAGCTGCATGATGGCGCTTTCAATCAGGGATCCGGAATTGCGTTCCCCATCCTTTTTCCGGCCGATGAGCTTTTTGCTCCCTTCCCTGGTTTCCGTCAACCCGATGATATGGAGCAACTCGGCATAGAAGGTCTTGTCGAGGCTGTTGCTGTCGTTGGAGAAGGGAAGTTTCAGCAGGTGTTCGGGAGAGAGCAGTTTATAAAGGGCGATGAGTTTTGCATCGTCCTTCTTGTCATCATTCCGCAGGGGTTTGTCATACTCTCTGAAATCGAACCAGGTGAAGCTGATTTCGGAGGTAAGCCCTGCCATGAAGGGTTCGGCAATTTCCCGGTAAAAGAAATCGGTGGTTTTCCCGGCCAGACGACCCTCCTCGAAATCGGTGAACTGTTTTACCAGCGATTTGTTTTGTGCAAACAATTTCTCAAACAGCCCGGCATCAAACACGTACCATTCATAGATATTGGTTGCCACAAGGTGTTTTATTTCCAGGTTGTGGCCGGTGATCCGTTCGCGGAGATAATAGAGGATCAGTTCATGAAACGCTTTGGTGTTGAGGTTATCCCTGCGGATCATCTCAGCCTTGTTCGACGGTTTCTTGGCTTCGATCAGCACCCCGGGAAGGCTCTTTGAATCGGGACCGTTATGAATGACGAGGTCGGTGCGATCCTTTGTATTCAGGTAAAACTTTGGATGATAAAAGGTATTCCTGAGAAAATTGCCAACGTCGTTTTTGTTATGCTCTTCCGATTCGGTTTCATCCAGCCCGTCAAGCAGCCCGATCAGGTTTTTCTTGAACAATTCGATTTCAGTGCGGGTCGGTTTGACCTTCAGGAAGGCTTTGTTGAGGGATTTCCGGGGAGATAAAAGAGTAAGTTGCATAGCCACGAAGTGATTCTCCTTCAAAAATAGGAAAAGCGAATGATAAAGGCAAAAAAAAAACACAGTAGTTCCCAGCCAGGGAACAAGGGAGGGTTCATTTACAGGTATTTAAATATTTTCTCACGACAACTGGTACATTTGTGATCAATCAGTTTGGAAAATTTACTTAATGGAATTTGTTGAATACAGTATTCTGTGAATGTGTGAATTATATAACTTATTCCCAAAGTTGTGTAATGCTTTTGGATATGAATGGTCTCACCTTTGTATCGTGAAACTTCATTCACAAACTAATTTCAAATAAATGAATATAACAGAAGTTAAAGGAAACTGAAATGAGCAGAAAGGCAAGCTCAAACTTTTTAGCACACGCAATAAAAATCTCAAATAAGTTAAACTCCAAATCATGAAAAAAATTATTTTATTATTGGCAGTATGCCTGTTGTTCGCTTTTTCAGGGTATACCTATACCATACCGGCAGAGAAGGTTCCGGCACCGGTTAAAGAATCATTTGCAAAAAAATTTCCTTCTGCAACCTCGGTTGTATATAAAATGGAAAAAACAGATTATAAAGTCACCTTTAATGACAAAACAGTCGGAATGTCTGCCAATTTCAATTCCAAAGGGGAATGGCTGGAAACGCAGACCATCATGATCGAATCAGATCTCCCGAAAGTAGTATTAACCTCAGTGGCGACTAACTTTGTAGGTTATGTAATGACAGACATAACAAAAATTGATGGTCCGGACAATGTATTAAATTATGAAATGCATCTGAAGAAGGGAACCGTTGCTGAAAAGGTGAAGTTCTCTCAAAAGGGGGAAATCCTGAAAAAGACACATCTGAAAAAGTAGCGTAAGGATAAGGGACTTTCTGTGCATTGAAAGGTTTATTAAAATTGTGAAAGCACCTACCCGGAATTTCGGTCAGGTGCTTTCTTTTTCACTTTGATTCCCGGACACGACAGATGATTACAGCCTTGAAAAATAATTTATCCCTTTTGAAGATCGCGTTCAAAGGATGGTGGGCAAAAGACCCGTTTCGCGAAAGTGCTGTCATTGCCTATTATTCTATTTTTTCTTTACCCGGGGTGCTTGTTGTCGTTGTGACATTCGCCGGATATTTCTTTGGACGCGATGTAGTGAATAAGCATATTACGGGTCAGATCACAGCCATGTTAGGAGCAGAAACAGCCGTCCAGATCCAGACAATGGTTGTGCAGGCAAGCAAGGTGCAGAATTCTGCCTGGTTAACTGTATTAGGGTTGATTATCATCATCATTGGTGCAACGGGGGTGTTTGCACAATTTCAGCAATTATTAAATGTCATTTGGGAAGTAAAGGTGGATACCACTAAATCGGGTATCTGGAACGTGATCAAGGTTCGGTTGTTTTCCTTCGGACTGATCGTGGCGATAGCGTTTCTCCTTATAGTTTCGCTGGTAGTCTCTGCCATGTTATCGGCATTCGGCATTTGGATCTCACATCATTTTTCTGATTCGTTTCTTGTTGTTTTACAGGTGGTTAATTTCATTTTTTCCTTTTTTATCATTTCTGTACTGTTTGCGCTGATGTTTAAAATATTTCCGGATGCCAAAATAAAATGGAAAGACGTATGGATAGGTTCATTCCTTACAGCCTTTCTTTTTGAGATTGGCAAAGTCGGACTGGGTTTGTACTTCTCAAAAGCAGATCCAGGCATAGGGTATGGTGCTGCAGGTTCGGTCATTTTAATTTTACTGTGGGTTTCCTATTCTTCCATGCTGGTATTGTACGGTGCAGAATTTACACACGTTTTTTCGGTCAGGAATTCAGGCAAAGTAATTCCTACTGAAATTGCTAATAGTGAGGTTCAGCGTGAAACAAGTTAGGTGTTGGATGTAGTTAACTCCCTGTATAATGAATATCAGGGGATTTTGTGAAAAATCAATAAGGTTCTTATAATAATATCTGGAAATGAGCAATAAAAGCATAGGACCAATTCAGGACTCTCCTGTTTTAATGATGGCTGCATTCGTAATTATTATTGCAGGAGTACTTTTTGCTAAATCGATTATCAATCCTTTTTTACTTGCACTTTTCATAAGTATCATTTGCATGCAGCCCATTTCCTGGCTTCAGAAGAAAAGAACACCCAAATGGCTCGCACTTTTCATCGTTTTATTGGGTTTGGTTGTGCTTTTTTCAGGATTTGCCTTCCTGATAGGAGGGACATTGTCATCTTTTTCAGGTAATGTTTCTAAATATGAATCCACCCTTCGAACGATTAGCAACTCATATGTTCATTTTTTAAATGGGAAAGGTTTCAGGATTCCTGAAGATCAGATGATAAATCTTGTTCAACCGGAAAGAATCCTTGAATTTACAGCAAGTGCTGTTAATGAAATGGTAAATATGATGGGCAATGCATTCCTGATCTTCCTTATCATTTTATTTATTCTCATGGAATTTGGTAGTTTTCCTGTTAAAGTAAAAGCAATCCTGAAAGGATCGGAGGAGTCCACTTTTTATTTTTCCATCATTACGAAAAAAATTCGTCACTACCTCGGGATTAAAACATTATTGTGTTTACTGGTCGGAACTCTTATCTATGCGGCATTGTTGATCATCGGGGTCGATTATCCTCTCCTGTGGGCCTTGATTGCAGCGTTGATGAGTTATATTCCGAATATTGGATCCATCATCGCCGCGATTCCGGCAGTTCTTTTTGCCCTGGTACAACTCGGCTTAGGCGGTGCACTTTGGACCCTGGGCTCGTTTCTGCTTATCAACAATGTTCTTGGAAACTTTATTGAACCAAAGGTCATGGGAAATGGTTTAGGCCTTTCAACATTGGTTGTATTTCTGTCTCTTCTCTTCTGGGGATTTATTTTGGGAACCATTGGTATGTTCCTGTCAGTGCCTATCACCCTGACAATAAAAATCATCCTCGAACATAATGAGAAAACACAATGGATCGCAATACTTCTGGGGACCCCGGCTGAAGTAAAAACTTATAGACAGCAGAAAGAGCCGCTAAAATGATTGGTTTGTTTTCGCTGCTATTTAGCGGAACACCCGTTCAATAATCGCTGGAGTTACCTGCATTCGGTCTTTTGAAGCCTCCTTTTTAAACGCATGTTATTTTTTGGACGGGACGGGTTGGCTTATCCGGCCGGCAAGTTTCTTCCGGATTTCATAAATTGATATACAGACTGCAAAGGCTGTGAATGGCAAAAGCCAGTCGGTGACATGAAGCGGAGCTGTATGAAAATACAGATTTAATGCAGGAACATAGGTAATAAGCAAAATACAGGAAACCGAGAATGCAAAGGCCAGTAGCAGATTCCTGTTTGAAAATAAATATTTCCCTAAAGCATTTCCGGAAGTTCGCCTGGAAAGGAGATTGGCATACTGACCAAAGATGATGGAAACAAACGTTATCGTGATTGCTTTTTCATAATTGTGCGTGCTGTCAGGGTGAATGAAAAATGAAAAGAGAAAAGTGCCATAGGCAACAAGTCCCATGACGATGCCTGAAAAAACAATGCCTTTCATTGTCTTGTTATTCAATATTTTGTCTTTGGGATTCCGGGGGTGATCTTCCATGATGCTTTTTTCAGGCGGATCGTAGGTAAGCATGATTAATGGAAGCATTTCACCGACAATATCAATCAATAAAATCTGCACTGCCAGTATCGGAATTGCAATACCCAGAAAGGCGCCCCCAAATCCAAACAACACACAGGTGAGTTCAGCCATATTCGATGAAAGGTTTGTTGTAATTGTTTTTTCCAGGTTCCTGAAAATAGTCCTTCCTTCTTTTACGGCCACAACAATTGTGGAAAAATTATCATTCAATAAAATTACATTCGCTGCTTCCTGAGCGACCCTGGAACCATTTTTCCCCATGGCTATTCCAATATCCGCCCGCTTCAAACTCAGGGTGTCATTTACCCCGTCACCGGTTACTGCAACAATTTCGCCCTGTTTCATCAACAAATCTACAATCTTAAATTTATCGTCCGGCGATACTCTTGAAAATATCAGGGCTCTGTGCTGAAATACTTTTACCAGTTGTTTGTCTGTCATGAAGGGTAATTCAGCGCCCTTGATCACCACCGGGTATTCATCACCCTCATTCATCATTCCGATGTTTTTAGCTATTGCTTTCGCGGTTACTTCATTGTCGCCGGTAATCATAAACACTTTCATGTGTGCCTTGAAAACCGACTCAATTGCTGCCTTCACCTCCTTGTGGGGTGGATCCAGCATGGTAACGAAACCTGCAAAGGTCAAATCCTTTTCAGCATCATCCACCGTATAGTCCTTTTTACTGTCAAGATCTTTATAAGCAATCGCAATAACACGCAGTGCTTTTTCGGAGAATGAGGCCGACATCGACAATATCTCTTTTTTTTGTCCATCCGTCAGTTTACTTACTTTCCCGCCTGATATTGTTTTTGTGGAAGCTTCCAGAACCGATTCTATCGATCCTTTGACAAAGGAAATGACTTTATGCTTGTGAGTTCGGATGATGGTTGCCCTTTTGCGGAAAGAATCAAAGGCAAAAGGTTTTACCAGGGGATATTCTTTCTCAATCACATCCAGTTTATAACCGGCTTTCATGGCAAGGGTGCTGAAGGAAGTTTCGGTAGGGTCACCCATGGAATACCACGATTTGTGAAGCTTATCAGGCGGACTGATTTTACCTGATGAAGAAAGGAATCCGGAAAGAAAAAATATTTTCAGATCACCCAGCGAATCTTTCTTCAAAACTTTAGCATCTTCGTCGGTTATATTTCCTGCAGGTTCGTAACCCAGCCCCGACACTGAAAATGATCTGCCGTTGAAGTAGCAACCGGTAATGGTCATTTCGTTTTTTGTGATGGTTCCTGTTTTGTCTGAAGCAATAACAGTGGCAGAACCCAACGTTTGAGCTGATGCGATTTTTTTAACAATGGCCTTTCTTTTCGACAACCTTCCAACAGCCAGGGCCAGGGCCATCGAAATCTGTGCCGGCAATCCTTCCGGCACCATGGCAGCTGCAATACTGACAGAAAAGACCAGAGCCATCGCAAATGAATCATGCATCACCAACCTGATCACAAAAAGAATAATGGCAATAACAAGGGTGACATAGGTCAACTTTTTCGCCACATCCCTGATTTCGGTCTGTACCGGTGCTTCGGCAGATTTAATGTTTTCAGAGGATGTGCTGATTTTACCAATTTCAGTTTGCAAGCCGGTTGCATACACGATACCTGTTGCCTGTCCTCTTGCAACCGTCGTTCCCATGTATACGCAATTTTTTCTTTCAGGAAAAGGAATGGTTGTATCAGTCGAAAATAAATGGTCTTTATCCGCTGGCATTGATTCGCCTGTGAGTATGACTTCATTGGCGGAAAACCCGTTGGATTCAATCAGGCGAATGTCGGCCGGAATCCCATCGCCTTCGTTTAACCTCACAATATCGCCCGGGACAAGGTTTTCAGCAAGAATTTCGGTCATTTTCCCGTTCCTGACCACATTGCACTTATTTACAACCAGATTTTTAAGAGATGCAAGGATGTTTTCTGATTTCCATTCCTGGTAGAAGCCAATCATTGCATTCACTACCACGATAATGATCAGGATGGTGCCATCCCTGAACTGGCCTAAAAGAAATGATACTCCTGAAGCAATGATTAAAATAAAAACCAGCGGGCTGATAAACTGACGGATCAGAATTTTAACAAAACTTACCGGGTTGATTGCCTTCAGAACGTTGCGTCCATGCTTTTGCACGGCTGGTTTTATTTTACTTTCGTCGAGGCCCAGCTTGGAATCGCTGTTAAACGCCTTGACAACTGTTTCAATATTTTCCTGGTAAATTTCCATCATCTGATAAGTTGGCAAGGATGTCAATGGCAGGCATACATCACCCTTTTCACTGAAAATTCAGCTATCCTGTTTCCGGATTTTCCGGAGCAGGATTTATTGCAACAGCTCAACAGTTGTCATACTGGATAATGATTTGGTTCTCAAAGCAAAGGACCGTCCTTTTGAGACGGGCCTTTGCTATGTAACCAGACAGAAAGTGAATAATACTCTTTTAATTGTTAACAAGAACCCGTTTTACAACCTGGTAGTCATTGTTCATGAAAACTACGATATAGACTCCATTCGATAATGGACGAAGGTTTATCTGTGTGTCGGACTTGCCGCCAACAACATTCACATTCTTCAATTCCAATAACTTACTTCCAATTTGATTGTATACGGATATATTGAATGTATTATCAACAGGGAACCGGATGGAGGCTGTAAACTGCCCGTTGTTGGGTACCGGATAGATGGTAAAGGATGCCGAAACAGGAAGTTCCATGGTGTTGGTCACAACAACCCAAACCTTGTTGGAATTTGCAGACGAACAACCATTTAGCGAAACAACGCACCAGTAATATCCGGTATTATTCGTTATGGTATACGACTGACCAGTAGCACCGGCAATCGCAGTGCCTTCATAATACCATTGATTGCCGCTCAGGGCACTGCTGGTAAGCACTGAACCCAGTGAAGAAATAACAGGAGCCGAAGGGATTGGATTGACAACAACCATGAAATCGTGTGATAACACTCCGCTACCGCATGCGTTGATTCCTTTTACTGTAATCACGCCACTTGCAGCAACGGAGCCAAAGGAAACAGCAACCTGGTTGGTTGTGGCGCCAGAAGTTATTATCGCTCCTGAAGGCACAGTCCATGCATAGCTTGCTGCACCTGTAATGGAAGATACCATATAACTAACACCACCTGCACCCGCACAAACTGCTGCAGAACCGATGATTGTTCCTGCAGCGGCAGGTAATGGATTCACTGTAACAACGAAATCGGAAGCAATACCATCACCGCAACTGTTATTCCCGGCAACCGAAATGTTCCCGGAAACTGCTGAAGGGCCATAGTTAACTGTGATACTGGTTGTTCCGGCTCCTGTTGCGATGGTTGCTCCGGCTGGTAATGTCCAGGTATAGGATGTGGCATTAAGCACGGAAGTTGTACTATATGCAACACTATTTGTTCCGGCACATACGGTTCCGACACCTGCAATAGCCCCTGCGATGCTTGGTAATGGGTTGACAAACAGGTTGTAAACATAGGCTTCTGTAGCCGGACAACCCAAAGAGTTGGTGTAATTGACCGTAACATTCTGCTGGCCGCCCCCTGTCCAGGTTACATTGATTGTACTTGTTGCCTGTCCGCTTACAATGATACCGGAGGAAACTGTCCAGAAATAATTGCTTTGACCAATTTCAGTATAGTAAATGTTGTTGACAGAACCCAAACAAGGCGTATTCGTACTACCAATAGTAGGAACTGCCTGTGGATTGACGGTAACACTGAATGATGCCGGTGTAAGTGAAACACAACCGTTTATATTCGTGTAATTTACTGTGACTGCCATCAAACCTGAATTGTTCCAGTTAAGTGTGATTGTATTACTGTTTGGTGTCCCTCCGGATGTGATAATAGCGCCTGAAGGAACAGTCCAGATATAATTTGTCATCCCGGTCTGGGTAGTGTACACCACACCGGATGCACCCTGACAAACTAAGACGGGACCGGTGATCGCAGGAACCGGCAATGAATTTACAGTAACGTTGTAAGATGTAGATGTTGCTGCATTACAGTTATTTGCGTTTAAATAGTTAACGCTGACTGTTTTTGCCCCGGCGGTATTCCAGGTTATGGTTACGGCATTGCTTGCAGCTCCTGCGGTAATGATGGCTCCGGCGGATATGGCCCAGGTATAACCTGTCATACCGGCTTCAGTTGTATAAACTGTTCCGGCAGCGTTTAAACATACAGATGACGGACCTGCAATTGTGGGCACTGGTAAAAGGTTTACAGTTACAGGAAACATAGCAGGTGTTAAAGCAGAACACGATGTTCCGTTTGTATAATTGACACTGACTGCATTATTTCCGGCAGTATTCCATGTGACTGAAATATTGTTCGTACCAGTCCCTGCTGTGATAATACCCCCGGGAGAAATGGTCCAGATATAATTCGTCATACCAGCCTGACTGGTATAAACTACGCCGGTTGCACCCTGACATACTGAATTTACCCCTGTAATGGTTGGAACGGGTAACTGATTGACGGTTACATTATAAAGAGAAGCTGTAGTCGCTGTACAAGCGTTTGCATTGGAATAATTGACTGTAACTGTTTTAGCTCCTGTTGTGTTCCAGCTTACTGTAATTGCGTTGGTTGTACCTCCGGCTGTAATCAAACCGCCTGTTGAAACCGTCCATGTATAACCAGTCATTGATGCCTCGGTAGTATATACATTCCCGGTAGAGTTTACGCATGCCGATACCTGGCCTGTAATAGTCGGAACCGGTAAAGTGTTGACATTTATATTGAGGATAGTGGAGGTTGCAGATGTACAATTATTGGCATTGGTATATACAACAGTCACAGGATGAATTCCTGCCAGATTCCAGGTAACTGTGCTAGTATTACTGCCTGTTGTACCACCCGATGTTATGGAACCCCCTCCATTGACAGTCCAAATATAGTTTGTCATACCTGATTCAGTGGTATAAACATTGCCCGATGAATTCACGCATACCGAGGAAACACCTGTAAGGGCAGGGACCGGCAATGCATTGACGACACAGGAAACATTTGAAGAAGTAACTGTGGGTAAGTATGTTCCGCTGACAACAACATTATAGTTTGTTGCAGCATTGGATACATTCACAGGGTTTATTGTTAGTGTTGGAGAGGTTGCGCCGGAGATGTTTCCCCCGTTGGTTAAATTTACGATCCCTTTTCTCCATTGATACGTAAGAGCGGTTCCTGTGGCAGTTTTGGTATTCTACTTTTTCTAAAGCGCCATTCTTTTGAAGAAGTTTGAAAACGCTCCCTGAAGGCGCTTCAGGTCATCAGAGTGAACGGTTAGCCATCGATTTGTTCCGAGAAGATCAGTTGGTTTCCAGCCGAAATGTTTTTCAATGTTCGGGCTCTTATATTTCATCACATATCGTTGCCCATGATGCCGATTACATCTGAAATATTGGATATCAAGGCACTATGCCTGATTTCACTTTCAGGAACTGCTTTTTCTGACAGCCTCCGGCCTCAATTTTTCTTTTTGTTATTGAACTCGCCTTGCCATTCTTTACCGGATTTCAGGGTTTCCCAGAGGATCCGATATTCTTCAATAATGCTAAAGCTTCCCAATATTTTTAATGGTTGCCCATCCCTGTCATACAAGGGCTCATGGATGTCTTTCCCTTTTTGCCGAATAGAATCAGGCGTGTCCGATTTAAGAAGGAAATCAGCCCTTAAAATACTTTTGAATAAGCGCGAACAATTCTTCTCTGATTATGGGTTTCGCAATATAATCGTTGCATCCTGCATCCAGGGCTTTCTCGCGGTCGCCTGAAAGGCCATAGGCTGTTTGGGCAATGATGATTACATCCTTGTTAAACCCGCGGATTTGCCGGGTGGCTTCAAACCCGTCCATTTCGGGCATCTTCATATCCATCAGCACCAGGTCGATATCAGGCGTATTCATGAATAAACGAAGGGCTTCAATGCCCGTTTCCGCGTGTAAAACTTCCCTGCTGAACTGATTGATCAGCAATTCGATGAAAATGTCCGATGTTTCATCATCGTCGGCAATCAGTATTTTCAGGTTTTTAACAGGAACGTTCTTCTGTTCTGAGATAACTGCCTTTGTAATAGCGCCATTTGCCTGCTTATCTGCATTGTATGGAATGGTGAAATAAAATATTGAACCTTTTCCATGTTCGCTTTCCACCCGGATTTTGCCGCCAAGCATTTCAACATAGGCTTTCGCAATAGCCAACCCCAACCCGGCTCCCTGATAAGCCTGTTTATCGGAAATATCTGCCTGGATAAAGCGTTCAAATATAGCCGCCTGCCGGTCGCCGGGAATACCGATACCAGTATCCTTCACGAAAAATTGCAGCAACGATTCATGGGGGAGGGTGTACCCGAATTCAATGGATCCTGAATGGGTATATTTGATGGCATTTTTGATAAGGTTTGAAAGAATAGAATCGAATTTGTTGCTGTCGGTATTGATTACACATTCATTTGAGGGGAGTGAATTTTTCAGGATGAGTCGTATTCCCTTTATTTCAGCCTCCGGTTTGAAAAATGCATACAAATATTCGGTAACTGAATTAACATTCACGTCTGAAAGATCGACTTCCATCTGTTCCGCTTCTATTTTCGAGATATCAACAATATTGTTGATGATATTGAGCATGCGGGCGCCGCTTTTTTCAATGATCCGGATATAATTTTGCTGTTCCTCTCCTGTTAAGTCCGGTTCTTTCAATAATCCGGCAAAACCCAGAATCCCGTTCATGGGCGTTCTGATTTCGTGGCTCATATTGGCCAGAAAAGCTGATTTCAATTTATCACTTTCTTCTGCTTTTTCTTTTGCAACAACTAATTGCTGTTCTGCAAGCTTGCGCATGGTTATGTCCCTTGCAATGGTCGATGCGGCTGTGATCTTGCCGTCGGAATCGAGTATGGGTGAAATCGTCAGCGACACTTGAATTTCACTACCATCCTTTCTCCTGCGCAAGGTCTCGTAATGTTGGATAACCTGACCTGATTTAATTCTGTCAAGTATGGCTGGAATCTCATCGTCATTTTCACTCAGAGCCAGTAATGAAATAGTGTTGCCAATCATTTCGCTTTCGGCATACCCGTATATTTTTTCTGCACCCTTATTCCAACTCGTGATTATCCCGTCCAGGGTTTTCCCGATAATGGCATCTTCAGACGACTGAACAATTGCGGCAAGTTGTTTTGCCTTATCTTCCGCCAGTTTACGTTCTGTAATATCAACGGCGGTTAACAGGCAATGTTCGCCGTTTTCGACTGAAACACCGGTAAGGTGAGCATATACAGGCATGTTGCCATCCGCCTCCAGGGTCACCCCGCACGATTCCTTTTCATTGTGTTTAAATACCCTTTTCAGAAACTGGTTGAAAATTGACCGGGTATCTGTTGATACATGAAAGCCAAACAAGCTGTTTTGCAATTGCGAGCGGGTCTTGCCTAACATTTGTGTTCCGCTGAGGTTTATCTCCACAATCCTTCCATTTACGGAGATGGTAAAATACCCTGCGGGGGCAAATTCATATAAATTGGCATATTTTTCAGCAATATCCCTTGCGGCCGACCTTGCCTCCATGAGTTCTTCATTCTGCATCTCCAACTCAACCTGGTGTACCTCAAGTTCGTGAATGAGTTTTACCATGCCGTCCTCAGAAAGCGTTGAAGTTGATGCTGAAGGCTTGTTTCTTAGAAACTCTTCTGCCTTATACCGCAGCATATCGGATACTGATTTCTTGTCCTGTTTCATGGCAGATCGCATTTAAAATGCAGTGTGGCCGATGCTTTCGCGTATAAAGCATTGGATTACCTTGTCGCCTGATACCAGGTATACATTGCTTACGAACTCAACATTGATCTTCCTGCCATCAGCCGTTTCAAGCGGCAAATTTTCATAACGAACAATTTCCTTCTCCTGCAATTCTGAAAATACATCCTTATTGGCGACGAGGTCTCTGAGAAATCCTATTTCCCAGATCGCTTTTTCAAGGAATTGCTCCTTTGAGTATCCCAACAGTTTAATCAGGAAAGGATTCACATCCATAATTTTCCCGGTTTCTTCATCGAGGATGAGGATTCCATCTTTAGCCGATTCAAAGATGCGGCGATAGCGGGTTTCAGAGATGGATAACGTTTTCTCGGCAATCTTGGCCAGGGTAATATCCACGAAGGTCATCACCAGCCCGTCGATATGGTCATCAATGGTGCGGTAAGGCATGATGCGAACGTTGAACCACCTTCCGTCGGCTGTGGGAATGGCAGTTTCAACCGATACCAGGGTTTTGATCACCTGCACGACATGGCTTCCGATTTCGGGGTATTGCAAATAGGATACCAGGTCGGTAAAGGGGCGGCCGATATCGGTGTTGCGCAGTTTAATGATTTTAGTCACCTGGTCGGTGTACCTGCGCACGTTCAGCTCCCTGTCGAGGAATAAGGTAGCTACCTCCGTACTGTTGAGCAGGTTTTTCATGTCGTCGTTGGCCCTGATATAATCAGAAACCTTGCTCTGCAGTTCTATGTTCACTGTTTGCAACTCTTCATTCAGGCTCTGCATCTCCTCCTTGGAGGTGGTGAGCTCTTCGTTGGTCGATTGCAACTCTTCGTTGGTTGACTGGAGTTCCTCATTGGTTGATTTCAACTCCTCCTGCGCGGTCTGCATCTCTTCGCGGGTACTTTGCATATCTTCACGGCTCCTTTGGAGTTCGATCTCCAGTGCTTTCACCCGGCCGGTTGAACCGCGTTTGCCTTTAACCGGCTTCAATACTGCTGGTTCAACCAGGGCGGGTACGTCGGTAAATATGATCATAATCATGACAGGGACTGAGTCGGGTTTCTCCACGCGTTGAACTGTTACATCAACAAACAGGGTACCGCCATTGGTCCCGATTTTTACCCCCGGCAGGAGAATCGGTTCAAAGCTCTGCATGGCTTTGCGCAGGGCCAGTGGCAACCCCTGGCGCAAACCTTCGCGTGCCATCACATGAATGTTATAGTTTGCCTTGCCGGCAACAGGCAGAATATACTTGTCGATGCGGCCTGTCATGTAAAGGATATCACCATCGCCATTCACCAGAACACTGGCAGGCGTAAAGCGCTGAAGCAGGAACTGGTCGGCCAGGGTCTGGATGTTTGCAACAACCTTCGGTGGCTTCCCGGCTTCCGGGGTAATGCGTTTTGGCCGGGAAAAGGAACTTGGAAAATCAATGAGTGCCTTCTCCGACGGCGTGATACTGCGTTTGAAAATTTTCAATTTGGAGTCAACCTCTGAAAATCCTTCACTTTCGGTTCCAAGTGATTCTGAAGTTCCCAGTACCATAAATCCTCCGGGGTTCAGGCTGTAATGAAAAAGTGCGATCACCTTTTTCTGCAGATCCGACTGCATGTATATGAGTAAATTGCGGCACGTAAGAATGTCGAGTTTCGTAAAGGGCGGGTCTTTGATCACATTCTGCGGGGCAAAAACCACCATTTCGCGTATGGCGGTGTTTACCGTGTAGCCTTTAGTCATGGGCGTAAAAAACCGGCTCAGTCGTTCAGGCGATACATCGGCCGCAATATTGGAGGAGTATACCCCTCTGCGTGCAATCTCAATGGCGTCGTGCTCGAGGTCGGTAGCAAATATCTGGAGTGTTAAATTCTTATGATTTTGAAGTTTTTCCTGCACCTCCATAAAAACAATGGCCAGGGTATAGGCCTCCTCGCCTGTAGAACAGCCCGCGACCCAGGCGCGCAACACATGGCCATGGGGCGTTTCGTCCATCAGTTCGGGAATCACAGTTTCTTTGAGGTTTTCCCATACGGCAGCATCCCGGAAAAAGTTGGTAACACCAATGAGCAACTCTTTGAAAAGTATGTCAATCTCCTTTTTATTCTCCTGTAAAAAGCGAACGTAGGTGTTTATCTTGTCGATCTGGTGAATGCCCATTCGCCTGTCGATGCGGCGAAACAGGTTGTTTTTCTTGTACATTGAAAAATCGTGACCGGTTTGGTCGCGGATCAGGATGATGATTTTATCAAGGTTGCTAATGATTTTTATATCGATATCGCCGTCGGGCTTCACTGCCGGGATATACTTCAGAAATGAGATCAGGCGGGCAGGCAATTCCATGGCAGGCGCCACAATATCGACTATTACTGCTTCGATCGCACTGCGCGGCATGCCATCGAATTTTGCGGAGGCAGGGTCCTGTACCAGCACAATTCCGTTTTTTTCCTTGATGGCCTTCAACCCCATGCTGCCATCGCTGCCCATGCCCGAAAGGATGATGCCAATGCTTCTGTTTTGCTGGTCATCGGCAAGCGAACGGAAGAAAAAATCAACGGGAAGCCGCAATCCCCGCGATTCAACCGGGTCGAACAGATGCAGGGCGCCATTGAGCAGCGAAAGGCTTTTGTTGGGGGGGATCACATACACGCAGTTGGCTTTCACCTTCAGCCGGTCGGTGGCCTGGAATACCTTCATCGGGGTAATCCGCTGCAACAACTCCGGCATGATACCGGCATGGTTTGGGTCGAGGTGCTGAATAACCACGAATGCCATGCCGCTGTCTTTGGGCATGTTCCCGAAAAATTGCTCCAATGCTTCGAGTCCGCCTGCCGAGGCGCCGATGCCGACGATGGGAAACGGAGACTGTTCATTTTGAACAAACGTCGCTGTTCTTTTTACCGTTTCGTTGGATTTTGGTTTCCGGTCGGTCATGGGACGGTGGGTTAGGCAAGGATGAAATGTGATAATACGTAAAGGTAAACTAAAAGTCAGAGAATGGTGTGGAAAACTTAAAGTTACTTCACTTGTCCTAACTCCCTATTCATTCAATAATGGCAGGAAAATACAAAAAACAAAATCAGCCAGGCACAAAGTCATTCTTCCTACAGCATGCTCTCAGCGATGGCTTTTCGCACATCCAGCAGGATGCTTTCAATCTGGCTTTTATTGGTTGCAGCCAATGATGTGTAACATTCGCGGGCAGGGGCCAGCTGGTTTTCAGAAAGATCCGGGTTTTGTTCAAGGAAGGCGCTTAATGAACCTGCCAGGATTACTTTGTCATGCCAGTCGCCAATCATCATTTCAGACTTGTTCAGCCCGTTAATGACCTTTTCCAGGCTGCCCGAAGGTTTGATGGTGAAAATAAGCGTGAGCACGGTTGACAACTCCTTGATGTGCTGCCTGACTTCATGAACATGATCCTCGCCTTCAGCGTTTTCAAGTAATTCCAGGCTGATAGCGGTTTTAGCATCGATATACCTGTTGGTTTTATGCTGAAGTATCCGGTGGGTGATTTTACCAACCTCCCTGATGATGCGCTTCTCAAGGCCGGCAAGTTTTTTCTCATCAAACTTCCTGATCACCCTGAGAAATTCTTTTGTCAGCTCCTTTTCCTGGCACTCCAGGTCCTTGCTGAAAAGCAACAGGTCATACCGGGCGAATTCGGCCCCGGTGATAAGAACCTGGTTTACCTGGATCTCCCTGATACGGCCGGAAGCGCGGTAGAGTTTTTTAAAGATTTTTTCATACCCGGGATCTTTTTCTTTTTTTGGCCGAACGATGCGTAGAAGATCCGCGATGGCGAAAATTTTCTTGACATCCAGCCGGGCACGGTGAATATCCCTCGATGACCCGGTAATCCCTGCCTTGTATATGTTCACCAGGAAGGATGCAGTTCTTTTCCGATAGAACCGTACAATTAATTCACCAACCGGGTACTTGGCATCACTCTTCATTTTCCTGGATGTTTACTTGCGGATCAGCGAGGCGGCCGGGATTTTTTATCTCGTTTTTTACATTTTTCAACGATTTGCTCCATTTTTTGTAAATGGAAATTCCTTCCATCGCCAACCGCTCCATCCTTTGCTGTGAAACATGGATCGTGATCATGTCGGTGAGCATGCTGTTCCTGTTATTCTTCCAGAGTCGCATCCTGTCGATCAACCCGGGGTCGAGAAACTCTCCCAGCTGTGGCACATGCCCGGCCTGATGGTGGTATTTAATCCTTTTAATGCTTTGTTCAAAGGAATAATTGCCGGTTTTCGGATCGTTTTCAATCAGCTTCAATACGTTCTTTGCCTTTTTCTCAAAAAGCGCTGAAAGAATCCATGCTGTTTCGAGGTAAAAACCATGTTTAAATGCCAGTCCGGCACCATGTTCGGATAGGTTTTCTTCCTTATTTTCCTTGCCTGGTTTCTTCTTTCCTGCCTTCATGCTTGGGTTGTTTTCAAGATTCTGAAGCAAATTTAGGTCAGAACCACATAAAAACAGTTGTTTTCCAGTAATTTAATACTTATTTAACATTGACCATGTGTTGTAATTGTAAATTTACCGGCGCATTAAACGATTTTGAAGCAATATGTTAACAATATCCCGAATAAAACACGATGAAGAAGAGTAAAAAATCGAAAACAATCCTCCCGCAGGTTCATATCCTTGGAGATCTGAAAGATGTTGCCAACCTGGTTACAGCGGTCAATAAGAAAAAGGCCATTGTATTGTTCCATGACGCGGAACAGGATTCGTTCTACCTCGAGATTGCGGGTGAAATCCAGGAAATACGGCAGAAAGATATCTCCCGGCTGGAAAAAGACTACAAACTGATCCTGTTCTCATTTTTTCCAAGCCTTAAGAAAGTTGAGACGTCCGTTGAGGAGATTCCCACAGATTAAGAAATAGTTCTTCAGATATTCAGTCTCAAATCCAATTCCATGGATCTGGTCACCCCGAACGATATTTTTAAGGCCATCCCCTTCCTCAATCATCCGGGAGGGGAGCGGTTTGCGTCGATGCTGTTCAGGCTCATGAAGCTGGATAAAATCAACAAGGCATACGGCGAGCTACATGGATTACCCTCTGGTGAATTCATCGATGCCTTGATCAAAGAATTTGGAATTCAGTTCAGGGTTGCTCCCGAGGAGTATCAGAACATACCAGCGGCAGGCCCGTTTATCACGGTCTCAAATCACGCCTATGGTGGAATTGACGGTGTTCTTCTGTTGAAAATCCTTCCTGCGGTCAGGCCTGATTATAAAATTATCATGAATTTCCTCCTTGCGAAGATCAAGCCGATTGAGGATTTTGGATTTAAAGTCAACCCGTTTGAGCGTCTTCCCCAGGTTCAGTCAAGTTACGGAGGCCTGAAGGAGGCCCTGTTGCACCTGCAGCATGGTCACCCGCTGGGCATGTTCCCGGCCGGGGAGGTTGCGGCGCTGCATCTGAGCACCGGGAATATTACGGATAAGAAATGGCCGCATTCCATCTTAAAGCTGATCCGGACCGCGAAGGTGCCGGTTGTTCCGGTTTATTTTGCCGGGCACAACAGCGTTTTGTTCAGTATTCTTGGGATGATCCACCCCATGTTGAGAACTGCCCGCCTGCCTGCTGAAATGTACAATAAAACAGGAATGGAGATCGGGGTAAGGATCGGCCGGCCGATTCCGGTAAGGGACCAGGCAAGGTTTAAAGATATCAATGAATTCGGCCGGTATCTGAGGATGCGGACTTTCTCCCTTGGAATTCAACCCGAAAAACACCGTGGGCCCTGGTCTTTTCATTTTCACCATCCTCAACCGTTTGTTTTGCCGGTAATTCCATCTTTAATTGCCGGGGAAATTGAAAAACTCAAAGCTGGTCATGTCTTATTCTCAATCAATGAATACTTCGTTTTTTGCTCTCCGCCGGATCAAATACCGAACATACTGATTGAACTGGGCCGGTTGCGTGAAATCACTTATCGCGAGGTAGGAGAAGGAACCGGCAAACCCTGCGACCTGGATGAATTCGACAAGTATTATCACCAGCTTTTTATCTGGGATGATACCGAAAAGTGCCTCATTGGCGGTTACCGTGTCGGGTATGGCCGGCAGATTGTTGAATCATATGGCATAAAAGGATTTTATATAAGCACGCTTTTTCATATTAAAGATGAATTTGCACCTGTTCTGAATTTATCCATTGAACTGGGCCGGTCATTCATTGTCAAATCGCACCAGAAGAAACCGCTCTCGCTTTTCCTGTTGTGGAAAGGCATCCTCCAGGTACTCGTCAGGAATCCTGAGTACCGCTACCTGATCGGGCCCGTGAGCATCAGCAATGAGTATCGGGAATTGTCAAAAGCGCTGACGGTGGAGTTTTTGAAGAAAAATTATTACAACAGGGAGTTTGCCGCGTTTGTCACCCCACGAAAAAAATTCGTTCCCGAAACCAACCCGGTGATCAAAAAGCGGGTATTCCATAAAAGTACCGGCAACAAGGTAAGTCTGCTGGATAACTTTATCCAGGCTTTTGATCCTTCGTTTCAAACCCCTGTATTGTTAAAGAAGTATTTAAGCGTGAATTCCGAGGTAATAGGTTTTAATGTCGACCCTTTGTTCAACAACTGCCTGGATGTTTTAATCATAACCGACATCCTGGATATTCCTGAAGAAACCATCAAATCTCTTTCCAAAGAGTTCAGGGAGCCATCCTTGAATGAGCCGGCTTAATCTTCATCGAATTTATACCCGACACCTTTAATGGTTTTAATGCTGTCGATGCCCATTTTTTCACGGATCCTCCTGATATGCACATCGATGGTGCGATCACCAACCACAACATCCTCACCCCATACACCTGCAAAGATCTCTTCACGCGTGACCACTTTGTTCAAACAGGAAACCAGGAACAGAAGCAATTCAAACTCCTTGCGCACCAGGGTGATATCAACGCCATCCTTGATGACGATGTACCGGCTTTTATCGATGGTAAAACCTTTAAGCACAATAATATCACTTTGGTCAGGTTCATTCTGAAACCGTCTCAAAAGCGCCTGGACGCGCTTGACGAATAAGGGTGGTTTTATGGGTTTTGTAATATAATCATCAGCTCCGGCTTCAAATCCGGCAATCTGAGAATAGTCCTCGCCCCTTGCAGTCAGAAACGCGATCATGATGCCTGCAAGTTCGGGGATTTTGCGGATTTCAGCGCAGGCTTCCATGCCATCCATCACCGGCATCATCACGTCGAGAATAATCAGCTGTGGTTTATACTGCTTTGCCATACTGATAGCTCTCTGCCCGTTTTTGGCCTTGAGCACATGGTATCCTTCCTTTTCGAGATTGTAGCCCAGAAATTCCAGGATATCGGGTTCGTCATCAACCAACAGGATTGTGACCTCACTGTTCTCCATGTTGCGTTTTATAAGATGTAAATGTAGTGTTTTTCAACGCGAAAAAGCCTTGCGGCTCTTTTGAACTTCATACTTATGCCTTACTTCCGGTTCCCGGGTTACATCAGCAATGAATACAATAGTTTTTCCTCCGTCAAGGATTACCGGGTGTTTATTGACAATGGAACCTGAGGAGAGTTTGGATTTGGGAACGGCTTCCCGAAAGTTTGACACAGCAATCCATCCGTCAATCAAATCACCTTTCGTTACCGACCTGTTATTTTTCATAATTTTTGTTTATTTGTTGTTTTTTTTTGTTTTTATTTACCTCTCCCTTTCATTTCGAGCCGGAGTTTGACGAACTGGATGATCTCCCCGGCAATATTTTTTTCACAAGCCTGCTCGAGGCCTTCAAACCCGGGGGAGGAGTTAACTTCACAGATTTTAAATCCGTTGCCATCAAAAAGCAAGTCAATCCCCGCGATATCGAGATCAAGTTTTCGGGCAATTTCCAGGACGAGCCATTCTATTTCCGGCGTGATTTCGAATTTTTCAACGGTTCCTCCCCTTGAATAATTTGCTTTGAAATTCCCGTCAGCGGCAGTTCTGACCATGGCGCCGACCACCCTGCCACCGACTGTCACCACCCGCAGATCCCTTCCGTGGCTTGTCTTCACGAACTCCTGGAAAATCAGGTTGACATTCGGGTTGGAGTTTTCGACCATGTGCATCAATTCATCGAGTGACTGGAGTGTTTCGCAAAGAAAAACCCCGCTCCCCTGCGACCCCGTGAGGGTTTTAACAACCACCGGGAACCCAATGTGTTTCCCTACCACATGCAAATCGAGCGGGAATTTGGCCAGCATGGTTTTCGGGATTGGCATCCCTGATTCAGCGAGTACCTGGAACTGGTAGAGTTTATCCTTCACAATATCAATAGAGTTGGCCGAATTGAAGGAGTAAACACCCAGCTTCTCAAGGTGACGGATAAGGGCTAAGGCAAAATAGGTGGTGCCTGCACCCATCCGGGGAATGATAAAATCGGGCAGGGGAGTTGAAACATCATTGACAAAAATACTTTTACGGTCATCGCGGTTTACGATGATCTCAATCTGCTCAGGTTGCAGTACCACGATTTCAATGCCGGCTTGCTTCCCTTCTTCTATGAGCTTCTGTATCTCATAGGTTTCAGGTTTAATAAGGAAGTCGGAATGTTTATGAAGTATCCAGCCTAACATGATTTTGACAATGTTATGAGATGTATTGAGCGATGGAGCGTGGTAATTTATTTGAAAACCCGTGTCAGGAAGTCGTTCCTTTGAAACTCAATATCGGCTTCAAGGCCATTGTGGTCGGAAAGGTACTCCTTGTTTTCTCCCCACTGCGATTTCAGCACCGCAACCTTCTCGGTGATATCCCGCAGGAGGTGCGCGTTTCTGGTGAATACATAATCAATCCTGCGGGGATCGGGGTTGGGCGATGTCCAGGCATCGTTTGATTCATCATCAAACGTGACCTTCATGGTTCCGCTGATTCCACGGTCTTCCGCGTCGAGGATGGTAAGCATTCCTTTGTAGTTCTCTGCCACTTTTTCATCGGTGTTGAAATCGCCGCAGATAATCTGCGGTGTATCTGTTTCGGAGTAGGGGATGATCAGTTTTTCATGAATTTCAGCGAGCTGTGCGTCCCTGATGGCCTGTGGATATTCGTCATCCTGCAGATGGGTGGCAATAAGCTGGAATGGGGCGCCGTAAAACAATCCCTCAAGTAGTACGGCGCCTTTTCGGGCAAGTTCATCCATTCCAGCTGCGACGGTAAATTCGATTTGCTTCCTGATTTTCAAGGGGATTTTGCTGAGTATCCAAACTCCGCCGTTGATTTTCAGGGAGAACATATTTCTATTCAGCGGACCGTAGACATACGGATATTGATAATGCAACGATCGTCCGATAATATTTCTGGCATAAAAGGTAAAGGCCTCCTGGAAAACAATGATGTCATAATCTTTATCCCTGAGCGCCTTTGCAATGGCCTGGGGCCGGTCATCCTTATCCTTGAACAAATCAAGGCCCGGGAGCATGCCGATGTTCCAGGAGAGGATCTTCAGGTGGTTTTGTGAGCCTGTCACGGAATCAAACCCGCAAATATTCGCCGCTAAGAGGCATTGCTGAAGGAAGATAAAAAGTAAGAAGATCTGCAGTTTTTTCATGGTGCAAAGTAAATGCCAAACCATGCAGGACATGTTAAAGAATCAACAAGAAACAGTTAACAAAACATTAACTGGCCTCTGGAAAACCATTGTTCAACATGATCATAATTAATGATTTGTTAACGTGGCCCACGAAGATGCACTATGGTAATATCCCTATTTTTACCGATCTCATCTTTTGAGGTGACTTTTAAACTATTAACGTTGTTTTCAATGAGGAATGTCAATACAATCCTGGGCGCCGGCGGAGCAATCGGCAATGCGCTGACGATAGAACTTTCTACGCGGGATAAGGAGGTCCGGCTCGTTTCAAGGCGCGGCTTTGAGTTGCCCGGCACCCGTTCCGTCCGCGCTGATTTGACAAACCTGAGTGAAACCATTGAAGCGGTAAAAGGTTCGAAAACTGTTTTCCTTTGTGCGGGACTGCCGTATGATCATAAAATCTGGGAAGAGACCTGGCCCCGGATCATGAAGCACTCGATTGAAGCCTGCAAGCGTGCCGGTGCGAAGCTGATCTTTTTCGACAATGTTTATATGTATGGCCGGGTAATCGGGAAAATGACGGAAAAGACACCCTATTATCCTTGCAGCAGGAAGGGAGAGGTTCGGGCAGAGGTTGCCCGGATGCTCGCCAATGAAATGAAAACCGGCGGAATACGTGCGTCCATTGCCAGGGCTGCCGATGTGTACGGACCTTATGCCACCAAAACCAGCCTGCCCTACCTGATGGTTTTTAGAAACCTTCTGAAGGGAAAAAAAGCGCAATGGCTTGTGAATGCCAGAACCATGCACACCTTCTCTTATACAATTGATTGCGCAAAGGCGATGCTGTTGCTTGCAGAAAATGAGGCTTCATTTAACCAGGTTTGGCACATGCCCACAAGTAATCCAGGTGTAAGCGGGGAGATGTTTATCGAAATGGTTGCCAGGGAGTTGAGCGTAAAATCCAATTACCTGGTTTTAAAAAAGTGGATGGTTGCATTGGGCGGAATATTTGATATGACGATCAGGGAGAGTTATGAAATGCTTTACCAGAACGAATATGATTATGAGTTCGATTCAACCAAGTTTGAAAAGTACTTCAACATAGAACCTACGTCATATTCACTCGGTATTGCCGAAACCATTAATTTTCTTAAAACGAGCCAGTAAATCCCGCTTCATGAAAAAATCATTCAGCGTCAGCCATGTATTGGTGTATTATTTTATTGCAGTCGCTTTGTCGATGTGTTTCAGGGTTCCCCGTTTTAATCCCGAATGGTATGTAAACCTTGGCTCATATCCTTACGGATGGATTCTGGTCTCCCTGCTGAGGGCGTCAGGACCGCTGGCCGGCGGAATACTATGCATCATCATCTTCAGGAACAAGTACCGGCGGACAATTACGGTCACCGGGAATTCGCTTGTAATAAGTGCAATTTATTTTCTTGCGCCTGTTCTGATGATTTCCATTTTTGGTATATCACGTACAGGCATGGACAATATCCATTGGTCAGGATTGCTTTCAGGACTTACCCTGATGGTATACTGTCTCTTTGAGGAAACCGGGTGGCGGGGATTCCTGCAGGATGAAATGCGTGGTATCACAAACCCGTTCCGTTTTATTTTTATTGGGACGTTATGGTATTTGTGGCACCTTAATTTTATTTCGCCAGACATCTATTCCATAAAATTCGGACTGCTGGTCCATCTCCCTTCATGCATCCTGGGCAGTTGGATCATCGGCTATATGGCCGACAAATACAAATCCATCCTGGTAGCGGCCGCCATTCATTCCATATTCAATATTTTCTTTGATCTGCAAACGGATATCAAATCAAAGGCAATGATCGTGGCGGGTGTATTTATTATCTGGATCGCCTCGTCATTCTCGATGGAACGGAATGCACTCCCACAAAAGAAATAGAAGTTGAGACCAATATCAACAAAGAAATTTACAATAGAACTATGAAAATACTGGCCGTTGAAAAAAATCTCCGTCGCATTGATCCGGAAAAAGAGAAAGCAATATTGTCGGAGGAGGCAGTTGCCTTGTACGAACTCTATCATGATGAGATAGTTCGGGAGTTATATTTTAATGAAAATCATGAGGTTATTCTGGTAATTGAATACTCTTCCATTGCAGCCTGTGAAGAGTTGTTGCATGAGTTGCCCCTGGTAAAAAACCACCTGACCCGGTTTGACCTGATGGAAATGAGACACTATACCGGGTTTGAGAGGATTTTTATTCAAAATTCCTGATGCCGGGTTTTTTCAGGCCTGGCTGGAAACAGAATCTCAGATTTTCACAAATACTGGGAGGTTCATTGATCGTGCTCTCGTGGATACTTTGGGGGAGCCTGCTGATCCTGCCCTTTTTCAGGCTGACCATAAAGCAATATGCCATTGTATATCCTGCTATCCTTGTGGCAACAAACGTTTTCTGGATTGGGGTTGCTCTTGTCGGAAAGGAGTTGTTGCAACGGTATAACATCCCGCAACTATTGAAAAAGTGGTTCATCCGTATAAACCCGTTTCATTAGCAAAGAAAAAGGCTACCCCTGGAATTTTGGGATAGCCTTTAGCTGAAGCGGAGTTATTAACCGGTTTATTTTGAGGAACCGAAAATGTACCGGATTCCAATCTGGGCCTGCCATCTTGAGCTTGACAAACCTGCGTCATTGGTGCTCCATACATTTCCGCTCTTAGGCGCGGTAAATGAATACTGGGGAATTGTAGTCAGATTGCCTGCAGCATCTTTCGCATATCCTTTGAAAGCGATAAGCGGGTAATTGCCATAATATCCGTTTAAAAGATATTTTGCTCCCCAGTCGGGATTCAGGAAGTTCATGAAATTGAAAATATCAAAGGTAAACTGGAGTGTGTTTCGTTTTCCCTTGACATTGAGATAGATGTCCTGTGCAAGGTGAAGGTCGACATTGCTTTCAAACGGCGTGCGCGCCCCGTTTCTTTCGGCATACTGGCCGCGGCGGGTTCTCAGGTAGGGGTTGTTTTCGATAAAGGCGTTCAGATTGGTCCACTGGTCGGCTTTGCTTAAGGTGATGACACCCGCGCTGTTTACAATGTCGACAAGGTGAATGTCGTTCTGATCCTTTGGCACATACATCAGTTCGAGGTTCTGTGAATCCTCTCCGAGATAATAGGTCTTTTTTGTAGTAGGATCGGTGTAGCTGTTGGCAATCCCGAATGAAAAACGGTGTCCCGACTGCCCTGAATAATATAAACCGATGGTTGTGGCAAAATGTTTCGCGTAGTCGATTTTGTAGGAAACAAAGGTCATGATTCTTGATCCAAGGTCATAATCGGACCACGAAAGGTCAAGATCATTTTTCCCCCTTACGTTAACGACCCTCCATTGGGAGGAGTTCTGCGATGAGTTGGCGTCATTCATTGATTTGGCATGGCCAAGGGTATAGGCAATGCTTCCCGAAAATCCATGATCAGGCAGTTTCTGGAGCTGAACGGTCAGGTCGTACGCCCAGCCTTTATTGGTATTGTAGGCATAGATCACATCCGTATATTTTGATTTCCCTAATGAATCGGCAACTTTCCAAATTGGGCGGTTGTCGCCGCTTCCGGTAAGTGTTTGTCCGGTTTTCACATACCTGTAATCATAATACATGATGTTGTTCAGGTTTTTCGTATAGGTAAATTCAACTGATGCTGTTGTACCCCAGCCCAGTTTTTGGTCAACGGCCAGGCTGGATCTCCATACTTGCGGATATTTGAAATTCTTTGCGAAGATGTCAATTTCACCGGAAGGAGTTACTGCATCACCCGGTTTGAAACCTGGTTGCGAGTTCCAGTCAGGGTTGAACTGGATAAAGGTAGACGGTTGTGCTGCATTATAAATGGTGCGCATGCCCCCCATGGTAATGCCGTTGTTGGTATAGCAGGCGCCTGGCCATACATAGGGGATGCGGCTGGTGAAGATCCCGGTACCGCCGCGTACCTGCGTGGTTTTGTTTTTAAACACGTCCCAGTTGAAACCAACCCTGGGAGAGATCAGGAACTGGGTTTGAGGCATCTGTCCGGTTTTCCCGTCAAATGTTTTGCCATCGCCGGTTTGAATATCCTTAAATGTGGGGATCATCCTGTTGTTGAAATCATTGTTGACAACACTTTTAGTCAGGAACATCGGCATGTCAACGGCAACGCCATAGGTCAGCTTGAACTGACTGTTAACCTGGAATTCATCCTGGGCATACAATCCAAGTTGCAGGGCATTGAACTCAGCTGCAGCCTTTGAAGTGGGTCCGGCTACGCCGTCGGTGAGGGAAAAGGTGCGGTCATATTGAATGGCCGATACCGTATCGTTATGCAGGAAATCGCTCATGCTGGCATACTGGTACGATCCGAAATTCTGCCGGATAAACAGGTTGTACATTTTATAAAACTCGTTGTGCGTGCCGATGGTAATAGTATGTTTCCCTTTATAGATCTGAAAATTATCGGTCAGGGTATAGATATCCTGGTATAAACGGTTTGCACCTGAAAATTGTTCACTCCCCAGTGAAATCAAGGCACTGCCGTCCTTAATGGTGACATATGGGAAATTTGAACC
The DNA here is from genome assembly GCA_903913885.1 of uncultured Bacteroidales bacterium. Lineage (GTDB taxonomy): Bacteria > Bacteroidota > Bacteroidia > Bacteroidales > FEN-979 > CAIVAT01. Next base: position 6,605 of record CAIWMX010000092.1, on the reverse strand, counting down.
CATGGGCGAACGCTTATCCCTGACAAAGGTGAGGCCCACGATCAGGTCATTGGAAGTTTTGCTGCTGAAGTTGCTTTTTAATTCCACAGCAGCAGTATTGGTGATGGAAGGAAAGTCAATTCCCGCATTGCTGAAGGTAAGTCCGGTCGTGGTTGGTACACCGGGCGTGACGCTTGTTCCTTTAGTATACTGGTAACGAGCGGTGAACACATGTTTCGGAGAGATATTCCAGTCGATCCTGGCGAACACCTTTTGCCCGTCGAGGGTGTTGTTGGCTCCTTCGTAGGTGCCGGGATCATACCCGTATTTGTTGATCAGAAAATTGGTCAGGGTATTGAGATCGGTTCGTGTGGCTTTACCCACATAGGTTCCAAAATCGAACGGACGGGGTGTTGCATCCTTCTGGAATTCAAAGTTAAGGAAATAGAATAGTTTATCCTTGATGGCAGCGCCACCTACGCGCGCTCCGTATGTTTGGGAAGAGAAGTTTGACAATCTTTTTCTGAGTGTATCCGGGATGTAGGTGCCAAGCGTCGGGGTTTTTCCTGCAATACTTTGGTTTCGCAGGAAATAGTAGACAGAGCCTTCCACTTCATTGGTCCCGCGACGGGTCACGGCATTGATACCTGCGCCGGCAAACCCGCCCTGCCTGACATCATAAGGTGCAACGTTCACGGTAAGCTGGTCAATAATGTCGACGCTGAATGGGGATATCCCGGTTTGGCCGCCATTGGTACCCGTAGCTGCAAGTCCATAAACATCGTTGTTGACAGCACCGTCGATAAAAATGGCATTGTACCTGTTGTTCATGCCTGCAATTTCTATGCTGCCGTCGTTGGCAACCCTCGCCTGTGGGGTAAGTCGGGTGAAGTCCGATAAATTCCGGGCAATCGACGGCATTTTTTCGATCGCATCCTTGTTAATATTGGTGGAAGATCCCGTACGGTTGCCGTCGAAAAGTTCATTACGTGTGGCTACGATCTCCACACCTTTAAGGTTTTCAACGCTTTCGCTTAATTCGACATCAATCTTCAGGGTCTGTCCAAGGGAAAGGTAAATGCCAGCCTGTTCATAATTTTTAAATCCGATATAACTCACGGTTATAAGATAGGGCCCGCCAACACCCATGTTCGGAAGGGTGTAAAACCCTTTGGTATCGGTTACTGTTCCGTTCCTCGTACCGGTAGGCTGATGTACGGCGATGACTGTCGCACCTGGCAGTCCTTGTCCTTTAGTATCAGCCACATGTCCATTTATTCCCGAGGAAGTTACACCTTGTCCCATGGATGCCATGGAGAAAGCGACGAATAAAATCGTCATCATGAAATTGTAAATAGTCTTCATACACATTGAGTTAGGTTTGACATTATTTGTACAGCGAAAATATAATCTCACCCTGACATACTTGTTAAATTAAAGTTAAATAATGTATAAATAAATAAACTGATTGATCACAATTGTACCAGTTATCGTAAAAAAATATTTAAATACCTGTAAATGAACCTTCCCCTGACCTCTCTCCCTCCCATTTAAGGGGAAGGTCAGGGGAGGGGCATTGATTTTCAAAGACGTAAACAGAGTCAATGGGTACGATTGTGATCAATTAATAAGATAATTTAACCGCTATTTAACACAGGGCATATTAAACCCGGAAAGTTTAATAATTCCTTAACGTACGGGATATACAGATAGGATAGTTTTGCCCTGATATTTTATCTCGGGATATTCAAGGCTTGAATCGGGTCACGGTATGGCTGCGGATCTTTTTTTTATTTGAGTAGCCTGAGGAGTAGTAACAGGAAATTAATTAAACCTAATAACAATGAATCATCCATTTTTACCACTTGCAATTAAAGGATTTCAGTATACAAGCACTGATGTAAAAACATTAGGACATAACATTGGGCCGGATCCGGACCATTTTGCAATTTCAGGAAGCCGGCAGGGAATGACGGCGTTTCTTGCTTTGATTTTTTTGATCCTGATCATTATAGTGCCAGGCAAAAGTTGGGGACAGTCTGCCAGCAATAACGGAACATCCATGCCCAATCAGGTAACCTCCGACCCTCCCGCATTCACACCCGGGAGACTGGTCGTGTTAAAAACAACCACGACCGTCAGTAAATCTTCCTCACCGGTTACTCTGCAGGAAATCTCGACGACAGGCATCGTGGGCGCAACGGTTGTTATCCCTTCGTCCGCCACAGATAACTATCCGTTTCAGACATCAGGCATATATGGCGGTTCTGAAGGATTCCTCACAAACTCCACCAACGGGAGATACCTGCTAATGGGTGGCTACGGAACGTCAATGGCATTCCCTGATGTTACTGCCACCACTTCCGTTGCAGTACCCAGAGTAATTGGGGAAGTCACTCAATCGGGTTGCTTTGCACAGGTTGCCTCCAGCTCGGTATTCTTTAATCAAAACGACATCCGGGGTGCCGTTTCCGATGGTATCAATTTCTGGGCATCCGGTGCTTCCAACGCCAGTGTCGACGGGATTGATTATTACTGGCCCGGAACCCAGGCCGGATTAGGAACACTGGCCAGCAACCCTCCTAAGGCATATGGCATGCGAATCTTTGGAGGGGATATCTGTTTTTCAACCCAGAAACAATATAACGCCCTTCCCAATAATAATTTCGGCATATTTAAAATAGCCGGTTTGCCAACAAGCAACCCTGTGACGATCACCCAGATCATCAACACCGGGGCCAATATTCCTGAAGATTTTTCATTCAACCCGACGTTCGACGTATGTTATATCGCGATAAACCTGAATAACAGCAATGGTGGCATCCAGAAATGGACCAAATCAGGCAGTATATGGAGTTTGGCATATACGCTGGGCACCGGGGTCACGAACATCGGAGCATATGGTTTAACTGTCGATTATTCAGTTGCCGGCACCCCGGTATTATATGCTACTACGTTTGAAGCGGCAGGCAACAGGGTAATTAAGATTACCGATAACGGTTCTCTGGCATCTTCTCCCGCAACCACCCTGGTGAGTGCGGTTATGGGTGTGTATTATAAAGGAATTGCTTTTTCACCGGTCGATGCCGGAACTCCGGTTGTAAATCTCAATATCAGTACAAATACAGGAACAGAAGCTGCAGCCACGGTGATTACGGTGACAGCTTTTGCCTCATCACCGGTATCAACAACACAAACTGTCTCGCTTGGTGTTTCAGGAACAGGAATTACAACCGGCGACTATACCCTGTCGAATTCAACCATCACCATTCCGGCCGGTTTTGCCACGGGATCCGTAACTTTTACCGTTGTCGACGACGCAATCATGGAGCCCACTGAAACCGCGGTACTCACGATCAGCAACCCTTCTCCCGGAATTGTGCCCGGCGTAACAACGTCACAAAATATTATGATTATTGATAATGACAATACAGCGCCAACGATTTCAATCAACACGGCAACCACCTCCGATTATATTGATGGTGGCGTTACAGTATCACCATCAAGTCCTTTTACCTTAAGCGGGACTATTGCAGATGCCACCGATCCGGGAACGACATCCGGCATTGATTTTGCAATCTACGATGCAGAAACTGCCGCAGCAGGACTGACTGTTACCGCAACATCAAGCAATACCACGGTCGTGCCAGGCGCCAACCTGGTGCTTACTGGTACAGGAGCCATCCGCAACCTGAAAATCACCCCGGCAGGTGTCGGGTATTCTAATATTACAGTCACTGTAAGCGATGGCGTCAACAACACGACTTACATTGTTGCCTATGCCGCTTCAGCCCGCACTCCGGATATCATCCCTGCCAATACCCTGTGGCATACCGGGATGTCGGATGCATCTGATGGCATTGCACTTGATGACAATTATTACATGTCAGGCGATGACGAATTTGACTATATTAATGTCTATTCGAGATCTTTATCCGGTTCTCCACTTGTTTCCTATGACTATTCCTCCAACCTGGCGCTTCCCGATCCGGGGCATCCTGAAGTGGACCTTGAGGCGGCAACCCAGAGTCCAACGGTACCAGCTAAAAAATATTGGTCGGGATCGATGAGCAATGGTGCTTCTCCATTCCCAAACAAGCCAAACCGCGACAGGCTGTTTGCCACGAATGTAACAGGTACCGGTGCATCCACAGCCTTTTCCTTTGGCGGGTATGTGAACCTCAGAATCCCTTTGCTTGCCTGGGGAGATGCCAATGGTTACAATTTTACAGCTTCTGCCGCCGCAGGAGTTGATTCCAAGGCGCCGAACGGGTTGTCATTGGAAGGGATTGTATTCGGCCCGGATAATACGACGTTATATCTTGGAATGAGAGCCCCCCTGGTACCGGTTGTAAACCGTACAAAAGCCGTCATTGCCCCGATCCTGAATTTTGAAACCTGGTTCAATAACGGGAATCCGTCGGGCAATCCCACTTTTGGCGCTCCGATCGAGTTAAGCCTGGGCAACCGGGGAATCAGGGATATCATCAGGCTTTCCAACGGAACCTATATCCTGATTGCAGGGGATCCCGGCGATGTTTTACCCTGTGATATCTTTAAATGGACCGGGTTTGCGGCCGATGCGCCGGTATTGGTGCCAAGTGCAGCCAGCGGGGTAATAAAGATGGAAGGTCTTATCCCGGTGTACGCCAATTCGCAACTGTCATTATCCCAAATACAGGTAGTTACTGATGGTGGAGATGTGGTTCTTTATAATGATGGTTTTGCTGCGAAAGACCTGGTGGCCAGGCTTCGGAAATTCAGGTCTGATGTTCTTACAGGGTTAGATCTTGATATCTGTACCGGTTATTCAGCAACAATCACGCCGAATGGGAACACTACATTCTGTCAGGGAGGCTCAGTTACCCTCACCGCCTCGGCCGGAACCAATGTAAACAATTCCTACCTGTGGTCAAACGGGTCTACTTCTTCAGCCGTTTCTGTCAACGCCACAGGCATGTATTCTGTGACGGTGACGCATGCCGGTTTATGCACTGGTACTGCCGCGGTTGCGGTAACAGTAAATCCTTTGGGTCAGGTCAACCAACCGGCAAGCCAGGTAGTTTGCAACAACAGCAATACTGCGCCAGTTACCTTCAGCACGACCAACACCGGAGGCGGAACAACAACCTATGCATGGACAAACAGCAATCCCGGAATCGGGCTCGCTGCCTCGGGCACAGGCAACATTGCCCTGTTTACCGCGTCAAACAACGGAACTTCCCCGGTTGTCGCAACGGTGACCGTCACTCCGACGTACACTACTGCTGGACTCAGTTGCTCAGGACCAACCAGGAGTTTTACCATCACTGTAAATCCAACCGCGCAGGTCAACCAGCAGGCAAACCAGTCGGTTTGCCATAATACAACCACCACCGCAGTTACATTTGTGACGAACAACAATGGAGGGACAACGACCTATACATGGACCAACTCCTCACCTTCTATCGGCCTGGCTGCCAACGGATCAGGAAACATCCCGGCCTTTACAGCCATCAATACAGGAACTTCACCTGTGGTGGCTACAATCGTTGTTACCCCGGTATTCACCAACGGGAGTATCGGTTGCAGCGGCCCCGCCATGACGTTCACCATCACGGTGAAACCACTGCCGGTTGCCACGATCACCGGTTCGAACAATCTTTGCGTGAACTCAGGATATTATAATTACGTTACCCAACCCGGAATGTCCAATTACGCCTGGTCCATCTCGTCGGGAGGCACCATCACTTCTGGCCAGGGTACAAACAACCTCCTGGTAACCTGGACAAGCACGGGTGCGCAATGGGTGGCTGTCAGCTATACCAGTCCATCAGGTTGCAGCGTTTCAGCGCCGACCCAAATGGCAATTACGGTTAACCCGCTGCCAAATGCTGCCGGAACCATTACAGGATCGGCAACCGTTTGTGCAGGGGCTTCTGCCATTGTATACAGCATCGGTCCTGTCCAGAATGCCAATAGTTATGTATGGACACTGCCAGCGGGCGCTTCTGTTTCATCAGGAAACGGCACCAACAGCGTTACCGTTAATTTTTCGGCCTATGCTATATCCGGTAACATTTCGGTTTATGGAAATAATGTTTGTGGTAATGGCACGCCGGCACCGGATTTCCCTGTGACGGTAAACCCTTTGCCTTCAACACCCGCAGTTACGGCCAATACAAACCTGCTTACCAGCAGTGCGACAAGCGGGAATCAGTGGTACTTCCAGGGAACTTCGTTGCCCGGAGCCACAGGTCATACCTTTACAGCAATGCAAACCGGTTGGTATTGGACGGTTGTTACCTTGAACGGATGTAGTTCAGACACTTCAAATCATGTTCATGTTTTAACAGTGGGCCAATCTGAATTGCAGGCTGGAACAGTCGATATTTACCCGGTGCCCAACGACGGCCGGTTTACAGTTTCCTTCACTGATTTCACAGCAGGCGCCGTTAATATAGAAGTTTATTCGAGTCTTGGAACAAAGGTTTATGAAATGAAAGATGTTCCGGTGCAGGGTAATTTTAACAAGGTCATTGACCTGCGTCCTGTTGCGAATGGATTCTACACCATAGTCATTCGTAACAGTCAATATCTGATGGTTAAAAAAGTGATCATCCACCAGTAAATTTAATATTTCATAT
>CAIWMX010000091.1 GCA_903913885.1 uncultured Bacteroidales bacterium | reverse complement strand
GAACCCTTTGCATTCTCTTTCCCAAATTAATGCCCTATATTTGTAGGGGGTGAACAGTTACTGAAATTTTAGTGTTTATATTTAAATGGAATCTTTTTTTCCTGCAATGGTAAAACTGGCCACTTCGGCATTTCCCTTGGCATAGGGGGCTGATTCTTCGATAATTTCAATGGAGGCGAAACCCGCGTTTTCCAGTTGTAGCATATACTCTGAACGGGTCACCGATCCGGCCCAGCATTCAGCCACTGCCACAGGGTCATTCCTGTATTCATCTGCAATTACAGAGGTGGCATAAATATCGCTGATCACAAACCTGCCGCCTTTCTTAAGGATTCGGTAGATCTCGTTCCAGACCGACTGCTTGTCGGCAGCATGGTTCAGGGTGCAATTGGAGATTACCAGGTCAGCCACTTTATCAGGAAGTTCGAGCTTTTCAAGTTCACTGCATATAAAACTGACATTTGTTACACCGAATTTTTCTGCATTACGGCGGGCTTTATCAAGCATACCATCAGAAATGTCTATCCCGTAAACAAATCCGGTTGCGCCAACCGATTCAGCCATGCGTAATACATCCGTTCCACGACCACTGCCCAGATCAACACACACCTCCCCGGTTTTAGGTTCAGCATAGTTGATCGCCCCACCGCAGGAAAGGCAACATTCTGATTCTGCCAGTTCGCTGTATCGGTTATTTATTTCTTTTACTTCCATGATTTTGTGATTCATTCAAAGTTACGCCTAATCTTCTTTCAAAGTCGTTTTTAAGACAGTGCAAAAGTAGACAATATTTTTATTAAATCGCATAAGTATCACTAATTTTTTTAACCGACTGCTAATTTTACTATTTTTACACAACCATGCCAGATTTCAGATTAAAAGTTTTTCATTCGGTTGCCACCCACCTGAGCTTTACCAATGCTGCAGCCGAACTTTTTATTACCCAACCGGCAGTTACAAAGAATATCCAGGAACTGGAGAAAGAACTTGACATTCGCCTGTTTGAACGAAAAGCAAATAAGATCATCCTGACTCCTGCCGGACATATCCTCAGGAGCTATACCCATCAGATCATTGGTATTTACAAGCAGATAGACTTTGATTTCAGCATCCTGAAGAAGAAGTTTTCGGGCAACCTGCAGCTGGGAGCCAGTACAACAATCGGTCAATATGTCCTCCCACCGGTGCTGGCGAAATTTTATCAAAGGTTTCCCCAGATAAAACTATCGTTGCTTAATGATAATACGGAGAAAATTGAGGCAGCTCTTCTTGATCAGCGAATTGAACTTGGCATGGTAGAAGGCCGGACCAAGAACAAGGAGCTCAAATACATTCCGTTTATTAAAGATGAATTGGTCCCTGTAGTTCATACAAGCCAAAAACTGGCTTACAGAAGTGAAATTGAACTGTCTGAATTGCAAAATATCCCCTTGGTTTTCCGAGAGCGAGGTTCAGGGAGCCTGGAAGTTATCGAGCATGAGCTGGCATTGCACAAAATTCAGTTATCCGATCTGAAAATAGCCATGTACCTGGGCAGTACCGAAAGCATCAAATCGTTCCTGGCCAATTCCAACTGCCTTGGATTTATCTCCATCGCAGCTGTTTCAAGAGAAATTGCGAACGGTGAGTTTAAAATTATCGACATACCACAGCTGGATATCAGGCGAACATTTTCCTTTGTCCATTTGCACGGAAAATCTGATGGTCTGGCGGATACCTTCATTAATTTTGCCATGCAGCATTATAACCAGAAGTAATACGGGATAAGTTTTTACACCAGCTTCAAATCCTTTGAAGTGGTGAACTTTGCAGTCCTGATTTATCATACAGGACCAGCAAATGAATCTACCCCCAATTATCCGTAAGACAATATTCCTGATTGCTGCAATTGCATCTCTTACCCCTTTTATTGAACCTCCTTTAGCACTGTTCCTGGGAATTGTCTTAGCCCAGCTTATCGGTCATCCTTATGAAAAATACAACCATAAGGCAACCGGGTTGTTGTTAAAGATTTCAGTAGTTGGTCTTGGTTTTGGAATGAATGCAGTTGAAGCTGCCCACGCTGGTAAGCAGGGGATCCTTTTCACAATAGCTTCCATAAGTCTGGCCTTTTTAATCGGCTTGGCTGTTGGGAAGGTGATGGAAGTCAACAAGAAAACGGCTATTCTCATTTCCACCGGGACCGCCATCTGCGGTGGCAGTGCAATTGCAGCAGTTGCGCCGGTGATCGGGGCCAAAGAAAATGAGATTTCGGTCTCCCTTGCAACAGTTTTTATCCTGAATTCGATAGCGTTGCTGATTTTCCCGCCAATCGGGAATTGGTTCAATTTAAGCCAGTCCCAATTCGGGATGTGGGCAGCCATTGCAATTCATGATACCAGTTCGGTTGT
>CAIWMX010000090.1 GCA_903913885.1 uncultured Bacteroidales bacterium | reverse complement strand
ATCTGAAAAACTTTTATACCTATTGTAGTGTTACTTATCCTAATGGCGCCGGAGGAAAATCGTTAAAATGTCCCAAGCTTGTTCCATCCGGAGGAAGTGATTGGAACTATATGGTGAATGGAACTACTTTTGGCGAGTCAACAACATACAAAAATATCCGTAAACTGCAAACCATAACAAAACCAAGCTCAAGATGCTGGTCTTCTGAACCGGCAAGTAACTATGCGGGGGGGTTTACGGGACTGAATGACAATTACCTTGATCTTACAACCCCTGGCGGTTTGGGCGATGGAAGAAGGCATCAAAATTCAGTTAATGTTCTATATGTAGATGCCCATGCCGGCAATTTATTGCAAAAGTTATTGCCCATAGGAATTGATGCAAGGGGAAAATATAGTGAACTCTGGGGAACAAATACAAACTGATATGTTGCATGTGCAACATAAAACATTTTTGAAAAAAGTAAGGTGAATTATTGGAAATACTTAGTAAAAATAAAGCAGGGAATTAATGAAAAAGCGGTTAGTGATTAAACGGTTAATTGCGTTTTGTAAAAATTCCGGGATATTCAAGACGATATTTTTAGGATTTCTTTTTATCTGCGTCGGCATATCCGCGGAAGATGGAGCGGACAAGATGAACATTCAAGGGGAGTATGGTTCTGGCCAGGACGGAGCCGGGCAACCTCTGCTTCGACCAGGTGGAGAAAGGCAGCCTGACCTTGCGAAGCACCTTTGTCGCCGGAGAGCGCGGGATTGCCTACGCCGAAGGTCGCGACTATGTAGTTGATTATGCCAAGGGCTCCATAGCACGCACCGCGGATTCGCGGATACCTGACTATTCGACACATCCGTGCTACGGAAAAAAGGATTTCAAGCACGAAGGCATCAGCACTGCAAACCAAAAATGGTTTGTCTGGGCGGATTACCGGACGGCCAACTGGCAGCCCTGGGCCAAACAGAATGACCAGAGCCAGTTTCTGGCGCCTGCGCGCAGGAAACTGGAGGGAGGAGGAGCGTTCAAGATTGTTTCCTATGGTGACAGTATTACGGCCGGAGGCGAGGCGTCTGAGATGAATTTCAGGTTCCAGCAGCGTTTTGTAAAATATCTGCGGGCCAAGTTTCCAAAGTCAAAAATCGAGGCGCGGGATGTCTCAATTCCGGGATATGCGTCCCGTCAGGGTATTGACTGGTTTGACAAGAAGCCGAAAAAGCTTCTGCCCCCGGACACTATGGGAACGGTGGAGAAGCCCGACTTGGTACTGGTGGGCTTTGGCATGAATGACCACAATAAAGGCACGGTGGAACCGGAAATGTTTAAGAACAACCTGATAACTCTGGTCAAGTTAATCCGGGAACGCCATGGCGCGGACGTGATTCTGTTTTCGGCATTTCCGCCCAATGACAACTGGTACTACGGCTCCCACCGCATGAACCAGTTTGCCGAGGCTACCAAACAGGCGGCCGCGGAAGCGAAGTGTGCTTATGTTGACGTTTATTCCACTTGGGAAATGGTACTTAAGCGCAAGGACCAGTCCTCTCTTCTTGGAAATAACATCAACCATCCCAATGATT
>CAIWMX010000089.1 GCA_903913885.1 uncultured Bacteroidales bacterium | reverse complement strand
TCTCCTCAATACCTTCGGTATACAGGTGATGAATTGCCCCCCCGCCAATATTTCCGGCAAGCATTATTGTAACTCCTTCACTGGCCAGAACTGCTCCGATCCCCGATTTACAGCCACACCCTTCCTCCCCTTTGATAACGGTACGATTCACTATCTGGTTTTCGGGGTTGATGGTATAAACTGCATAATTATCAGAATGACCAAAATGTTCATTTACATATCCATTGTAAAATGGGAGCGCGATTTTCATGGTTGGGTGGTTTTTAATTGTCTGTTGGATGTGCAAAAATAGTCAATATTTAACAATTATGAACAAATGTTCATTAATTTTGTTCTGTTATTTACTGTTCATCCATTCTTTCACTTAGCATTTTTGACCTCCGACGGTTTACAATAGAAAAGACCCGGGTTATTTGGTTGATCAGTTTGTCAGTTCCGGACTGTTGGTTTCAAGGGTAAGGATTGTATTTGTTGGATATCAAGGCAACCCTGTTTAAACCATTGTTTTAACAATTGTAATCCTTTAAACTCCGCACCGCGCCTTGGCCGATAACCACCTGATTCAATAGCTATAATAAAATTCCGTTCATGGTTCATCACGGGAAATGTTCAATCAAGGGTTGGGTCGGTAAGGTCTTATAAATTAAGCAAGTATGATGGTGATTAATAGATAGTTTATGACTGTCTCCTGTTTTTCAATAATTTTGCCATGCCATTTAAAAGTCCTTCACCATGCAAACCATATTTTCCAAAGCCGAAGAGATCAGGAATTCAGGAATCCGTGCCGCTATCTGCATCGTTATTGAAACCAGGGGTTCCACTCCGAGGAAACAGGGATCAAAAATGATCGTTTATGCGGATGGTACGATTTTCGGAAGCATCGGCGGTGGATCGGTGGAAAAAGAGGTGGCAGAAAAAACGGTGGAACTGATTGCACTCGGGAAACCTGAAAGATGTTCCTTTAACCTTGAACAGGACCTGGGAATGCATTGCGGCGGTTTCATGGATGTTTATATTGAACCGATCAACCCCTCGCAGAAACTCTATATTTTCGGAGCCGGCCATATCGGGAAGGCACTGGTCCATTTTGCACAGGAATTCGATTTTTCAATTACTGTGTTTGATCCGCGTGATGGGATATTTGATGATCCTGCTTTTGCTGGTTGTACCTGTATCGGGAAAGATTACTTTGAGGCAATTGAGGAGGCTTCGTTTGATGATAAAACCTACATTGTCATCGTCACACCCAAACATGTTTTCGACGAGGAGATCCTTGTCAAAGTAACGCGTAAACCCCACGCCTATGTCGGAATGATCGGGAGCCGCAGAAAAGTTGAACAGGCAACCAAACGTTTCCTGGATGAAAACCTTCTTACTTCCGAAGAGATTGAATCCATTGACATGCCGATGGGGATTAAATTCAATGCGCAAACGCCCCAGGAGATCGCCATCAGCCTGCTGGCCAAGCTGATTGATGTGAGGAACCATGTTTCAAACAACAACAGTTAACTTTTACTGAGGCAGTTTTCAGTAATAAATTATTTCCCTTTCAAGGATGTTCACCGGCTTCTGGCCTGAAAATTTAATTTTCCGGATCCAGTTATCTTTGGCATCATACGCATAAACATAAGTATAAATGAGCTTGCTGCCGTCAGGTGAGACCGTCGTTTCCTCAATGACATTCTTTTTGTTTTTGTTGCCGGAGTCAAAACTGTTGTCTTCCGTGACATTTCCCAGGCTGTCGTGACTGTAGGTAAATGTCTTTTCAAATTTGCCATCTGCTGAAAAACTGTTGTCCTCGGTCAAATAACCTTTACGGTCAGAGGAGTGCAAATAGGAGGGCGATTGTTTTTGTCTTCATAGTTACTTGTTATGTTTATCAATACGCTTCATTTTCAGTGAGCTTTCTTATCAATGGATCCATTGTTTTTGCCGTTATCAGGATTCTGTCGTTAATATTAAGGTCCTTCAGTTTATCAGGGGTGGTCACGATCTTTGTGATCGTATTGTTGATAGAAACTGTCAGAACATTATCCTCGATTTTAATAACAATACCAACCAGTTGAAGGTCCGTCCCAATGGTTGAATTCCGGAAAATTTCAACAGGCTTCCCCTGACTTTGAACTTTACCCCCATCGATCACGTAAACAAAATCCGACAGCTTTACGACCTCGTTCAGATCATGGCTTACCAACAACGTCGTTGCCTGGAAATTCCGGTGCGCCAGCATGATCTCGTGCTGAAGGGTCTGTCTCGTTTCGCTGTCAAGCGCCGACAAGGGCTCGTCCAGCAATAATATCCGGGGTTTTCGTGCCAGGGCCCGTGCAACGGCTAAGCGTTGTTGTTGTCCGCCCGAGAGTCTTCCAGGCTTCCGGTTACACAGACCCTTGAGATGAAAAACATCGAGTAGTTCAGATATGTAACGTGTTTCCTTATCCTGACTTGCATATAGGAGATGCTCCTTCACGGTCATATTGGGAAATAATGAATAATCCTGGAAAACAAATCCGATGTTGCGGCACTGTGGTTTTATATTGATTTTCCGGGCATGGTCGAACCAAACCTCTGTTCCAACTTTAATATATCCGCTGTCGGGTTGCGTCAATCCGGCAATCATGCGCAACAAGGTGGTTTTACCAACACCTGATTTACCGAACAGCGTAATGAATCCAAGTCGTGGAATTTCAATTTTCACATCCAGGATTTCGTCTCCTTCGGATGTGTGGATCTTTTTACACAGGTGCAGTTCGATTAAAATCTCTTCCATTTCAAAAATTCGCGGTTAACGCCGTAGATAACAAGCAATATGAGAAAGCTGAAACCACACAAAAACAGGGCATATTTATTTGCCAGGTCAAAATTAAGCGCCTGCACTTCGTCGTAAACGGCCAGGGAAGCAACCCTCGTTTTGCCGGGAATATTCCCGCCAATCATCAGGATCACCCCGAATTCGCCTATCGTATGGGCAAACGTGAGACATACACCGGTAAGCAGGGCGGGTTTAATGTTTGGCAATAATACCCTCCTGAGGGTAGTCATACTGGATTTTCCTAATGTATAGGAGGCATCCTTAAGCGATACCGGTAAATTGCTGAACCCTGTCTGGATTGAATTTACCATGAACGGCACATTGAATATAATGGAGCCGATCAGGATCCCCGGGAAAGAAAATGCCAGGTGAATATTAAGATAATGGCTGAAAAAATTACCAAACCAAAAATTGGGGCTGAAAGCCAGGAGCAGGTAAAATCCCAGAACGGAGGGAGGCAAAACCAGGGGCATGCTGACAAATGCCTGCAAAACAATTTTTAAGCGAAACGACGAATAGGTTAAAAACCAGGCAATCGGAATTCCAACACAAAAAAGGCTGATTGTTGTGAGGGATGCTAATTTTATGGAGATCCAGAAGGTCTGTAAAAAGGCTTCATTCATTGCTGAGGCGACTATCAGTGTTCATTGGGCAGTTTGAAGCCATATTCGGCAAATAATTTACGCACCGGCAGTGAATCAATGAATTGGGTAAACTTTACTGCATCTTTGTTTGTCGCAGCGTTTTTAAGGATCACATAGGCCTGGTCCAGTTTTGAGTAGCTTTTTTCATCGATCAGAAAATATTTCCCCTTCGCTTTCATCTCGGGCGAAAGTGCCAGGGAAAGTGCGATCAGCCCCACTTCGGCATTGCCGCTTAAGACAAACTGGGCAGCCTGCGATGCATTTTCACCCTCCACAATTTTGTCCTTTACCGTCGCTTCCAGCCCATAATATTTCAGGCATTCCATGGCCCGTTTCCCATAGGGAGCAACCTTTGGGTTGGCAATGGCGATTTTTTTAACATCGGGATTTTTCAGCAGGTCAATGCCTTTTGAAACATCCAGGGTGGAACTCCACATCACCAAGTGCCCGATGGCATATAATTTCGGTTTGGTCCCCGTCAAACCTAACGAATCCAGCTTTTTGGGATAAGAAATATCGGCAGAAAAGAAAATGTTAAACGGTGCCTGGTTGACAATTTGCTGGTACAGATTGCCTGATGAACCATAAATAATTTCGATTTTGACACCAGGGTTTGATGCTTTGAAATCATTCGCAACCAGGTCGAGCAGGTTCCGGAGATCGGCAGCGGCAGCAATGTTGATTGTTTGAGCTGATAAACTGGTTATCGCAAGGAGGATGACTGATAAAAGAAGTAATATCCGTTTTCTCATAGGACCGTTAATTTTCTGTAAAAATCGACCATTTTCCATTACTGGTCAAGGTTTTCAATCTGAGGTATCGCAATTAGTCCAACATTGTTCGTGACCTCTCCTATGACCCTCCCTTTGAAGGGGAGGGAGAAAGGTTGTTCAGAATTTAATACGAAAATCAGAACGCTGTCACGATACAGAAAAGCACGCCGTGCAATGCAAAAAATAAAAAGTTGTTCGTTCATAAACCGGCGATAGTGCCATCATTCTGCCGGTAAAAACAGTCCTGCTGTCCCTTTTGTTAATTTGAAGTAATCGACATGCCCCTTGCTGCTTTTTATCATATACTGAGATATCCTCAGGTGAAAGAATAAAATCTATACAACCAGTTGCTATTGTGCTCTCAGGCATATCAGGCCGGGAAGTTGTTTGGGGTTTCCGGGCGATGGTAATTCCGCCCACCTCTTTTATACCGCAAAGTGCTTCAGCACCATCCCCGTCATATCCTGAAACAATAACAGCGATAAGTTTTCCATCCCGGTGTTTTGTCAAAGCCTTTAGTTCGTAAAATTAGTCCAATTTCCCGTAACCTTAGGAACTGTGTGAATTATGTAACTAAATTTCAATATTATATAACACAAACAAAAAGTAAGATATTGACCTTTGTCATAACGTTAAACATACATACTTTTCCATAAAAACATTCCATATGAAAAAAGCAATCATCATCACTTTTGCCGTTATAGCGATTGTCTTCCTTACCTCCATGTTCCTGAACCAATCGTCGGCACAGGTGTCACAGCCGTCCCCAAAAGACGGCACTGTAAGTAAGCCGATATCATCAGTGGTTATGAAAATAGCCGAAAGATCATGTTTAAAATGTCATACTGAAGGAGGAAACGGCATGGCTATGATGCACCTTAATTTATCCAACTGGGACAAATTTTCGCCCGAAAAGCGAGCTGACAAAGCAAAAGACATGTGCAAAATGGTTTCAAAAGGCAAGATGCCTCCAAAAAGTTTCAGGGAAAAAAATCCTGGGGCAGCTCCAACCCAGGAAGAGGTAAAGGTCATTTGTGATTGGGCAACCTCGATCCAGGTTGAAAAAAAGTAAATACGAATGAGCCCTATATCGATAAACTTACCGTAGAGATACACTGCAGTAAGCATCACAAAGCCTACTTTGATAATTTCATCAACGCCATAAAGGAACGCCGATGGAAACGATGACGATCGGGGAGATTTTCAGGAATGTCAGCAAGGAACCTGTGATGTATGGGAGCATGCCTATGAACTTCTGCATTTAAAGGTGAATGAACTTGTATCATCACATAAGGCGGCCAGTAATGCAGTGATGAATGTAGAAAGAAAAACAGAACGCGGGATAACCGAACTGTCCAAAGAATATGCAGAACTGGCAGAACAGGTAAAGGAGGATGAAAAAACAACATAAAACAAAATCGGAGAATAGGATGAAGAAACTCGAAAATAAGACGGTATTTATAACCGGGGGGATATCAGGCATTGGTAAGGCTTGTGCAATTGCAGCAGCAAAGGAAGGCGCCAATGTTGCCATAGCTGATTTGAAATCTGCAACAAATAGTCTGGCTATGGAAGATGTGATAAAATACAATCCCAAAGCCATTTTTATTGAATGTGATGTGTCAGTATTTGCGCAGGTTCAAGAGACCATTCAAAGGGTGGTAGGGGTATTTGGGACACTCGATATTGCCCTCAACAATGCAGGAATAGGAGGCGAATCCAATCTTGGTAAAGTTGGTTTTCCCAATTCATCGAATTATGTGGCGGCAAAACATGGCATCATCGGACTTACCCAAACCGCAGCACTGGAATATGCCCAGGAAGGAATACGCATCAATGCTATTTGTCCCGGATTTATAGAAACACCATTGCTCACGAATGCTGGGATAGCTGAAAATACTGATATTCAAAAATATATCATTAATCTGCATCCATTGAAACGATTAGGAAAATCCGGGGAGGTTGCCAACGGGTTCATTTTTCTGGCTTCTGATGAAAGTTCATTTATAACAGGCACAACAGTCGATATTGATGGAGGCTATTTATCACAATAAATTTAATAATAAGATTTTAAATCCTGAATTGTCTGCATAGGATAATTAAAACAGGCGGCTCAATAGTGATCATGAATTCTAATTGGGATAAATCTAAAAAAAACAGGTTTTAAGAATTGTGCTATTAATGAACCTCTTGCAATAGGAGATGGGTTTCCCTGGATTCATGAGAAATCGTATCCGCCATATTACATAATGGAAGCAAAGAAATAAATGTTCATTGAACTCAGGGCCCTTTTTCGCGGTAAATAATTCTCTCTTCCATGTGTGAATCAGGTAACTCTTTTTATAAGTTGTGTAACACGTGCCTGCCTATTTTGAATGACTTTTGTTTATGGCCATATACCTGCAGGCTGTTAAATTATTTCGACAGACTCAAACAAACCAATATGAAAGGATTTAAACGTAACATAGAGTAGGAGACGCTGAAAAATGTAAATGCACCATGTAAATCAAATTACAATCAACAACAGGCAAAGACCTCAACAAAGGAAATTCAAATTGAAAACAATGAAAAAATTACAAGAGAAAAAGAAAGCAGGAACTTCCCGGGAAGAATTTATCAAAGTTGAACCAAACGTGTACCTGCATATTACGGATGCAGGTAATGGAAGGCCGGTTGTGCTTATCCATGGCTGGCCCCTGAGTGATGAAATGTATGAATACCAATACAACGATCTCATAAATAATAATTTCCGGGTGATTGGCATTACATTAAGGGGTTTTGGGCAATCAAGTAAGCCTTATGGACTATATGACTATGATGTGCACGCCGGGGACATCAAAAAAGTTTTAGACGACCTGGATATAAAAAAAGCTGTTTTAGGCGGCTTTTCCATGGGCGGTTCCATTGCAATCCGCTACGTATCATTGTATAAGGCTGCCCATGTTTCAAAGCTGGCCTTATTTGGAGCAGCGGCCCCCATATGGACACAGCGCAAGGATTTTCCATACAATCTTCAAAAAAGTGCTGTGGATGCACTGATTGAACTGAACTACAGGGACCGGCCTAAACTTTTGTCTGATTTTGCAAAAATATTCTCTGCTACCGGAACCTCTTTAAATAAAGGGATAGGCAATTGGCTGAACGGGATTTGCATTAGCGCATCTTCTTATGCAACAGCCAAATGTTTAATCGCCTTGCGGGATACTGACCTGAGAAAGGATTTAACGAAAATAAAAATCCCGACGCTCATAATGCACGGCAAACAGGACAAAATCTGTTCTTTCGACCTGGCTGAACAGATGAATGCCGGGATATCCGGTTCACAAATCATTCCTTTTGAAAATAGCGGTCACAGCCTGTTCCTGGAGGAAACCGGGAAGTTCAATCAAACACTAATAAAGTTTGCCGGGAAATGATTCATGATAAAAAACAAGTACTTGTCATTATTGGCGGAGGGTTCGGGGGAATTGAGCTGATTAAAAGACTCCGGCATTCTGCCTTTGACATTATTCTCATAGATAAAAACAACCACCATACCTTTCAGCCACTGCTGTATCAGGTTGCCACCTGTGGATTGTCTGATGTTTCAATAACAGCGCCGTTTCGCAGAATTTTCAAGGGTCAGAAAAACTTCAGGTTCCGGATGGCCGAAGTAACCGGAATTGATCCGGGACAGAAGAAAATAAAAAGCAATATTGGTGATATCTGTTATGATTACCTGGTGATTGCGACCGGCTCAGTCAGTAATTTCTTCAACAATGAAGACCTTGCCAAAAACAGTCTTTCATTAAAAAATGTTATGGATGCACTGAACATTCGCAGTCTCCTTTTGCGAGAGTTTGAAATGGCCATTACAAGGATACAATCCGATGAAAAGAAGATACTCCTGAATTTTGTAATCATTGGCGGTGGTTCAACTGGTATTGAAATTGCCGGGGCCCTTGCCGAATTTAAAACCCATATTGTGGCTTCCGACTATCCCGAGCTTGATCCCGGCCTGATGAACATCCACCTGATTGAGGCAGCAGACAGGATACTTCCCATGATGTCGAATAACTCTTCTTCCAAAGCTTACCGCTATCTTACGCAAATGGGTGTCAAAGTGTGGCTTAGCACCAAAGTAACCAACTACGACGGGTTAAATGTCACCTTCTCGGATGGCACGATTCTTAGGTCTTCTGCATTTATCTGGACAGCCGGCGTTAAAGGCGCCATGATACCGGGGATCGATCCGGATTCTGTGATCAGCAACAGGTATATGGTTAACGGGTTTAACCAGGTTAAAGGGTACAACAATATCTTCGCAATAGGCGATGTCGCTGCCATGATCAGCCCGGCCTTTCCCAAAGGTCATCCCTTGCTTGCGATGCCTGCAATTCAACAGGGAAAACGACTGGCGAGTAACCTGAAACTTCAACAGGACGGTCGGACCATGAAAAAATTCACCTATACCGACCTGGGAGTGCTGGCCACCATTGGGCGAAACAAAGCTGTTGCAGAACTTCCCTTCGGAAAGTTCTCTGGCTTTTTCGCATGGTTTCTATGGATGTTCATCCACCTGGTACGTCTCATCGGATTCAGGAACCGGATCATCATCCTCATCGAGTGGATGTTCAGCTATTTTACCTATGAATATTCATTCAGGATTATTACGCAGAAAGGTAAAACACCAGAAATTATCCGCAAATCACACCGGTGATCAGGTGTGCATTCGGGTTTAGGGTTGCCCGTTCAAAAAATGTGGAATAGGTAACCTTTTCATGGATTAGTTCATTGAGCTTGTTTTCATCAAAACCGGTGAGCCAATCGATCACCTGAAGCAGTTCCTGAACTTTTCTGCCTTTACTCTCAACCTTTTTGATGTAGTAAGGCCAGACTGCAGCAAAAACGGTCTTTGCCATGCGTTGGTCGTGTTCGGG
>CAIWMX010000088.1 GCA_903913885.1 uncultured Bacteroidales bacterium | reverse complement strand
CCGTTCAGATCGGTTCCCAATGCTGGATGGCCTCAAATTTAGATTTCGGATTTCAGATTTCAGATTTGACCCCTCAAACCGACAACTGCCTCTCAGAAAAATACCGCAGTAATTCGTCATTCGTAATTAGTAATTCCTTCTACCAGTGGGACGAACTCATGCGCTACCAAACTTCTCCCGGCGCCCAAGGGCTTTGTCCTCCGGGCTGGCATATCCCATCCGCAGCCGAATGGAACATATTGCTCACTTTTTACTCTGGAGCAGGGCAGGCTGGTGGATATCTCAAGGACTCGTTACTTGTAAACGGATTTCATTCATACCAGAAAGGTTTTTTATATCTGAACAATACCTGGGCATTTACCACCGGACTTGATGTGGGTGCAATGTACTGGACCTCGACTGCTTCGGGTACAGAACGGGCTTTGGCCAGGGGGTTGAATATTTTTAATCCGAGTGTGTCAATGTATCCGTCATCCAGGCAAAATGCTTTTGGGGTGAGATGTGTGAAGGATGGTTTTTAACAATGAAAATGAACAAACGACCCTGCATATGGTTTTTCATTCTTTTGGTCCTGGTGTTCAGCCATGGTTCATTGCCGGGATTTTCCCAGGGCGAATTCAATAATTGGTATTTTGGAATGTTTGCCGGAATGTCGTTTAATTCAGGAGTTCCTGTTTCCATTCCAAATGGTTATTTATCCTCATCCGGAGTATCTGTCAGTGTTTCTGATTCAGCAGGTAACTTTTTATTTTTTACCAATGGATTTGATGTTTATAACAAGAATAAGATCGTGATGAGTAATGGTTACACACTTCATGGTCAGGGATCGAGTTTTTATCAACCGGTAATCGCAGTTCAAAATATTACTCTTGATAATCTATATTACATATTCACCGTAGGTCGCTATACATCAACATCAGCCTCTTATGGTTTGGAATATTCAATCCTGGACATGAATCTCAATGGAGGCTTGGGCGATATAGTGCTTGGACAAAAGAACATTTCAATTCAGGGAATGAGTAAAGTTAAGGGGGCTGTCACGGGGACGCGCCACTGGAATAACAGGGATGCCTGGGTTGTTACACGCATTACAGATGAGGATAGCAACTATTTTGCTTCATTTAAGATATCGACCTCAGGGCTGAACACTACTCCGGTATTGGGCAATAGCCAGGTCATTCCAACTTTCACACCAGCGCCGGTAGACCCGTTGGAAATAAAAATATCGCAAGATGGTACCCACCTGGTTTGTGCTTATTGGAATTCGAATATTATACCAATTGAATTTTGTCAATTTGATCGGAATACTGGTCAGGTATCTTCGTTATTTCGATTTTTTCCTTCAGTTTATAACGGGTATCCGTGTCCTCCCAGTAGTTTCGAATTTTCCCCGGATTCAAAATTATTGTACGTCTCAACATTGCCGGGGGCACTTCCTTCGCATGGACTCATTTACCAATATGATGCTACAAAGACCGATTCACTGAGTTTTATGCAGAGTGAAACTATAATAGGTATTGATTACAGGAGGTCGGCCATCCAAATGGGTCCAGATTGGAAAATATATTGTACCGATTTCTATGTCGATTCACTGCATGTAATTAACAATCCAAATATTAGAGGTTCAGGATGCAATTTTCAGTTAAATGCAGTATCATTAAATGGAGAAATTTGTACGGATGGTTTGCCACAATTTATACAACGATATAAAGCTTATGTTCATCACATAGGTTCGTGTCCCTATGAATCAATTGCTTTCACCTCCGACATATGGCCGCCCGCCGATACCATTAACTGGATCTTCGGCGATCCGACATCGGGTGTAAATAACACATCGGCCCTAGCCAACCCGTTGCATGTTTACTCAGCCCCGGGAGTTTATACCGTTGAGTTGTATGTACGGCACAACGACAACCGCACGGATACTACCTGGCAAATCATCACCATTCTTCCTGCTCCCCAGCCGGATCTCGGACCCGACCAAACCATCTGCGCCCCGCAAACGGCTACATTTGATGCAGGCGCATGCACCGGCTGCTCCTACCAGTGGGATGACCTGACCACCATGACCATGAACATCGGCAGTGGACAGACCTATACAACGGGCACTCCCGGGTTGTACCGGGTGAATGTGACCGGTCCGAACGGTTGCACGGGCCGCGATACGGTGCAGCTATCCATTGGAACACCGGTTGCAGTCAGCGTGACCATAGCGACTGGCAGTACAACGGTTTGTGCAGGAACACAAGTGACTATTACGGCCACTGGCCAACCCGCAGGCAATTCGCTCTCATACCAATGGAAAGTGAACGGAATCAATTCCGGTCCAAACAATTCAGTCTTTACCTACACTCCATTAAACGGTGATTGTATTGTTTGCAGCATGACATCGACTGATGCCTGTGCGACCGGGAACCCGGCCACCTCCAACCAGATTTGTATGACGGTGAGCCAGCTAAACCCTGTCAGCGTGAACATTACCTCAACATCGACTCATACCTGTGCGGGCACACCTGTGATATTTAACGCTTTCCCCACGAACCCCGGCAATAATCCAGTCTATCTGTGGAAGGTCAACGGCGTAATTTCAGGAACCAACAGCCAGATATTCACCTTTACGCCCGCGAACGGAGACTGCATCACCTGTGAGCTGACCTCTGATATCAACTGCCCGACCGGGAACCCAGCCCTTTCAAACACGATCTGCATGACCGTTGATCAACCGCTGCCAGTCAGTGTAACGGTTACCACTGCGGTAACGACGGTTTGCGCAGGCACTTCGGTCACCTTTACTGCCAATCCTACTCACGGTGGATCGCTGCCCAGTTACCAATGGAAAGTGAATGCTGTCAATGTCAGCGGTGCAACCAATTCAACCTATACCTATGTACCGTTGAATGGCGATATTATTACCTGCCAATTATCATCATCTGATAACTGTGTTACCGGAAATCCGGCCATCAGTTCCCCGGTAACCATGACCATCACCCAAAACCCTGCCGTGACCATTTCGATTACACCCTCAGCAAATCCTTTCTGCCCGGGAAGCCAGGTGACTTTTATTGCAGTTCCCAACCATGGCGGCCTGTTTCCTGTTTATCTATGGAAGGTAAATGGAAGTAATGCAGGTACCAACAGTTCCTCATTCACCTACACACCCCTAAATGGAGATATAGTAACCTGTGAGCTGACTTCCTCTGACAACTGCGTCACAGGCAATCCTGCAACCAGCGCTCCGGTAACGATGACTGCGAGTCCAATCCTTGTAGTGAGCGTTTCGATCGTGGCTTCATCAAATCCATTTTGTGCAGGTAGCCAGGTAACATTTACGGCAACTCCTGACCATGGCGGTCTGGTCCCGGGTTATCAATGGAAGGTCAACGGAGGCAATGCCGGGACAAACAACCCAACGTATACATACTCACCGGCCAACGGCGACCAGGTATCCTGCGTCCTGAATTCATCAGCATCATGTATAACCGGCAATCCGGCCTTGTCAAACATCATCACCATGACGGTCAACACCAATCTTCCGGCAGGGGTTTCCATTTCAACACTAACCAACCCTTTCTGCCCGGGAACTTCGGTCACCATCACGGCAACACCTAACAATGGCGGACTGTCACCATCGTATCAATGGAAATTAAACGGTGTGAATGCCGGGACAAACTTACCCACCTTCACTTTTAATCCTGCTGCCGGCGACAGTGTGCGCTGTGTCATGACCTCGAACCTGAATTGTGTGACCGGTAATCCGGCCAGCTCGGCAAGGATTATTATGAGCGAACGGGCAGCGCCAAATGTTACTTTTACCACATGTTTCGACACGGTAACCATCCTGGGCGCCCAACCGTTCAGTTTGCATGGAGGATTGCCCCTGGGTGGCCAATACAGCGGTCCCGGGGTAAACACCGGGATTTTTACACCTTCCGTTGCCGGAACCGGGTTCAAAACGATCACCTATGGTTACGCCAACGTTTATACCTGCCTTGCAACCAAAACAAAAACCATCCTGGTTCAACCCAACCCTTCCTTCACTTGCGGCAACAACCTGACGGATATCCGGGATAACAAAGTTTACCCAACCGTTCAAATCGGTTCCCAATGCTGGATGGCCTCAAATTTAGATTTCGGATTTCAGATTTCAGATTTGACCCCTCAAACCGACAACTGCCT
>CAIWMX010000087.1 GCA_903913885.1 uncultured Bacteroidales bacterium | reverse complement strand
GTCATTTTCCCGGATACGGTCAATTAAACCAGAGGCATGAACGAAATATTCTTTGCCTGTCTCGGAGTCCATAATAAATCCAAATCCTTTTGACTCATTAAAGAATTTTACTTTTCCATTTTTCATAATAATAATCGAATTAAAAATAATATCCGCAAAGATAGAAATAAAATAGAACAAGATCAAACAAATTCTAAAAAAAACTTAATTATTATTTATTTTTTCCTGAAACCGCCCTTGCGGAAGGCGCTTTTGTGTTTTTTTGGGTCAAATTCGGGCCCGGTTCCCAGCTGGACGGGGATGGCTCCCTTGTAAATTGATTTGCCAAGCAGCGTTTCGATGGTTGCAAATTTGCCCTGGTCCTTTTCATTGATCAGGGTAATGGCAGCACCTTTGGCCTGGGCACGTGCTGTGCGGCCGATGCGGTGGATATAGTCCTCACCGTCGTTGGGCACGTCGTAGTTGATCACCATGTCGATGTCTTCGATGTCGATGCCCCTGGAAACAATGTCGGTGGCCACCAGAATGTTCAACTCCTTGCTCCTGAATTTGTTCAGCACCTTTTCGCGTTCGGGCTGGTCGAGGTCCGAATGGATCTCTTCGGCATTCAGCCGCAGTTTTTTGAGCGAGTGGCTCAGCTGCTTGGTAGCGCTTTTGGTGGAGCAGAAGATGAGGATGCTCCTCAGTTTCAGGTCCTTCAGCAGGTACTGCACCAGCGGGATCTTCTGCGTGTCGTACACCACGTAGGCCATCTGGAGAATGTTTTCAGCGGGCTTAGAAGGGGCGATGTTGATCTCGACCGGATCCTTCAGGATCTTGCGGGCCAGCTCACGCATGTCTTTCGGCATGGTGGCCGTGAAACAGAGAGTCTGCCGTTCTTTCGGCACATACGACATGATCTTCAGGATGTCGTCGTAAAAGCCCATGTCGAGCATGCGGTCGGCTTCATCGAGGATGAGATAACGGAGGCTCGACAGGTTCACATAACCCATATTGAGGTGGGCGATCATCCTGCCCGGGGTGCAGATGACCATGTCGGCCCCGTTGGCAAGCGCCTGGCGCTCGCGCGAGAAGGAGGCGCCATCGGTGCCGCCGTAAACCGGGATAGAACTCACCGGCGTGAAATACGACAGTCCTTCCATATGCTGGTCGATCTGCTGTGCAAGCTCGCGCGTGGGCACGATCACCAACGCCTTGATGGCGTCGTCGTGAGGTTTGGTGATGATTTTCTGGATGATCGGAAGGAGGAAGGCCGCCGTTTTGCCGGTGCCGGTCTGTGCTGATCCGATAAGGTCTTTTCCTGCTAAGATGGCCGGGATGGCCTGTTCCTGGATGGGGGTCGCGTTTTCGTACCCCAGCGCCTCAATGCCTTCAATGAGCCGCGGTTCAAAATCAAAATCGTGAAATGTCAAAGTATGAATATATTGTGCAAAGGTAGGCATTTTTTGCGGAACTCATTAACATGGAGTTACCACCTATGCGCCGGAGCAAAAAATGAATATCGAATATTGAACAACGAATCTTGAATTAGGAATTTGGAAGATTGAATGGGTCTCCCAAATTAAATACTGGTTTTCCGCTCTGCGAGCGGTCAATTTTTAATTCGTAATTTTTAATTTTTAATTCTGAAAGGGTGTGCTTCCGTGTTAAACACCACCTTGCTGAGATCAAGGGTGTTTTCAGGTGCGAAGAGGAGGTAGGCGTATTTGAGTGTTTCGGCCAGGAAGAAACTTTCCATCGAATCGGATTTCTCCAGGATTTTCACGTTTTTCATTTCGGCGTAGCCGGCTTCGGTCTTGCATTTTTCAAGGATGTCATTGATCATGCGCTGCCCCATCCGCAGGTATTCCGGGTCATGGGTTTTGCGGTAGAGGTAAAAGCAACTTTCGATGTTCTCGGGGCGAAGGGGATATTCGGGATACAGCACAGAATCGGTGCGGAAGTTAAACTCTTCCGGTTCGATGTTGAAGGTGGTCCACATGTGGAAGTTGCCCTTCTGGATCTTCCTAGCCGTTGCGACATCGCCCGAAAGGGCCAGGATACCGGCATAAAAGGCATCAAGGGCGCCATAGAGCGAATGGGTCTCCTTGCCCGAACGCATGTCCACCCTTGTAAAATAGGCCCCCGACGGCACCTCGGTGTAGAGGTATTTTTTGATCGCCCGGTTGTGGACCTCCCATGCCTGTTTGCAGTCGGTATCGCCAAACAGCAGCCAGGCCTTGTACAGGTATTCGTAATAGGAATCGATGCGGGCGCCGATCTGGCTCTCGGTATTTTTCCAGGCACCGGTGTTCACGTTGATGGTGGTTCCCACCAGGTCGATGTCACTTCGCCGGCGGTATACCTCGAAGGCGGCTCTCTTCGCGGCTTTATAAAAAGATGAGTCGTGCGTGAGGCGCGTGAGTTTCCCGAATTCAAGCAGGTAAGTCCCGATCTCGGCGGGGTTGCTGAGCGAGTCGCGGGTTTTACCGGTTTTCAGGTTCACATACCGGTAAGGCATCCCGGTGGGGGAGTTGAAGGCGGGAAAGAGCCGTATGCCCAGGTTTTTGGCGAGGTTGAGCAGCCGTTCATCACCCGAAAGTTCATAGGCCGAGATCAGCCCGCCAAGCAGCCGGATGTTCACCTCGAAAAGCTGGACCTCCACGTCAACATCGAAGCTCAGTCCATTGATCACCATCTCCTTCGCCTGGGCGGCCTCATCCTTCAGCCCCATCAGGTAAAAGGTGTCGAAAGCGTCGAGCGGGGTCATCATAAAGGAAACGCTGTACCAGTTATGCCCTTTTTTGCTCAGGGGAGCCAGGGCGTCGAAGCCGTTTGCGTACTGTTTGTAACCGGCCCATGCATACTGGCAGGCAGCCTTGATTTTTGCGCACTGGGCCGTTTTTTGCTGCAGGGTAAATGGTTTCTGTGGGAAGAGGTGGAAGGTCAGCCCCGCGAAAAGGGAGGTAAGCAGGAGGAGTTTTGTTCTGGCAGTCATCCGGTCATTTTTTTAGTTTCAATGAGACCCGCGATGGTCGCGGCAATTTCCTCCAAAGATAATGAACTGCAGTTGAATGTTACGTCGAAAAGTGTGGGGTGGAATTTTTCGCCGGTCATCATTTCAATGAGCGCAGCCCGTTTTTTGTCCATTTCATCCACCAGCCGAGAAGCTTCCGCATGTGGAAGGCCGTTGGAGCTGCACACCTGGCTGATGCGCCAGTCGCGCGGCGCCTGCAGGCGGATGTGCAGGGTGTTGGCATGATTCCGGAGGATACCCGCGCCGCCCCTGCCAACGATGACCACGTGGCCCTGGAGTGCGATGGTGCGCACCACGTCGGTGATGGTTTTGCGCATGCGGATGTTGCTCACGTAGGTGGGCGAGAACGAGGCAAGTACGTCCTCGATGAGTCCCTTGTTACCGGCGCTCATAAAGTAGTTTACCTCCGTTGGGTTCAATTCGAGACGGTGAGCGGTTGTTTCCACCACCTCCTTGTTGATATATCGCCAAACGCCCGGTTTTTCGCTCCCATTATGTTTGTTCAGCAAGTCGGTGAGCCGTTGGGCAAGCAGTTTCGACGGGCACCCGTATTCTCTTGAGATGGTCACCACCGGGCCCGGCCCGGTATGATGCACCGTGCCGCGATCGGCAAAGGCGCGTTCCATGTATTCGCGTAGCAAGTTTTCCATACAAACCTCCTTTTTAACATTCGGTCAACACAAAGATAGTGAATTGGAGGCTGAAATCAAAGGACCTGGAGTTGAATTATCAGCAAATGGCATCCTTTTCCGGCCCGGAATAACCTTTTTTACGGGGATTGAAAAATCAGGAAAAAAGTCCCATGCTGAATTCTGAAAAATATTTGTAGATTTGCAGTCCCGAAACCAGAGCAACACTCCGGCGAAACGGGAAGCGTTCTTACCAGTTTAATATTGCCTCGGGATGTAGCGCAGTTGGCTAGCGCACCACGTTCGGGACGTGGGGGTCGGAAGTTCGAGTCTTCTCATCCCGACTTTTAACAACATGAAAACCCAGGATAATTGATGCACAGTGCGTTGGTTATTTTGGGTTTTTCCTTTTATCCTTCCTTCTAATCAATTTCCTTACTCATAAGTTACCAAATCGTTACCACGATATAGTATCTCAATCCTTTCACAATCTGATCATTAATATTAATCAGTATGAAGGAGAGAAATACTTTTAGCTTGTTTTTCTATATAAGGACAGACAGGCTTGACAATTCAGGAATGGCTACACTTTATCTTAGAATTTCATCTAATGGTGAAAAGATTGCTTTTTCAATAAACCGAAAAGTTGAATCTACATCTTGGGATATATCAAGAGGAATGGTTAACCCGCGTACTAAAGATGCATCCGAGGTTAATAATTTCATCCAAAGTCTTAAGAGCAAGGCATATGAAGCATATCGTCAATTATTGGATGAACAAAAAGTAGTCACACCAAGTAGGATAAAAGAGATCATTTTTGGAACGAGAAAACGTGATCTGACACTAATCCAATTAGTTGAACAACATAATAAGCAAATGGAGGCAGGAATTGGTTATTCATCAACATATGGGAACTTTAAGAATTTCAAGACCACATTAAATTATCTAAAGGAATTCGTTCACTATACATTCAGAAAAACTGATATAATGCTATCAGAAGTTGACCAATCCTTCATCTCAGATTACTGCCTTTTCATTCAAAAAGTGAAAAAGTGCGGGAACAACGGCACAATGAAGCATCTTCAACGATTAAAGAAGGTGATGAATATTGCATTGGAAAATGAATGGATAATTAAAAGCCCCTTTGCGAGAGTCAAAATCAAGTTTCATCCATATGATAAAATCATACTGACAAAGGAAGAACTCGAAATAGTTGAAAACCTATATGTTAATTCTCCCAAGCTAGCTCTTGTTAAGGATGCTTTTATATTAAGTTGTTATACAGGATTGTCTTATGTCGACCTGAAAAACCTTACCAGAGAAAGCATAGTACTGGGAATTGATGAGACACCTTGGATAATTACCAGAAGACAGAAAACCGATATTAAAGCCCGCATACCATTACTGCCTAAAGCCATTGATCTTATAGATAAATATAAAGAGCACCCGAAACTCAAAGGGAACCATGTTTTTCCTATGTATAGTAATCAGAAAATGAACGATTACCTCAAGGAACTCGCAAAATTGGCAGGTATAGAAAAGTCAATTTCATTTCATTGTGGAAGACATATTTTTGCAACTGTGATAACTTTGGCCAATGGAGTGCCAATAGAAACAGTATCAAAAGCATTAGGTCATACAGATATACGTACAACCCAGATTTATTCTAGGGTTCTTGATGAGAAGATAGCCTTTGATTTTGACAAACTTAGAAAAAGTCTAAATATTGATTAACTATCAGGAACCTTTGTCCCCGAATCTAAATATAAATAATATAGTAACTTCGTTCAACTATTTCACAATTCCCCTCATTGACTGACCAGCTCAGGTTTTTATCTATGCTGGCTAATTCATGAAAAAGTTACTATTTTAAATTAGGAAATATGGTTGATACAATAAAATTAAGGGTTAATGCATTACCACGTGACATATCACTGTTGTCAAGAATTCAAAATCATTCCGATGAGAATGATAGTAATACTATAGTAACTAAAACTGGTTATCTGAAGAATATCAAGATAACAATGAATCTGTTGGAGCAAAGAACAATAATAGAGGGGAGTATCCGGAAATATTTCTATGGTAAGTGTGCATTGGATGATTTATCGCATACTGACCTAATGGCAGCCATAAACGATCTTAGAAACTCTCTTGATATTGATATTTTGCCATTTAATGAAGCAAAGATATTACGGATTGATTTTGGAGTAACGTTGGAGGTAAAGAAAAATGTTTCAGAATATTTTACTTCCATTCGCAGTAGGAGCAAACTACCAATTGATAAGTTTTCTAATAAGACATTACAATTCAGAGGTACAGCAAAAAAAATCATTTTCTATGATAAAGTTGAAGAGTTAAAGAAGATTGGGAAATGCCGTGAAATTACACATAAAGGCGTGCCAATTAGCCATGATAGATGGTTAAGATATGAAATACAGTATAAAAAGGTCAGTGCCCTAAAAAAACAGTTACCACGATTAAGGATGCTGGTCCATCTATTTGATGACTTTTCGTTTTATCTTGATGGTTTACTGAAAGAATTTCATATAATTCAGTTTTCATTACAATCAGATTTAACATTGATCAGTCAACCCGGAAATTCTTCTGATGTATTTGCTTGCGCTCTGATTATAGCGTTGAATGGAGAGAATAATGCAATACAGATGATCAATGATCTTAAGGAAAATGACAAGATTAGGGCCTCAAATGCAAGGTACTGCATACAAAAGTTAAAGGGAAATGCTAGTAACTTTAAACCATCGGATTTTCAGCTAAAAAATGAGCTTTTAGCAGATATCGAAGACAAACTTGCAGAAGCATATATTTGGTATAATGTTCATTTTAAATCGCAGGTGGATTCAGAAACAAGGTCACATAGCAATCGTAGGTCATTTGATGAACCTGAACTTATGCCTTCTGATTTGGGATTGAATCTTGAGCTTGACCCTGACAGGGCACTACCTCCACATCAGGAGTAAATTTTCCTTTTCGATTTCCCATAGTCAATGAAATATTCTACAGAAGTTACTATATTATTTATAGTAACCTTTGGTCATGCCATAAAAGAATTTTTTAGAAATTTTTTGCCTGTGTCGATGTCCTTACAACAACCCCACCTAACGGTTGCCGAGGGGGAAGGACTTCCCCGGTCTATCGTATAATAAATTCAAAACTTAAAGCCATGGTAAGTATTATCAGTTATTCCAAGAGGGCCAATGCGGAAGGTAAGGACTTCTTTGCCCTCAATTTAATGGGTGGGGTTGAGCTCGTCAAATCAAGTAAGACCGGAAATTTCTATGCTACAGCATGGAAGAGCAGCATCACCTGTACCTTTAACGAGGAAATCTGCAAATCACTTGTGGGAACAAAACTTCCCGGCACTGTTCAGAAAATCGCATGTGAGCCTTATGAGTACGCATTACCCAGCACTGGCGAAATCGTCATGCTCACTCACAAGTACCTGTTCAATCCTTCGCCCAACACTGCAACGATTGAAGAAGTGATATTTTCGCCTGAAATGGCAACAGTGCAGGCGTAAGCAGCGATGTTTAACTAGCGTAAAGGGGCAGTCTGAGAATGGCTGCCTTTTTTATTAACTCTAATTTTTATGGTAATAACTGATATAAAATTATCGAGAGAAGAACTCAAACAGGCCTTAGCTGGGTTTATTGGTACTGAAGAATACTACCTCCACAGGTTACCGAATGGCATGACCATGAAATTAACAGATGGATGTCAATTTGTAAGAGAACATGCCGGTGGAGGAGCATATTGGCTGTTTGATCTCATCCTTAGCTGGCAGATTAAATTATCAAAAAATCCATTCCAGGTGTGGAAACTAATCAAGCAGGGTAATGGTCCCTGGGTTATTCAATGTGCTGATGGGAATGATAATTTCCTTGCAGGGCATGAGATACTTAATTCCGATTTTCCACTAGACCAGGTTACTGTATGGTTAATTGATGGCATAGTATGTTTACCATCAGAATATTGATCTATGGAAGATAAGAAGACATTACTCGAAGGGATCAATAGATATTGTAGTCCTAATTCCATCCTGATCATTGATAAACACGGTGTTTTAAGAAGACTTGTTTGTCCGTTTAAGGTTGTGGTTATCATTGAAAACCAAGTAGAGAAAAAAGGAAACATTGTTTTCGTGGAAGCTGTGAAAATATCTGATGATCTTTTCTTGCTTTATCTGATTGGCAAAACCCTTTATCCTTATTATCTGTTTGCCATTGTTCTCTGAACTGCTTTCAGAAATTGCAACAAAACTTGTGACATAAGGATTGTGACGCGTAATTAAATTTTTTACAATCGCTTAAACGCAATAAAAGTTCTAACAGAAGAACGTAACAGAAAATATTACGGCACATTTCTTTCTGTGGTAAAATCACCAACAATGAGGTGTTGTTGATTTTATTGAAATACAGTGATCATGGAACCATCAGGTCTGTTAATCGGGCACCAACAACAAGGGACCAGATAGGTCATCTGCATGGTTATCATGTGATCCTCTATAATGCTATAAAGAAACCGGATGATAAGCAAAAATCCAAACTCACCTGAACAATATAGCAATATTTGAATCGGAATCCGCTTACACAATTACCTCTCCAATATGTGTGAACCCCTTGTATTGACAGGCTTTTCACGCATAATTCTACAGATTGCCTATCGAACAGTATCCTCAATAAAAGTCACCGAGAAAAAAGTCTGAAAAAACCGCACCAGCTTGGCTAGGATTCAAGATCATGCCTTCTGGAACTATTACTCTAGGATGGAAAAATTCGCCGTTGGAGGCCAAAAAAGACCATGAAATTTTATAGGCTTGTTAAAACCGGCTGCAAAATCTACTTCTGGTGATCCTTCCTCTTTTCTTCTATACTTGGTGTAAGGGACCAGTGTTTTCTATTCATGTGATACCAATAAACAATATCTAAACCACTCCTGAAATGACAACAGACAAAGAAATTGTTGAACTCGTTGATAAGACAAGCTATCCCATCACAATAGCAGGTTTTCAAACAGAAGGGCAATGCCGTGAAAAGTCATTCTATATTCGTTTTAACGATGAGGATATAGAGGAACTTGCACAATATGCCTTTGAAATGGGTTATATTTTGGAACCAGTGTTAATGACAGTTGATCCACAGAATCCTATTAGTTTTAAGATCATCTCTAAAGCCAACCCTGCAATTTATGGATGGATTTCGAAAGTCGTAGAAAATACCAACAACCAGTGGCAGGATGCTTTCATATATGGATTTTACCGGCATGGAAGGTTTATCTGCAAGTATCCAATAACCTTCAATATCCAAAGCAGTTTAATGCATGGAGCCATCATGCGAAATACCACAAGGAATCCCAGGCAATCAATCTATTTCCGAACAGTGTTTGGCATCATAGATTTGGAGCCACAAATTAATCCACTCGAATTTGTCTTATCCTGGCTTTATGGCTGTAATATCATTGACTATGGCAGATAACTTAAATAATGCCGCAGCATTAAAAGAAGATGCGCAAGCGATTGTTGACCTGGAATTTGACTACTACCTGTTCGAGGTATATCTCAATGATATGGTTGAGCATGAAATCCAGCGGATGATGCAGTTTACTAGTGAATTGGAAAAACAAACCCAATAGTATGAAGGATACATTAAACTCAAAACCAAAAGCATTGTTTCAGCTATTTGAACCCCAACTGGTAGGACAAATAATCACCAACATTCTGGAAGCATGTAAAGATATTGCCAGGCTGTCTGATGAGGGGTACCGTTGGATAAGTAAAAGGAATGGATTTGATGCAAATTGCAACAGGGAGGATTTCATAACAGACTACCAATCCTCACTGAACCTGCGGAATAACATCCTGGTATATGAACATGCTAATATTCACTGTAACCAGACAATCCCCGAAATTGATCTTCCATATTACCAGCAACAGTGCGTCATATACCGGCAAATCTTAGATCAATTAAAAGCGAATCCATTAGAATACCGCCAAAAGGGACAGGTTGAATACTTTTTCATTGAATTTAGATGGTGCGCTGGAAACGATATGCACCAGATAACGCTGTGTTCAAACAAAGGTACAGTCAGTGTTAATGCTGATAAGCAGTTCCTGTTGTCTCTTGCAAACAACATTCACTCTCATTTACAGGAATCAGAGGCACTTATTAATAAACAGTCATGAACTTCCAAAACAACCTGCCGATGTCCTGTTGGGCTGAGGATGATAAACCGGCTACAAAAATCCTGATGAAAGGAATGGCTTCTGTTTCAGATGCAGAACTGTTATCACTGATCATTGCAAAGGACACCAAAGATTATAGTTCATTGAATGCAGCAAGGACGATTTTGAACAATTGTAAAGACAACCTGGGAGAGATCGCCAAACTTAGTGTTAATGAACTGGTTAAAACCGGGAAGATAACCCTTGCATCTGCAACAAGAATCATCACTGCCTTTGAATTGGGGAGGAGAAGAAGTGCAACAGGAGTCTTAATCAAAGAGAAGATAAGCTCATCTTATGCTGCATTCGAGATTCTCAAATCCTGCATTCTGGATAAACCCTATGAGGAATTCTGGATTTTAATGCTTAACCGGGCAAACAAACTGATCGGCAAACATCAGATTTCAGAAGGGGGTATCAGTGGTACTGTCGTTGATCCTAAAAAGATTTTCAAGGTAGCCCTTGATCATCATGCGTCGAGCATTATCCTTGGGCATAATCACCCATCAGGGGTACTGGTACCCAGTGAGGCTGACAATAAGATCACAAAAAAGCTATGCGAAGCAGGTACCCTCCTTGAAATAGCGGTACTGGATCACCTAATTGTTGGTGGAAATGCTTTCTACTCCTTTGCCGATGAAGGTAATTTATAATCATGTTTCAATCAATAATAATAAGAATATGATCACTGAACGAGAAAAGAGAGCCTTGCAACTGGCAAAGCGGGCTTATGGACATTTTACGCAAGATGCGTTGAATATTGCCAGAGAGATCATCGCACTTGAACGGGAATTGGATACTGATGTGTCGGATGCTGTGGTAATACCATTGACACAACCGGTATCAAACAGTGTAAAGCCTGTCAATGGATTTCCAGGCAACAAATCTGATGATCCTAAGCCGGTGATTGATCCCAAGACCTTGCGAATCATGCAACCGCCATATCCTTCAACTATGGCCACTGATGAACAGGCATTGGAACCAGAATTTGAAGAACGGCCTTATTGATTGCATTTTAACGATAAACAATTAACGATATGGCTAAAGGAATTATTAAAAGTGTGGTACCCCAAATGATTGGAGAGGTACACAAATCATGGACTAACAAGTTCAACGGTAACCTGAATTACGGTTTCATTATCACTTTTGAGGATGGCACAACAGGGAGTTGTGGTTCAGAGAAGACTGCCTATCCCATTCCTATGGGTTCTGAGGTAACTTATGAAATCACCACTGGCACCAATGGAAGGAGCAATATCACCAAGGTAAGCAAGGTGATTATCAACGGACAGCAATATCCTGCAACAAATGGTAACGGCAATGGCAAGTCAACATACAATGATCCAGATACAGTAAAGAGGATCGGGTTTTCGATGTGCCAGACCATTGCAAGGATGTTCTTCACTGTAACTGGCAGAAAGCCGCGAAATCTGGATGACCTTAATGGCCTTGCTGCCATTTTCTATACCTGGGTATTGGAGAACACCAGTGAAACTGAACCTCATTTCCGTGACCTGGTATCCCGGAAATATTACGCCCTGCAACTTGCAGTTGAGTGTATCACATTCCCTGGCCTTGGGATTACTACCAAAGAGCAGGTATTAGAATCGGCAGAAGTGCTTTTACAACCTGTAATGGAATTTGGCGATGAACCACAGTTCTAACGCAATGTGTGATACATTCGACCAGTTTGTTGAGCTATCAACACAAATAGTGAATGATAAAACGGTGGGTGATGTACCTGATAACCAATCCCGGCAACCTACAGCTCCCAAGATCAGTATTTCGACAGTTACAGGTAAGATCAATCAACTGCGACTCAGCAAATCACTTATCCGTCAACTGATCTATAAGGGGGAACCCTATCCGGTATGTCCATATCAGGTATATCATACGTTGTTGTTGAAGGATATTCCGATCCCTGAAAGTGAATCCATGCTTAAAGGGCTGTACTTTGAGAGCAAATGTATTGGTTCATCTGCCGGTGGTAAAAGAGTGGATGATCTTCCAAGACACAAAAAGACTTGTGCCAAATTATCCGATCATGAAAGAATAGACCTTGCTATTGAAAGGTTCTTTCTGGTGGCGAATGCATACGGGTTAATCATTGATCCAAAGTACACGCAGATTTATCGTAAAAGGTTATGGGTTGATCCTAAGGGAACTCAACAGGCTCCGGTTTATTTGGAAGGGACCCTGGATTTCATGTCACCAATCACCACTTCAAGGTACAGTTTTGATGTAGCTACCATTGATCTGAAACTGACAAGGGACAGGCAGGCCAGTGAGTTCTTTACCAATGGCCATTACCATCCAACACCTTGGGGCGCTCCTCAAAATATGGATTTTACAGAAGCCATGCTTTACCGTGTGATCTTTGAGTTACCCTTTGTTTACCTGGTCTTTGACTACAAGAAAGAGGAACCGGGTTTCAAGGATATCCCCATCATTACTGACATCAATCACCGTGATCCGGCAAAGGCTACTATTGCACAGGAACGAATGAACCAATTGTATAAAACCTTGCGGTGGATGTCTGATACCATATTTCGCTGGGAGCATCAACATTGGCAAATGGAACCCAATACGCTGGTATGCAGCAGGTGCTTGATACCAGACTGTCCTAAACGAATAGAGAAGATAGAGGTATGATCATCGACGACCTGGTTAAAGAAAACGAAATTCTAAAGCAGCAGAACGCTGAATTTAAACAGGAGCTCCACTGGTGGAGATATTCACTGTGGAGTGTCCTGAACATTCTGGAGCCTGAACAGAAGGCTATTATTCAACATGATTTGATTGACATTGAATACATATATATTAATTATGCACAACCTGAATTTTAATAATGGGAAATACAGCTTTGTATCCGCAAAAGAGCCAGCATGGCATAAATGCGGTACCATTCTAGACCATGTTTTTACTGCAAAGGAAGCGATTGAATTTGGAGGGCTGGATTTTATCGTGGAAAAACAGCGGTTATTCACTGAACGTGGACTTGATGTTCCAGATTACTTTGCAACGGTAAGAGAAGATAACCGTGATGTGCTGGGGTTGGTTGGTAAAGATTACACCATTGTCCAGAATCGTGATGTGTTTTCATTCTTTGACCAAATCGTTGGAGAAGGCAAAGCGATCTATGAAACAGCAGGATGCCTTGGAAAAGGTGGAGTGTTGTTTATTACAGCTAAACTTCCAAAGGAAATTGTTATCGGCAGAGATGGGCCAATTGAAAACTACCTTGTTCTTTGCAGTTCACACGATGGCTCAATGGCTATTACTGCATTCTTCACACCGGTAAGGGTTGTATGCCAGAATACGCTCAATGCTGCTTTCAATAACAACACCAACAGGGTGTTTATCAAGCATACCCAAAATGTGAAGGAAAGGTTTGTGGAAGCAGCGCTGGTCATGGGAATGCACTCTGAATACCTTTATAAGCTGGAAGTGGCCTTTCGCCTGCTTTATGATAAGCAAGTATCTGACCAGGATATGAAATCCATCATCACAAGAGCCTTCCTTAATAAAGTGGAGATCAAGGCATTGGCTTTGACTGGCAATGTTGACCTTTCAACAAGGAAAACGAATATGGTTGAAGGTGTGGTCCATTACTATCATGAAGCATCAGAAATTGACACCATTCGTGGTACTGGCTATGGCGTTTATAATGCAGTGGCCGGTTACTTCCAGAATATGAAGAATTTCCGCAATGATGAGGTCAAGATGAAATCAATTGTTTTGGGTGGATTGTCAGCACAATATACACAGAGGGTGTTTGACAGGCTTATCAAAGCATAATATTTTACGATCAAAGGTTCCCGAGGTGGATCAAATTAACTTCGGGAACCCTCCTTTGATGTTTATTTAGGTTGATAACCTGGATGCAAATCATATAGAAAGATATTTAACCTGTTATCAATCATAAAAGAATGGATTTCCAAAACATATCAGATTAGGGTGTTAAGAAAAAAATGTCAGTTCAACTGTACAGAAGGTTAAAAAAGGCCTTACATTTACTCTGTTAAAAAAATATCTATGAGGTAAGAACTGTATCACCATAAAAAAATAGCGTTTGCTATTGTTCTGATTCAGAAAACCGCCAAAATTTCAACATCACAGAATGATAAGCGAATGCTCATGCTACGGCGTGGGCTTCCTTATTTGTGATGTGGGCACTTGGCGGTGCCTCTGAATCAGGTGGGGTAAGTTCCACGCCTATTTTTTTTAATTTATTGTGATAAACACAACTCATATGTGTAAATTTTATCTAATAGCAGTTTTGTTAGTTTTAGCAACTCTAATCTATGGGCAAAATGATCCAATGTCCTATCTTAAAAAGGAAAATCTTGAGAATTATATTGGATCAAAAAAAGCAGTGTTAGAAAAAGTGATACCAGTAGATTATCCTGGGAAAGAATCTAAGCGCGGTAAAAATAAAGATGGTGAAGAGTTATTATACGTTAATATTGGAGATAAAGACATTGTGGTGTTTTGTTTTCAAAAAAATGAAATATGTGAAAAGTATAATATCTATTGTTATAATTTCGATTATCTCAACCCAGTGATTAAATATCTAGATGATTTATGTGCAAAAAAAACATTCGTCTCTCCAGATTTAACAATTTACACTTATTATGGAAGAACTGGTGATTACGCAATTGATCTACTAAAGGATAAGGATTATTTTGTTGTTACTGTACATTCTATTTTTTATGTAAAGCAATAAAATAAATTGTATATGAAAAAGACAGTTATTTTGATATTAAGCTTGCTATGGATTACATCTGTAACAGGCCAGGCTAAAGAGATTGCATTTCTAGGTTTGACCAAGGCTGCAATAAAATCAAGGCTGGATGCCAGTACATTTATAACAAAAATTGAAGAGAAGATTACAGATAAAGGCATCCATTATTATTGGTGCGAAACGCAAGGAAGCTGGATGTGTGCATACAATTTCAGTGAAAATGGAAAGTGTTTCCAATTCTCAATAATGGATTCTCCTGAATTAGCTATTGTAAATGGTTGGCGAAAAAATCTTAATGATAGTTTCACTATCACTGGTAAAGATAAATGGGAGGATCGCAGTGGATCAATCAAAGTGTTCTGGAAATTGATGCTTGTTGACAAAGCTGTTTGGATTCAGGCTTCATATAAAGAACCAAACCATTAGCCATCTTGATTCTAATATCCAAACTCAAATTATAGCCATATGAAAACGATAACCTTTATGTCTATTATTGTAATTTGCATAAATGCATCAATACAAGCACAGAATTATTTTCAATATACACCTCCCAAATATGTCAGTTCATTCGTGCCTTTAGATTTAAATGTAATTAATCGTTCATTAGAAAATAAGCAAAAGCAATCAGATAACAACATTCAGTACTACAAATCATTGTTAAATTATGCAAAGGATTTAAAATCAAAGCAAACAGATGAACAATTTGCAAAGGGAATGGGCATCTGTGTGGATTACTTGGAGAATGATATATATGAAATTAACCATGGAGATTTCTCAGATTCAAGAACAAGTACAATGTTGACGAATGTTAAAGACAGAATAAATGAGGAGATTGATGCGTATAACGAAAGGAATGCAAAAAAGAATGATCCAATTACATATTGGCATAAAGGAATGGAATATTATGGTGTTGGAGACTTTTCCAATGCAATGACCCAGTTTAAAATTGTACAATCGTTAGCCCCCGATTTTAGGGATGTTTATCCTGTCCTTGCTTATTCTCAGTTTAAGCTTCATGATTATATGTCGGCATTAGATAATTTCAACAAGGCTGCCGAGACAAATTCAGACAAGGAAATATACAGGGATAGGGGATGGACTAAGTATTATTTATATGATTTTACTGGTGCTATGGCCGACTTCACTCAACAGATAGCAATAGACCCGTCTAATCCAGAGGCATATTATAATAGAGGTTCCGCTAAATCTGAGCTAAAAGATTATTATGGTGCAATAAACGATTATAAAAAGGCAATAGAACTTAAGCCATCATTTTCAATGGCATATAATAATTTAGGTTGGGCTAAATTCGAACAAAAAAAATTTACAGAGGCTTTAAAATACCTTGATATCGCCATTGATAAAGAGCCAAAAAATTATGTTGCATGGGATAGCCGCGCAGAGACAAAATTTAATCTGGGTGATCTAAGAGGCTGCATTAGTGACTGCAATCAGGCGCTAATTCTTTATGATAAACTTGCAAATAGTTACTTTATTAGAGGAAGAGCCAAGTATAAATTGGGTAAAAATGAAGAGGCGTGTATAGATTGGAGTGATGCAGGGCAATATGGAAAACAAGAAGCGTATGATTTTATTGCTAAATATTGCAAATAACCACATTAAGGCAATAGGGAATGTTAATAATTATTGCCGAATATACGAGCCGGGGAATTGGATTCTTAATCAGAGTTCCAGTTGCAGAATACATACTTGATCAGTTGCTTGCGGCAATCTTTGAGGAATTTGAATCGTACTCACTTCAATATGAAGGAGACCTGCCAGATTATTTGTTTACCAAGTATCAAAGTTATTCTTTCTTGAAGGACGGTTATTTCATAGGAAATGAATTCTGTCAGTGTCCGAGAAGTAGGTCTAATGGTGATCTAACTGTTAACCTGATGAATATTAATGAGGGGTTTGGTGTTGATACATTTATTAAATACAGAAAGATTGAGTTTTCAGGAGGAATAATGAATTAAGTTGATATTTTTAAGCCCAGGTTCATTTGCACAACCTTTGAAATAGTTTTTTAACAATAGAACATAAAACAGATGATACAAATTCTATACGTTGCCGAGAAAAGATTATTTTTCTATATGTTTATGGCATCAGTGTTACTTATACTAATATCATCAACAACGGTTCTTTCTTCAGATCCGGTTGTTGGTAAAGTTATCTGGGAAGGTCGGGGCTGTGATTTTTATATAATTGAAACTGCACAATTCTATGTTTTAGTAGAAGTGTTTTCTGGGTCTTTAAATGATGGTGATAAGATTGTAGGCGAACTTCATTCTTATAATTTTAAAGATTTGATCAATCTTTCAAGGAATGACACAAAGGTAAGGGTTTGGATTGAAAATTATTGGAATAGGAAGGAAACATGTTTTGAATGGTTACGAGAGCATGATAAATGTGGTTATGGGAAGTAACCTGCAAATTTAAAACCAACTACGCACATAAAAGTATTAAATAATTACTAACAATCAAAGGGAGAGTTACCATATCGTTACCACATTTTGAATAGCTTGGTCAACAATGGGGGTTATTATGAAGGAAACATGTTGTTTATCGGAAGGATATAAAGAATTAGTTAGAGACGTGGGGGTCGGAAGTTCGAGTCTTC
>CAIWMX010000086.1 GCA_903913885.1 uncultured Bacteroidales bacterium | reverse complement strand
CTACGAGTTTAAAAAGCGCAGGGTGGTTACCGTGTCCAGGATGGGATATGCAGCCCTGAGCGAGGATAAACATTATTATCACGTTCCCTATGAGTTCAAGTGTAAGAAAGTTACGGTTCTCTACAGTGGTACCCGGGTAGATATCTTTCACCGTTACGACTGCATTGCAACTTATCAAAGAAACCGCACGCCGTTTGACTTTACGTCCACCGAAGCTTTCCATGCTCCACAGCATCAGTTCCGCAAGGACTGGACACCTGAAAGGATGATAGAACGTGCCGCTGTCATCGGCCCTGATGTAAAAGACTTGGTGATTAAGATCCTGGAGAAGCCCCAGCATCCTGATCAGTCGTTTAAATCCTGCGCAGGGGTGTTAAACTGTTGCAAAAAAGTGGGTCCGGAACGATTGAACAATGCCTGCCGCAGGGCCATGGAATATGGCCTTTACAATTACAGGATCGTAAAGACCATCCTTGAAAAGAAACTGGACCTGGAGGAGGAAACAGAACCGCCGGTCCGGACACTTTTGCCTGCACATGAAAATATCCGTGGAGAATCCTATTTTAACTAACCCCTTAAATACCAACGCCATGAATGATCAAACCCTTGAAAAAATGCGACGAATGAAGTTCCACGGCATGCACCGGGCATTTAAGACCAGCCTGGAATCAGGCCAGTTAAATGCCCTCACTGCCGATGAACTGATTGCCTTTTTGGTAGAATCAGAATACGATGATCGAAGCAACCGTCGCATTGAACGGCACATCCAGCAAGCTAAGTTCAGGTATAAAGCCAATGTTGAACAACTTCACTTTGACATTGACCGTAACCTTGATAAAAACATGATGATGCGTTTTGCCGATGGCAGTTTTATTGATAAACATGAGAATATCCTCATCACAGGAAGTACAGGCATCGGCAAGAGCTTTGTCGCTTCAGCACTGGGTAATCAGGCGTGTATGCTTGGGCATTCAGTCTTGTACACCAATGCATCCAAGCTTTTCTCCAAACTGAAAATGTCCAGGGCTGACGGCTCTTATGTGAAAGAAATCGCCCGTATCGAAAAGCAGGATCTGCTCATCATTGATGATTTTGGCTTACAACCTTTGGACAGCCAGAACCGCAACATGTTGCTTGAAATCATGGAAGACCGTCACGGCAAACGTTCTACGATCATTACCTCGCAACTGCCAGTGGTAAACTGGTACGATATAATCGGTGAACAAACCATCGCTGACGCTATCCTTGACCGCATTGTTCATGATGCCCACAGGATCGAGCTTAACGGTGAATCTTTGAGAAAAAGATACGGAATGAAAAAGGAAATGAATATAATAACAATGCAATAAAGTATAACTTTGCTTATGGCATTCTCAGGTATGATAAATGTTAAATCAAGGCAGTTAACTTTAGGGGGTCAATTTGAAGCGTATAAGAGGGGTCAATTAGAGCGTAATATCCAGTCAGAGCATGGAAGTACCAGTGGGATGTGCCAATGGGTGGATTATTAATAGATACCTTAGTTTATAATTTCCTTGGGACCTATGAATATAAGGATATGACTACCGTATATTTTGACTGGATGTCACGAGATTTTTTCAAATTTCTATCTGAACAAAATACAAGCCAAGGCTATTGGTGTGCATTAGGAAGTAATCAATTCGTTTATCGTAAAGGTCCTTTTGAATATAAAGCTAAAAGATGCTATAATATTTCTTTGGAGGCTATCGATAATCAAAAAACTGCTTCAATTGAGGCAAAAAAGAAATGGAGAGAAGTATATGGAAACAAATTCCCAGGTTAAGATTCTTGAAGCACAAATCAGAGAATGTTTTGGCAGAGTTGTATATTCACATAAGACCCAAGAAAAATGTGCAGATATGATATTACGATTACATAAACGATTAAAACTTTCGCTAATAATTATTTCTGCTGTTGTGACAACAAGTCTTCTGGTAAAATTATTCGGAGATCAAGAATGGGCATTAGTTGTCGGAGTAGTTCTTTCAACATTGCTTTTTGGCCTTAATACTTATATGAAAGATTACGACTTAGGAGAAATATCTCAGAAACATATTAATGCAGCAAATGAGATTTGGGACATTCGGGAATCATATTTATCGCTACTAACAGACTTGAGAGCAGGGCAACTATCCATCAATCAAATAATAGACAAACGTGACAACTTACAAGATAGGCTACATAACGTTTATACTGGTTCTCCTCGGACAAATTATAAAGCCTACAAAGCAGCAAGCAAGGCATTAAAGCAGTATGAAGAGATGACATTCAATGATAAAGAAATTGATTCATTCTTGCCAAAAGAACTTAGAAAAACCTAATTTTGTCAATTATCTTTTAGACAACGTCCTGATTCACCATGTAATTTATCATTGTCACCTCGATTAACCTGTGGGGAAAAATCTCTTAAATGACAATTCCACGCAAAGGTTGGTGTACTCTCAGTTGATGACCATAAATTTGTACCAATAGATAATTGATTAAAAATTCCCTGATAAAAGTAGCCACCAGGCAGAGCAGTGAATCCACTTGAGTTTGCAAAAACACCAGGATCAGTTGCCCAATGACTTGTTCCGGCTTCTTTCATTCTCTCACCTGCATCAACTCCTGTAAATCCAGTATTACTGCAGTTCACCCATTGGTCGATAAACGT
This sequence comes from uncultured Bacteroidales bacterium, assembly GCA_903913885.1. Classification (GTDB taxonomy): domain Bacteria; phylum Bacteroidota; class Bacteroidia; order Bacteroidales; family FEN-979; genus CAIVAT01. The sequence goes on along the minus strand of CAIWMX010000086.1, from coordinate 8,260 downwards.
CTCCATTTGACACCATTCATTTTCTGAAGGGATATGCCATCCCACTGGACATATCCCCTGTCTCCCACTGGGATTTGAATTACTTGAGGTTGTATAATTCATTAACTCATCCCATTGATAAAGCCCACCATATATGTCACAATTTGTTTCAAGTTCATTGTAACAGTATTTCTCAATGGAAGAATTATTTGTTTGTTGCTGTGCTGAGTTTATTGTTGTCCCAATATTCATGTTCTCTTTCATCCAACATTGGGTACCTATGAGTACCGTGTTATATATTTTTCCATTGCGGCTGTCTGTGATTGGCTGTCCACATACAAAACAGGTCGTCGTAGTTTGAGCCAGTGCAGAAGCGTTTGAAATTCCACAACCATTATACGCCCACACATAACGAGTGTAAGCTGAATTGCAGGTAAGGCCTGTTTCAGTTTTGGTAGTTAAATTACCCATGTCAATAGCTGTTGCATAAGTATTTGTTGTATTCCATTTATAACCGGTTGCATCAGAAACGGCATTCCAGTTCCAGATGATCTGGGTTGGAGATGGGACCTGCGTACCAGAAATCGGGGCTAAGGGAGGATCTAAGGAGGTGGTTTGGGTCAGGATGACTGCGCCAGAATTCCCGCACAGATTGTAGGCCCAAACATAACGGGTAAAAGCCATATTGCAGATAAGGCCGGTCTCTATTTTTGTGGTTGCAATGCCCATGTCGGTTGCAGAGGAATAATCGTTCACCGTACTCCACTTATAACCGGTTGCCCCGGGCACGGTGTTCCAGTTCCAGATAATCTGGGTTGGTGATGGTATATGTGTTCCGGAATTCGGAGAGGTCGGAGCAGCAGAACAAGCATCCTTTAAGCAACGGACAGAAAGTCCTGTACTCTTATTATACCAGTTCCTATTTACATTGCTGTAAAGATAGTACATGGCCCAGTACCAGGCAGTGAACGTATTGTCCTCTGAAGAACTCCACCAGTTACCGTTGGGGCCAATGTTGAAGAATGTACTATTGCCAATGAGCATACCTGCTGGAATAGCAGAAAAGCCACTTTCATTAGTGGCGCCGGTATTTGGAGAAAACCACAGACCGGTACCAGCTTCAACGGTGCCAGTAGTTTTCATCTTTCCTCCTGCATTTGCCCCAGTATAACCTTGTGTAGCACAATTCACGAGCGGATCTAAGAATTGAGTTACGGTACACCAATCACCATCCGTTGGAATATGCCAACCCGATGGGCAAATTCCCTGAGCTCCTGCTGTGGTTATATATTGCATCATCTCGTTCCATTGGTAAAGGCCACCATAAATATTGCAATTCGATTCAAGGTCGCCATAACAGTATTTTTCGATTGTGCTGTTATCTGATTGTTCCTGTGGGCTATATATCCACGTTCCGATATTCAGGTTTTCTTTAAACCAGCATTGAGTTCCTATTTGAACTGTATTGTATAATTGGCTACCATACATTATCGTTCCCGCGCAAGTCGCTCCCCCACAGTCCGCAGTAGTTTGATTTAAAATGATAGGCGTTGAATTCCCGCAAGCGTTATATGCCCATACAAACCGGTTGTATGGAGTGTTACAGGTCAGCCCGGATTCTGTTTTGACGGTACTTGTGAGCATATCGGTCGCCGTTGTATAATCATTGGACGTATTCCATTTATATCCTGTGGCCTCCGTAACGGTGTTCCAGTTCCAAATGATCTGGATTTGGGATGGCACATGAGTTCCTGCAGTCGGGGTTGCAGGAGCATTCAAAGAAGTCGTTTGGGTTAGAGTAATTGGCGTTGAATTCCCGCAAAGGTTGTATGCCCATGTGTAGCGGGTGTAAGTGGTGTTGCAGGTAAGCGTGGTTTCTGTTATTGTGGTTGCAGGGCCCATGTCAATAGCCGATGCAAAATCATTAGTTGTGCTCCATTTATAACCAGTAGCACCGATAACGGTATTCCAGTTCCAGATGATCTGGGTTGGTGATGGTACTTGGGTTCCTGCGGTTGGGGCTGCCGGAGTATCCAATGTAGTCGTTTGGGTCAGGGTGACCGGCGCTGAATACCCGCATAGACTATAAGCCCAAACATAGCGGGAATACGCGGTATTGCAAGTCAGAGATGTTTCAGTCTTTGTGGTTGAAATCCCCATGTCGGTTGCTGTGGTATAGTTATTTGTTGTGCTCCATTTATAGCCGGTTGCACCAGCATCACTGTTCCAATTCCAGATGATCTGTGTTGGTGAAGACATATTGCTACCCGGCGCAGGAGTATTGGGAATTATATTGCAATTATCTTTTAAACAACGTACGGAGAATGCATTTGCCTTGCTTGATGAATATAATGACACACTTTGGACGGAATCATTGAGTCCATGCGCCCAGGCTGCATAAGTTCCGACTGAAGAAGAAGACCAGAACAGGGTGGCAAAAGTATGGAAATACCATTGGTAATTGAGGTAGTCCACCCCATTCAGAAGAGCATTGAAACCTGAATTGCCTGAATACTTTAATGGAGAGCCAGCCAAGCCTTTGGTGATATATTCAGCGAATAGGGTTTCCCATTCATCCTCAATAGGTACATGCCATCCCGAAGGACAGAGCCCCTTCACCCCCGGAATATCGTCATACTGCATTAATTCGTCCCATTGGTATATGGAAGATCCCGACTGGCAGTTCCCAACCAGGTCATTAAAACAATATTTCTCGGGAGCGCAATTGTCATCTTGAGGCTGGATACGCGGTATGAGGTTTCCGAAATTCAAATTTGCTGACATCCAGCACTGCGATCCGATCTGCACTGTAGGGTAGACTTTGTTGTCACGGATATCAATGAAGTTGTTCCCGCAATTGAATGTGCTCGGTGATTGTACATCAATGTTTTTAACTTTAGCAGCAGTGCATAAATTGATATTAGTGTAAGAATAGGTAACGGGGATTATCCCGACTCCTGCTATGGAAGGAGTAAAAACGCCTGTTAACGGATTAACTCCGGGGCCGGAATATGTTCCGCCCAAAGGAAGTCCTCCCTTTAATTTTATCGGTTTTGCGTTTGAGGTGGTTATACTATCAAAACAGTATGCAAATGATACTGATGGAGTTGGCAAAGCCACCATGATTATCTTGTTGGATGAAATATCAGTAGAAAGATTTATACTCATTATACAACGTACACTATCCCCGGATTGGGGAAAGTTTGAGTAAGTTGGTGAATTACTCCCGACATTACTCCCATTAACTTTCCATTGGTAAAAAGGAGTAGTAACGGTGTTTGTTGTCGTGGTTGTAAAATTGACAATGGCCCCCGGGCAAAACGGGTTTGGATCTGCAGCAATTGAAATGGTTGCCAAAATATTATCAGCTTGCTGAAAACCTTGCGTGACGACTAAGCTGCTTTGTGAAAATGTTGGTATGACTACTTCTCCAACCGTCGAAGAAACTTCAATATTCCCAGAAATAATTAAACTGCCTGTTGATCCGATTACTTGTCGTTCAACTACAACTTGTGATGTTGATAATTTGCAAATAAGAAACACAAAAAGAACAAAATATGACCTTCTCATTTGTTCTGCCAATTTATAGGATTAAGCAAATCAATCATGCCCATATACGTTCAACCTACTGCCAACGCCCATTGTATAAGAATCAACCGATATTGTAATTGTAGTTATTTGAGTATTTGTATTATTCCAAATCCCACTTAAAACCCTCCCGGCCAGATTATTAGCTGATATATTATTCCCATGCATACCTGTGAGATTTACTAATTTTACAAAAGATATCTCATTATTAATTTCTCCAGAATAGAATGCATTCCATGGGCCGCACAATTGGCCATTTCCAAATAAGATATATGATGCTGCATTGGTACCTGAGCCAGGATAAATTAACCATCCATAATTACCCGAAGCATTATCGGAATTAAACCACATTTGAAGATTGGTAAATTGTGCATTACAATCGGTTCCAACGCTTAGGGCTGAGATTTCAATCCTTAGATATTTATGAGGAGAGAAGGAAGAAACGGATAACACATTAGAAGGAACTGATAAAATTGTAGTTCCGAGTAATTGCCACATATCAGTTCCTCCTGCATAATGTAATGCTGTATCAGCAACCATTGCATACGGAACTGTAATGAATTGAGTTGTACCAAGGTTAATATAACCCGATCCGATATCTGCCTGGACTTGAAGAAAATAGCTATTTTTTCCCCATTGAATTGATGAAAAGGAGCCAGTGGTCGGGGTACCTTGTCCAATTTGCAGATTCACTAATCCATTATTATTGGTGACAGTGGTATGTGTTTCTTCATACACTGTTGTTCCCGATGCATTATTTTTATGAATTGAAAACTTCATTGTCGCATTTTGATTTTGAAGTATTCCACCTGAGGAATTTCGCAAAACTGCCTGATAGTTGAAGCTTTGAGGAACTTGGGCTTCTGTAAGAAAGGAACTTGAAATTACGATAACTATCGTAATCAGGGTCCGAAAGGAAATCTTGTTTTTCATATTTGGATGGTGCGAATATTTCGGTTTTTTATTGCAGAATTTTCAGTTGTTGTAACATTTCGCCACAAAATCAAAGTTATTCAATCCACTTAGCATACATCAGTCTCAAAGATTTTAGTTTAGTTCAATACTGCGCTGTTGAAAGCCAAATTGCATCACATAGGCTCATTAAGTAAAATTAAAACAAAATTCCGTGACTAAATAAAATTGAACCAAATATTTCTGAAATTGACAAAATGATTCCATAATAATTATTGCTGTAAAAATATCACTGTTATACTGAAAGAACTCAGGTTTGCAAATAATTATGCCTGAATTATTTGAAAATTATCGGTCATTAATGTTTGTAATTCTGCTTTGTATTTCTGGATATGTTTGAAAAACTCCAGACAGTATTTTCTGAAAACAGCGAATTTTTCGTAGTATGTATTGTAAAGCGTCTTTTTTTTGAAAAATTTCCACAAACGTTCAATAACATTGAGATTTGGGCTATATGGAGGTAAAAACAACAAACGGATTCTCTTGTTACTTTTCACAAATTGTTGGACCACTTGAGAACGATAGTATCTGGCATTATCCGCAATCACGTAAATCAGACCCAAAGGCTGTTTTCGGAGCATTTCCATCATCAAACTTACGGTTGATTGACTATTTATCATTTCTGCTTCCTGAATGACTACTGTATGATCCTCGAGATTATAAGCACCGTTCAAATTAATTCTTTGCCGACCCGTATTGGCTTTGATGACCATTTCCTTCCCTTTCTTGATCCATCCGTAAGCAGGTTGAGAATTATGCATCGGATGTACCCCATCCATAAAATAAATCCTGTCTTCAGGGGCTTTGCGCTTTTGGAGCCGCCTGTAATTCTTAATAAACGCTTCCTGTGCCTCACTATCGGCTTTGCCAGGAATGTGTTTGGGCTTCTTATAGGTAAATCCAAGATGGTGAAGAAGGCTGGTCATCCCCTTAGGAGTATACCGAACCCGATATGTTTTCTTAACAAAAGCGCAGATTTCTTTTGCCGTCAGATAGACGTTTTTTTCAAGATGTTCGATCAGTTTTACCTGCTGACATTCGGTCAATTTACTTGTACCACCAGTGTAATTGTCAATCAGCAAACCATTAACTCCGCCTGCAACATATGATTCATACCATCGCCAATGGGTTGATTGATCAATCAGCAATATCTCAGCAATCTCAGCGTACCCATAACCCCTATTCAATAGAAGAATCCCTTTTATCTTGTCACGTTGCTTGCGATCCGCTTTTCTATGGAGCGACTTTAAAGCATCTATTTCCTTGTCGTTTAAAAAGTCATTCATTAATTGCAAAGAAATACCGAAACCAGATAGTTGGGTAACCAAAATAGGATTATTTATGCACAGGCAATTGTTAATCATTTTGCAAACTTATTCAGCATCGGTATATATCAAGAAAGCTGCCTTTAGGTGAATAATAATCAGGGAATGCCATGCCTTTGGTAAAATGGTTTCTACTATTCGGTATGGTTATTTAATTGTCTTTACGATCACTAAAAAAGGGAGTTCCGCCTTCGGCGGAACTCCCCAATTTTCAGAAGTTGATTTTGTTTTCAGCTTCTGAAATGCTTGCATCGAACTGTGACTTGAGAAAATCAATCACCTTTTTGATGCCGGGTGTGAAACTCGTGGTGAAAACATTCCCGTCCGAGTCATTCAGCCGCATGGAGCAGTTGAAATCGTTGGATGAAATCTGAAAGCGCTCCAGTTCAGAGCGGGTCTGCACCAGCTTCGCCCTTTTTTCGATGATAAGCTGCAGGTTCTCAACCTTGAGGATCTTCTCCATGAGTGTTAATTCCGGTTTTGCAACTACGACCGGCTCCGGTTTCACTTCTGCGACCGGTTCCGGCTTCACTTCCGCGATCGGCTCCGGCTTCACTTCAGCAACAGGGATTTCTTCAACAGGCTCCGAAGGAAGCGGGATGAATGCTGGTCTGACAACCATGATCTGGCCTGGTTGTGATTTTCCGTTGGTTGGCTTGAGAACTTCCGATAATTTTGACATGTTTGTTGCCCCCTGCCCGGAGGACTTATTTTGGCATCTGGCTCGCCGGTTTAGAAAAATTTCTGCTGTAAAAACTACCGGAATGAAAATTCTGGAACAAAGGTTCGGGTCATCCCGTTCTTACGGGGTGAATGAACCCAACGGGAGGCTCACCCGATTTCAGTTTCCGATAACCAGGTGAGCCGCCTTTAGTGACATGATATTTTCATGAGGTTACCTTCGCAGAAAATTTTGAGTAATGTGTGTGGGCTTTTGGTTGCTTTTACTATAAAAGCACCCCGTTATAAATCGGTTTTCTTTTTGCCAGGCTTTTTCTTTGCCGGTGCTGTGCCAAAGAAAAAGCGTTTTCCGGGAGATGCGAACAAAAAAACAGTCCCAGTTCCGGCAGTTCGGAACCGGGACTGCCTTCAATCACCAGGATGGATATTGATTGTTGTAATTTTCTTCATCCTGGAACGATGCCAGCGAATGACGGTAATCAGCTTCGCCACATGCAAAATGTTCGGCATGGTTGCCGTTTGGCCAGTAAATGATCTCTTCGCCTTTTTTAATTGGTTTTTTGCAGGTGTAACATGTGCCGGCGAAGCGAGATGTCATTTGCCTGGGATCCAGGGATCTTCCTTTGTAACTCATTTTGTAGATATTTAATTATGAATGAAAAAAGCCGTGAACTCCTGTCCACGGCTGGCAATCTTTAATTCTGACAGCTTAAATCACTTCAGCTAATTCAGGCACCTGAGTTTCTTCTTCATCGATGATGATCTGTTCAGTTCCCAGGATATATTCAGCCGCTTTTTCAGCCCGGGAAGCTGCCCACATGATCCATTTCTGGTTGTCCCGCAGAGACGTTGCCCAATCCCGGATATAGGCATTTGAATTGCGCTGTCGCTGGGTTAACCCTGCCCTGTCGGCCAAAAATGAAGAGCAAAGCTCCGCGACAAGTTCTTCCTTAGAGTACAATTCGTCGCCAAATTTGTTATTAAATGCCTCAAACCTGTTCAATCGTTTCGGGTGGCCTGTCGCGTGCGAAAGCTCATGGTAGATGATTCTAAAAAAATCTTCTGCCGTAGCATACTGGTTTTCGGAGGGCATGGTGATCAGATCAGCCACCGGGGAGTAGCTTGGTGAGATGTCAAGATTGGTGTAATGAATTTCAGGAATCCCTTTAAATCCTGAAATAATCTGTTCTGCCGGTATATATTGAGCAGATTTCCGGTCGATGGTTGCTTTGTCAAGCTCGGCAATTTTCTGTTTGCCGGTATCATCGAAATGAGCCTGTTCGCTGTTAAAAATATGATAGTATCTGAGCAGGAATTTCTTATCGGTCTCACCTGTACTGACGTTTTTCGTGTCGGTTTTCTTCCAGAACACAATCAGAGTGGACTTTTCACCCTTACGAACCTGGCCACCATTGGCGCGGATTTGTCCAAAGGTGCCATAAACCCGGCTTTTGAACTGGTCATTGGACAAAATCAGGTAGTTGATCCCCCGGTAAAAATGGCCATTCAGACTCACCGGTGATGGCAAGTCCCAGAATTTCTGCCAGCTTCCGGATGTTTCCAGGTTGGCAATGATCTTTTCAGTAATCGCAGCATAAACTTCAGCATTGTTCATTTGTAATGCCCCGCGCCCAGGGGACTTATTACGGCATCTGGCCCGCCAGTGAAAAATTTATGCAGACTATCAAACCGGAATAAAAATTCTGGAACAAATG
>CAIWMX010000085.1 GCA_903913885.1 uncultured Bacteroidales bacterium | reverse complement strand
TCCAATGGCTGAATTTGTGAAAAAGATCGCAAAAAATGATGTGAATGGAGTAAATAATGCTAAAATTAAGTGAGTTCAGTCACAATCATCACCGTTCCGGAGTGAAATTGTTGGCAAAAAATATCAGACGTGGAATTCGGGGTGCGCCAAGCAAAGCTTAGCGTTTCTTCCAGGGTGAAAGTCCCTGGTAAACAAGGTCTAACCAACCATTTATACCGAGTACTGCAATGGTAAAGGAGGAAGCTTAAGCCGGTTAAAGGAGTGACCGTCGGTGAGAGAAAACCTTGGCGTTGGAAGAGGAGATGCCAACAAATCCAACGAGCCTGGAAACAGGGACACAAAGCACAGGCATCAGCGACCGAACGATACCATTGAAGCGTGTACAGGGTACGACATAGGCCACAGGGAAGACCGCACTTCCTGAAGCGTGATATAGCCTCGATAACCACGTGGACTGATAGACAGTCCAAAAGAGCAGATGGCGATGATATCCTAGAATCAGAAGCCAACACAAAGAATGCGAAATGGTGAGCATTCAGAGGGTCTGCCGGGGTAACAAACAGCGTGGCATGTGTTGAGAGAAACGACAAGAACTTGGGAGACCCGAGGATCTCCTGTGAAGCAACGAAGCTGAACAGGTAGGTGGAACCGAAAAGCCAAGTAGGGAAACCAGAAGGTCTTCGGGAGTCAGACCAGCTCATAATACTCAGAGAACGGGAAAGCCGCTCACAAGGGGAAGGGGCTGGCAGGAGTACGCAGCTTGTAAAGGAAACACATGACGGACATGCAGGATCGGGAAAGTGTGCAAACCAAATTACAGGCAATAGCAGAAAAGGCTGGAAACCAGCCTGGCTATCGGTTTCGCAATTTGTATGGAATGCTCAACGAAGAAATGCTCAAAGACAGTTGGCAGTATATCCGGAAAGATGCCGCATATGGGGTCGATCGGGTGAGTGCCGAAGAATATAAGCAAAACCTGGATGAGAACATACACCAGTTGGTTGAGAACCTGAAAAAGAAGCGATACCGGGCCAAACTCGTGAGGAGGCAGTACATTCCGAAAGCGAACGGAAAACTGCGTCCCCTTGGGATACCTGCCACAGAAGATAAACTGTTGCAATTAGCGGTCAAGCGGATACTGGAAGCGATCTATGAGCAGGATTTTCTGGAAAGTAGTTATGGATACAGGCCGAATATAGGAGCATTGGATGCGGTTGAGAAACTGAGCAATGAGCTACAATTTGGGAAATATAACTACGTGTTAGAAGCAGACATCAAAGGGTTCTTTGATAACATCAATCATGAATGGTTGCTCAAGATGCTGGCAGAACGAATAGACGACAAAGCATTGTTGCGGTTGATCGAGAAGTGGCTCAAGGCAGGAGTGCTGGACACAGATGGGAAGGTGATACATCCGGGAACGGGGACACCACAGGGCGGGATCATTTCACCCATCCTGGCCAATGTGTACCTGCATTATGTATTGGATGTGTGGTTTGAAAAGGTAGTAAAAAGGCACTGCACAGGAAAAGCGTGCATTATCCGTTTTGCCGATGATTACGTGTGTGCATTCCAAAACCAGAGTGATGCACAACGGGTCTATGAAGTGATGGGAAAAAGACTGGGAAAGTTTGGTCTGGAACTATCAACGGAAAAGACACGGGTGGTATCTTTTAGTCCCAACGAAAATCCAGGAAAGAATAGTTTTGATTTCTTAGGGTTTGAATTTCGATGGGGTAAGGATCTGAAAGGGAAAGCACATGTCAAGCGGCGCACAGCACGGAAGAAGCTAAGAAATTCGATTAAACGCTTCAATGAATGGTGTAAAGAAAACCGACATTTGAGGCTGCCGGAGTTGTTCAGCCGGTTGAATGCCAAACTCCGAGGCCACTATAACTACTTCGGAGTGATTGGAAATTATCTTAGCCTCGAGCAGTTTTACTATCATGTCCAGAAGACGTTGTTCAAATATCTAAATCGAAGAGGACAACGACGTAGCTACAACTGGGAAGGATTTAATCAGTTAATTGTGCAATTCCAGTTAGCAAAGCCACACATCACAAAACCCAGGTATCGAAAGAGAGCGAGAATGGAACCAGGAATAGGATGAAAGCGTTGCGGAGGCGAGTACTTCTGAAGAGCCCGGTGCGGCAATTCCGCACGCCGGGATCTTTACGGGGACTGTTGGGAAACTGGCAGTTCTATCGTGATTACTACATTTTTCAGGATGTAGCTGCAGGGGTGCAGTGTTTTGGGTTGAGCAGTGTATCCTGGCAGGAAGTCTCTTCCGAAGTGATAGATATCTCCGATTTCCCCTGGAATGCAGGTGCGTTTGCCCCGTTGTTGAGCC
>CAIWMX010000084.1 GCA_903913885.1 uncultured Bacteroidales bacterium | reverse complement strand
ACCACTGAAACGAATTGTTGGTATTTAAATGAGCATACTTCACGTGATGAAAGGTTGAAGTGGCCTGTGGAACTGATACACCACTGAAACTTTGCAGCATCTCCTTGTCTGGCAACCATTGCCAGTTGAAGTGGCCTGTGGAACTGATACACCACTGAACTTGCGGTGACTTCGGGAACCTAAGTCACCGTGTGGGCGAATTGACCTTGTACAGCTATAACGCCGGAACAGCCAGTGGTTGAGGTTCTAGAAACCACCGATACTGAACAGACCCTATGGAACAGGTACACAACTGAGCTTGCTGTGACTTTGGGAGCCTCAGTCACTACGTGGACAAATTGACCTTGTACAGCTAAGCCGTCGGAGCAACCGGTGGTCGAGGTTCTCGAAACCACCGATACTGAACATACCCTATGGAACAGGTTCACCACTGAACTTGCGGTGACCTCGGGAGCCTCAGTCAAAGCGTGGGCAAATTGACCTTATACAGCTAAGCCGCCGGAACAACCGGTGGTTGAGGCTCCCGAAACCACCGATACCTGGCATGAATTATTGAAATGTTTCACCATTCTCAAATGCTGTGACTGAGGTACCTGAAGTCACAGCATTTGAGAATGGGCTTATCAATTATTGGTTTAAAAAAAATCCAAGCCTTTTGAAAAAAAACCACTTTTATCGTATTACCTTTTCCCCTCAAACCCGATTAAGCAGTAAATCTTAATCATTTTGAGACATGGAAAAACAAAACATTAAACCTCGCGTAAACAATGGATCAATCGGACCAAACAGGATAAAAAACGGCTTCATTATCCCTGCTCTGTTTTTGATCCTGGCGATTTTATCCTTCTCGCCTAAGAAGGATAACAGTCACCCTGAACTACCGAAACCCATCCCGGGCAGTCGGGTAATAATCCACACAGGCTATGCCGTTTCCTATAACCCGTCTTTCCGCCTGGCCGATTGGGTAGCGTATGAACTTACAGCTAAAGAAACGGTGTCCAGCGTGAAGCGAAATGACGAATTTGTACGAGATCCCATATTAACTTCCTCCACCATAACCCCTGCCGATTATAAAAATTCCGGCTACGACATGGGACACCTGGCGCCGGCAGCCGATATATGCTACTCGTTGAAAACCATGGTCGAATCATTTTATCTTTCAAACGTGGCCCCGCAGATTCCTGAATTCAACCGGGGGATCTGGAAAAAACTGGAAGAACTGGTCCGGCAATGGGCCAACGACGATCATGCTGTTTACGTGGTTACCGGTCCTGTTTTATCAAAAGGATTACCCGTTATAAGCCGCGACAGCATCCCTGTTCCCGCCTTCTTCTACAAGGTAGTCGCTTACTGTACGGCTTCGGGAATGAAGGGTATAGGGTTTATCCTGCCTAACCGGGCATCGCGGGAACCGCTGCTGCGCTTTGCAGTTTCAATAGACAGCGTGGAGAAACTGACCGGGATCGATTTCTTTTACCAAATGCCGTCAGCTACGCAACAAATCATTGAAAGCAGGCTCAATATGGAGGCATGGAAATGGACGCTGACATCAAATGGCAGACGTTAAAGCAGGGGAGGTTGATATACTGGATATACAACAAAAACAAAATGGCAAAACGGGGCTCCCATTTTGCCATTTTGCATTTTAACGGTTGAACCGGCGTTCAGGCTTTCGCCAAACGCCGGTTCACGGTTTATTAAATCATACTACGCCCGGTTAAAGGGTTATGGAGCTCTCCACCCTGTTGCCAGGGGTATCCCTGACAGAGATCGTCACCACCATTCCGGCCGTGTTGGCCACCTGGACGGTTGTCGTGTACAGGTATCTGCCCGATGGCAGGTCGAGTGCGCAAGGACCCTCTTCAACAGGAGTGTTGTCGGCCGCCATGAGATGCGCCATGACTTCAGTCACTGCAATTTTATCACCGGCCAGAACACTTATCGTATCGCCCGGGTTGCCATGGTATTTCGTGACATCGATGTCGCGTAAGAAAGGCAGTTGCAGGAAGTCGTTTGAAGCAACCCTGAAGGGCGAAATACTCCGTGAAGATCGACTGGTATACAAATCGAACAATGCCGGGTCGAGCATCGCATTCCTCGCATACTGAGCAGCCATACTGAGCCTTTGGCGTACTGCAAGTTGCTTGTCGCTTGGCGCACTTTTCGACCTGGTCCTGGCCAGGGATACGACGTTTTTTCCTTTACCTCCCCGCTTTACGACCACCTGGTCGCCGAGGAGCCCGCTGTAGGCTTTCGCCAATTCATCTGTTTTTGACATGGTTTTAAGTGTTAAAAGGTGAATAAATGTGATCCTGGCCAGAATCGGTTCATTTGATCAAATATCTTCGACAGGGTTTGCCACCGTTGAGGCGGTTGCCTGATTGATTTTTCCTTTATCCGGTTATTTGTGGTCCCTCAGGTATACCTGAATTTCATCGACCCTGCGTAGAATCTCCTTTGTATTGTTGTTGGTTTCACTTCGCATGAGTTCCATCTCCCTGCGGTTGTCGGTTTTGAACATCACCTGGTCCTGTTTGAGGTTGATGAGCTCGACATTGATCTCGGCAATGCGTATCTCCAGGTGGATCCAAACAGTGACAACACCGGCAATGAAGGTGCCGAGCCCGATGGCCCGCGAAAGTTTTATTCCCGCGATTGTTGGCTGTGTTTTCATGGTTTTACGGTTTAAAATCCAGGTTTTCTTCGAGTATGGTTTCGAAATCGGAACCCCGAAAATAGACCCGTCCTCCCAGTTTGCTTGAGGGAACCTTTTTCAATTTTCGGAATTTGTCGACGGTACGTTTTGTGATCCCGAACCGCCGGCATACCTCTTCCGTGTCAAACCAGCCGGGAGCGAGTTGATGTTGTTCATCCATTCTTTTTTCCAGATTATCGATCCGCCGGGTTAACTCAGCCAGCGCCTTTTCGATTAAGGTGTATCCTTGTGTTTTCATGGCTTCAGCATATTTATACTGCTTAATCGGGAAAAATGAAAAAGGTAATACGTCGCGAATAAAACATTCTATAATTTTCCATGTTTTTTCCACTCTTTTCTGCTTTTTTCCATCATTTTTAATAATGGTAACCGGGCTGTTTTTATGACTTTTCAGCGATGACCGGAAATGGATCGGCTGGCTTTCATAGGGAAGCAGACCTGTAATGCGGGAAGGGATTAATTACCATTGTTTTAGCGAACGAAGTACTACAAGACCACCTCCAAACCACTACGGAACCACTTCCAGACAACTACCAAGCCACTAAGGAACCACTACCAGATTACAAAGAAACCACTACCAGACCACTACGAAACCACATAAAAGTGGATAGAATCTTCATGTTTTTACATCTTTTCAGCAAGAAACTACATAATTCTGCATGAAAACCTTGAAAAAACGAACATGCTGCCCCCCGCGTCAGATTTCAGGCAAGTTGAAAACATCCGGATGGTCATCGGAAAAAGGGCGAAATTGGTGCGACCCGCTCAGAACTGTTGGTGTTCTTGATAATGTCGCAGGTGGCAACTGGCTCCTCCTGCAAGGTAGCCAGGTTGTGTTCTAACCGTATAAGGAAAGAATTGTCAGAAAAAATTTCATTGTTTCATCACTCTTACCTAAATTTGACCTTATTTTTAAATATCATTGACCAACTGCCTCCCCCGTCAATTCACAACCAATGGCCAAACAACAAAAACCCGAAGCTGAAGAACCCCTCGAAAAAAAACTATGGAAAACCGCAGACAAGCTCCGCAAGAATATGGATGCTGCCGAATACAAGCATGTGGTGATGGGCCTCATCTTCCTGAAATACATTTCCGATGCATTTGAAGAGATGTTTCTGAAGCTTGTCGCTCAGAAAAGCGAAGGCGCCGACCCGGAAGATAAAAACGAATATACCGCCGAGAAGATATTTTACGTACCTCCCTCATCCCGGTGGAACTGGATCCAGGGCCGGGCCACCCTGCCTACCATCGGCAAGGATGTGGATGATGCCATGGATGCCATTGAAAAAGACAATCCCTCCCTGCGCGGGGTACTGCCGAAAGTCTTTGCCCAGGAAAAACTCGACAAGGCCAGCTTGGGCGGGCTCATCAACCTGGTAAGTTCGGCCGCCCTGGGCACAAAGGAGGCCCAAAGCAAGGATGTGCTGGGCCGCGTGTATGAATATTTCCTGGGAGAATTTGCCATGGCCGAAGGAAAAAAGGGCGGGCAATTCTACACCCCCTCCTGCGTGGTAAAACTCCTGGTCGAAATGCTCGAACCCTACGAAGGCCGGGTATTCGATCCCTGCTGCGGCAGCGGTGGCATGTTTGTGCAAAGCGAAAAATTTATCCTGCACCACCAGGACCATTACCGCGCCCGGGGCGGATCCCGGTCTGCAAACACCATGAACCCAACGGACTTCATCTCCATCTATGGCCAGGAGAGCAACCAGACCACCTGGCGGCTGGCCAAGATGAACCTCGCTATCCGCGGCATCGACAGCAGCAACGTGAAGTGGAACAACGAAGGCAGTTTTCTCAACGATGCCCACAAGGACCTGAAGGCCGATTATGTGATTGCCAATCCCCCGTTCAACGACAGCGACTGGAGCGGCGACCTGCTCCGCGACGATGCCCGGTGGAGCATCCTGGGGAAAAAGTTGCCCCCGCCCCCCGGCAATGCCAACTACGCCTGGATCCAGCACTTCCTCTACCACCTGGCCCCGACCGGGATGGCCGGTTTTGTGCTCAGCAAAGGTTCACTCACCACCAATACCACCTGCGAAGGAGATATCCGCAGGGCCCTGGTCGAAAACGACCTGGTCGACTGTATCGTGAACCTCCCCACCAAACTCTTTCTCAACACCCAGATCCCGGCCTGCCTTTGGTTTCTGCGCCGGAACAAAACCCTGCGCAAAGGCGAGATCCTCTTTATCGATGCCCGGAACCATGGTTATCTTATCAACCGCAAGAACCGAAGCCTTTCTGATGATGACATTTCAATGATCGCGGGAGTGTATCATTCCTGGCGCACTGGTGAGGCTGAATACAACGATGTGGCCGGGTTCAGCAAGAGTGCTTCTCTTGACGAGGTAACTGCCTTGAATTTTGCATTGACCCCGGGCAGGTACATCGGGTTGGCTGATGATGAGGATGATTTCAACTTCCCGGAACGGTTTGCGGCATTGAAGGCTGAACTGGAGAAACAGATAGCCGAAGAAGATGCATTGAACCGGCGCATTGCAGAAAACCTGTCAAAAATAAACCTCAGTTGACATGTTCCAATTCTGCACCGAAGAATGGATTTTTAAGGTCACACATTGTGACCTTAAAGCATGCCCAAGCCAGAATAGACATGGAAAAACTGGTTTATTGATCAAAATAAATATAAAAGAATGAGGGAGTGGAAGGAAATATCATTACAAGAAGTCGTCTCAAAATTGGGTGATGGGCTCCATGGAACACCAGTATATGATGTGAACGGGAAATATTATTTCATCAATGGGAACAATCTGACTAATGGTAAAATTATCATTAAAGAGAATACTCAAAAAACAAATTTTGAAGAATATACAAAGTATAAAAAGGATTTGAACGATAGAACTATACTACTATCAATCAATGGTACCCTAGGAAACGTAGCATTATACAATAATGAGAATTGTATTTTAGGGAAGAGTGCATGTTACTTCAATGTTAAAGAAAATGTTGATAAGCAATTTATTAAGTATCTTGTGTTAAATAAACATTTTCAAGATTACATAGACTCCATTGCTAACGGTTCTACAATAAAAAATGTTTCATTAAAAACTATACGGGAATATCCTTTCAATCTCCCTTCACTTGCAGAACAGACTGCCATTGGTGATGTACTATGCAGCCTCGATGACAAAATCGACCTCCTCCACCGCCAAAATAAAACTTTGGAGCAATTGGCTGGAACGCTTTTCAGGCAATGGTTTGTGGAGGAGGCGAAGGATAAATGGGAATTTGTAGATCTAGAGTATGTTACTTCAAAGATTACTGATGGAGCTCATCAAAGTCCGCATACAACAGAAACAGGTTTCCCAATGGCTTCAGTTAAAGATATGCATGATTGGGGCATTTTAATCAATTCATGTCGAAAAATTTCCAAGTTTGATTTCGACGAATTGGTGCGGAATGACTGTCGGCCTCTTAAAAATGATATCGTTATTGCAAAGGATGGGAGTTATTTGAAACATATTTTCGTATCACCTGAAGATATGGATGTAGTAATTCTTTCGTCTATTGCAATTCTAAGGCCAAACTATAAATATAATCCATTACTATTGAATACCCTTCTAAAAATGGATTCAACAATTGAGCAACTCAAAAATATTGTAACTGGCGGAGTTATACCAAGAATTGTGCTCAAAGATTTCCGGAAGTTTAAAATTCAACTACCTCCGATGGAAGTTCAGAATGAAGCTGCTAAAGTAATTGGACCAATTTATTCAAAATGTTGGAATAATATAACTCAAATTAGAACCCTTACGCAACTTCGGGATACATTATTGCCGAGGCTCATTAGTGGGGATTTAAGGGTCAGTAAAATTCGAAATGAGTGAAATCAAAATCGACAATATCATCCTGGCAAATCCTTTCAAAGCATTTATAATACAAAGCAATTTGCCCGTGAAATCAATAAGTACATTAACAATTTAACCAGGCACAAAGGTCTGTCATTGTTATAAATAGTTGGCACCACACATTTAACCCACAAGAATGGCGACGTTAGATTATACAACAAGGCTTGTCAATCTTCAAAATAGAAAATTTGACCAGGAACTTAACGAATCAATAATTTCAAAATCCTTTAGCTCAAAAGATTTTCCTGCAAATATTAAGTATTTGTTAGAATCAATGAGTCCAATTGATCAAAAATACAACGACAGAACAATTGAAGCTGCCGGACGGGTTCAGAAACATTTACAAGATAATTATAAGCTTCATTTTAACCGGGCTTTCCGCACACAAGGTTCAGTTAAAACAAGGACCAATATTAAAGTTCATAGTGACTTTGATTTATTGACAATTATAGATAGATATAATTTTAATGCCCCTGGAATTCCAAATGAAAAAGACTACACTGAATCTGATCCAGATGAAGATATTTTTGTTCTTCGGGAACAAACAACTTCAATTCTTAAAAATATTTATACCGATGTTGACGAAACCGGGGAAAAAAGCATTTCTGTTTTTAATAGATCTTTGAACAGGAAGGTTGACATTGTATTTTGTTTTTGGTATCATTCTGAACAATATATAGAAACCAGGAACGAATACTATCGTGGTGTCTATCTCTATAACTTTCCATCAAAGAGAAAAATTTCTGATTTCCCATTTGCACATATTAGTCTTGTTAATAATAAGGGTGAAAATACCCATGATGGTTCGAGAAGAGGATTAAGGTTGTTAAAAACCTTAAGAGCAGACAGTGTGACGGAACTTGAAAAATTAAGCAGTTTTCATCTGACCTCGCTTGTTCATTCAATACCCAATGAAAACCTCTTATATTCCCCTGGGAGTGAAATCGCAATTGCTAAAACAATATCAGATGAAATGAATAAACTATTATATGACCCGAGATACAGGAAAGGAATAAAAAGTCCAAATGGCAAAGAAACTCCAATGGCTAATGACGATACTCTACCTGACATCAAATTATTGAAAGGAGATTTGGACATACTGATTGAAGATTCAGTAAAGGAAATCTCTACTAGTTCTGTTTTACAAAGAGCAATGTTGAATTACTAAGTTTTTCTACATGACAGATTTAATGCCAAAAATTTTCATTGGGTCATCAACCGGTGGTTATTCGATTGCAGAAAAAGTTAAGGAAAATTTATCAACCACTGGAGATTGCTATTTGTGGAAAGACCCAGATGTGTGGGAACTAAATCGAAGTACATTTGAAAATCTAACACGGATGGTTTCCTTTTTTGATTTTGGAGTCTTCGTTGCATCATCTGATGACCTTACCATGAGGAATGATAAAATAGTTTTAGAACCAAGAGACAATGTTATTTTGGAAATTGCTTTGTTTTTAGGTGCATTGGGAAGAAATAAGTCCTTTTTATTAGTGGAGGAAGGTATTGCTCTGCCATCTGATTTCCACGGAATCTATATGCCGCGTTTTGTTAAAAACAGTGATACATCTATAAAAAATGCTTGTAATAGTTTTACAAAAAAAATTGAAGAACATTATCGTTTAGGGCATTTTAGCCTTTATCCAACAACAGGGCTGGCGATGGGTTACTTTAAAAACTTTGTCTCTGGATTGGTTGAGACTATTCAGGTAGCAGATCCTTTAGAAATAGGGGGCATCACATACAATGATTTTAAATTAAAAGTTGTCATACCTAAAGATCTTACAGGATATATCAGGGAAAAAGCAGCTCAGTTTTATAAGCGACATTGTTTAATTGAAAATTCCATAAAAACAAAATTCAGGAAATACCCTACTTGGTTTAAACTAGACCCAAAACAAGCCCCGGTTGCTGTTTTGTATGATATGCCAAGTACTCTGACAGGTATAGATGATGCAATTGAATTGATTTTACAAAAAGATTTTCAAGGAAGAACTAAAATGCAGGAGGTCATCGAACAAAGAGAGCTAAATAACTTCAGAAGGGTTTTACAAATGCAGATTAACAGAAGTCCGTTCTCTTTGGCATCGGTTGAAATTATTGATGAGTTTTAATATCAGGCCATTATTACTTTTGATATTGATAAAACCAGGATTTCGGCAAGATTCAATCGATAAGCCATTCTAAAAAAAATACCTAAACAATGAAACCCATCACCGAGGACAACATAGAATCCTTCACCATCGAACAACTCCAACAATCGGGTTGGGAGTATATTCATGGCGTTTCTATTGCCCCCGGTGGTCAAAATCAGGAACGTGAAACCTACGAACAGGTTATCCTGGTTGGACGGTTGAGAGTCGCAATAGCCCGGTTAAACCCAAACATCCCGGAAAGCTACAGGGAACAGGCCATTCAAAAGGTGTTGCGTATCTGGTCACCCGACCTGCTTCACAACAATGAAACCTTTCATCAACTCCTGGTGGAAAAGATACGCATCCCGTACCAGCAGGATGGGTATGAACGCAGCCATGAGGTGGCCTTAGTCGATTTTAGCAATATCGGCAATAATCAATTTTTGGCGGTCAACCAGTTCACCATTGTTGAAGGCAACCAGAATAAACGGCCGGATGTGCTGCTGTTCGTGAATGGTATCCCCCTGGTGGTGATCGAACTCAAGAATGCGGCCGACGAACAGGCCACCCTGCGCAAAGCATTCGACCAGGTGCAAACCTACAAGGCTACCATTCCAGGGCTGTTCACCTTCAATGCCATTTGCGTGATCTCCGACGGGATGGAATGCAAGGCCGGAAGCGTTACCGCCGGGTTCAGCCGTTACATGGCCTGGAAAACCGCCGATGGCCGGAAGGAGGCCTCCCGGTTCAAACCACAGCTGGAAACCCTGCTCACCGGGATGCTGAACCCCGCCACCCTGCTCGACCTGGTGCGGAATTTCATTGTCTTCGAGAAAACAAAAAAAGAGGATCCGAAAACCGGCATCACGCAGGTTGTAACAGAAAAGAAGCTGGCGGCCTACCACCAGTATTATGCCGTGAACAAGGCGGTACAGTCGGCCTTCCAGGCCTCCGGCATTCATGGCGACAAGCGCGGCGGCGTGGTGTGGCATACCCAGGGATCGGGCAAAAGCCTGAGCATGGTCTTCTTTGCCGGGAAACTGATCGTTTCGCCCGAGATGCAAAATCCCACCATCGTGGTACTCACCGACCGCAACGACCTCGACGATCAGTTGTTCGGCACCTTTGCTGCTGCAAGACAGTTGCTGAGGCAGGAACCCGTCCAGGCCGAAAGCCGGGATCAGTTGAAAGAATTGCTGAAGGTGGCCAGCGGCGGCATCGTTTTTACCACCATCCAGAAATTCCTGCCCCAGGATGGAGCAACAACATACGACACCCTCTCCGAACGGAGGAACATCGTGGTGATTGCCGACGAGGCGCACCGCACCCAGTATGGATTTGAAGCAAAGCTGCTGGATGAAAAGGATGCCGTTACCAAGGAGGTGATCGGCAAACGCATCGCCTACGGTTTTGCCAAGTACATGCGTGATGCCCTGCCCAATGCCACCTACATCGGCTTCACCGGCACCCCTATCGAGGGCACCGATGTGAATACCCCCGCCGTGTTCGGGCAATACGTGGATGTGTACGATATTGCCCAGGCTGTGGCCGACGGCGCTACCGTGCGCATCTATTACGAGAGCCGACTGGCAAAGGTGAACCTCGATGAAGAGGGCAAACGGCTGATCCGGGAGTTTGACGAGGAGCTCGAACAGGATGAAGAGGTAACCGAAAAACAAAAGGCCAAGGCCAAATGGACCAAACTGGAGGCCATTGTCGGCAACACCGACCGGGTGAAGAACCTGGCCAGGGATATTGTCACCCATTTCGAGGCCCGGCAGTCGGTGTTTGACGGCAAGGCCCTGGTGGTAGCCATGAGTCGCAGGATTGCCGTTGACCTTTACAATGAAATCATCAGGATCAGGCCGGACTGGCATGATGATGACCTGTCGAAAGGCGTCATTAAAGTGGTGATGACCTCCAGCAGCACCGACGGCCCGGTGATCTCGAAGCATCACACCACCAAACAGCAGCGCAAGAACTTGTCCGACCGGATGAAAGATCCCGCGGATCCGCTGAAGATCGTGATCGTGCGCGACATGTGGCTCACCGGCTTCGACGTGCCCTGCCTGCACACCATGTACATCGACAAGCCCATGCGCGGCCACACGCTGATGCAGGCCATCGCCCGCGTGAACCGCGTGTTCCGGGACAAGCCGGGCGGGTTGGTGGTCGATTACCTGGGCATTGCTTCCGACCTGAAGAAGGCCTTGTCGTTCTATTCCGACTCCGGCGGAAAGGGCGATCCTGCTTTAAGCCAGGAACAGGCCGTTACCGCCATGCAGGAAAAGATGGAGGTGATGCACCAGATGTTTGCCGAAGACAGCTCCACACGGAAAGATATCCTGGTTGAAGAGCCGGAAGCCTATTACGAAAATAGTTTGAAATTCAATTATCGCCGCTTCTTCCGGGTTGATGCGAGGGAGAAACTCTCCATCATATTGCAGGCTGAAGAGCATATCCTCGGGCTGAATGAAGGAAAAGAACGGTTTACCCGTGAAGTCTCCCTGCTTAGCCAGGCCTTTGCTCTCTCCGTCCCGCAGGAGAAAGCCATGGAGATCAAAGACGAAGTAGCCTTTTTCCAGGCTGTAAGATCGCGGCTGGTGAAATTTGAAGGCACCGGCAATGGCAAATCGGATATTGAGATTGAAACCGCCATCAAGCAGATCGTGGATGAAGCCCTGAGCTCCGACACCGTCATCGACATTTTTGATGCAGCGGGGATTAAGAAGCCTGATATCTCAATCCTTTCCGACGAGTTCCTGCTCGATGTGAAGGGCATGAAGCACCAGAACCTGGCCCTTGAACTGCTCAAGAAGATCCTGAACGATGAAATCAAAACCCGGGCCAAAACCAACCTGGTAAAAAGCCGTGCCCTGCTCGAGATGCTTGAATCCTCCATCAAACGCTACCAGAACAACCTTTTGTCAACCGCCGAAATCATCCAGGAACTGATCAACATTGCCAAAGAGATCAAGGCTGCCGATGACGAGGGTGAGCGGCTTGGTTTAACCACCGACGAAGTGGCTTTTTACAATGCCCTTGAAACCAATGTCAGTGCTGTGGCTGTATTGGGAGACATTACCCTTCGGGATATTGCACGGGAGATTGCCGAAAAGGTGCAGGCGAATGCTACCATCGACTGGACAATCCGGGAAAGTGCCCGGGCGAGGTTGATGGTGATTGTGAAGCGGACGCTGACGAAATACGGGTATCCTCCTGATAAGCAGCAGAAGGCGATTGATACGGTGTTGAAGCAGGCGGAGTTAATGGCAGGGCATTTTCTCTCTTTATAATAATAAAGGTTGACGTTGGCATTATATTTCGACAAAATATTTTGGTTCACCATTAAATTATGACTATTTTTGTGCTAACTCCGGGCTTTATAATACGATTCCCGGGCTGTAATTTCCTACTTGGAACAGGCGTTCTTAGAAAGTCTGAAATGATTGAAATTTTGGTACAATGCATAATTTGGCCATATTGCCGGATGTAAAAAAGGGCCTCTTCGCTTCATATTCAGGCACTTAACCCGATACACGGGTTGAAGAGGCCTGTGGAACTCATACACCACTGTAACGCGTACGACGGTTTGGCATGCCCGTTGCCATAGTTGAAGAGGCCTGTGGAACTGATACACCACTGAAACTTTGCGAGCGTCGAGGCTCTCTTTCGGGTACCCGATGAAGAGGCCTGTGGAACTGATACACCACTGAAACGTAAAGGTAGATTTATTTCGTCCCCTTT
>CAIWMX010000083.1 GCA_903913885.1 uncultured Bacteroidales bacterium | reverse complement strand
TACTCAAACTCGACGTATGGCACGTTGTTGCCGGTCTCACCTTCAGGATGAATGGCGGTTGCTTTTCCCTGGATAAACTCAATTCCTTTCTTCCGATACACCGGTTCAAGCGGGAAAGACACCTGTTTGGCGGTCATCTGACCAATTCCCACCCAGATGTTTGACGGGATCCATTGATACCTATCGTGCGGGCTGACTACAATCACCTGGTGATTCCTGCCAAGTTTATGTTTTAACAGTAACGAAGTGGTATGGCCGGCGATGCCAGCCCCGAGAACGACTATTTTTTTCATCCGGATGAGGTTAAATTATGGTTGGGTGGATTGTTCGGTTATCACTTCAAAAATAGCAATGATTTCATTATAAACCAACTATTTTCATACTATGGAAATTGCATTTGAACGACTATTCAGGCACTCCCGTCTGCTTGGTGAAGATCAGCCTTAATGCCATGATGACGTCATAAAAGTGTTGGCGAACCGGATAAATTACCTGATCATGTTAATGATGACAATCAACGAACTCACTGAGATCATTACCCATAAGAGCACACCAAGCACCATTGGCCGGAGACTTACGGTTTTCAATGCATTCCGGGTAAGGCCTGCTCCTATAAGAAACAGAGTGAGAGTCAGGCCCCTTTTTGCTGCAAAAACAATCATCTGATCAAGCTGGTGAATTTGGGGAAGGAACGTGTTGAGAAACATCGCAACGACAAAAAAGAAAATAAACCAGGGGATCTTGATTTTGTTCTTGCTGCTTTTAAACGCCAGTGCCATGATAAATGAAACCGGGATGATCCATAGCGCTCTTTCTAATTTAACCGTGGTGGCTATCTGCAGGGCTTGTGCTCCGAATTTATGGGCCGCTCCAACAACCGAACTGGTATCATGAATTGCAATGGCTGCCCACATCCCGAATTGGGACTGGCTTAAATGGAACCAGTTCCCGATTGGCGGGAAAATCAGTAAGGCCATTGAATTCAAGATGAAAACCGTTGCAAGAGAGACTGAAATCTCATTTTCTTTGGCCCCGATAACCGGAGCAACTGCTGCAATTGCACTGCCACCGCAAATGGCGGTCCCTGTTGAAATGAGTATCGCCGTTTTCTTATTGACTGCCATCAACTTCCCTGCAGTCAGGCCGATTAAAAAGGTGAGACTGATGGAAGCTATCGTAAAAAGAATCCCCTGTTTCCCGGCCTGGGCCGCTACAATGGCATTCATTCCAAAACCTAGCCCGACTACTGAAATCTTTAACAACAACCCGGTTGCCCTATGGTTGTATTTTTCATACGGATGCCCGATAAGCTGGGCTAAAACAATCCCCAGAAACAAGGCTAAAGGAGGTTCAATAAAAGGGGTAAGAGATGCAATTGCAGCAATCAGGAATATTGTCTTACGGATAATTGGGGGTAGGTTCATTTGCTGGTCCTTTAGGATAAATCAGGACTGCAAAGTTCACCACTTCAAAGAATTTGAAGCTGTTGTAAAAACTTATCCCGTATTACTTCTGGTTATAATGCTGCAAGGCAAAATTAATGAAGGTATCCGCCAGACCATCGGATTTTCCATGCAGATGGACAAAGGAAAAGGTTCGCCGGATGTCCAGATGAGGAATGTCTATGATTTTAAACTCCCCGTTCGCAATTTCTCTTGAAACAGCAGCAATGGAGATAAATCCAAGACAATTGGAATTGGCCAGGAACGATTTGATACTTTCGGTGCTGCCCAGGTACATGGCTACATTCAGATCGGATAACTGAATTTTGTGCAATGCCAGCTCATGCTCGATAACTTCCAGGCTCCCTGAACCTCGCTCTCGGAAAACC
>CAIWMX010000082.1 GCA_903913885.1 uncultured Bacteroidales bacterium | reverse complement strand
CAGGGTGTACCACCCTGACAGGGTGTACCACCCTGACAGGGTGTACCACCCTGACAGGGTGTCGGATACTGGTATGTGGTGCTCAACCATCCACCCGTCGCGTTTCTTTATCATCGGGAAGGTGAAGGAGTTCGAAACAGGCTGAAGTTCAATATTTTCCAGGCTGTCGGATGACGGATAGTAAAGGTAGGGAATTGCCGAAAATTCGATTGGGAAGGGTCCTTCGTTGATAATCCTGAATTGCATAATGGCACACGAGGAGCTGTATACAACGAAGAAAACCTCCACGCGCAAATCCTTGTAAGGGTAATAAAAATATTTTACCAGGTCACTATATGACGTAGTGACAACCGGCTCCCGGTATAACTCATCAAGTTTAAAGATCAGCCTCTTTCCCGATTGGAATGCTATACCCAGGTTAGGACCTTCTTTGGAGATAAACTCCACGCCTGCTTCACCATCATTCCACTGAAATTGATATCCCTGGTCGTTTTTATACTGCGACCGTTTCGGGGCTGCACCATAGGTGGTAAACAACGCATCTGTTTTCAGGGCATGCAGGTTTGAAAGGAATTGCGCCGACCCGCTCATAGTGATCAGCAACAGGATGATTGAAACAGCGCTCTGCAGGGCTTTCTTCATGTGACAACACATATTGCTTCGAAACCGGGCCGCAGGCTGTATGGCGGATGCGGGGTTATACCTATTCATTAACGTCAACTGTGATTATTTTGGAAACGTATTTCGATACGGCTGTATCAAATTTCACATTAAAACTGAAAATGCGGCCGTTCCGGCCAATGAAGGTTGCATTTGACGCCTGAATCAAATTTTGGCTGGCCGACCAGAAGGATATCAGGCCGGTGCTTCCTGACTTTCCTTCAACTTCCACCTGGTAACGATTTCCTGCATACCGGGTTGCAATGATCCTCAACCCTTCGGCCGGGTCGCCTGGTTTCGGGTCAGAAATGGCGGGTAACACAGAGATCCCTGAAGTTGTCTCCACGATTAGCTGTGATGATGATTGCAGCTCGAATTCAGCATACATGGTCATGTTCTGCCCCGATTTGAATGTGGTAAACTGAATTGGGCGGCCATTGAGGGTTAGCGTATGTATTTGAGTGGCTGGCGGAAAGGCAGGCATAAACACGATCTTCACTGATTTTCCCTGGTCAAGTGAGAAATGCCAGGTTGATAGGCTGTTTTTTTGGCCCGCTTCAGGATTGTCTTTCCTTGTATAATGAAGATCAACCCTGCGGTTATCAATCCGGATATTTTTCACATCAATCGAATCCCATTGTGCAGGCAGGCTGGGCGAGAGGTTCAGCTTATTCTCCTGAGCCCTCACATCGAGCCCCAGCAGGCCTTCAAGGGCCGGTTGAATGATCATGGTTTCCGACCAGCACTGGTGTGCACATACCCCCGATGGTTTGTATTCGGCGCCGTTCAGCACCTCCTCGGCAAATCCCAGGCCCCAGTTTTTATAAATATTCAGATTGTTCATCAGGTGCGAAAATCCCTGCACGGGATTGCCTCCGGCATATTCGGCCAGCGATGTCCAGCCGGTAAAAAGAGGCCATACGCTCCCATAGTGGTAACCGGCTGGTTTAAAAAGAGGACTGTCATCACGGATGATCCTGGCGCCCCATTCCGTCGTAAAGGCGTTGCCGGCATACTGTCGGAGGCACATTGCAGCCTTGCCAGCGTCGGTCGCCTTGAAATAGATGGCAACTGAAGCCAGCACGGTAGGCTCCAGGCGGAATGAACCGTCCCTGTTTTTCCCGTAGGCGTAGAACTGCTGCTTGCTGCTCCAGAAACCGGTGTTGATCACCTTTCTTACTTCTTCAGCCTCCCAGGAGTATTTTGCCCCATCGGCATCATGCATGAAACCAGCCATGTTTGCTGCTTCTGCCAGGGCGGCCGCCCATGATCCGTTCATGTACAGGGTTGCATGGGAACCATAGAGTTCGCCCCCTTCAACCCAACCATGCCCTACATTGGTGTTCTCAATTAAATGGTCATGATCGGTATCGGTAGAAAAGCAAAAGGCAATGGCCCGCTTTACGTTGGGCCAGGTTTTCCTTAGAAAGGCTGTGTCGTTGGTATGCCTGAAGTACTTCCCTGCCAGCACGATATAAAGGGGCGTGGCGTCGGCGGCATCATAATGGATAAGGCCTGAGGTACTTGCTTCATGGAGAATTTTCCCGGAGAGATCCTGGTACTTGTTGAAAAACTCAAGTTCTGTCCTGACTTTATCAAAATCGCCGCAATCGAGTAAAGCGAAACTGCTCCATTCACCGTCGCGCCCAAAGTACCATCCATATCCGGGCCTCCCGTTTATCTTATGACCTCCGTCCCAGCCATGGCGGGTGGTAGAATATCCTGCAACCAGCGCCTTGCCCATGCCAGGTGTGTTCACGAAAAAGCGATCTGTTGCAAGCAGCGCCCAACGGTACCCGGTGTTGAAACTGGCGTCGGGGGTGGTGATCATCATCCTTTGCGAAAGTGTTTCACGCGCATGACGCACCGCATCGAGGTAAATTTGTTTGGGATTGCGAACAGCCTGGTTGTATGAGAGATCGGCGGCAGCTCCTCCTTCATTGGTGGCTGTATAAACGATATCCAGGTTGTCGTTCATTGAAAGGTGGTATTGTAATAACCCGGCAACCTGGAATTTCATCGTCGGGATGCCATGAAACAGGCTGTCCTTTTTCTGGTAATTAAATCCATCAAACTGACCCTCAGTATGATAAACAGGATTACGGTTACCGCCAATTTTCACATTCAGATCACCCGACTGGTCCTGAACCCTGATAGCGTCCAGGTCGGAATCCCACGCATAACAAATGCTTCCTGTGACCTTTTCAGAGTATGGCCACATCCAGCGCAGGTTTGACCTGAATCTGATGATCAAATCGGCGGCATAAACACCACGATATTCATAATGTATTACCCCTTCCGGCTTTTCAGGATCATTGACTACCACTTCTTTGAGATAGGCCCTCTTGAACTTGTATTCTCGTGCGAAACAGGCCGGGTTCACTTCAATCTCAGGACGTTCATCGTTCAGCCAGAAAATGGTATCCCTGTATTCAAACCTGATCCCAACCTCGTAATCACGGAACGCCATGAAGGGATGGGCCCATACCTCTTCAATGCCGCCTTTTTCAGTACCCATGGTCACCAGCCTTTCACCCGCCACGTCCCAGAAATTGCCGGTCGCATAACGGTTTGTCAGCGAAAGGCTGTCAGGGGGCATGACCCATTTTTCTGAAGTCGGCACTGCCGTGATCAGTTGGTCTGTTTGTGGCTTTAACTGACAAGGAATCACAGTGTTTTTTGAGTAATCCCAGTAAAAACCAGACTGGTCCATGTTCTTGCCCAACAGGTAGTTAAAACAGTTGACGGTAAATAATTCAAGATGAGCCCTGTTGAGGTTGGCCAGGCTGAAGTTCATATAACCGCCTGCCGCGATTACCCTGCCTTTGCCGGGAGTGTATTCAAGCACGATTTTTGAATTTTCACGCAGGAAGATGTAGTCCCAGTCAACAGCCGCCACCTTGCCATTCTTCGGGATATCTTCGCCGAAAAATCCTGAAATTCTTGAGGTGATATCGGCAATCGGCCGGCTGATGTATGCACCGCCATTGAGCCCGTCGAAGAGGGGATGGTTCCTGAACGCGTGGAATCCGAGTTTGCGGCCGTAGCCATTATCCACACAGGATTTTGTGCTGTCTGTCAATGGTTGCAACTCAAATCCAAGAATATTAAGGTAATGAACGGCACGGAGGGTGAGTAAAAGCCGACCGCCGCTTTCAGCATAGGATTTTAAGGATTGTACCAGGTTTTTATCAATTTCCGGACCAGTCAATGCGGTAGTATCAGCCCGATGGATCCAGATCGCGGAGAAGCGCCCTGTCGTTTTTGGTCGTTTTTCAAGCTCTCTGAAGGTGATGTATTCAACCGCGAAACCTGATATACCTTTAAGAAAATCCCAGGCACTTTTAATTTCCTGATCCGATTTATCATAGGGAAGCACCGTCAAAAAACCAATCAAGGGTTTACCATCGATGGCCTCAGGCGTCTCCGTTTTCTTTGTTAAATGGACCGTGTGCGTACGCGTACCCTGGCCCTTCATGCCCTGGGCATTTAAATGGGA
This sequence comes from uncultured Bacteroidales bacterium, assembly GCA_903913885.1. Taxonomy (GTDB): domain Bacteria; phylum Bacteroidota; class Bacteroidia; order Bacteroidales; family FEN-979; genus CAIVAT01. The sequence goes on along the minus strand of CAIWMX010000082.1, from coordinate 36,581 downwards.
GAAGGGAAAAAATAGCAACGATAAAATACAGAAATAAAAATAATTACGATGTGTTATCATAACAAATTATTTAAGTCTTCCAACGACATCACCAGGGGTACATTAAGCAGTTCAAGCCTTGCCAGGCTATGATGCCCGTTTGGTATAAGGATACAATCCACGCCCATTTCGGCAGCCACCTCCGCATCATGACGGGTATCCCCGATAAACAGCATTTTATCACCGCGAACAGCCAGGTCACTGACCAGCTTTAAACCAACATCTGTTTTCCCGTGTGCATAATGGTCGTCCAGGCCATAGATAAGATGAAAGAATTTCGAAACCCCGAGCGCAGAGGACTCTGTCAATAGTTCCTTCTGTTCCCTGGCCGAAAGGATCACCTGGGTGTATCCGCGGGCTGCAAACTTTGCCAGGGTTTCATATGCGTTGCCGTGCAGGCGGGTTTCGCCTTGCCGCTCGTTATAACGCTTGATGAATTCCGTCCCGACATCGTTAAATGGCTCCTGGTCAAAGTTGTAACCAAGTTTTGCATAATAATCCTTCAGGGGGAAATCAAACAATTCCATGTATTCATCAACGGTTTTCAAGGGCAGGCCGCGTTCACCGAGCATGCCGTTCATCACATCAACGCAGAGCCATGCATCGTCGAGCAGCGTTCCGTTCCAGTCCCAGATGATGTGCGTGTATTTCTTCAGATCGATCATCAAATATGCGTAGTTTTGTACCCGGTAAAATTAACGAAAAAATGATCGTTACGCGATGATTTATGACACTTACACAGGACCACTCAGCCAACTCGCCGACTGTACGCTTTGTCCCCGGAATTGCCACGCGAACAGGCTTTCAGGTAAAACGGGGTGGTGTAAAAGCGATCATTCATTCAGTATCGCCTCCATTTGCCTTCATCATGGCGAAGAGCCTGCCATAAGCGGCACCAGTGGCATCTGCAATGTGTTTTTCACCAATTGCAACCTGCAATGCATCTATTGCCAGAATTTCCAGATCAGCGATACCCACGCGGAGCGTTCAACTGATAATATGGACCTGCCTGAGGTAATTTCAGGGATCACCCGGTTTCTCGACCAGGGGATTGGCCGGGTGGGGTTTGTTTCACCATCGCACTTCATCCCTCAGATGCAGGTAATCATCGACGTGATCCATTCGCTTGGATACAAGCCGGTTTGGGTATACAATACCAACGGGTATGACAAAGCAGAAACGCTTAGATCGCTTGAGGGAGTCATTGATGTTTATCTTCCTGATTTCAAGTACATGGATCCCCAGCTGTCCCACGATTTTTCCGGGGCCCGCGATTATCCTGAGCATGCCATGAAGGCGCTCAGGGAGATGATGCGTCAGAAGGGTGCAACACTGTTACTGGGAGATGATAACACTGCTGAATCGGGGATCATTGTCAGGCACCTGGTATTGCCGGGTCAGGTGGAAAACAGCCTGCGCGTCATGCGGTTCCTGGCCGAAGAGATATCTCCCAGGATTCATGTTTCCCTGATGGCGCAGTATTTCCCGACAAAACGGGTAAAAGACCATCCCCGGCTGGGGCGCGGTGTTACAGAAAACGAATACCAGCAGGTTGTTGACGAAATGGACCGGCTGGGAATAGTCAATGGCTGGATCCAGGAATTTGAAAGCAATGAGTTCTACCGTCCCGACTTCGATCAGCCTCATCCTTTCGAATAACTGGACGCCTCATCCATGCAGAATATGGCTTAATATTCAATTTTCCATCACCAATATCAGGCTGCCCTCCTCATACATCGTCAAAATCCTTACGGTGAAAGAATTTCCTTGTGATCTATTCCCAATCTCACTATTTTTGAAGCACAAAAATTATCAATTCACCCATTCTCAAATTTTCAGATCTTCAACTTCTCACATCCTCACATCCTCAAATTAATTTCCTATGAAGCGATTTTTTCCATTAATGCTTGCGGGTCTTTTCCTGGCCATGATATCCACGGGTTTCGCCCAGGATAAAGAAAAAGAAAAGAAATCCGATTCGGGTTACGTGTTCACCATGGTGAAACAACTCCCGGCTACTTCTGTCAAGAACCAGTACCGTTCAGGAACATGCTGGAGCTATTCGGCCATCTCTTTCCTGGAATCAGAACTGCTGCGTACCCATAAAGACACGTTCGATCTTTCAGAGATGTTCTGTGTTCGCAACTGTTACTCAGATAAAGCTTCTCTTTATATCCGCTTCAACGGGAAACATAATTTCGGTGGAGGTGGTGAAGCACATGACGTGACATACGTTTTGAGAAAATATGGCATGATGCCCGACGAAGCCTATAAGGGAATGACCATCAACGAACCGAATCCCGTACATGGGGAGATGGATGCCGTGTTGAACGCAGACGTGGACGCCGTTCTCAAAAATTCAAACAAAAAACTCACCCCGGTATGGCACCAGGGTTTTGATGGCTTGCTGGATGCATACCTGGGAAAAGTTCCAGAGAAATTTACCTATAAAGGAAAAGAATATACAGCGAAGTCGTTTGCCGACATGATGGGCCTGAATCCCGATGATTATGTCGAAATCACTTCCTATAATCATCATCCGTTCTATTCAAGGTTCGTCCTCGAGATCCCCGACAACTGGCAGATGGAGGAAACCTACAACGTTCCGCTTGACGACCTGATCAGTGTGATCGACAACTCGATTGATAACGGGTATACCCTGGTATGGGGTGCCGATGTCAGTGAAAAAGGGTTTTCCTGGAAAAATGGCGTGGCTGTTGTTCCCGATAAAAATGCGACGGAAATCGCGGGTATGGAGAGTGCAAAATGGTCAAAAATGTCGGATGCCGACAAAGATAAACTGCTCTATAAATTCGAAAAACCGGTTCCTGAAAAGAAGATCACCCAGGAAATGCGCCAGACCGAATATGACAACTATCAAACGACTGATGACCATGGCATGCACTTCACCGGGATTGCCAAAGACCAGAACGGCACTAAATATTACTATGTAAAGAATTCATGGGGCACCGATGGAAGTCCCTACAAGGGATATTTCTATGCGTCGGAAGCTTATGTACGGTTGAAGACGATGGACATCATGGTACACAAAAACGCCATCCCGAAAGATATCAGGAAAAAACTGGGCATCAACTAGGCTTGAATTGTTTCAACAGGGAGGCTGCTTCTTAACCGGGGCAGCCTTTTTTATGCTTTCCACGGACCTTTGACGGTAGGTTTCTTCAACGCTACGTCCAATATTTCCAGGTAATCCTTCCTGGGAACCGGTTTTGCCCCGAGACTAACAAGGTGGGATGTTTCAACCTGGCAATCGATGAAACGGAAATTGTGCAATTTGCAGTAATCTACCAGGCTGCAGAAGGCCACTTTTGAAGCATTACTTTTTAAAAAGAACATGCTTTCACCGAAAAAGGCGGCGCCCAGTGATACACCGTAAAGCCCGCCTGCAAGTTTACCCTTAAAATATGTTTCAACCGAATGGGCATAACCGTGCAGATGCAACTCGGTGTAGGCCTGTATGAATTCAGTGCTTATCCAGGAACCATCCTGCCCGGGCCGGTTTGCTGCCGAGCATGCCCTGATCACCTTGCCGAAGTTTGTATCAAACCGCACTTCAAAGAGATCGCTTTTAACGATTCGCCTTAATGAATCGCTGATTTTAAACTTTTCGGGAAACATGACCAGCCTGGGGTCGGGAGAGTACCAGTAAAATTCATCCTCGTTGGCAAACCATGGAAAAATCCCATGGGCATAGGCTTGTATTAGCCGGCCGACCGACAAATCACCGCCCACGGCAATCAACCCGTCGGGTTCAGCCTCATCGGCCGGCGGGAAAAACGGCTCTTCCGGTAAAAGATATACAGTCATTAAACGGAGGATATTACAGAGTTGAGTGCGGCAATGAGTTTATCAACACTCTGTTCAATCTCAGGGAGGGTGATGGTCAGCGGGGGAGCAATGCGGAAAGTTGCCGGTTTAAAAAGATACCAGTCGATGATAACGCCCTGTTCAAGCGCGGCCTGCATAAAGGCCGTCCGGAGTTCAGGGTTTGCCAGGTCAAGCCCCAGTGCCAGGCCTTTTCGTCTGATCCCGGATATGGCCGGATGGGGAGCTAGCCGCTCCTCGAACAGCTTGCCTTTTTCTTCTGCCGAAGGAATAAGCTGATCAGAAAGCAACACATCCAGTCCGGCAAGGGCTGCAGCACAGCTTACCGGATGGCCTCCAAACGTCGTGATGTGGCCCAGTTCAGGATTAAAGGCCAGGGTATCCATCATTTTCCTGGATGAAATAAATGCCCCCAGCGGCATGCCAGCCCCGAGGGCCTTTGCCAGGACAAGGATATCCGGCACAAAATCGTAATGTTCAAAACTGAACATTTTGCCGGTACGTCCCATGCCCATCTGCACATCATCAACGATGATCATGACGCCGTCGCGTGCACACCGCTTCATCATCTGCCTGATAAAGTATTCCTCAACGGCAATAATGCCCGCTTCGGCCTGGATCATCTCGATCACGACACAGGCTGAGCGGGTAGTTATCTTCTCCAAGTGACAGTAATTGTTGAATTCAATCAGCCGGGTATCGGGCAGCAGGGGGCGAAACGCATTTTTCAGCGCTTCATTGCCGAGGATGCTCAGGCTGCCATGCGTGCTGCCATGGTATGAATCAATAAAGGAGATCACCTCGGTTCTGCCTGTAAAACGTTTCGCCAGCTTTAACGCACCTTCTATGGCTTCGCTGCCCGAATTCACAAAATAGACCGAATCGAGTTTTTCGGGAAGAAGCCCGGCCAGTCGTTCGGCCAGGTGAACCTGGGGCGCCTGGATGAATTCGCCGTATACGTTAAGGTGAAGGTACTTGTCAAGTTGATCGCGGATCGCATCGAGCACCCGCGGATGACGATGTCCCACATTGCTGACTGAAATGCCGGCAACAAGATCGATAAATTGCCGGCCCGACGGGTCATAAAGGTAAATTCCCTCCGCCCTCGCGATTTCCAGTCCCATCGGGTAAAACGACGGCAACCCCAGGTAACGGTAAAACAGCTCTCGTTCAGTCATGGTACTTTTTATTCCACGAAATTACTAAATGATAATTACTAATTTCGCTTTCTGTTTTATAATTTCAGCATTTCACCTTCCGATAGCTATCGGGATTACCATTTTACCATTTTGCTATTTTAAATTTTGCCATTTACTCATGAAAGACAAAGTCATCATCATCACCGGCGCCTCTTCCGGGATCGGGAAAGCGCTGGCATTCGAATATGCACGCCAGGGCGCACAGTTGGTGCTCGCATCACGTTCGGCCACGGTTGATCCTGAGCTGCAGAAAATTTCCACCGAAATCCTGTATGTTCCTACCGATGTAACACGCGAATCAGATTGCGCCACCCTTATTCATAAAGCAGTCGAAAAATACGGGCGGATCGATGTTATGATCAACAACGCCGGTATTTCCATGCGAGCCCTGTTTGCCGACGTTGACCTGGATGTGATCCGCAGGCTGATGGATACCAACTTCTGGGGAACTGTTTATTGTACAAAATTTGCACTGCCTTACCTGTTGCAGTCCCATGGTTCGCTGGTGGGCGTTTCGTCCGTGGCCGGGTACAAGGGATTGCCCGGCCGGACCGGTTATTCCGCTTCGAAGTTTGCCATGCAGGGTTTTCTTGAAGTAGTGCGCATCGAGAATATGAAAAAGGGCCTGCATGTGCTGATCGCCTGTCCCGGCTTTACCGCTTCGAACATCCGCAATGTCGCCCTTGCAAAAGACGGAACGGCCCAGGGGGAGACCCCCCTGGATGAGAGTAGCCTGATGACAGCAGAAGAAGTTGCAAGACATATCATTCATGCCATCAACAAAAGGAAAGACAGGCTTGTCCTTACAGCCATGGGAAAAACCACCGTTATCCTGAACAAATTCTTCCCGAAATTCATGGATAAAATGGTCTATAACCACATGGCCAAAGAGCCGAATTCACCATTTAAATAGGTAGTGAAATAGCGGGGTAGCTAAATTTCGCTACCTCGCTACCTCGTATTCCTGGGGTGAAATTCGATGATTGTGTTCCTAAGGTAATCCCGGTCGAGGTGGGTGTAAATCTCGGTGGTTGTGATGGATTCATGACCAAGCATTTCCTGAACGGCACGCAGATCGGCGCCACCTTCAACGAGGTGGGTGGCAAAGGAGTGGCGGAAGGTATGCGGGCTGATCGTTTTTTTTATCCCGGCAAGTACAGCAAGGTTTTTCACGATGGTGAAGACCATCACCCGGGAGAGCCCGGCGCCCCGCCTGTTGAGGAAAATAATGTCCTCCTGGCCTTTCCTGATATTTATCGCACTCCTGACATCCGACAGATAATAAAGAATCTCTGCCTGCGCTACACTTCCAACCGGCACCAACCGCTCCTTGTCACCTTTCCCGGTCACTTTGATAAAACCTTCATGGAAAAAGAGATTGGAAATTTTCAGGCCAACCAGTTCTGAAACCCGAAGTCCGCAACCATAGAGGGTTTCAAGCATGGCCTTGTTCCGTTTCCCCTCCGGTTTGCTGAGGTCGATTTTGCCGATCAGCAGGTCGATCTCATCCACATTGAGTGTAACAGGCAGTTTCATTCCGATTTTTGGCAGGTCCACCATCCCGGTCGGGTCCTTGGTAACGATGTTTTCGAGTACAAGGTAATGATAGAATGCTCGTAAACCTGAAATGACCCGGGCCTGTGTGCGCGCCGTCATGCCAAGTTCGGTAATCCATTTTAAAAACTCCTGGAGATGATGAAGTTCCACCTTCTCCGGTCCAATGGCCAACCCCCGGAGTTCAAGAAATTGCGTTATCTTTGTGACATCATGCAGGTATGCTTCCACAGAGTTGCCTGACAGCGATTTTTCCAGCTGCAGGTAGGCTTTAAAACCGCCGATATATGAATTCCAGGGTGTCATGACTGTGTGCAAAGTTAATGAATCCTTGCTTAAAATCTTAATATCGTGATACTTTGAATCTTCATTCGCCACCTTGAAATCAGGGCACGGAAGGAGTTGAGAAGCCCGGGAAAGAAAAGTATGAATTTTTTTTGTTTTTCCCGGGAAAAGGTTTAATTTTGCAGTCCCGAAAAATAAAGAAGTCGTAAGATGGCAAAAAAGAGCAAAGACCAACGGATACAGGTTATTCTGGAATGTACTGAACAAAGGGCCAGCGGTGTTCCCGGTATTTCAAGATACATCACCACCAAAAATAAAAAGAATACCCCTGAAAGAATTGAACTGAAGAAGTACAATTCCTATTTAAAGAAAAAAACCGTTCACAAAGAAATTAAATAACTCGAGATATGGCAAAGAAAGTAGTTGCTTCGTTTAAAGCTACCTCCGGGAAAGATTTTACAAAAGTCATCCGTATGGTCAAATCCCCGAAATCAGGGGCGTTCGTCTTCAAAGAAACCATTGTTGCTAATGAAATGCTTAAAGACTTTTTAGCAACCAAGGAAAACTAATCTATTTTTGTTTTCATTGAAAGGCTTTTTCCATTGCGGGGAAAAGCTTTTTTTATATATAAAAGGTAGTTTATGGGACTTTTTAACATTTTCTCCCGCGAGAAAAAAGAACGTCTTGACCAGGGACTACAAAAGACGAAATCAAACATCTTCAGCCGGATCTCAAAGGCAATTGTTGGAAAATCAACAGTTGACGATGAAGTTCTGGACAATCTTGAAGAGATCCTCGTATCTTCAGATGTCGGTGTTGAAACAACCCTCCGCATCATTGAACGGATACAGGCCAGGGCTTCCAGGGACAAATACCTGGGAACCGGCGAACTGAATTCATTGTTAAAGGAAGAGATTGCCGACCTGCTGCAGGAAAATAACAGCCGCGACCTCGTTGAATTTTCCATTCCCGAGGGCAAAAAGCCTTATGTGATCATGGTGGTTGGCGTGAACGGCGTCGGAAAAACCACCACCATCGGGAAACTGGCATGGCAGTTCAAAAAGGCCGGCAAGTCGGTGCTGCTTGGTGCAGCCGACACTTTCAGGGCCGCTGCTGTTGAACAGATCACCATCTGGGCCGAAAGGGTAGGGGTACCCATCGTTACCCAGGGCATGGGCGCCGACCCGGCCTCTGTAGCGTTCGATACGGTTAAATCAGCCATTGCGAGAGAGGTTGATGTGGTTATCATCGATACGGCCGGCCGCCTGCACAACAAGATCAACCTGATGAATGAACTATCGAAAATTCGCAAAGTCGTTCAGAAACTGATTCCCGATGCCCCGCACGAAGTACTCCTGATCCTCGACGCCTCAACCGGTCAGAACGCCTTCGAACAGGCGAAACAATTTACCGCTGCCACAGATGTCAACGCACTGGCACTCACAAAACTTGACGGGACAGCCAAGGGCGGTGTGGTTATCGGGATCTCCGACCAGTTTAAAATCCCGGTTAAATACATCGGAGTCGGGGAAGGGATTGAAGACCTGCAGGTATTCAACCGCTTCGAATTCGTCGACAGCCTTTTCAGCTAACTTCTCCTTCTTGAAAACAAAATCCGGACCTCATAAAATAGGGTTGGTTTCACTCGGTTGTGCCAAAAACCTCGTTGATTCTGAACTACTGGCAAAACAACTGGAGGCAAACCAGTTTGAACTGATTTTCGATCCCGTCGATTACAAGGGCATTGACACAGCCATCATCAATACCTGCGGATTCATCAACGATGCAAAGCAGGAATCCATCGACACCATCCTGCAATTTGTCCAGGCAAAAAAAGCCAACCTGATCGCCAATGTCTATGTTATGGGCTGTCTTTCAGAGCGGTATAAGGATAAACTTCGTGAGGACATCCCGGAAGTTGATGCGTTTTTTGGCGTTAATGATTTGAAAAAGATTATCACACATATCGGGGGCAGCTATAAAAGCCAGCTGGTTGGCGAACGAAAAATCACTACCCCGCCTCACTATGCCTATGTCAAAATAGCAGAAGGCTGCGATCGGAGATGTTCTTTCTGTGCTATCCCGATGATCCGCGGAAAGCACCTCAGCCGGCCTATGGAAGACATTGTTGGCGAGGTATCGCACCTGGTAACCCGGGGTGTGAAGGAGATCAACCTTATCGCGCAGGATACCACCTATTACGGGCTCGACCTCTATAAAAAACGCCTCCTGCCCGAGTTGCTCGACACCCTTGCAAATATCGACGGCCTGGACTGGATCCGCCTTCATTATACCTACCCCGACGGTTTTCCTCCGGAAGTGCTGGATGTCATCAGGTCGGCCGGAAACATTTGCAACTACATCGACATGCCGCTGCAGCACATCAGCAACCGCATTCTGAAATCGATGCACCGCGGTCTCGACGGCACCACCACCCGGCAGCTGGTTGAAAAGGTGAGACAGGCTATTCCCGGGGTTGCCTTCAGAACCACCTTTATCGTCGGGTATCCGGGTGAAACCAAAAAGGAATTTGAGGAGCTCAGCCGGTTTATCGAAGAATTCAGGTTCGACAGGCTGGGCGTGTTCGCCTATTCCCATGAGGAGGACACGGCAGCCTTTAAGTTGCGGGACTCGGTACCTGAAAAAACCAAACAACAACGGGTACGTGAATTGATGGAAATCCAGGAGGGTATTTCCTATTCTCTCAACCAGGAAAAGGTTGGCCAACTCATTAAAGTGCTGGTTGACCGCGAAGAAGGGGATTATTATGTCGCCCGCACCGAGCACGATTCGCCTGAGGTGGATAACGAAGTGCTCATCCCGAAAACAGGGAAAATCCTTCCAATCGGCTCATTCTGCAAGGTGAAAATTTTCAAGGCCGAAAGTTTTGATTTATTTGGTGAAATGCAATAAATTTGTCATTCAAAAAACACACGAAAATGAAAACGATTCTGATCTGCATTACCGCTATTATGCTGGCATTCCCAGTTTTTTCGTTTGCACAGGTACCTGCAAATGACGGCAAACTTCCCGACACGGTCAACAGGACTGATTCCTTTGGCAATAAAGTAGGTTACTGGATCGAAAAACAGTCTGACATTTCTTACAAGGGCGAATATGTCGCCAACAAAAAGGAGAAGAACTGGATTGGTTATTATTCAAACAATTTTATTTACAAGGTCGAGTATTACAGCAATGGGCTCAAGGATGGGATCTCGATGCAGTTCGACCGGCATGGAAAGATTACCCTGATCGAAAATTTCAAAAAAGGGATGCCCCACGGTCAAACCATCAATTACGGAGCTTTTAACGAAACCCCGATGGCTGTCACCGACTTTGCCAATGGCAAGAGAAATGGCCTTTACCGTCTTTATTATGACAATGCCAAGATCCAGGAGGAATCATGGTTCAAGGATGACCTGAAAAACGGGTTATCGAGATGGAACAACAAAAGTGGTCAGCGTATGGCCGAATACAACTATAAAATGGGCAATTTCGACGGGATCCAGAAGACCTATTACGAAAATGATTCCCTTCAGAGTGTTTCCAACTATGCTGATAATAAATTATCGGGCGAATCAAAGGAGTATTACCGCAACGGTAAAGTGAAAATTTCCGGCACTTACGTCAATGGCCAGAAAGAGGGCGCATGGACGGAATACGACGAATTGGGCAAACCCGCGAAAGTGACCAAATACAAGGATGGCGTGGATGTCAGGAAAAAATAACTGACAGCCTTCGCATCCATCATACATGAGAAACCTCAGGAACCCGTTTTCCCGCCTTGAAGGATATAATTGCTTTGGCTGTTCTCCCGACAACCCGCTTGGTCTGCATCTTGTTTTCACGGAAGAGGATGATGAGATCGTAAGCCACTGGCAGCCGGATAAGAATTTCCAGGGCTACTTCAATATACTTCATGGCGGGATTCAGGCTACACTGATGGATGAAATTGCCAGTTGGACGGTATATGTCAAGGTGAAAACAGCTGGTTTCACCTCCAAAGCAGATATCCGCTATCTTAAAACGGTTGGGATGGACCAGGGGCCGCTCATGTTGCGGGCAAAGGTGAAACAAATGCGCAGGAACCTGGCCGACATTGAAGTACTGCTGTTCGATAAGAACAATACACTGTGTGCCAAAGCACTGATGACATTTTTCACATTTCCGCCCGATCAGTCAAATCAATTCATGTATTATCCCGGGCATGTTCAGTTTTACGAGGAACAGGTTGATTCATTGCCGGATGTGGAATAACGGCTTCCCTGGATGTTAAAGCGAACGTATCAGCTCCCTGAATAATTTCCCCCAGGCAACGCCGCCCGATTTTTTACCAAACCGTACGATCACGATCTTTTTTGCCGGGCAAACATAAATATATTGCCCGAGGATTCCTTTGGCAAAAAAATCGCCGCTATTTAAAACCCGCCAGTGATAGGTGTATGGATAACCCTGTGAATCGCGGGAATTGTTCGAAATTTTCAGGGATTCGCTAACCCAGCCAGGTGGAACAACCGTATCCTGACCGGCCATGCCGTGGTGGAGATACAGCTGCCCGAATTTTGCAAAATCAACCGCACGGGCATTGATGCAGCAAAAGGCCTTTGATTCGTTGTTACGCTTGCTGTCGACGCTCCACGAGGCAGGGTATTCACTACCCATCGGTCGCCATATCTTTTCTCCCATGTAAGCGGGCAGTTTCATCCCGGTGGCGCGCTCGAGGGCAATGGCAAGCAGTTGTGTGTTGGCGCTCTGATAGTTGTAAACATCGCCCGGGGGAATTTGAGTTTTCAGCGCAAGGGTGTATTTCTTCAGATCGAGCCCGTAATAAAATTTCCCCATCTCCCCGAAGGGGTTTGAATAGCCCTCATTAAACTTTATGCCCGACCGCATCTCCAGCAGATCCTTCAGGGTTACTGCTTTGAAGCCCTGGTCGGAAAGTTCAGGAATAAAATCGGTTACCGGCTGATCAACCGACTTGATTTTTCCCTCCCTGATGGCGATACCAACCAGTGCGGAAACAAAAGACTTTGCGACAGAAAAGGAGGGAAGCACTGACTCCCTGGTGAAACCTCCAAAGTACTTTTCATACAACAGTGTGTCGTTTCTGATGACAAGAAAGGCAACCGTCTTATGTTCCTGCAGATAGGTCTCAAGGGAAATCTCGCGTTCCTCCTTAATAAATGATGTAGGTAATGGTATTTTAATATCACTTATTGAATGAGTTAACGATTTCGAAACGGCAGGTTTGTCAATGGGGACCACCGGGAATTTTTCCGTGTCATGGATGTCAGCATAGTTCCACCACACATAGCGGGCAACATGGCATGAAGATGTGAGAATCAGGAGGGAGATTAACAAAAGCAGGGTTGGCCGTTGCATGGTAAAGTTACCTCGATTTATTCCGGATCACGTATTCCTTTCTTACCGGCTTCGATTTAAAGCTGTACCTGGTTCCGTAGGAGCTTTTGTTTTTTTTAAGTTTCAGCATTTTATCCTGCCGGTTTGCTTCACAGAGGGATTTCCGCGACTTGCAGGATGTGACTGGAAATACCAGTATCATCAAGGCCAAACAAAGGCAGATGGAAATAATTCGTCTATATCTCATTACGACATTATTGTGGAAGAATCCATTGGAGCAAATTTAACAAATAAATAATTGCTGCCGGTTTTTTTTCTATTTTTGTGTCATACTGTATCCTGACTGAAAAATCTGAAATGATCCCAATCCGTATTTTTTTCCTTATCAGCATTACATTTTGTACAACCTTGGCCCGGGCCCAATTTCCCCCGCCTGCCGGAACTCCGGGCACTACCGCCATGTTCAAGGACAGTTCAGCCTTTATCGGTTGGGCTTCATACTGCACCATCAGCCGGGGCTATATCAACATAGCCGATACAACCATTAAATACAACGGAGTTAATAAGGCCACCTATGGCAGCTATCTTTATGCCAGCGGTCCGGCCGATGAACTGGTTGTCAGCCTTGGGGACCATGGCTCAGCATTGCTTACGTTCGATTCTCCGATCGTAAACCGCCCCGGACCGGATTTCGCCGTATTCGAGAATGCGTTTGGCGATAATTTCCTTGAACTGGCTTTTGTCGAGGTAAGTTCCGACGGCCAGCGGTTTGTTAGGTTTCCGGCCGTTTCGCTGACGCAGGATACACTCCAGATTCCAACTTTTGGAACGCTGGATGCCACAAAGATCAACAACCTTGCCGGCAAATACCGGCTTACCTACGGAACCCCGTTTGACCTGGAAGAAATAAAGGACAGTTCGGGAATCGACCTTGGTCATATCACACAGGTCAGGGTAGTCGATGCCGTTGGATGCCTCCAGGTTCCCTTCGCGTCAATTGATTCCCAGGGACATAAAATCAATGACCCATGGCCAACACCGTTCGACACCGGCGGTTTTGACCTCGATGCCGTAGGCGTGATCCACAATGCGGCGCAGGGAATTGATGAATCAAGTCAGCTATCTGCCATCGGGATTTTCCCTAACCCCGTTGTGGAGAGGATGACTATCATTTCACCGCTCACAGGCCGGGTTGACCTCAAAATCACCGACCAACTCGGCAGGGTGCTGTTGCGGGGAACTCTGGAACGAAAAAAATCATTTGACCTTTCGGCTTTTCAGCCCGGGATCTATATTATTACTTTTTCGCTGGAGGCAGGTGCTTCCATATCGAAAAAAATCATTAAAAATTAGACTTCTGAGATTGTCCGCACCGGTGACCAGGGTTCATATATCCTTCATTTTATTCCTTATTGCCATTTCGATCGCCGGCATGGTACACGTTGTCCGTGCCCAGAATCTTACGGACACACTGCGCCTTAAGGAATTCGAAGTGAAGTCAAATTATTCCACCGACAACAGTTGCTTTAAAAGGGTGAAGATTGATTCGGTGATACTGATAAACCACCAGAACACCGACCTTTCAAACATCCTTTCCCAGTATTCGGCGATCTTCATCAAGTCGTACGGGAATGGTGGCCTCGCCACACCTTCTTTTCGCGGCACAACGGCCCAGCACACGCAGGTTGAGTGGAACGGGATCAACCTGAACTCCCCCATGCTGGGCCAGGTTGACCTTTCGCAGATCCCGGTTTCACAGTTCGACGGGCTGGAGATTTTATACGGATCTGCCGGTATTGCGCGTACATCGGGGGCTTTCGGCGGGGTGATCAATCTCGTTACAAACCCCGACTGGAACAACCGGCTGAACATCCTTGCCATGCAATCCCTGGCCAGTTTCAGTACCTTTACCAGCAATGTCAACGTGGCAGCCGGGTCATCTTCGTTCCAGTCGCATACCAAATTCAATTACTCATCCGCAACAAACGACTTTCCCTACTATAACGATTACCTGAAAGAGACCATTCATCAGCAAAATGCCTCCTTCGCCCTGTTTGGCATGTCCGAAGAACTTTTCTGGAAACTAAAGGATAGACACCTGTTTTCACTCAAGGTCAGGTATAACCAGAATGACCAGAATCTTCCGCCTACAGTCACCGACTATAATCTTGACCACCTGGAAAAGCAAAATACCAAAGACCTTTTTGCCGTGCTCGAATATAAGCTGGTCGGAAAAAAATACAACCTGGTTGTCAAGTCAGCCTTCGCCGATCAACGGATGCAATACCGGCTCGACAGTTCCATCAACGCTGTTCATCAGTATTACCAGTGGATCAGCAAGGTCAGGTTCTCTTACAATGGGATCCGCGGTTTGAGCATCAGACCGGGAATTGATTTTACCTACGACCAGGTCATTTCGGATGATTACGACGGGATGAAAACACGCAGCACGACCAGTTTCTTTACAGAAGTCAATTACATGGCCGGGCAGCGGGTAAAAACATCCCTGGTAATCAGGGAAGACCTTATCGACGCGAAATTTCTCCCGATAGTACCCGCACTCGGGGTTGAATATTTTCCTTGGAAAAACCAGGACCTCTCATTTTCGGTCAACCTTGCACGCAACTACCGGTATCCTACGCTCAACGACTTGTTCTGGACCGTTTCGGGCAATCCTGATCTGAAACCTGAAACAAATTATTCGGTCGAAGGCGGATTTACCTTGTACCACAAGTCAAACGACAGGAAATTCAGATTCGACCTCACCCTGACAGGCTACTATTCATGGATATACAACATGATTACCTGGTCGCCGGCCAGCGGCAACAGCAACCTGTGGCAACCTGAAAACATCGATCAGATACATGCACGAGGACTTGAAGCAGGGTTGAACTTCAACTGGAAAGTTCTTAATTTTGATTTAAGCCTCGATAACAACTTCAATTTCTGCCATTCTACTTATCAGAAAGCCAGTTCTGCCTATGATCAGAAAATTGGCAAGCAGCTCATCTATATTCCGGTGAACACCCTGAACAGTACCTTCTCGGCGGCGCGGTGGAAGTTTTACCTGAATTATAATTTTTGTTATGTAAGTGACAGGTATACAGCAAAGGACAACCTGTCGGTGATGCCGGGTTATATTTTGTCAAATATTATTTTGGGTAAAAACATCAGTTTGAGAAATTTTATTTTATCTTTACAACTTGAAATCAGGAACCTGATGGATTTGGACTATCAATCCATTGCCAACAGGCCGATGCCGGGTAGGAATTATGCTGTTACGCTTAAGTTTTCAATGCCAAAATTAAACAGGCAATAGTTTGATAACCAATCACCCAAACGTGAAAGAGAAAAACACCCCGATATATAATCTGCTCACACTCTTTTCATTACTTGCCCTTACTATCTTCAGTGATTCTTGTTCCAAAACGCCCATCCGGGAAAAAACAGTTGTTCCGCCCGATACGACCCATACCGTTAGCTACGCGAATGGAATTTTCGTGGTCAATGAAGGGAACTTCAACTGGGCGAACGCCTCTGTCACCTTTATCGATAATTCTTCAAATACCTTAATCCAGGATATTTTCAGGAAATCGAATAACCGCATCCTTGGCGATGTCGCTGAGTCGATGAAAATTGCCGATAACCTGGGATATCTTGTGATCAACAACTCCAACCGGATTGAAGTTGTTTCTCTGGCCGATTTTAAATCCGTCAGTACCATTAATGGCCTCGATTCCCCGCGTTTCCTTGAAATAGTGGATTCAACCAAAGCTTATGTGACCAACCTCAGGAGCGATGTGTCGATCATTAATCTTAAGACAAATACAGTTTCCGGGTCCATCAAAACGAATGGCTGGACGGAGAACCTGATCCGCTATAACAAATACATGCTGGTTACGTCAATTGGTATGTTCAGCGACCCCAGTGCCCAGAGGAGGGCCCAAATCCTGGTGATCGACACCCAAACCGATGCCATCGTCGACAGTATCCAGACCGGCAAGGAACCCATCGGGCTTGTGATTGATAAAAAACAGAAGGTATGGGTGCTATGTTCAGGCGGTTATGATAATTTTGAAGCTCCATCGCTTATCCGCATCAACCCTGAGTTGCGCATGATCGAGAAAACATTCACCTTTGCTGATCCTACACTGGTACCCAGCCGGTTATGCATTAACCCGACAGGCGACACGATGTATTTCCTCAGGAATGGTGTATGCCGGATGCCTGTTTCAGCGGCTGCGCTTCCAAGTCAGCCCATGATTGGCCCGGAAGGCCGGCTCCTGTATGGTTTGGCCATTCACCCCAGCACCGGTCATATATACGTGAGCGATGCCAAGGATTACGTGCAAAATGGCACGGTGTACCAGTATGACACCTACGGAACCCTGGTTAAATCCTATACTGCAGGAAGAATCCCGGGGTCTTTCTGCTTCACGAAGAGCAGCAACAAATAAAGAGTTTCCGAACAATTTTTTATGGACTAAACGCACGGGGGGAGAATTTCCGCAACCAGTGTTGTGAATTCGCTTAATATCATGGCAGTGGCTCCCCAGATGATATTGCCATCGATAAAATAGGAGGGAACCTTCAGCGAAATCCCGAGCCGGGTATTCATCTTCTTCATCCTGATATTTTTTTTATCCAGGAGATCATCAAGGTCGACCTCAATGATTCGTGCGACCTCCTTCGGATCGGCATGGAATTCAGGCCTGTTGGCCTGGTAACCGACAACAGGGTTTACCATGAAATTGCTGGGTGGGATGTACATCTCGGTGAGCTGGCCGAGGATCTGAACCTGGCCGGGATCTATCCCGATCTCTTCCTTGGCCTCCCGCAATGCGGTAAAAGTCAGGCTGTCGTCTGTGTCTTCATATTTCCCGCCAGGCAGGCTGATCTGCCCGCTGTGCACGCCTCCGTACTCGGGCCTGAGCATCAGTACAAGCCTGGTTTTCCCTTCTGCCGGGTACAGCAGGATCAATACACTGCTCAGGATGGCGTCGTGCGAGGGAAACAACCTGACTAATTCCTGCATGCGCGCGAGCGACGACATTTTCAACTGGGCTGATCTGCCCGGAAGGGGTTGCTGTAATCGCTTTTCAAGTAAAACCACTAATTCGCTGAATTCCATCCGGGAATAAATTCAAAGGAATTCAAAGGTAAAGTTTTGCAATCATTTTTTATGTAATTTTGTCATGATAACCAATTATCATGGTCAAACATAAAAAAAGTCCATCAACTTTACACCAGGAAAGTCAAACCATCATCCGGGAGCTGATCCTGTTTAACGATGATGTTAACACGTTTGATTTTGTGATCGAAACCCTGATCGAAGTGTGTGAACATGAGCCGGAACAGGCTGAACAATGTGCCATGATCGCGCATTTCAAGGGCAAGTGCATGGTTAAAACCGGCGATTTTGTGCAGTTAAAACCGCTTTTTGACGAGATGACCCTGCGCGGCCTTACCGTTTCCATCGAATAATACTGGCTTTTACGATTCAGTGCCCGGCATCGCCTTCACCTTCCAAACATCCGGAGTTGCTCGAAAAAGTTATTAACAAATTGTTAATAACTCCGGTGAGAAATATGTTCATATTTCCTACCGAAAAAACTTGCGTCAGGGCCTCTCGCTGATGTATATTTGATTTCTCAGGCGAGCGATAAAAGGTCCGCGACAAAAACAGGCAGTTGAAAGTAGGGGCCGCAAGGTTCCGGCACTCGCTGCCAGGCCCCAAAGAAAGAACCCGCAAGGTTCGGCCCGAAAGGCACGCGTTTTGAAACGGGAACCAAAACCGGGGTTACCTGCGAAGGTAACTGAGGCGTAGGATCGGAAAGAAAAAGGAGGGGACACCCCGATTGAGTACTTCAACCACAATAACAGTAACCTGGGCGCGCCAGGCGGCTACGGCCACCGGGATGACGGGATGGGAACCCCTTCGTACAGAAGAGGTTCCCATTTGTATTTCAGGGAATCCATGAAATTTGGCTACAGAATAAATGGAAAAACGGCCTTTCTTTCAGCCGGGTAATCCTTGAAAGTATCACGGTACCATTTATGATGCTGCAGCGCCCGGGGCAACAGGTTCACAAGCGTCCACACGGCAAAAGCAAGTCCCGGCGAACACCAGGTCATAAGGGCGAACCCAGTCCATTCAACAATCTCTCCAAAGTGGTTCGGGCAGGAAATATACCTGAAAAATCCTTTCTGCGGGATAACATAACCAGTTTCACCCGGCTTGCGCAGGTGGATCAGGATGTTGTCGGCCTGCCAGTTGATGAACATGCCGGCAATGAAAACGGCCACACCACCGATAAACCGGGGATCTAACAACCAGGCATCAGGGTAGTGCACTGAAGAAGCGATAGTGCCCAGGTAGTATCCGTTGATGAATCCATTCACGAAATTGAAGCCGATGGCCATAAAGACGATGGCAAGGGGCATCTTTTTTCCTTTGGTCTTCAGCCGGAAAGGAAATATCAGCGTCCGGTTCACATAGTGCAGCACCCAAAACCCGAAAAAGATCCAGGTTACTGTCGGGTGACTGCCCCTGCCAAACAGGTAAAACCCGGCGAAGACCAGCAGCGCCGGTAATTCCATCAGGATCCATCCTGCCCGGTTGTCAATTAAAACGCCCCATTTGGAGGTGGTGTGGCGGCCATAAGGGGCCGCGATTTTAAGAACGAGCGGGAAAATGAACAGCGCTATGGCGATCCACGTGTACACGATAAAATAGAAGGTAGTTTCTTTCATGAAGATGAGTTATTGGATGGTGCCGTTTTCTTTCAGCCAGCCAAGAAAATCGCGGATGGTTTCTGAGAAAGGGCGGGGGTTGAAGTTCAGTTCGGTCCTGGCTTTGGCATTACTGATCATGCGGCTTCCTTCCACGATGATTGTGAGTGATTCGCTGGTGTACAGGGGCTTGGTGCCTGATAATTTGCTAAAAAGGGTGATAAACGGCAGCCCCACGCGGGCGACCCAGATAGGCAGCACGGTTTTCACGGTTTTCCGGCCTGAATGCAACCGGATCATCCCCGAAAATTCCTCAAGGCTGTGCCAATGGCCCGATAGCAGGTATTTTTCACCGATCCTTCCCCGGTCGATCGCGGAAATTGCTGCGGAAACGATGTCCCTCACATCAACCCAGTCGTAGCCCCCAGGAACAAGCGACGGAATTTTATGGTTATAGATATCGATCACAGCATTCCCGATCAGGGAAGGCTCAGGATCGCAGGGGCCGATAATAGCCGTGGGGCTGAGTACAAGGGCAGGAAAGCCATTTTTAACGGCTTCCATCACCGCACGTTCCCCCGCGGCCTTAGAGCGGTCGTAGGCAAATCCTTCTTCTTTTTCTACCAGGGGACGTGATTCATCGAGCGGCTGGTCATGCGGCTGTTGCCTGAAGGCATGGATCGAGCTGAAATGGATAAAACGCTTAACCTTGCAGGCTGCAGCCACGGCCAGCATGTTCCGGGTTCCTTCCGCGTTGATGCGGGATACCATACCATCCCTGTCGCCGGTGATTGAAATTTTGGCTGCAAGGTGGAAAACCACATCGACCCCGGTCAAAAGAGCCTCCAGTGAGGCTTTATCAAGCACATCGCCTTTTACAATCGTGACCGGGATGTCGGAGAGACCTTTTGTATGGAGGTGGGTGAGGGCGTTGACCTGGTGTCCATGTTCAATAAGGGCTTTACATAAATTCACACCAACATGGCCATTGGCGCCGGTTACAGCAATTTTCATCAGGACTGGATTTTGTGAAACGGCAAAAATAGCAATTTTCCGTTGAAGACTTGCTGGTTGGCCGATTTAGATTAATTTTACAGGTAGATTCCTTCACATGCAGATGAGCCTTTTGACCGTTCAGGCGACGGAGTCTGTAAATTCAACGACCACTAATTTAATTCTATAAAAAATGAAAACATTCATTAAAATTCTTTATTGGTTCATCGGCATCATCCTGGTACTGGTGCTCATTGCATTCCTCTTACCAAAGACCTACAAGGTTGAAAGGAGCATCACCATCAAATCAAAGCCGGATGTGATCTACGGGCTCACCGGCAATTTCTCCCAGTGGCACCTTTGGGTTCCCTGGACTAAGGAACTTGACCCGACTGCAGTTTTTGAAATGAAGGGTGAAGCCGGAAAAATCGGCACTTCATGGACCTGGAATGGCAAAAAGATGGGGGAGGGCGTGATGGTATCATCGGAGCTTGTTCCGGGACAGTTTGTCGCCTATGACCTTGCATTCGATCACGGCAAGTATAAGTCGAAAGGAAAAATTGTGATCGAAAAGCAGGGCGATTCCTGTAAAACGTCATGGATTGATGAGGGTGACCTGGGTTACAACCCCATGGCCCGGTACATGGGTCTTTTTATGGACAAGATGATGGCGCCTGATTTTGAAAAGGGTCTTTCCAAGTTGAAATCGGTGGCTGAAGCCCGCGCTGCGTGGCCGAAGATCGAAGAGACCGTGATTCGCGGGCAGGTTGCCCTGATGGTACATGACTCGGCAGGCCCGAAAACCTATTCGCAGGTGCTCGGCAGGGCATACGGCGAGCTCATGTCTTTTATTCAAAGCAATAAGCTGAAGGTTGCCGGGTCTCCCTTCGTCATTTATGTGAAATATGATACTGTTACCATGTTTTCGGTGATGGATATAGGGTTCCCGGTGGAAAAAGCGGAGAAAGGCAAGGGCAGGATCCGGGTTGAAACGCTGCCGGAACAGAAAGCCGTTGTGGCACAATACTTCGGAGCCTATGAAAAAATTGGCAACACATACAATGCACTGCATCAATACATCAAAGAAAATGAAAAAGAGATAACCGGTGCTCCCCGCGAGATCTATATTACCGATCCGATGTCGGAAAAGGACACGGCAAAGTGGGAGACCTCGGTTGCTTTCCCGGTTAAATAGGGTTGCTGATTGGCAAGGTGTTTAAAATAGAAGCCGGTGATTGCCGGCTTTTATTTTCTTGAAACATGTGTGAATATTTTAAAATTAACCACGAAGGCGAATAAGGAGGCACAAAGGCGCACAAAGAGGTTTTCAGAAAATTTAACCTGACGGGTTATGAAAAAAGTATTTGCATCCGGATGCGACAAGCGCTTTGGGCGCGATTACAGGAAAAGGCCGCGCTACCTTGTCGACCTGCTTTTGGGTGAGGCAACCCTGCCGAAAAAATTTGAACCGGAAGCCTGGCATAAGGAGCTGGAAGTATACATGGCCGCAGAATAAACCCTTCGTGCGCCTTGGTGCCTCCTTATTCGCCTTCGTGGTTAATTTATTGTAATTGTTTATTTTTGACGTGGCGGCAGGCAAACAGAAAGCAAATTTTCACAGTATGAAATGCATTTGTTTCCTTTGTTTATTCTTTGCTTTAAAGGTATATTCTCAAAATGATACCGGTGATAACCGCAATGCTGTTTTTTCCTCAGGCATCTATACTTCCTTTGATGAAATCATCCGGAATTCGCCCAAATACCAGAACTGTAAACTTTCGAGAGTCGTACCTGTTTTTGGCTATCTTCCTTATTACCAATATAATGATTCGACGGGGAAACCGCACGATCTCAATGATTCGATTTTTGCCGTGGTGGATAAAAACATGTTCTCAACACCATGTTGAAGATTTAATAAAAAATGATGCAGACCTATCTGAGGCCCTTAAATTACAGGATCAGGATATCGACAGGAACATACTTATTTCCTTTATCCTGAAGTATAATCTCAGAAATCCCTATACAATCCCAAAAGGAAGATAAACCGCCGTTCCCGGGCTGGCCTACCATTCAATGGGTTTTACCGGAGAAATACTTTGCCGGAATATGCCTCCTTATCAGTAACTACCTGAACCAGGTAATAACCTGAAGAGCCATTAATTCTGATTTTTGTCAGGGCATTGCCATTCAGTTTGGCCTGCAACAGTTGCTGGCCTAACAGGCTGTATACAAACACATCGCCTTTTACCGCGGTTCCGGATTCATTTGAAATACATAGTGCATTGTCGGAAGCATATATCCTGAAGGGATTCTCACGCTTTTTATCTACTGTTCCCAGGTGGCTGAAGGTCACAAGAAACCGGGCAGGGCTATCATTTGGTTCAGAAGTGAAATTATAGACTGGATTAACCGTTAAATCCTGGCTGGCGCCTGTTTTAAGGTCGTTAAGGAGGATGGGGCCCGTGATGCCCGATATCGTTTGCGCCTCGATTGAAAAAATTACGCCGCCGTTTTTAATAAAGTTAAGGGGGATATTGACTGTGCCGCCAGCCTCAGGCAGCGCGTTTGTAGAAAGATGTTCTTCGCCTGCAACTGAATAGAACTGCGGGGCATACCCGGCAAAAAAATGTGAGTCAAATGCCGGGTCAAAACCAGCGGTTGCTTCCGGAATAAAATTAACAATGCTCTCCTGGGCAGTATGGCCCGTGGGATCGTTTGCAACCAATAACAACGTTGGGTACCCTGATGATTTGTACCATGCCGTTGTTGTATTGTGCACCCGGGCAGCTTTGGGAATATTGATGATGCCCGTGCCGCTTGAAACCTGAACCATGAAACCATTCATCGCCGGAATTATCCCGCCGGGAGCAATATCTACATAGGAAGCTGTTGATTCTTTCCAGATTTTGGCTGTGGTAACAATACGGGATAACATCCAGTCTGCAGTTCCCCACGTAAGCGCTGACTGGAAAGGGTTTCCGAGCAGATGCCACCCGGCGTTTGTCCCTGAATGGATTTGAAGGTTATTCAGGTACACATCCTGTCGGTGCAGGGATCCGGAGAATTGCTTTGTAGAGGAAGTATAGTAAGCAACAAGGTATCCTTTTCCCGGGACGAATTCGACCCCGCCCCCGGTGCCGGTGCCTGGCAAAACATTGGCAGTGCTCCAGGTCGGAGGAACAGTGGTGTTTTTATAATTCACCCATTCATTGGTCGTTTCCCACCATGTATAGAAATCGTAGGTTTCAGGAGGATCAGCAACAAATCCTGGGCTTATTGCCTGCGATTCAACAGGAGATGAGAGGAAATGCCAGCCATGAGCATCATCCGTCCAGGCGGCAATATCTTTATTCATCGTAACATCGGCAATTCCTTCATCAAAAATCAGGGAACCTCCCTGTTGTATTAACAGATCTGCAGCGGTTCCATTGTTTGTAACCGTATTGGTAACAGTCAGCGCCTTCCCGGCGTCGATGGTCAGGTTGGCCCCGGCGCTGATGGTAAGATTGTTGCAGAGGGCAGGTGAACCGGGATCTGATGTTACGTGAGGTTTGTTGGCGGGCCATGCGAAAATCACGACATTATCGGAACTGGTTGGCAATATCCCGTTGTCCCAGTTGGAAGTGACCGCCCAGTCGGCAGAAGTCCCGCCAAGCCACCTTCCTGCTTCTGAGCCTTCATAGGCGCCGGCATCGGGAGGGGTGGAACGGGTTGTACCTTCATAATCGGTTGTAATGCCTGTCACCGTAATACCGGTAAGATAACTGCCTGCGACAGGTTTCAGGCTGACAGAAGAGGTGAAATTGGGATTCGCATTGTAACAGTTGGCGTCTTTCCCGGTGGCAGTCCGCCAGGTCTCGATAGTCGAATAATTGGCCGCATTATAATAGCCCATCATGCCTCCCGCCCCGTCAGTGTAAAATACATTGTAATCGGCCGTCAGGCCTGATGTGGTTCCGTATCTTACTGCATAATGGGTGCCCGTGCCGGAACCGTTCGAACGGCTGTTGCAGAACACATTATTCTTATAAACCCGCGTTCCCGTTGATGCATTTTTAAACGCCCATGTAGCTGCGGATCCCGCAACATTGCTGCCCCCGATATATACACTGTTGAAATAGAAGCTATTGGTGCCGTTTGCATCGTTGATACCTGCGATATCGTAGCTGCCGGACAACGTGCTGCCCAAACTGATGCAGTTATTCTGATAACTGGTTACCCCACGGACAATGTGCATCCCATAGATAAACGAAGCAGCTGATGATGATCCGACAGTTAAGGTATGGATCAGGTTCCCGGATACGATGTTGGTGCCGGTTGTGGGGCCATAATAGTAGATGCCGGTAACCCCAACGGCATCAGAAGTAGCAATGCTGTTCGATAAATAGGAAATGGAATTTCCTGTAATCGACTGGCCCGGGGAGGTTGCATACTGGTAAATACCGATAACGGAAGCATCTGATCCTGTTCCGGTATTTGGCCCAGAATGGGTCAGGTTCCTGATGGTGTTGCCGGAAATCGTATTGAGCCCGGCAACCGAATAAAGCCCGGTCAGCCGTCCGTACTGTGAATCAACGGTAACGCTGTTTGATGAAGTCCCGCCGATTACATTATTCGAGATTGTATTGATGGCGCCATTCGGGGATACGAGTAAGCCGGTAAAACCAACATACTTGCCTGAACCACCTGTTATTACAGATACCGAACCAATGAAGTTGCCTGATATAACCGTATTATCTGTACTGTTCGTAAAAATACCAATTGAAGCATAGGTGTTGACCGTGGTTGAAGATGCAGAAATAGTGATACTTCCGGTTCCCGACATGTTCCCAATCATATTCCCGCTGATATTCCCAATATTCACCATGCCATTGCCCACATAAATGCCGATAAATGCTGCAAGGTTGCTCGTGGTGGAGTTTTGGGCTGTGGTCTGGCTGATCCCCCCGGCTGTGTTGCCCTGGATACTGCTGGCGGTTGAATTTCCCACTGAAACACAAAGCGGACGCACCATGTTCGATAAACCTGAAATGGCCGTGGTTCCGCTTCCGTCGGATGCGCCATAGCCAATGGTATTGCCGCTGACCGAAAAGTTGTTCCCGGTTGCCGAATTGATGTATATTCCGTAATAAGTTGCGGAAGATGTAAATGTTCTTGGGGCCTCCTGGTATAGCCTGTTATTGGAGATGGTCCAGTCAGTGTTGTTGGAATAAAGGTAAATACCGGCACAGTCGGCCGAGCTGTTAAAAAAGTTATAGATATTGCAATACGAAACCGTGTTCCCGCTGTTTGCTTTTGACAAAGTTCCTTCAGAATGAACCCCGCACCTGGGCGTAGTTGCCCCGGCGTGAATATTGCAATGATTAACAGTATTGTTATCATTCCCGGAAGTTCCAGTTGTCAGTCCGAATTCAACGACTGAAGTCGTCAAAGTTGTCCCGCAGCCTGTCAGTTCAAGATATCTGAGGGTATTCGAGCACGCATCGTTGGTCAGGCTGACCGTGGCGCCGGTTCCGTTATTGCTAAAGGTCCAGGCGATTGAAGAACCTGTTCCGCCTTCCCTTCCATCCAGTATGAGATTGTCAATGCCGTCGAGTTTAACCAGGTTTGTGGCGTTGCTGCCTGAAGTTGTACGTGTTCCTGCTCCGGCCTTAACCCGGATTGTTACTGAATAGGTTCCGCCATCGGTGCTGATCTGGTTGAAGGTAACAGGGAAGGTTTCGCCTGAAGTGCCGTCGTAATCGCTGTTCAGCTCGAATAGTACATCACCTGTCAGCATGCTGTTATTTAGCTGATTAGCGACATCCGTGAGTTTCTTGTATTTGGGTTGCGCGGTTCCGACATTATAAGTACCGGCTGTCAGCGTTGCAAGCTTCTGGAACGTACGTGTATAGGCACTGGCATCAGGGTTTGTAATAAAATTAGGTGGATCTGCAGCATTCCACCCATTGTGGCTCACCGACCACATCGGGTTTACCCAGATACCGTTTCCAGCACCCTGGCCATCCCGTGCGGCAATATAAAACTGATACGTGCCAGCGGTTAAACCGTTCAGGGACGACGACCAGGAGTAGGTGCCATTCATGGTTCCTGAAGGTTTTGTATCAGCATCGAGGCTGGTAAAAGCACCGGACGATCCGGTTTGGCGGTACCAAAGCCTGATGGTGGCGTTGGCAGATGAATTGCTGTTATCTTTAAGCAAAACGTCGACAGCAGGGGCTGTCCCGTTGGAGATGTTCACAGCAGATAAAACCGGGGCTGACAGGTCGTTTTGGGACTGTATAGTCTCAATCGCGCCGATGCAGGGACGGTTTGCATCCCGGCTGGTCCCGGAAAAATCAGTGGTTATTCCAGAAACCGGAGTCCCGCTTGAACGGGCGGGAGTTGAACCGGCGAACGTAAGATCCGTAGTTCCGTTAAAATTAGGATCTGCCAATACGCTGCCGCCATCGGATCCATCAACGGGGGAAACATCGCTGTTCCCTGCGGCAAACCGTTGCAGGGTAGTCCGGTCCCCGCCGCTGTAGCCCGTGAAATTGTTGGTCCCGCCGGTGTTGATGTAATACAGGTTGTTCGAACAGCTTGCAGGGAGCGTGTTCGAATAAAAACAGTAACGTTTGGAGGTAATCCCGGATGTTGAATAATTTGCCAGGATGTTATTTCTGATAATGGCTGTCGGACTGTTGTTGTATAGCAGGCAGTTGCTTGGTTTGTCATTTTCATCCAGCCTGGCTGAATTATAGCAGCAGTTGATATTGCCGGAAGACAGATAGATTATTCTTAAAAGGAGGGAGGCGGTAACAACAGAATAGGTATTATCAAAGGAGTAAAAAATATTGTTATAAACACGAAGTGTATCCCCGGAGTTGGAAGATGCGGTGGCCGAAAATCCATAAACATAATAGGGGTCTCCGCTTGAATTTTTAATATCGTGTACCTTGTTGCTATAAACAGCAGAGGCGCCCTGGGAAGATTCAATGTTGATGCCATACGCATAGCCCGACCCAACCCCTGTGCAGGAAACATTCCTGACTTCCGTGTTAAAGATACTATGGTCCTTCTGATAGGTTGTATAGATTCCATAGCAATGGGAACTTCCGCCGATATCATCCGCGGTTGCAGCACCAATGGTGGTCGTATTACCGGCGGTCACACCGATTTCACAGCCTGTATCGTAATAGGCGGATGCGCCTCTCAGCCAGATCCCGGTGCGGACATTTTCGATCGTGATGTTGTAGTATTTGTTGTATGAATTGGTTCCAGAGCTGGAAGTTGGCGTTGATACCGCAACCTGGTAGATTCCCCGCGAGGAAGAGTTACTTCTGTTTAATACGATTTTACAGTTCTTAATGGTATTGTTCCTTGCCCCGTCGGTTGCAGAGGCATTACGCAGGTAATATCCCGATTCAACCGCCGACCCTGTGTTTTCGGTGATATCAATGCCATCAAATGTAATGTAGTCTCCTCCGGAGATGGAGATGCCTGCATCCGCTGAGCCCGCCCCGCCTGTAGGTTTAATCACCGGTTTAACGCCCGTGCTGTTGTCCCGCTGAAAGATGACCTGGTCGGAGGAGTTGCCAGTGGCTGTGATTATGGGGCAATCCTCCGCGAAAACAGATCCGTCCCTGACGTTGAACGTAACGCCTCCTGAACCAACACCACTGGTGTTTAAATCATTGATCGCCAGTGTGAATGAGGAGTAGTTATCCGGCCCGCTGCCGCCAGGATCAATGGTCTTAACGCCGGTAAGGGATGGTGAAACAGGGGCGGTCTGTGCGAAAAGGGATGTTGACAAAGCGCAAATGCCAACAATCAGGAAATGGTGTTTCATAATTTCGGGGTTATTTCAGCCTGTCACTAAAATAAACTTGAATCTTTTATCATGAAAGTAGTACAACCGGCAGAACCGATTGTTAATTTAATAACAAATATAATGAGTATTTTAAAAATTTCATAAAAGGCTGACATTTTATTTTTAGCCATTTTTGTCCGGGAAAATATAGCCGTTGTGTTGCACATGCTTGCATAAACCTGAAACAAGGAGTTTCACTCAACAAGGGAGGGTGGAGGAAGAGCAGGGTTTTCGCATTTCTTATTTTTATTACATTGCCCGCATCACCAACAGAAATATCATTAACTTTGAGTTACAAATTAAATTTTACTGCTATGAAATCCGGGAAGATCTTCATCTTGTTGATTTGGGCAACTTTAATGCCGGCATCGCTGTTGTTTGCCCAGTTTCATCAAACCGCCGGCCCTGAAGGGGCAGTTATCAACGCAATAATCAACCATAACGGGACATTGCTGGCCGGTTCGTGGGGATCGGGAATCTATCGTTCGGCCGACGGCGGTCTTTCCTGGAATAAGTCGGATAGCGGCCTTAATAACAGCAAGTATATTTATTCATTTGCTGAAAAGGATTCAGTTATTTTTGCAGGAGCGGGGGCCGTCTACAAATCGACTTGGGGCAACAACTGGACGGCCGCAGGTCTTACTGAACAGGTCCGTTCCCTGGCTTTCAACCAGTCCATGATCTTTGCCGGGACGGCTGCCGGGACTGTCTATAAGGCACCGGTTGGATCTGTCAACTGGTCTTTTTCGGGTAATGGGATGGTATTTAATGGCGAAACCATCAGGGCCCTCAAAGTGAAAGGCGGGGCTATGTATGCCGGATCCAGCGTAAACGGCGTATACCGTTCGGATGACAATGGAAACTCATGGGTCCGGCACGACGCAGGGCTGAATGTGAAAGATGTTACGTCGCTCGAGTTCCTTGGAACAGTTCTCATCGCGGGAACCAACGGGGGAGGGGTATTTTCCTTTGATAGTACCGGCAATTCCTGGATACCAAAGAATACAGGGATCACCAGCACCTCTGTGGAGAAAATCATCACCCAGGGATCCGATATGTACTGTGGGACCTATTACAGCGGGATATTTGCTTCCAGTGACAATGGGAATACCTGGAGTTCCCGCAGTTCGGGGTTGCCTGAGGGGCCAATAACTGCGCTTTACCAGTCCGGGCCAAACATGTTTTGCGGTTTTTTATTTGGTTACGGAATTTACAAATCAGCTGACCAGGGCCAAACCTGGTTTCACAGCGGTCTGACGAAATCAGTTAACGCTATGTCAGAATTGCCTGGCAAGCTGTTTGCAGGCGCCAGTGACGGAATGTACAGATCCACCGACAATGGGATTTCATGGAGTGCGTCCGGCAGCGGGTTGCCATCCTCCAGTGGTGTCATGTCGCTGTTGCCGTTCGGTACCGAGATTTTTGCAGGACTTGACAGTAAAGGGGTTTATATCTCCACCGACGGGGGGAATAGCTGGACCGCCCGGAACAACGGTATCTCAACCCTTAGTGTCAATTCCCTGATTAAAAAGGATACGCTGCTGTTTGCAGGCACCAGCAACGGGGTTCGGCGATCCATTGACCATGGTGAACACTGGACCGTTGTCAACAATGGGTTATCAACCCTTATGATCACCTCAATGGCAAATGTAGCAAACGGGATATTGGCAGGCACCACAAACGGACTGTTTTTATCGGAAAATAACGGTGATACCTGGACCAATGTCAGTGCCGGCCTTACTGACAAAAACATCAATGATGTGGCAGTTATAGGGGATAATGTTTTTGTTGGCTTAAACTTTAGCGGAGTTTGGACAACGCTGCTTTCAACGATGACAGGTGTTAAAGAAAATGCAGATATGAAAAGGATCACCTGTTATCCCAACCCGGCTCATGATTTTTTAACGGTGAAATCATCTGATCCGGGGATGAAAATTGATTTGATCAGGGTCTATGACTTGTTGGGAAACCTGGTCTGTACGGCAAGTCCCGCAAACGTAAGCCAATTCGAACTGGATATAAGGTCTTTGCCGCGTGGTTTATTTATCCTTGTGATCAGGAGCAATGGAAATGATCAGCAAATGAAGTTTATAGTGGATTGACAGGAGGGTTTCTCCTCCGGATCTTATATTGTCTTGGAATTTGCAGGTTGATTCCAGATTGAAATTCGTAATTGATTTAACGGAATGATTACAACTTACGGTAATGTGGGTCAGGTAAGGGATTGGGAAAAATCCATTTAATGGATTTTGGACAAACCACTCGGTTTCGCCATGCCATTCTTCGGTCATCCATCTTTTATGGTTCAACGGGATCCTTTTCTGTGATGATTGGACTCTTCCCCGGGAAATAGGTGGAAAGTCCCATTAAATAAGTAATTTTATCACGGTCTAACATCGCCTGCCTTCTTCATATGCTACACCCCAACTTCATATTTATTGGAATGCTGATTGGTGCTATGGGCTCTGTGGCATACCTGATAAATACTGTCAAAGGTAAAGTCAAACCTAACAGGGTTACATTCTTATTATGGTCGGTGGTGCCATTTATCGCATTTTTTGCACAGATCAGGCAGGGCGTTGGCCTTGAAGCCTTGATGACATTCAGTGCCGGTTTCCTGCCATTAACTGTATTTATAGCATCTTTTGTAAATAAGCAGGCGGAATGGAAGGTGACCAGGTTTGATTTGTTGTGTGGAATTCTGTCTGTTGCCGGGCTGGTTTTATGGATGATAACAAAAGTGGGCAATGTAGCCATATTTTTCAGCATTGTTGCAGATGGACTCGCTGCCATTCCAACCATCGTGAAAGCCTACAGATACCCCGATACAGAAATTGCCTGGCCATGGATTGCGACAGTAGCTGGTGTGATTTTAACGTTACTAACAATCTCAACAATCACCTTCGCCAATAGCGGGTTTATTATCTATATTTTGGTCGTAAATACACTGATTTTTACATTTGTACAGTTTCGGCTGGTTGAAAAATTTCAACCTAACGTCAAACGTTAGGAAGAACCAGGAAGCGCTATGATAGGTAATGTGCAAATTTTGCACTTATAGCGAAAAGCGGCCCGGTCGGGAGAAACCTCTGGATCGGTTTCTCTCATCATTTGACCTATAACGACTGTTCTTATCCGAACCAATGGCCGGGACCACTTGGATTCTGGGGTGGAAGACAGATCCGGAACAAATTGCTGGAGCCGGGAAACGGGCATTATATATTGAAAATCCGGATTTTTCCACCTCACATCGAGGATAACGCGATTTAAGTTACGTCAGATTCGTGCAATCACGCGCACGTTTGCAGGAATTTGAGATAATCTATTAAATTTCAAATAATTGTGCCGAAACTTGTAACAAAGGATTGCAAGGAATAAACAAAGCTACAATAAGAAATAAACATATCCTAAGGTTATGTTTTAGCCATTTTTAAACCCGATTTATTTTGTTTTCAGTGGATCATAATGTGTTCCTTGTGTGGTTTGCGGGGAATAATGAAGGTAATGACCGCATATATTGCGGATAATATTTGTAATAGCGGGGAATATTCACCATATTTGCCGCATAAAAAGCGGGAAATGATACAATATATCCATCAACTTAAGAATTGGCCCAAGTTAACCTGGAATAATGATGATTTGCTGTATCTGCTTGGGAAGGTACGCAATCAACAAGGGAAACTGGTTGGCAGGATGGAAGCTCTCGGGTTTGATTTAAGGAATGAGGCCGTGTTGGAAACAATTACGTTAGATATTCTAAAATCAACAGAGATTGAAGGTGAATCATTGGATCCTGATCAAGTGCGTTCTTCAATAGCAAGGCGTTTGGGAATGGACATTTCAGGGTTGGTCCCGTCTGACCGAAATGTTGACGGAATCGTTGACCTGATGCTGGATGCAACGCAGCAATTTAATAAACCGCTCACTGCAGAACGATTATTTGACTGGCATTCGGGGCTATTCCCAACAGGAAGGGGTGGAATTTACCGGATCACGGTGGGAGGGTGGCGAAAAGACTCCACGGGGCCAATGCAGGTCGTATCAGGGGCAATGGGAAAAGAAAAAGTGCACTACCAGGCTCCTGATTCAACAGGGCTTGAACGCGAAATGACAGCATTCATTAATTGGTTTAACCAGGATGAAAATCTCGATATGGTTATTAAGGCAGGGGTTGCCCATCTCTGGTTTGTTACAATTCACGCGTTTGATGATGGTAACGGCAGAGTGGCACGCGCATTGGCAGATATGATATTAGCCCGGGCCGATGGCAGTCCTCAACGCTTTTACAGTATGTCTGCCCAAATCAGGCTGGAACGAAAAGAATATTATGATATTCTTGAAACAACCCAACAGGGGACCCTTGACATTACGGATTGGTTGAAGTGGTTTCTGAATTGCTTGTTGCATGCACTTGATTCCACCGAGTCAGTTCTCGCTAAAGTTCTTTATAAAGCAGAATTTTGGAAAAAGCATCAGACAATTTCGTTAAGCAACAGGCAAACGATCATGATCAATAAACTGTTAGACGGATTCAATGGGAAACTCACCACTTCGAAATGGGCGAAAATCACAAAGTGTTCAGCCGATACAGCTTTGCGTGATGTTCAGGATCTGATCAATAAAGGGATTTTGTGCAAAGAACCATCAGGCGGTAGAAGTACCAATTACGAATTATTTGAGAAAGCACAAGGAACAAGATGAACAAAAATTGGAATCTCACAAGTCTTGGTCAGTTCGTAGACCAGGAAGTTGGAATGACAGGAACAGAGAATAGGAACATTTTTAAAGCTGAATACGAAAACTTCAAAAAAGAGATTTTAATTCAACGTGCCGTTCAGGAAAAGGAGATAGACCCGGTAGGAGATTGAAAATTCCAATTTTGTAACTGCCTGATAAATTTAAGAAATCACCTGTTAAATAGGATCATACAGATTATCAGGTAAATACATTTTTCACCAAATTATGCTATTTTACAACAGATTGATAATCAATTATAAAAATTGGAATAATTGTCTTATAATTAATACTGGAAGTGCAATTAACTGTTTCTAAACAAAATAGATTGCGTTTTGTAATGTATTGAAAATCCGGATTTTTCTAATTCACATCGAGGATTACGCGATTTAAGTTACGTCAGATTCCTGCAATCATGCGCACGTTTGCATGAATTTGAGATAATCTGTTAATTTTCAAAGTATTGTGCTAAAACTTGTAACAAAGGGCTACAAGGAACAAACAAAGCTACAACAAGAAATGAACATATCCTAGGGTTATCATTCAATATTTAAAACTCAATAGATTTTGTTTCCAAGATGAAGAAGAATCACATTATTGGGAACTTATATCTATTGAGAGGAATGATAAAGAAAATGTTTGCAATTTGTTTAATATTTGGCATTTAGTAATATCTTTGAGATATAGGATACCATAAAACTGGAGGCCATGATTAGATGGATGAAAAATAGTTGTCTTCTTGTTTTCTTCATCGCAATTCTGAACCCAGCAATGGCACAGGTTGCTTTTTCCAAGGCGTACCAGGAATTTTCTCCATGGGGAGATGCAATTGGCAGTTCAGTCATTCAGAATTGGGATGGGGGTTTCTTCGCTACGGGTTTTTCGGGGACATACCCTGATACGATTCGCGCATTAGTTTTCAGAACAGATGTATGGGGAGATACCCTCTGGACAAAACGGATCGCTTTTGGTTCCCATACTTATGCTTCAGGAATTGTCGCATCAGGTGACAATTACGTTGTTGTAGCTGGATCTGGTTTTCTTTATGATACCAATCTATTCCTTTCGAAGCTGGACCAGGATGGAAACATCATGTGGACTCATCGTTATAAAGATAAACTCTACGTTGGAGTAAACGGGCTGATCAGGACAAGTGACAGTGGATTTCTTATGTGCGGCAGGGTCTTGATAAATACTCCGCCCTCCTTTTATTATACTGCATTCTTAATAAAAACAGACTTCAACGGGGATACGTTATGGACCCGGTTGATCGATGATGGCGATCATAGCACATTTGAATGTGCAAGCGCTGTAAAAGAGACCCAAAATGGACATTATGCTTTATGCGGGTATTCGGATAACCTGATCCTTCAACCTCCCCAACGTGTCCTTGTCGCTGAGACAGACCCGAACGGATTGTTGATTTTTCAGAAAACCTATTCCAATGTCATGCAGGGACAATATTGCTATGCCAATGATCTTGCAATAACCAGTGATCTCGGTTTTATGGTGGTGGCCAGTGCAGACACTGATTTCACGGGGGCTCACTGGAAATCCTGGCTTCTTAGAATGAATGCAAATGGTGATACACTCTGGACAAGAGCAATGAACATTGCCTTCCTGACCACCATACAGAAACAAAACGATAATACTTATATTATTTGCGGTTCAGGCTATCGGCCCGATTCAACAGATGGTAAAGGATATCTGTCAAAAATTGATTCTCTTGGAAATAGAAGCTGGGAAAGGTTCTACGGGAATTTTACCACCGATTTTAATGATGTTCAAATCACTTCTGACAGTGGTTTTGTTGTCATTGGCCGGACAGTCTATCCCGATAACGAATATCTGTATCTTGTAAAAACTGATAAGGTGGGGTTGATGACAGGAATCAAAACTATTGGTAAAAATAGTGTTTGTCTTGTTTATCCTAACCCGGCAAAAGGATTTTGCACTGTAATTGTCCCACCCGGAACTTCCTGGTTCGGGATCTGTAATAGCGTTGGAAATATCATTTATTCGGATTCTTCCTCATATAAAGACGAACAAAAGATACCTCTGAATCTTGAAAGATTCAGTCCTGGATTTTATAGCTTGATTGCAATCGTAGGAGACCAAATGGTTTCTCGAAGGATAATTATTCAATAACTGTAAACGCAAGTAAATTTGAATTTGACAAACACCGGGGAAATCTGCAAACAAAAAAGCACTGTGCAAAATTTGCACATAGGGAAGGAGAATAAGCACTAATTTTGCAATATGGAAAGAATGTATTTGGATACATCTGTTTTTGGCGGGTATTTTGAGCCGGAATTTGAATTGTGGACAAAGTTGCTTATCGACAAGATAATAAAGGGAGAAATCAAGCTTCTTTTCTCACAATTGACAGAAATTGAATCAAATGGGGCACCACAATATGTAAAAGATCTTGTAAAGCATATTCCGGATGAACATATTGAATTCCTCGAAATAACCGACGAAGCTGATCAACTTGCCAATCAATATGTAAAGGAAAACGTGGTCGGCAAAACAAGCCTTGAAGATTGCCGGCACATTGCCATTGCAACTTTGAACAATGCTGATCTTCTGGTAAGCTGGAATTTTAAACATATTGTTAATGTCAGTCGCATAAGAGGATACAATGCGGTTAATTATAAACTAGGTCACAAAATTTTGGAAATACGAACACCAAGGGAAATTGTGAATTATGAAAACTGAAAAACAACAAACCAGTAAATCAACTGTTGAGCAGTTGAGGGAAATCCGTGATAAAATAAGCGCTGAAACGCAAAATATGACGTTTGAGCAGTTTAAAATTTATGTTGAGGAACGATTGAAAGAAACATTACATCCAAATGCAACCTGGCATAAACGCGGCGAAATTGCCTGATATGAAACTCACTAACGATGAAATCATCGAATTACGTGGTAAAATTCTAAAAGGAATTACGATAGCCTTTGAAAAACTAGTTGAGACTAAAAAGAAGACCAATAGCAAATTTGCATTTTCAAAAGATGGTCAAATATATTTTATCACGGCAAAGGATATTTAAGAGTATTATGAAAGCAAATAATAAACTCACGAGTCTCTGTCAGTTTGTAGAAAAGGAATATGGAATGAAAGGAACTTCGAAAAGAGACCAATTTGAAAATGAATACGAAAGTTTCAAAGAGGAGATTTTATTTCAGCTGGCCACTCAGGAAAAGGAGATAGACCTAGAAACAAATTGAGGAATTCCATTTCTGTAATTACCTGATAATTTTTGGACAAAAAAATGTTAAATAGAAGTTGAATGATTATCAGTTAATTAGGATATTTTCGAAATTATGGCATATTTTTAATTACATAATAATCAATGTTTTATATAAATATATTTGTCTTATAATTAATAATATGCTGATAATTAAGCAATTACAAATAATCACTTAAAGTTTTTGTATAAATATTAAGATCAGGGAATTGGCAGGTTATATTTACATCAGTTAGATGTAAGTTGCCATCATTTTAGGGGGGTATCCGGAGTAATACTAATTTACAAGATGTAACGTTATGATATCCATCCGTTTCAAGAATAACCTTTTTTTAACTAACTGATAGTTATTTGATTGATCTTTCTTTCCTGTTCAAAACTGTATCCATCCTGGATTTAAAATTACGATTTTTTCGTAGTTATAACAGTTTATTTTTCCACCGGCTCCATTAGCTTGTCTATTAAATTCCTACGAGGTTAACTGTGTTTAGTCTGCAAATAAATTGGGTTTATATCCAGTTTATTCTCAGGTTATTATGAATTCAGAGCCATTATCCTCAATACTTTCGCCGGCTTGGAAACCTATCCAAAAATTGCTTAGTCAACCTTTTTATAAACTAAAACTACTACTTGATGACATTAAAATTTGAAGTGATTCCTAAAATTGCTGATCTCTTACCTTACGGCAGCGCCAAACTAATTCATACCCGATTGGATTTAAAGGATATTAAATAT
>CAIWMX010000081.1 GCA_903913885.1 uncultured Bacteroidales bacterium | reverse complement strand
TGAAGATCCTTTTTCTCCTGGACAGAAAGCAGGTTCAGGTTTCTGACGGTACCTGCTACTTTTTCATAGGCATCTTCAAGTTTCTTATTGGCCTCGGCCAGTAAAACAGTGGTTGAAGCCTTCAATTTCTCCAGGGCAATAGCCTGGCTATTATATGTCTCGTATGTCTTGATCCCGGCAACCAAAGCAGTAATGGCGGCTATGACCAGACCTATCGGATTCGCTGCCATGGCAGCGTTCCAGAGCCATTGGGCAGTGGTTGCCAATTTGGTGGCGATCGTGCCGTTTCCTTACCAAAAGGCAAGCAACTGCTCTTTGACGATCAGGTATTCAAGAACTACAGCATCTTTCATTTTCAGAAGGATGCCTTCCTTCAAAGTCAGGTTGTTCATAATTGCAACCTGAATTGATCTTGTCTGTGCTGCAATGTAAACCCCGATGGCACCGGTGAGTGCGATAAGTCCGATACGGTACTTGTCGATCCATTCGGGCAGTGCTTTGAGCCAGGCGACAAGGTTCACCACTGCACCCACCATTGATTTCAAGAACTCTGTAACGCCAGGCATGGTGATCAAACGATAAAACTCTTTCCCAAGTTTATCAAGGGTGGCTCCCAAAGTTGTGTTCTTGTCGTTGAACTGCCTTAGAATTTCATCGGTGTTCTGTAATGATTTTCCCGCCAGGAGGACTTTCTGCTGGAGCATGTCGGTATTGTTACCCAGTTTGGCAAAGACTTCCGAAGCACCGGCACCGGAAATTTCAAGTTCCCGGATCAGCTTACCTAGAATTGTGGCACCCTCTCCACCCCTTTTGGAACCTTCCACAACTTTCACGAAAGCGCCATAGAGATCGGTATTTACCAGCGTGGTAAAATCTTTCAACGGAATTCCGGCTACTTTGGCGAAGTCGGCGGTGTTGTATGTCATCTTCATCAGTATCTTCGTCATTGCCGTTCCGCCTCTTTCGGTGGAAACTGCAAGCTCCTGGAGTGTGGCAGAGATGCCCATCACTTCAGCAGAAGATAATCCAAGTGACATACCTACCCCGCCGATCCTGTTTGAAAGATCGACCAGAATCGGTGCTGTGGCGAATCCATCTGCTCCCAGCACATTGATGGCATTGCCCAAACGGAGCATATCGTCGGAAACCGCAGAAGTTTTCATGTCTGTCAGGACATTCCGGAGGGTTCCCATCTGGGTTGCGACCTCGCTGGCCCCTCCCTGGATTTCAGCGCCGAGAGCGACATTGAGTTTGTCGATGGAATCTACAAACGGGAGGATATCTTTCTGAGCAATCCCAAGCTGACCAGCAACCACAGCCATTTCGCGAAGGTCACTCCGGGAAGTCCGGGTGTCGATCTTTCCCAGTTCTATATTCAGCTTCTTTACTTCATCGACTGTCAGTTTGGTGGTCTTGCGAATATCGGCCAGTGAATCTTCAAGTTTAGCATTGCCCTTGATGATGCCAACCACGGCAGCGCCGAACCCGATAACTCCCACTGTGATCATCTGAAGTACCTGTTGGTACTTATTGGCCTGGTCGGCAAGCTTTGAAAAGGCGCCACCAGTTTGATTGATTTCTCCCCGGAGGTCTTTTAGCCTGCCATTCACTTTTTGAAACTCACGCTCTTTCTCGCCAAATTCCTTTGAGTTCACATTCAATTGGCGAAGTTCAGCATTCAGTTTCCTGGCTTCTGCCTCCAATTGTTTTAGTGTGGCATTGGCTTTTTCACCGTTAAATATGACGGTGGCCGTGGATGTTTCGTTTTTAGCCATTGTTGATTGATTTATCGGATACATTCTCGGTGATAGCGATCACACCTCTATGGCCATATTCTTTGGCAAAGATTTCGCTGAGCTTCATGACTTCAGCATGAAATGTCTTGGAATACCATTTCTTCGGTCTCCTTCGGTTACCAAGCATTTTCCCGGAAAGTCGGCGTGATGTGGCAGATTCCTTTACATCACCGATTTTGACACCTTTGCCGACTCCCATATCGACAAAGCGACCGTAATACTCGAAAAGCAGGGTAATTTTTAGCACATTTCCTTGTGCTGATGCCAGAACATTATATTTGAAGCTTTGGAGAAGAGTGCCGGAATTGCCCACCTTATTAATGGCGAGTTTCTTTTTCCATTTGATAATGGTGATTTTAGCCCAGGCTTCGGCTATTTCACGTTCGGAAAGTTTGGGTTGGGGGCTTTGCATTGAGCAAAGAAAGGCACAATGCTATACCGGATAAAGGACACGAAAAATGCTGTTCTGAACTACGAAAGTGGATTATTGTTGGGAATGGTGAACAAAAATATACTTCCTTTTCCCTCTTCGCTCTCAACCCATATTTTTCCCCCATGCTTTTCGATGAAATCCTTGCAAAGGATCAATCCCAAACCGCTGCTGGGTTCGCCTTCGGTGCCTTTTCTGTTTGTTTGAACATCGAGCCGGAATAAATCATCGATCATTTTGCTGCTCATGCCGATGCCAGTATCCTCAATAGAAATTTCAACATTATTGTGATTGGTGGCTTTAGCCGAAACTTTTATTTTCCCGCCTTTAGGAGTAAATTTCACGGCATTGGACACGATGTTCCTGACTACTGTTTGAAGTATGTTCCTGTCGGCAAATACAGTTATATCGGCCGGAATATCGAGATTAATTTCAATACCTTTGATTTTGGCGGGTTCCAGAATTATTGCAATACTTTCATCAACTATCGGAGCCAATTGATCTACTTGCTTATTGAAAGTAATTAATCCTTGCTGCATCCGCGCCCACTCAAGCAGATTTTCAAGAAGGCGGAACATATCGGCTGCCGAGTTTCTCATGCTCAAAGTGAAATCCTTAATTTCTTCACTGGTCAGATTCTCTAATTCTTCTGCCATCAACTGAGTAAGTCCTAAAAATCCATTGAATGGACCGCGCAGGTCGTGTGCAATGATGGAAAAGAACTTATCCTTGGTGGCATTCAGTTCCTGAAGCTCCTTTCGCTGTTTCTTAAGTTCCAGGCTTTGCTGGTATAGCTTATAATGTGTGTTGACCCGGGCAATGACCTCTTCGGCCTGAAAAGGTTTGGTGATATAATCAACTCCGCCCAGATTCAATGCTTTAACAATGTCATAACTATCACTTAAAGCACTGATAAAGATAACAGGAACCTCTTTCAGACCAGGATTTTCCTTTAACTGGCGACACACTTTGTAGCCACTCATTCCCGGCATCATAATATCGAGAAGAATGAGACCTGGCGTCTCTTTTTCAGCTACTTTCAATGCCATTTCGCCATCGGTAACCGGACGGATATGGTAGCCTCCGCCATTCAGTATATCCCCCAATAATTTCAGGTTTGCTCCAATATCATCAACAACAAGAATGTAGGGATTCTCCGAATTTGATACAGTTTCATTTTTCATCATAAGGTCTCCTTTCGAATTAAAATTTTTTGCAGATATTTATAATCGTAATTGCTGACCAAATCCATGAGGCGATTCGCAAGCTCTGAATTTTCAGGTTCAATCCTGGCAATCAGTTTAATCAACATGTCAATGTTTGCACTGGAAGCTGCATCCATCAGTTGCATAACAAGGTCATGAGGTAAATTTGTTATATCCTTTTCAATTGGTTCGTCTATGTCAGGATATGGTTTTTGAATGAATGGCATTCTGGTCTCGTCATAAATATATTTAATATCAAGCGCCTTTCCGATCACTCCAAGCAATTCGTTTTCAAGGAAGGGTTTCAGGATACAACCATCCAGTCCGAATGCGAGAAGTTTCTTACGATCCTCATCAAACAGACTGGCAGTAAGCGCAATAACAGGCGTTTGCTTTCCCCGGTCCGTCGACTTAATCAGTCTGGTAGCTTCATAGCCATCCATAACGGGCATTTGCATATCCATTAAAACCAGGTGTGGATTCCACTGTTCAAATTTCACAAACGCCTCAGCTCCATTTACTGCTTCCTGAGTTTCAAAACCAAGAAGTTTTAGAAGTTTTACAGACACGCTCAGGTTGATTTCATTATCGTCCACAATAAGAATACGGTAAACCTCTTGTCCGGTATCAATGCTGTTCACCCGTCTTGTATTTCTCACTGCATCCGGCTCGGGATTCCCTGCCTTTATTTCCACATTGAACGTAAATTCTGAGCCTTGTCCGACATTGCTGGTCACCGTTACATTGCCTCCCATTAAAATGGCCAGTTCGCGGCTCAGCGCAAGCCCCAGACCCGTGCCACTGCCTTTGTTGATCCCGGCGTCTGTCTGTTCAAAACGTTTAAAAAGGTTACTTAAATCGCTTTCTGGGATGCCGGGACCCGAATCGTAAATTTTCACGGTTAGCCTGTCTTTACCCTCAGTACCATTCTCAAAGTGAATATTTACACCAATGCGGCCTTCATCGGTGAATTTAAGCGCATTCCCGATCAGATTGATAAATAACCGGCGTAATTTGCTCTCGTCTGCAACCACATATCGTGGAATATCGTCAGCCGTTTCAAAAATAAACTGAAGATGTTTGGACCGGGCAGGTTCCGTGAACATTATCCGGATGCCGCTAAGCAATGAATGCAAATCAAAATTGACCGGATTCAAATCCAGCCTTCCTGCTTCCATTTTTGACAACTCAAGGATGTCATTTATAAGCGATAAAAGATGCTCACCGGCCCGAATAATGATGGCATTATATTCCTTTTGCAACGCTGACAATTGCTGGTCACGGTTCAACAGTTGCGAGAACCCGATAATCGAATTCAGTGGTGTCCTGATTTCATGCGACATACTTGCAAGGAATGCACTCTTGGCTTTATTGGCCGTTTCCGCCTCTTCCATGGCTTTTAAAAGCACCTCTTCCGTTTTCTTTTGTTCTGTGATGTCCCAGTTCGTGCCAACCATGCGCTGAGGGATGCCGGAATCGTCATGCTGAACAGTTGCAAGCGCCCTGATGTTGTGTACAGAACCATCGGGCCAGCACACACGAAATTCTGTGTTAAATTCTTGTTCGCCGTGTATCGCCATCCGGATTTCTGCATCGCCACGTTCCATATCATCGGGATGAATGCCTCTTAGCCAGGCT
>CAIWMX010000080.1 GCA_903913885.1 uncultured Bacteroidales bacterium | reverse complement strand
CTACAACCACCCTTGCTTCAATTGCAAGCAGTTCGATACCAACCAATGAAACTCTTACCCATGCGTCAACTACAACACCTTTGTCAAGGATACGGTCGATAACCTCTACGAGGCTGGATGACCCGATTGTCTTTTCTACTGCCATTGTTTTAATCTCCTATATTTGATTATAAAAGCCGTACTTGAGTACAGAGGGACGGTTTACCTCTTTCAATAACTTAATCCTGCAAGATTCCTTAAGCGGCTTTTGCAGTCAGTCCGATTGCTTCTGCATATTTCAGGTATGTTTCAACAGAGGCTACGACTACCCTTGCTTCGATTGCGAGTAATTCGATACCAACTAATGAAACTCTTACCCATGCATCAACTACGACACCTTTGTCGAGGATACGGTCGATCACCTCTACGAGGCTGGATGATCCGATGGTCTTTTCTACTGCCATTGTTTTAATCTCCTATATTAGATGAATAAAAACCGTGCTTTAATGAGGGACGGCTTACCTCTTGTGTTTTCAGTATAGGCAAAGGGTGTGCCGCAAATGGCAGGAGGGTGAAGCACAAGAGGTGCAGTGAGGTTAAAGCCTTCATTACCAAAGGCAAAATATAAATATATTTTACGGAAACCCTGCTATAGGCCGGTATGGTCAATAGGAAGAAAGAGGGGGATTTGATGAAATAATCGCGCGGGTACGCGGAAATGCGTGGCTTGCCGGTGTGAATTCGCGGCTACTCTTCACTTTTGGATATGGGGATATTGTACTTTTTAATTTTTCGGCTCAGGGCATCGCGATGTATTCCCAGGAAATCAGCGGCGGCCTGCTGGTTGAAATTTGCCCTTTGCAGCGCTTTTTGTATCAGGATGAGTTCATTGTTGCGCAGGTTGACAGAGTCGGCATTTTCAACCGGCAAGGCGGTTCTTTGCGGGGCTACCGGGAAATCGTGGACGCCGAGCTGGTTCCCTTTGCACAGGATGATGGCCCTTTCGGTCATGTTCCTCAGTTCCCTGACATTGCCGGGGAAATCATATCTCCGTAACAGGTCAAAAACTTCGTTGGCGATGGTAAGATTTGGCTTGTTGAACTTTGTTGAATAGACGCTGACGAAATGGACCAAGAGGGGTTTGATGTCTTCAGGCCGTTCCCTGAGCGCGGGTATATGTATATGGAGTGTGTTCAGCCGGTGAAGCAGGTCAAGCCGGAATTTATTTTTCTCAACTCCTTTGTGGATATCATGGTTGGTGGCGGAAATGATCCGGAAGTCGGTTCTGATCTGGCTTGTGTCGCCCACCCGGGTAATAACCTTCTCTTCGGTGGCGCGCAGGATCTTTGCCTGCAGGTTTAATGGCATGTCGGCAATTTCATCGAGAAACAGCGTTCCCTGGTTGCACACTTCAAAGAATCCCATTTTATCGGAGATGGCACCGGTGAAGGATCCCTTTTTATGGCCAAAAAACTCGCTTTCAAGCAACGATTCAGTAATGGCACTGCTGTTGACGGCGCAAAAAATATGGTCTTTTCTGGAACTGGAATAATGGATGATCCGCGCAATGTTTTCTTTCCCGGTGCCGCTTTCGCCGGTGATCAGCACATTGGCCTCGGGGTAGTTTGCGGCGGTGATGGCCTGATCGAAGACCTCGCGGATTTCGGGGCTGATGCCAATAAACTGCCGGTCGATCTTTTCCTCGAGGTTTTTTGAAATCAGCGAGTTCCGCTCCTCCATGTGTTTGAGCCTCCGCTGCATCTGGAGGTATTTCTGGGTTCGTTCGATGGCGATCTGGATGTCGATGTACCTGAATGGCTTGCGCAGGTAGTCAAACGCACCAAGCCTCATGGCTTTGATCACGGTATCCATGTCGCCATGAGCGGAAATGATAATGACTTCCATCGATGGATATTGAATTTTCACATCCTTAAGGATATCCAGCCCGTTCACACCGGGCAACCGTACATCGAGAATGAGCAGGTCAATGTCATTGGCAGCCAGTATCTTTTTCCCTTCCGCTGCCGTATTTGCCTCAAATGATTCATAGTCGGACCCCTGGAAAAAACCACTCAGTTCCTCTGTGAATTGTTTCTCGTCATCGAGGATCAGGATCTTGATCTTGTTTTGTAAAGCCATCGTTGTTTTTTCTTTTGTATGTCCAGCACCAGCCTGATCTTTGTTCCCGTCATCCGGTCGCTGATAATATCTACCGTTCCTCCCATT
This sequence comes from uncultured Bacteroidales bacterium, assembly GCA_903913885.1. Classification (GTDB taxonomy): domain Bacteria; phylum Bacteroidota; class Bacteroidia; order Bacteroidales; family FEN-979; genus CAIVAT01. Next base: position 24,780 of record CAIWMX010000080.1, on the reverse strand, counting down.
TCCCTGATGATCTGGTAACAGATCGATAATCCCAGGCCCGTTCCTTTTCCTTCATCCTTGGTAGTGTAGAAAGGAAGCATGACATTGTTGATATCATCGTTGCCTATCCCGATTCCGTTATCGGTGACTTCCACCACCAGTAACTGATGTTCGAGGTAGGACCTTATTTCGACGATCATTTCACCATAATCATCCTGTTTGTTCTTTTTGTCGATCACGGCATCTTTTGCATTGACCAGCAGGTTGACGATTACCTGTTCAAATTTATAGGTATTTCCGAAAATCTGGGGGATTTGTTTTCCGAGTTGCAGGTTTAGGCTGATACCCAGGTGTTTGAATTGTTCCATGATCATCGAAACCGCGTTTTCGATGGTTGAGTTGATGTCGAATGCGGTTAGTACGAAATCGTCATGGCTTCTTGAGAACGCCCTGATGTGATCAATGATGTTCCTGATACGGGTGATGTTTTCAAAGATCCTGTTCGATTTGGTCTTCAGGAATTCGAGATCAATGGTTTCTGTTTTAGCCGATTCGAACAAGATCTTGTCCATCACCATGGAGATGATGTTGAGTGGTTGGTTTATCTCGTGTGCAATGCCTGATGCCATTTCTCCGAGGTTGGCCATGCGGTCGGCGTGGATCTGCTTCGTCTCCATTTTCTTCCTGTGGGAAATATCCCTTACGATGATCATAAATGACACCGGGGTGCCATCGGGCCCCTGGATCAGCGTTGCGCTGGTTTCGCTGGCAAAAATGGCCTGGTTTTTCTTTTTGATGTTCAGCCCGATATTCTGGGCCAGCCCTTCATTGATGGTTTTTTCAATGATTTCCCGCAACGTGTTTTTTTCCTTGGGAGGAACGAACCGGTAGATATTTTTGCCTACCAGGTCATCGCGGCTGTCGGTGCTGAATAGTTCAAGGCCGATTTCGGAGACTTCGGTAATGATCCCCTTCATGTTGGTCAGCAGAATGCCGTCGGGAGAGGCATTCAGCATGGTCTTGTATTTTTCTTCACTCACCTTCATCGCTTGTTCGGCCTTCTTGTGCTCGGTAATGTCTTCGGAGATCCCGAGCAAATATTCAGGTTCCCCTGCGGCATTCAGCACGGGAACTTTCTTGGTGTGCAGTATCCGTATCCCCTGGTGCCGGGTCTGTATCGGTTCTTCCGCAATATCCACCATCTTCATGCTCCGTAATACCTCCCTGTCCTTTTCAATAAAACTGTCGGCCTGCAGTTTGGTAAAAAAATCATAGTCGCTCTTTCCGATCAATTCCTCTCTTGAAAGGCCAAGCAGCTCTTCCCCGGCCCGGTTGAACTGCACGAAACGGAAATGCTGGGCATCCTTCAGGAAGATCATATTCGGTATATTCTCCACGATTGAATCCAGCAAAGAATTGACATGCCTGATCTCTTCTTCGGCCTGCTTTCGTTCGGTTATATCAACAACATTGATGAGGCAGTTCTTGTTATCCTCGGCAATTACCCCTTCAATATGGACATATTTTTGCTGACCGGAGTTGGTGACCAGCAGGATTTCGCAGGTTTCCTTGGTCCTGATTGTGAAAATGCGCTGAAAAAATAGCATAAATACCGGTAGCGATTCCCGGGCAACGAACAAACTGAAATCACTGTTTATGAAAAGAGAACGTTCTTTGCCAAGCATAAGGGCACCGCTGTGGTTGAGATCAATGATAGCTTTCTCCTCCGACAACGTGAAATAACCCGACGGGGCAAAATCGTACAGTTCAATATATTTTCCTGAAGCGATCTCTATTTTTTTAAGTGCCTGGGTCAGTTCTTCATTCTGCATTTCAAGTTCAACCTGGTACGATCGCAGGGTCTCCTCCATCTCTTTCCTGTGGGTGATGTCTTTTGCAAAACCCAGAAAGCGCGTGTCGGAAAGCTTTACAGCTTCTACGGTCCACCATCGTGTAACCCCGCTTTTATGACTGAAACGCATATCAACCCTGGATGAGCCAGTTCTAACCACTTGTTTGAAATGAGCCAGACCGGCTTCCATCGATTCCTCAGGGAGGATATCGGCAATCGACATTTTTATCAGTTCCTGCTCCGAATACCCGGTTATGGCACACGCGGCTTCGTTAACTTCGATGTATTTCCCGGTTTCATCAGCGATAAAAACCCCGTCAGGGGCGTGATCGATGTAGCTCCTGTATTTTTCCTCGCTCTTTTTCAGGGCAGCATTGACGCGTGTCAACTCGTCGGCTGATTGCTGCAACTCAGAAACATTCCGTAAAATCGTTTGTTTCTGGTTAAACAGGTCGATAAATACATTCACCTTGCACAAAAGGATTAGGTGGTCAACCGGTTTGAATATGTAATCAACTGCACCCAGCCCATATCCTTCAAATACCTGTATGTCATCAACATGACTGGCTGTCAGAAAGATAATGGGAACTTTGTCGTCGGACCTGGTTTCATTGAGTTTTATTGCCAGTTCATACCCGTTCATGCCGGGCATGCGTACATCGATGATGGCAAGTGCAAGTTCCATCCCGCTGGTTACCTCCAGCGCTTCTGCACCCGATAACGCCGGAACAAGGTTAACCTTTGTTTTCCGGGTGATACTTTCCAGGAAAGCAAGGTTTTCCTCGGAGTCATCAACGATCAATAAATTTGGCAGGGCTTTCATGGAGGTGATTTTTAATTTTCAACTTTGCCGCATGTGGATTCTTATTTTGACAGGTTTACCAAATCCTGGGAGATCGGAAGACCAATAAGCCGCATGTTTTCCAGAACTTTCAAGCCCTCCGTCTTGTTCCCCGTTTGGAAATAAACCATAGCCAGGTTGTGATTGGCTTGCTGGTTATGGGGATCAAAGGTGGTGACCTGCCTGAGGTAATAGGCCGAACTGTCAAATTTCTGGCGGCCATAAGCCGATTCCGCGAGCTTGAAATAGACGCTTGCCAGCACCGAGACTGCAGCAGTCTTCGTGGGATCGAGGCTGACGCCTTTCGAAAGATAAAAGGCAGCGCTGTCGAGCTGGTTCAGATTGAACAGGGTGCGTGATAGGTTGAAATAGAGGTCAGGGAAACTTGAAAAGGCAAGTTCCTTTTTATAGTAGTATACGGCTGAATCGGTTCTTCCTTTCCGTTCAGTGGTAATCCCCATCCAGTAATTTACCAGCATTTCTTTGGGATTCAATGCATAGGCACGCCTGATGTACTTTTCCCTGAGTGCCGAATCCCGCGATTGGATCCCCTGATTCAACCGGGCAAAGGCGGAAGTAGGCGAATCGGCCACAGCCCTGGCCCAGAAGATCTGCCGGTCGTGGTAGCAGTCAAGCCTCACAAAGGAGATCACTGTGAAAATCAGCAGGATCCCGGATGCCGCGATCAGCAGGGTTTTCTTTTTCCATTTATCCGAAAACAGCAGCGTCTGGCTCAGCATGATCAGGATCCCGATAACCGGCAGGTATAACCTGTGTTCATAAACCTGGTCGTTCAGCAGTTTGGGCACCGTGAGTACCGGCAACAGGAAAAGAAAGTACCATAGCGCCCCGATGATAACCAGCGGTTTTTTATAACTGCGGCCGATAACCAGGAGCGTTGCCAGTAAAATCACTGCCAGTGTGCCCCAAAGCAGGGTAATGTCTTCAAACCGGGGAACAGCGGCCAGGTTGAAGGGGAAGAAGATCTTTCCCAGATATTGCAGGAGCGCCGGAATCCGGGCGATGCCCGACTGGGTCATCTCTTTGAGGAGCACGCCCTGGTACGACGGATCGGAAGAAGCCCTCAGCCCGTACCAGATCAGCAATGCCAGGGCCCATGAACCGATCATGGGCAGCATCTTTGATGTTTTGACCGAAAAGATATACCGCAGCACCAGGAAGGAGATCACCGGGATGATCACGGCTGTTTCCTTGGTGAGCAGGGAAAGAAGGAAGCCAACGAACTGAGCGACGAACAGCCATACGGAGGAAGTCCGGAAATAATCGATGATGAAGATCAGGGTCAACAGGAAAAAGATCATCAGGATCAGGTCGTTCCTGCCGGGAATCCACGCCACAGTTTGCGTGAGAACCGGGTGAACGGCAAAGAACAGGGCGAGTATGAATGCCGTTGTTTCGGGGATTCTGATTTTCTTCAGGAATATGAACAGCAGGCACACCGAAACAAGGTGGTAAACCAGGCTCATCAGGTGGTATCCCCATGGTCTGATCCCGAAAAGATGGTTTTCGAGGATCATATCGATCATAAAGACCGGCCTGTAATAGACGTCGTTTTTTGGAACGAACAGTCCCTGGTTGAACACTTTGAAGATGTTGCCCAGGTGCTGGTTGAAATCGGCATGGTCGATCACGAAAAACTGGTCGTCGAGCGAGGTGAAATCGAAGAAAACAATTTTGGCATAAAGGATAACCGGCACAAGGATAAGCCATAAAAAGGGCGATTGCCAGAAAGGCACAGGGGGTTCATTCTTTCTGACCGCGGCAGGGGCGATATGCGGCCTTGGAGGATGTCCTTTTTTTGTTGCTTTGGGCATGATGAAAAATTTCGGTAAATTTAAAATAAAAACCCTTGTCCGGAATTACCGGTCATAGTGTATGTCAACTACCTGGCAGGCAGTATTTTTGGAGTTGCTGCCCTGTTTCTGTACAAACTGCAGGTTTCGGTCGCGTAAACCCGGGTAAAGTCATCCGTCAGAATACGGTTGAGTTTTGCAAAAAACCAGTCCTTTTGTGGATCGAATTGCCCGACCACAAAGACGTAATCAAGCCTGAGTGAGGGGCGTCCCTTCGTTAGCTCGAAATTGATGTAATTGTCAGGTTTTGCAGGATTCCCAAAGTAATAATTAGGCCGTGATTTCTCGTTCCATTTCACGGGGAAGTAGCCGCTCTCGCATTCATAATTGTATACCATCACGATGGGCTTGTCAACCGCGAGATAGTCGACGAAATGCCCCGTAAACCAGTTATCCATGCAATAGATCGGCAGTACCAGGCTGTTTGGCGCAACGAATTCGGAGGCTTTGTTGCATGAAACGGCCAGTTTGCTGAGGTCGAGGATACTGGGGGTGTAATAGCGGATAAGCGCCGTGTTCACGTATATTGAGGCTGCAATGGCCATGAGTCCGATCCACCATGGGATTCGGAATGTTGAAACCAGGAGAAACAATACAAGGAAAATCACAAAAGCAATCCTTAGATTTGTGTAACTCGCGGTACCGTAAGCATCAGGAAGCCGGAAGTAGAGAAAGAGAAGGCAAAGGATGGAGATGAGCAGCCACCAGAAACGGGTGCCTGGCAAAAGCCTTTCCACAGTGTTTCCGGCAGTTGCGGGCCCGGGAAAAAATTTCCGGAATACCCGGTAGAAAAAGGCGGCTATTCCTGCAGCCACGGGGATGATCAGCAGGTAATTCAGGATTACGGTATATTTTGCCTCAATGATGGGATTGAGTGAGATCAGGGGCCTGACGGTTGCCAGGTAGTCAACCAGGACTTTCCTGGCGATAAAGGTGATTTCGCGCGTGCCCGGGCGTGAGTAAAAGAAATAAACGAAGAGCAGGAGCGGGACGATGCCGGCAAGGGTAATCACCAGTACCCGTTTAAGAAGACTGGTAACGATTGTTCTGAAGTCCTCTTTTCTGCAAAGTAGGCTCGCTGCCGAGTTGGTAATGACCTGCAGAACAACGAGGATCATCTCCAGCCCGAAGATCACGATGTGTGAAAAGTAGGTTGCCAACACAAGTAAGATGAAAATGATGACCTTTCTTCGATTCCAGTAGTCATTTTCATTCCTCAGCCAGTAATTCAGGGTGATAAGCAGAAAAAGAATGGCCATGCAGAAATTGAAGAAGCCGAAGAAGAAGAACATGGAGTGGGTGAATGGGAAAATGAGGAAACTGTAGAGATGGTTTTTCGGCGAAATAGTTTGCATCAGGTTTCTGAAGGCAAATGGAATGCCGCCCAGGATCACGAGGATCAGGAGTTTTTCGGCCAGGAATGCAGGCATGACCAGGGTAAGCAACGAGATGACCAGGTGTGATGTCCAGTTTGGAACGGGTTCCCGGTTGATCATGAAGAACTGGCTGAAAAGGTTGTTGTGATGGAACATCAGCTGGTTGATGATGTTGGAATTGCTAAGGTGCGAGGCTCCGTCCATGCTCGGAAAAAACCTGGTCGCAACGAAAGGAAGCAGGTTTAATATGGTAAAGGCGGTAAATATCAGCAGTTCGGCGCGCTGCCATCGTTTGGAGTTCTCCATATCCTGGAATTAATTCTCGGTTTGGAACATAAGGTAATCGCGGATGAGCGGGATTTCTGACATGGGAATCCCGTTTTTCACGAGAAACTGTGCGTCCTCATCGAATGCCGCCATCAGGGCTGTGCGCCCCGGCACCGACTGCATCAGGCACTGGCGGTACAGCGCGATTGCTTCCTGCCGCTGGCCAAGGCAAAGCCTCACATGGGCTGCATTCATCAGGTCGTATGCCGACGGGTTTGACGAAAGACCAAAAATTTCAGCGTAGATTTCCAACGCCAGTTCCGGTTTTCCGACAATAAACTGGCAATAGGCGATCGGTCGCAGTACCTTGAGGTTGTCGGGTGCAAAAAACCGCAACTTTGAATACTGGTGCAATGCCTGTTCGTAGTCTTTGAGGTTCAGGTAGCACTGGCCAACCTGTAACTGCAGTGCCACATCATCGGGCTGCAATCCCGAGGCATCTTTAAAATAAACCAGGGCTTGTTCGTAATCCTTGAGCTTAAGCGAGCACCAGGCTAGTTTCCTGAGGATCCAAAGTCGATCGCCGTCAAAAAGCTCGGCTTTCCGGTAGTATTCCACTGCTTTTTTAAACCGGCCGGTTTTCTGGTAACAATAGCCGATCTTCTCGAAGTACTCGCTGTGAGGTCCGTTACGCTCCATGATATCTTCATAAACATCGATGGCATCGTAATAATGGTCTTTGTCAAAGTGGAAGGCGGCGAGTTTGTCTGAAAATCCGGGCCGCACAAAATATTTCTTATAAAATGAGAGGTCGTTAAAACGGATTTTGCGCCTGAAAACATCTTCGAATTCCTGTCTGGATGGATATAATTTAAAGAACCTGTACAGGTCCTGGATGTACTGGATGAAAACGGAATTGGATAAAAGCGACTGGTCGAGGATCTGTTCTTCCGAAGCCATCTCCTTCATCTGGGCAAATTCCGCCTCGAAGTTGGTCACGATCATACTGCGTTGCTGGTCGGGGATCGACCTGAAATTAATGGCAAACGAGTATTTGTCGGAGTTGCAGATATAAAATGCCTTCTCCAGGCTTTCGAGCAAACGGCCATTGATGTCTTCAACCTCAGAAAAACTCCCGCTGATCTCAGGGTGTTCGCGGTGAAAGGGAACGAACCAGTTACTGATCGCGTCAAAGAAATCGAACCGTTTCAGCAACTGGAAGGTGCTCATGAAAACATCACCCCCTTCCATCTGCATTTTCGAAAATTTCTCGATTTTCTCAAACAGGCCTGGTACCTCTTCGATCATATCTTTCCAGCCTGGGTTTTTCCCTTCCATTTCTTCTTCGTCGGTAAGGTCGTTCAATTGTAGTTTGTCTTCGATCCTGGGCATCATCTTTTTCATCTCAGGAAGTACCTCTTCTTCAAACTCCCGGGTAATTTTATCGGTTTCCTTTGCCATCAGCAATTGCATCAGGATCAGTTCAATTTCAGGATGGAAGGTTTCGTCAAGGCTGAACTGGCCCAGTTTTTCTGTCAGTTCGGGATAGTACCCAAGCCGTTTGTCGTAGGTAAGCAATCCAAGTACAAGGCCGGTGAGCGCACGCTGATATACCTGGTTTTCCCTGGCTTCAGCAAATTCAATGAGCAGGATGAATTTATGAACGTCAAACTGATTGATCAGGCTTAGGGTAACAGCACTCACCACCAGGCACTTTTCATGCCATTCAATTTCTTCCGACCTGTTGATCCGGCGGATAAGGCTCATATGATCCTCGCTCATCCTGTCGGTCAGCCAGATCAGTTTGAAAATCTGGTCGATTTGTTTCACCGGGATCGAGCCCGCTGCTGGTAGGTTGTTCCTGTCGGCCCCGGTCTCCCCGATCAGTTTGTTCAGCGCACGGTTAAAAAAGATCTCTTCGATCCTGAGCGATGCTGCCTGGGGATCATCTCCAAACCGGTTCGCCAGGTTAGTCCGTTCCTCCCTGGTTACGGGCAGTTCCCGTAAAATCAGCGACTGTTTGATTTCGTCGGCCATGCCCAGCACAGAGGCGCATAATCCGCCGAGAATACTTTTTTGCTCCGGGTCGTGGTAGCCTTCGAAAGCATAGCGCAGCAACGTTTTGTAATTTTCCGCAAATGTTTCGAGCTGGTAATAGTAATCGCTTTTGGTGGTGAACCGGATCATTTTCTCCAGTTCTTCCAGCGCACTTTTAAGCTGTTGCGTGAAAACCAGCTCACAAACCCGGTAATAGCGCTGTTCGGTCTCTTTGCGTGTCATAGGATTCCATTGTCATGAATTACAAAGTTAACAATTATCCCGAACCGGAACAGGCTGGAAGAATATCAAAAACGATTCCGCAAGGCATCAATTACAGCGTCGGAGTTGAAAGTGTACCCGATTTCGATTAAATTATTCTACTTTTGCAGATGTAAAATTATTTTACCAAATGAGACCTCGTATCTATTCCAGGATTGCCCGGATATTCACGTTCCAGGCAGGCAGCCTGATCTTTCTGTCATCCTGCAGCAGGGCACTTTCAGTAGGCGGGATCGTTTGTCTTGTCCTCTCCGTCATAGCAATATTTGTGGTTCTCTATCGGACACATCGCAATATCTCCAGGCAGCGCGACAGGGAGCAGGCGATATTGAAAGAGAGCGAGTCAAGGTTCCGCCAGCTCTTTGAAAACATGGAAGAGGGATTTTCCATCCAGGAGATTATCACCGATGAAAACGGCAACCCCGTCGATTTCCGGTTTCTTGAAGCGAATGCTGCTTACGGACGGCATACCGGCATGAACCCGGCAGCGTGTATTGGGAAAACCATCCGCCAGCTACTGCCTGATGCCGATCAGCAGCAAATCGAACGCTATGGCCGGGTCGCCCTTACGGGAGAGCCCATGACTTTTGAATATCATTCAAAAACCTTTAACCGTTATTTGCATGTACGAGCCTTCTGCCCCCGGAAAGGCCGGTTTGCCACAATTTTCGAGGATATTACCGAACGGAAACGGGCCGGGGATGAACTTGAGCAGGTTTCAGCGAGGCTTTCACTGGCGGTGCGCGCCGGGGGCGTTGGTGTGTGGGATTTTGACATTGTAAAAAATGTTCTGTTCTGGGACGACCAGATGTTTTCACTTTACCACCTTGACAAAAATAACTTTGGAGGTACCTTCGAATCCTGGCGGAATTGCATTCATCCCACCGATGCCGAACGCTGGAACATTGAATTCCTGATGGCCCTGCGCGGTGAAAAAGAGTTCGATACCGAATTCAGGGTGTTTCGTTCCGATGGGTCGGTGCGCAACATCAGGGCGCTTGCCATCCTGCAGTGCGACCAGGCCGGTAACAAGGTCCGGATGATCGGAACCAACTGGGAAATCACCCATCAGAAGCAAAGAGAGGAGGCGCTGCTAATAGCAAGGCAGGAGGCCGAAGCCGCCAGCAAAGCGAAGAGCCTGTTCCTGGCGGGCATGTCGCACGAGATAAGAACACCGCTGAATTCCATCATCGGATTTTCACAATTGATGGATCATGACAAGTTGCTTACAGAATCGCAGAGGGAGTACAATAGTTCAATTCTCCGGTCGGGAGAACATCTGCTTGCGCTGGTCAACGACATCCTTGAAGTATCGAAAATGGAGGCGGGCCGCCTGGAACTGAACCCGACCAATGTTGACCTGTATGCACTTTTTTCCGACATTCAGCTCATCCTGAGAAAAATGGCTCAATCAAAACACCTTCAGTTTCAGTTCGACATTGCCGGGGATCTGCCGCGATATGTCATCGTGGATGACAGCAAGTTGCGCCGGATATTTGTCAACCTGATCGGGAATGCGATTAAATTCACCGAAAAGGGAGGGGTCGCAGTAAGGACCCATGTTGAAATAGTCACCACGGATGTTAGCAGGCTGATCGCGGAGGTTGAGGATACCGGGCCAGGCATAGCTGAAAAGGAACTATCCAGGATATTTAACGTGTTTGAACAATCATCTGCAGGCATCAACATGGGCAGTGGTACAGGTCTGGGTCTTACCCTGAGCCGGGAACTGGCCGTACTGATGGGAGGGAACGTCAGTGTTACAAGTGAAGCCGGAAGAGGATCCCTGTTCAGGTTTGATGTACTCATAAACACAGCGTGCACAGGCCCCGGGGATGATGACGATACCCGACGTGTCATTGGCATCAGGGAAGGCGATGCAACATATCGCATATTGATTGTCGACGACAATGAAGAGAACCTGGAGATGGTGTCACAACTTCTGAAACTTGTTGGATATGAGACCTGCGAAACAGACAATGGTACCGACGCGATCTCGATAGTTAAGTCGTGGAGACCTCACCTGGTTCTGATGGACCTGCGAATGCCGGTGATGGATGGCTATGAGGCGGCACGAAGGATCCGGTTGACGAATCCCGGGAATCAAATACCCATTGTGGCAATTACGGCCACACCGATAGAACTTGGCGAGGAAAACTTTTTTGCGGTTGGCTTTGACGGAACGATACGCAAACCATTTCATAAAAATGATCTGTTTGGCACCATCGGGAAACTTCTTGGCGTAACGTATACCTATGATGATCAAAAAGCATCGTATGATGCCTGTGAATATTCAGATACAGATGGCCGGCTGGAGGCGGATATTGCAGAACTTCCATACGAACTTGCCATGCAAATACAACAAGCTGCAGAAGTTGCGGATATCGACCGGCTCGCGATGCTCAATAAACGTGTTGAAGTTGTCAATCCCTGGCTTGCCCGTCAACTCATGTACCTTACAGGAAAATACGATTATGAATACCTGCAAAAAATTCTGACTAATGGACGGGTGCCTCTTGAAAAATGACCATGATTCAAACAAGGATATCCCCAACATACTGATTGTTGATGATATTGCTGAAAACCTTAAAGTGCTGGGCGATATTCTGAAGAGCGAAGGGTTTAAAGTACGGCCTGTCCTTAGTGGTTCGCTGGCCTTGCAGGTCGCGGAAAAGGAAAAGCCCGACCTTGTGCTGCTTGATATCATGATGCCCGGGCTGGATGGCTTTGAAGTTTGCCGGCGATTAAAGGAAAACCCTGAATTGAAAAATGTGCCGGTGATTTTCATCAGTGCACTGACCGATACCAGCGATATTGTGGCGGCACTGACCGCGGGAGGGGTTGATTATATCACGAAACCTTTTCAGGCCGCTGAAGTGATCGCGAGGGTAAGAACCCAGTTAACCCTGTACTTTCAAAGCAGGGAACTGCTGAACCTGAATGCAACCAAGGATAAATTCTTCTCAATCATAGCCCATGACCTGCAGAGTCCGATCAATTCCTTCCTGGGGATGACCCAGATGATGGCCGAGGAGATAAAAAACCTGTCCCCTACAGAAGTAGAGGAGATGTCGCGGATGTTGAACAAATCGGCATCCAATCTTTTCGGGCTCCTCGAAAACCTTTTACAATGGTCAATGATGCAACGCGGGATTACCGTTTTTTCACCCGAACGTTTTATCCTGAAGGACAAAATTCTAAATTGCATCGCGATCGCCTTTGACGCGACGCAGAACAAAGATCTGCAAACCGACATACATATTCCGGGCAACCTGGAGGTATTTGCCGATATACGGATGTTTGAAACCGTGATGCGCAATTTATATTCCAATGCGGTAAAGTTTACGCCCAGGGGAGGAAAAATATTTATTTCGGTGGGCATGACAGAAAATAATTTCATCGAAATCAGCGTACGCGACACGGGTATCGGCATGAATGAGGATCTGGCAGGCAGGTTATTCCTGCCCAACGGGCAAACCGGCAGAAAAGGGACCGACGACGAGCCCAGTTCAGGCCTGGGCCTGATCCTTTGTAAGGATTTTGTCGAAAGACACGGCGGGAAAATCGGGGTGAAGAGTGAACCCGAGCATGGAACCACCATCTCTTTCACCGTTCCATATGCCGGTAAATCGGGCAAAAAACCTGCCGGTAAAAGCAAGGCCCGGGTTGAAGCAAAAAGTGCCACCCTGAAAAATCTCAAAATTTTAATTGCCGAAGATGATGAGATTACAGGAAATCTCATCGCCATGGCGTTGAAAAACCTCGATTCGCATAACTTCAAGGCAAAAACCGGGGTTGAAGCTGTCCGGATTTGCCGTAACCACCCCGACATCGATCTGGTGCTGATGGATATCAAAATGCCTGAAATGGACGGGTACGAAGCGACCAGGCAGATCAGGAAATTCAACAGCAATGTGATTATTATTGCACAAACAACCAGCGCCATGGCAGGCGTCAGGCAAAAGGCTGTTGAAGCCGGATGCAACGGTTATGTTATCAAGCCATACAGCCAGGGATTACTTACAGCGTTGATAAAACTTTACCTGAAAAAGTACAGAAAGCGTCGTTGAGACATGCGACAACAAAATTCCGAAATATTCATAAATACCGCGAATGGCTCAATGCAATAAATTCCTTATCCTGGCCCTGCTGATATTTTTAACCTGTTCTTCATTTGCCCGTCAGCAAGATTCGCAAAATTCATTCCGGGTTGAATACAGGGTTCCGTACCTCAGGTCGGGCAGTTCAATGGATATATTCGGGAATGCGGTATTACGGGAACTGGCAAAGGATGTGCTTCGCGAACCCTGGCTGGTCAATATCAGGGTTTCGTGCGAATTGCAATGGTTGGTAGCCCGACACGATGGCCAGGAAAGGCTTTGCATTTCGCTGAACCATCCTGCCGTGGCAGGTGACACTGTTTTCCGGAATTTCTCCATAGCCGGCGTGCTTTTTCCTTCGAACATCAGCATGAAAATCAAGGTTGCGAACCGGGCCGATACTTCAGGATATGTCGAAAAGTACATTACCGGCGAACCTGTTACCGGTACTGGCAGTTTTACCTGTGCCATTCCCGGTTCATCCTACAACCCGGAGGTGGATACCCTGCTCCTAAGCGACGTCAGGTTTTTATATGACGCTGTTGACCTGAAGTTATTTATGGAACGGATAGACCTCATTCATGACTATTATGCTTCCGTTTCCATTCTTGATTCGCTCGGGGAGAATACCGCCGGCCTGCAAACCGGCGAGGTTGGAATGTTGCCGCTCAATTACCTGAAGGTTCAGGAATTGAACAGGGTGCTGGAACGGATTGATGCCAGGGATTTTCCCGGGAAGTTGATTCACAATGGTTATGATCCGCGTGATTTGATGAGAAAATACCACCAGCTGTTCATGAATTCCCGCACCATGATATTCAATATCATTGATGAGCTGCACAAGGCGGGACCGATAGCCTGGGACCGGAATACGGGCAGGCTGGCTGCCTTTTTCACATCGCGGGTGTTTTCATACGTGCGGCGTTCATTTCTTATGGACCAGCAGCAGGGGCGAATATATGGCGATTGCCTCAAACATCTTTTTGACCATGATGCCTTTCCCCCGGAAGAAAATACGCTGAAAATATTGATGGCCGGCATGTTCCCGGGTGCCGTCCCTGATACAATTCAAAGGTATGTTTCCGGGATAATTTATGCATCGTACAGGAATTCAGCACAGTTGCTGATTGAGCAGAACCAGTATGCTGAGGCATTTTCGATGATGGAAAACGGGGTCAGTTTCAGGGATCACAACCCTTTCATGCAGGGCGTTGCAACCAATGAACCATTGCTTTCAAGGGCAGCCGAAGGCATTTGCAATTCATATGTAGGCATTGCATCTTCCTGCATCGTGGGCCATAAGTATGACATGGCTGCGAACTACCTGGCGAAAGCGGAACAATACGCGGTTGAATATGCCCGGTACATCAGATCGGATTCCATTCTCAGGGCCGTTTTCAGCGAACTCTTCTTTTTGAGGAATGCCGATTGCGACCAACTGCTCGGGGAAAAGAAGTATGAAGAAGCATTGGCGTGTTACGGACAATTTGAGAAGGCTTATTCCGCGCATGACCTGGCCCTTGTAAAGTCACAATTAGACGAAAAGAAATCACTAGCCAGGATGGGAATGGGAGGCATATCAGCGTCGCTGGCAGAAGCGGCTTTAAAGCATAATGTTTCGGATACTGCACTGTTTTATTATGAGCAGGCGACCTCGCTCAGGCAGGGCGGGAAATTCCGTGAAGCGGTCGATGCCCGGCTCGATTCACTTAGCCCCCTTATGGACAGGTATCGTTATGAACGTCTGGTAAAAGAGGGAGCCCTGGCCCTCGAAAAACGTCAGTTTACACTGGCTGTCAGCAAGTTCAAATCTGCAAAGTTACTCGCCGGTACTTCTGGTAATGGCAGCAGCAAGGAATTTGATTCCCTTTACAGGCAGGCCATGAAAAACTACCTGATCGTCACCCTGAGCGCAGCCCAGAAGAAGATATGGGCCAGCCAGTTTGATTCAGCCCGGGATGAACTGCATAAAACAAGGAGTGCCGGGTTCGATTTCGGGCTGCTTGAGGATCCGGATTTCCTGGCAGCATTAAATAATTACACGAGGAAGATTAGTGATCAGCAATGCCGGAATCTCCGGGATTCCGTCAATTTCAGGATGATCAGGGCCGACCGCGGCGCTGCATTAAAGAATTTTATCAACGCATGCAGGTATTACGGCGAGGCGTTAACACTCGCGATGACCGATACACTCTGCATCCCGGGACGGCAGGCCGTGAAGGACAGCATGTCAAAATACCTGGCGCCCTCGGAGTATCAGGAGCATGAATCAACCATGAATGCCATGATCGCCATGGGCGAATACGAAGCGGCGGTAAACTTGCAGGTGGAAAATCAGGCGCTCTATAAAAAGGCGGGTCTGCAGCGGTTTGGGTTGAGGTCGAACGATCTGCATGCTTTGATGGCTGAGCGGGATAATCCTTACCTCACACAGGCTGCCGCCGGTTTCTTTTTAAAGAATAACGAGCCCCGCGATGCGTTCAGGTTTCTTCTGCTTCTCAGGGAACAGCATGTGGCGGCAAAACAGGTCAGGGAATTGCAGACGGCACTGGGGCGGCAACTCGCCGAATTGGACAGGAACGGGCATCCCGGAGAGAATGCCGCCGCGGGGTTGCAAAAATATGCGGTTGAAAATGACTGGTTCCGGGTTTTTAAAGAGGCTTACCTCTCCCCAAAATAACAGGGAAACTGATTATCCTCCACCCTGTTATAAAAACAGGGTTTACCCGTTTGCGGTGGGTCCAGCCTTGTCAGTCTACAATTAATTTCGTGGTTTCCTGGTAATTCTTCCCGGAAATCCTGACCAGCCAGATTCCTCGTTCCGGCTTCTTTCCGGTGATCTCGGCAAGATTCAGCGGAACCTGGTTTATTCCCTGCTTCACTTGGTGCAGCACAAGCCGGCCGGCCAGCTTTCCATGGATATCAATGACCGAAACGGCAAGGTCAGCCATTGCGGCGGGCAGACTGACTGCGACCTTGCAAATTCCATTTGAAGGATTTGGAAAGACCATGACATTTCCCGACAGATCGATGCCGGGGAGATGGTTGTCATCAATCCCGGTAAACGAGGGTTTCTGAAGCTTCACGGTCGTGTAGAGCCTGTATTCGCCGGCCTTGAATGACAGGGTGGCAATGGTATCGGTAACGTTGAGCGAATCGCCGGTATAGAACTCGTACCACATGCCTTTTTTCGTGAAGTTGGGGATAACGTTCCGAACGATCACATCAAAATTGCCCAAAACGGTTGCATCCATTGTAGCATGACGCAGCCACACCCGTTTAATTGCTGAAGTGAGGTCGGTCGTATAATTCGTGGTTGAAAAGACGGGCTGTGACTTTTTGAGCCCGATCAACGCTGCAAAAACGTTTTTTGTGTACTTTCTCCGCCAGTCATGCTGGTAATCCCACCTGATGGGCTTGGGATCGAGCCGCGATGCGGAGGTCATCGTGGGATAGGTGATGGAGTAGTCGTATCCAAGTTCACCGAACTGCCAGATCATCTTGGGCCCCGGGATGGTGAAGAAGAAATTGGCGTTGAGCTGCACCCGTTGCAGACCGGTGGTGGTATCTTTGATGTTATAAGGCGGTTTGGTGGCATTTCCCGAGCTGATGTTCTTGTACATCACCCGCTCTTCATCGTGGCTCTCCATATAAGTAACAAGGTTGGGCTGCGCCCAGCCGCGGTTCTTATAGGAACCCCATGAATAATCGGAATTGGTGTTCCATCCGCCGGCTCCCTGTGTGTAGGCGTAGTTCATGTTTCCCCAAATCAGCATGTTGTTGGCTGCAAGCACCGTCTCCTCCGAATTGTCGGCAAAGTGTTCCATCAGGGCATAGGCGTTGGGGTTTGCCGTGTGGATTACATTGGTGTAATTTTCCAGGATGCTGATCCGGCTCGCATCGTATTGCCCCCAGAGCGTTACGTTATCAGGATACGAGTTTTTCTGGGTGAATCCCTTCGACAGGTCGAAACGGTAACCGTCAACATGGTACTCGGCGAGCCAGTAGCGGATGAGCCTTTCCATGTAGGTTCTGGTGTTTGGGCTTTCATGGTTGAAATCATACCCGACACTGTAAGGGTGCGTCGCGATGGGGTTGAACCAGGGATTGTTCGCCGCAGGTCGTTGGTTTGTCGCATCCCAGAAGAGTTTCACCAGCGGCGAGTTCCCGAAGTGGTGGTTGCAAACGATGTCGAGGATCACAGCGATTCCCCGGGTGTGGGCGGCTTCAACGAATTGTTTTAGCCCGTTTTTGGTGCCATAGTATTTATCCAGCGCAAAGGAGTAATCGGGATTGTAACCCCAGCTGAGGTTGCCTTCAAATTCCATGACAGGCATCAGTTCAATAGCGTTGATCCCCAGGTTTTTAAGGTAATCAAGGGTGTCGGTCAGCGATGGGAAGTCGTGGTTTACCGTGAAGTCGCGGATGAGCAGTTCATAAACAACCAGGTTGGTGACAGCCGGCGCTGTAAATGGGATAATACTCCATGGATAGGCATCCTGGTTGGTTTGAAGGAATGTTGCAACTCCGCTGGTTTTCCCGGCCGGGTAGGGTTTCAGGCCCGGATAGGTGGCCGCCGGAATATACTGGTCGTCGGGGTCGCTGACCTTGTCGGCGTAGGGATCTCCGATGCGAAGGCTCCCGTCGACGAGGTATTGGAAGATGTATTCCTGTTTTGGCACGAGATTGCTGATTGGCAGCCAGTAACGGAGGCTGTCGGGCGTCATGTTCATGTAGAACGACGAATCGGGCTGCCAGTTGTTGAAATCGCCGATTACGAAAACATTGTCCTTGTGCGGGGCATAGAGGCATAGCAGGGCTGAGCTGGTACCCGTGTAGTTAATCCCGTCGGTCATTCCTGCAGGCAGCGTGGCAATATGGGCAGCCGGGATCACAGTGTATGAGAATGAATCGGCTGCTGATGTTGTCGCATTCAACCCCTTGATGACCACCCACCGTTTTACCCAGTTCGAGCCAAAATTGCTGGCAGGGATAGTATCTGTAATTGCATTGCCAGTGGTGGTTTTTACCAGTGCGCCGTTGACAAAAATTTTCATGGTTTGTGCGGTCGGGCTGATGGCCGAAATTGGGATCGGAGCGTTTTGTTTCAGAAAGAGGGTCTTATTTGATGGGAGCACGATATTCACGCTCATGGCACTCGTGTACACATCGGCAAAAATATCAGCCCCGCCTGTATTCCGGCCTGTTTTTGTACCATCGGCATTCCTGAAAACAAAGGCCATTTTAACGATCTGTTCCGCGGCGGGAACACCATAGAAGGCCCTGACAGACGGTTTTATGACCAACTTATATTTGTTGTTCCCCAGAGAAGTCAGGAGGGCTTTTGGCGTATTTTCAGTCCAGCCGGCGATCACATACTTCCAGTCCGACCCGGAAGTGCTCAGGTTGGTGATGACTCCGGTGTGGGCGTAGATCGGCGGTGCGACATTTTTCAGACCGGCATCCCCCTGTGCGGCATCAAAAATGAGGGTGACCGAGTCGGTGTCGGCCGGGAAGGCCGGGGTGGTGGTGATGACCTGGGCACGGCCCACGACTGAAATTAACCCGGAAAGAAAAATCGCAGCAACAATAATGAACCTTTTCATAGAATATGAATTTGACAGACAAAGATAGGAAAAATGAAGTTCTGTCAACTGCAGGATTTCATGAAAGCGGGCTAAAATCCTACCCCGATCATTATATGAAAATTGCTGATGGCTTTCAAGGATTTTGTTATCGTACCGTGGTGCTGGTCGAGACTTGAACTGGGCATGTTCCCTTCAAAGGTGTTCAAACTGGTCTCCAAACCCATGGAAAAATCAAGGTGCAGGCTGCCCTGGATATAGTAAATGAGACCCGAACTGATGGCAATATAGCCTCCCGGGTAGATCTCTGAAACCTGATAGGAATAACGGTGTGATGTCTTATCAAAACTGTACTGTTCGGTATATGCTCCATCCATTCTGTGTACCAGCGGGATACTGCAAGGAAATGGCAGATGTTAAACCAACAACGGTGGAACAAAGGGAAAAATCACAGAAAGCGGCATGATGACAACGCTTTTTTGCCGGAACCACTAAAAATAAAAACCCGGGTTGCAGATTCCGCAACTAATCCTTTTTCTCTTTAGCCGAACTTTTTTTAATGACTTCCGTTTTAAGGATATCGCCGGTGGGCGAAAACTGAACCTCGTAGGTCTGATTGTCTTTTTTCAGTTCCAGTTCATAAATGAGTTCTTTGTCGGGGTAAACTGTTTTGGAGGCCTCCGAGACCGAATACCCTTTGAAGGATTTCGCAACCGACGTGGTCACCTCCCCTGGAAGGTCGGACACCTTTATTTCAGTTTCGGTTTCAAGCCATCCCCCATGAACGTTGAAGTTTGCAGAGGTTTCAACGCCGTTCTCCTTAAAATTGACCTCAAAGTTGCTTTTTTCCCTTTCGTAAGTAACATCCTTAGCCGCAGGGAACTTTTTTGCAAAGGCTTGTTTTACTGGTGTTGGGACACTTTCTGGTCTTAATTTCTGCGTGTAGGCCGTTAACGTGATGAGCACGAATGCCGCGAATATCATGGATAGTTTTTTCATGTCGTAGTTTATTTGATCTGATAAAAATAGTTTCTTTTTGAACAGGAACAACAAAATATTCTGAAAATTCTGAATTCCATTGTTAAAGTGCCTTAATCGTTTTCATCTCATGAACAAGTCCCTCACATGCGGCAGTTATCCCGATTTCGCCTTTTCCCCCGGTGGAGCGAACGATCAGCATGGCCTTGCCGAAGAACAACCGGATATGATCCGACTGGAAAGGTTCAAACGACTGGGGATTCCCGTTTCCCACGCCAGCGATCGTTCCCGGCCCCTTCAGTGACAGTTCAACAAGGTTGTCTGCAAGCGGGCAGGGATTGCCGTTTTGGTCGAGGGCTTCAATCAATAAGTACGAAAGATCTGTCCCGTCGGCCATGATGGTGGTATGGTCGGGGGTCAGCCTTAACTGGTATGGGGCGCCGGCGGTTTTAACAACCTCTTCCCCGATAGCCGGACCCTCTTTATACGCAATGGTTTTGAGTTCGCCGGGCTCATAGGAAACACTGTCCCACATGAGGCGAAAACGCTCGGCAGATTTTTGGGAGTCAGGTTTTTTGCATCGCTTTCCCAACGATTTTCCGTTGAGGAACAGTTCGGCACAATCCCCGTTCGTATACACAAAAACGGGGATATTCTTCCCGTTCATTCCCGGCCAGTTCCAGTGAGGTAAAATGTGAACTGTAGTTTCTCCGGGCTTCCAGTAACTTTTGTAAAGGTAATAGCGGTCCTTGGGGATGCCGCAAAGGTCAAAAATGCCGAAGTAGGAGCTATGCGAGGCGTCAGTGTCGGAAAATCCGTTGTTTTTCACCCACCCGTTGTTGTATGGTGTGGGTTCGCCAAGGTAATCAAAACCCGTCCATACGAATTCGCCGGCCACATAGGGCTCATCCTGCTGCCACATGAAATCGTCATCGGCGATCTCAGCCCAGTCCGGGGCGTTTAAATCGTACGAGCTGACCTGCAACGATTTCGTGAAATCTGTTTTTCTCTCCGGAAGGGGAAGTTCGTAAAATCCACGGGTGCTGACGGTTGAAGCGGATTCACTGATAATGACTGCTTTATTTGGCTCAAGTTGCCGGGCCAGGTCATACCGGCGGCCATAGTTCCAGCTATGAACGTCGTAATAGTCGAAATGACGCAAGAGTGCGCTGTTCCGGTTATCACACACCATGGTGACCGGGCGGGTTTCGTCATATTTGCGAACATAATTAATCATGGTGCGCAGCTTCTGAAAACCATTGTTGGTGTTGGTTTGTTCATCGCCCATCTCGTTCCCGACGCTCCAGATGAAAACACAGGGGTGATTGCGGTCGCGAACCACGAAATTCCGGATATTCCGTCCGGCAAATTCCTCGAAATCTGTATTTTCGGTTATGTCGGCTTTCTGGTCGTACTTGTCGAAAACCTCGTCAAAAACCAGGATTCCCATCCTGTCGCACAAGTCGAGAAGTTCGGGTGCAGCCGTGTTATGGCTCGTCCTGACGGCATTGCAACCCATCGATTTCAGCAGTTCCAGCTGGCGCTCCATCGCTCGTTGCGAAAATGCGGCTCCCAGTGGTCCCTGGTCATGATGGAGGTTCACCCCTTTGATCTGTACCCGCCGATCGTTCAGGTAAAAGCCCTGGTCGGCGGTGAAGCGCATGGTGCGGATGCCGAAATTGGTCATGCTGCTGTCGGTGATCGCATTTCCCTTTCTGATAATGGTTTTTACGCAATATAGCGCACCATTGCCGATATCCCACCGCTGCGGGTTAGTGAGTTGAACAGTGAGTTCAAAATCGGCATGTCGGCCTGCCGGAATTTTGGCCTTTACGGTCTTTTCAGCTATTTTGATCCCTGAAGGGGTGAGAATGATGTTTTCAACAACCAGGTTATCTTCGGGGAGTGCCGATTGGTTGAACACCGACGTGGTAATTCTGACATCCGCGTAATTGGGTTTCACAACCGGTGTGGTGATGTGGGTGCCCCAGATATCAATATGTACCGGGTTAAACGCGATCATTCGTATTTTTCTGAAGATTCCGGCTCCCGGGTACCACCTGCTGCCGTGGTTGCGGGTATCGGCATGGATTGCGATGATATTTGGCCTGCCTGCCGTGATGAAATCCGATATATCCATGAAAAAGGAGTTGTAACCATAGTCCCAGCTCCCTGCCAGCTTTCCGTTGACGAATATCTGCGGGAAGGATAGTATCCCGTCAAATAAAAGGAAAACCTTTTTCCCTTCGTAATCTTTTGATATCGGGAGCGTACTGCGATACCAGCCTTCTCCCTTCCAGGGAAGTTTCCCGGTATTTCCGTCACCGTCGGGGATGAACGGACCGGAGATGGCCCAGTCGTGCGGAATGGTAACATCCTGCCATTTTGAATCATCGAAACCGACGCGGCAGGCATTGTCGTTGGCGCCTTTTGCAAATTTCCAGTCCGATCGGAGCGTGATGATGTTTTGGGCGGCCAGGCTGGGAGGGAAAAGGAATGCAGGCAATGCAAACAATGCAAACAATGCAAACAATGCAGACAATGCAGACAATGCAGGCGATGAGGATGATGATGGAGATGCAGGAGCGGGGGATGTCATTACCTTTGGTTTTTGGTTATCAGAGTGGGTTTTACCTGATTACTTTTTTCAATATCATAGCGGTAAGGGGTGCGAGTTTCAAATCACTGCCTGCGATGGTGTTGTTGGTGAGCAGGTTGATGTAATCGGCGCCGGGGTCGAGGGTGAACGGCTGGGAGGTCATTTCAAGGTTAAACAGCACAAAGATCTCGCTTCCGGCATCGTACCGCTTATACATTAATTTCTTTCCTTCAGTCAGCAAAAAGGAGATTTTGCCGGTTGACAACACCGGGTTTTCCTTCCTGATGCGGATGAGTTTTTTAAACCAGTCATACTGGTAATGGTTAAACCCGACGGAGTCGAAAGTTTTTTCTCCCGGCTGGAAGTTGTTTCGGGTTTCAGGTTCAAAGTTATACTCCTTCCACCATAACGGTTTACGGCAATGGGGATCGTCGGCGCCCCACATGCCCATTTCTTCGCCGTTCCAGATGTGCGGTGCCCCGATGCATGTGAATTCAAAAACGAGGTAGAGACGCAGGCGGAGATACGTTTCAGCATCGGGTTTGCCTGTGTTGTACCGGGGATCGTCATTGGGACTGCACTGGTATTTATACTTATTCGGGTTGAGAAAGTCGGTTAACAGGCGCGGCGTGTCGTGCGATGATGCAACATTCATCATGGCACTGAGGTTGGATGCCGGAAGCCGGTTCCATTGAAATTCCAGGCTGTCTTTGAGTTGACGCGCATCGATGCTGTAATTGGTCCGGGCGAAAAAGTACCGGGCAGGCCGGTATACCTGGTAAAACATAACGGCATCGAAGATTCCTTTGTTCACGTAGGGAACCGGATCCATGAGTTTTTCAGGCCATTTGGCCCACCATATTTCACCCACAAGGTATGCATCGGGTTTGACGGACCTCACCACGTTCCGGAAGTCACGCCAGAAACCCAGGCCGATCTGGTCGGCTACATCGAGCCTGAATCCGTCGATCCCTTTTGCCGTATCGCCATCAGGGGCCAGCCAGCGTTTCGTCACCGCAAAAATGTGTTGTTTTGCACCATCGTTGATCGTGCCTTCATAAGGGAATCCGCTGATCCGCGTTGTGGTTACATCCACTTTTTTTAGTTCAGGCAGACCGTCAACACCTGCCCAGCCGGTATAGGAAAATTCATTTTCACTGGTTGACTGATTGTCGAACGATTGGATGTCATACCACGACTGATAGGGCGATTTTTCCTGCTTTTTTAAAATATCCTGCCAGGCCCAGAACATCACGCCGGTGTGGTTCCATGAATAATCCATGATGATCCGCATGTTGCGCCTGTGAACCTCCGCCACCAGTTTCAGGAATAATTTGTCGGCTGCCGTCCATTTCCAGGTGGAAGGGTCAATGGGATTTTCGCCTGCGATGACCTTTGTATCCCCCGCAGGATCAGGGCCAAAGTTAACATCGATGTGATGGTAGTTCCTTGCGTCATACTTGTGCAGGGAAGGCGCGTCGTTCAATGGATTCATGAAAATTGCCGTGATGCCGAGGTCCTGAAGATAATCGAGTTTGTCAAACACGCCCTGCAGGTCCCCTCCGAACCTTCGGTACTGGGCTATATCGTTGAAAGGTTTGCCTGTGTTTTTTGCCCACGCTTCCAACCTGTACCAGTCCTGCGTCCAGGGTGTCACGCTCCATCCTGGGGGAACCATCATCTGCAAAGGAGGGACGTTAATATTCGCCGGCGCAGGGTCATTGGATTTATCCCCGTTATAAAACCTTTCCGGAAATATCTGGTACCAGATCGCCTTCCCCGCCCATTCTGGCGGTTTCCCCATACCAGTAACAGTTACCTGTGCCCCTGCAACCAGGCAAAAACACCAAAAAACAATCACCAACAAACTACTTTTTTTCATAATGCCCATATCCAAATTATTTCAAAAATCAGTTAAAAACTGCATTGTTTGCATTGTTTGCATTGTCTGCATTGTCTGCATTGTTTGCATTGTTTGCATTGTTTGCATTGTTTGCATTGTTTGCATTCTTTCATTCCCCCATTAAAAACAAAGCCGGCATCCAAAACCTTTTCCGCCAGGCGTTTTCAGAATGGTTCTCGCCCGGGAATTCTCTTGTGATCCAGTTCTTTGAACTGAAGCCTGAGGATTTCATGATTTTATCGGCCTCCTGCTGATATGGTTTATAAAGGGCGTCGAGGGTCCCGGAGCCGTAGTCGAAGTAGATCCTGTGATTTTTCGGGGAGGGCAAATGGGCCTTCATATAGGCCAGCATTGCAGCTGGAACCGGATTGTCTTTCTCTTTGTATGAACCCGGCCAGTGGGTCGACAAACACGCGGCTCCCCCGAATATTCCGGGATATTCACAAATGGCATATAGCGAAATGAGTCCGCCCATGCTGGAACCGGCGATAAATGTATTGCCGCGGTCTTTCATTGTGGGAAACAGGCTGTCTATCATGGGTTTTAATTCCTGCACGATGAATTTCAGGTAGTTGTCAGAGACCAGCCCGAGGGGCAACAGCCGTTTATTTTCGTTGCCGTAAGTGTTATTCAAAAGGTCCGTTTTTTCGGCAGGCGTTAAATAGTTGAGGGCTTTTTGCGGAAAGTATTCGCTGTGGCGATTTTCGCCGGTATTCCAGATTCCCACCACAATGCAATCCCTGATCTTCTTGCGGGCCAGCAGGTCTCCCAGTGTCTCGTCAACGCCCCATTCCTGCTTGTCCCAGGTGATCGTTGAATCAAACAGCATCTGGCCATCGTGCATGTACAAAACCGCATATTTCCTGCTTTCGCTGTAATCGCCCGGAAGCCATATATCCACATTGCGCGGGGCTACATATTTTGAGTGAACCTGCTGAAGGTGTCTGATCGATCCAACGGATGGATTCGCATTTTGTGAAAAAGCGCTGAAACATGTCAGAAAAAGAAAAACTGTGAATAGGACGGGGTGTTTCATAGGTGGGGGGATGTTGAAATGGTAACAAGGTAACAAGGTAACAAGGTGACAAGGTGACAAGGTGACAAGGT
>CAIWMX010000079.1 GCA_903913885.1 uncultured Bacteroidales bacterium | reverse complement strand
TTAAAACACAATTAAAAAGAGAAATTGATATTTGTTCAAAAAACTGGATCAGACCTGTTTTTAAACCTCTTGTATTAAAGGAGGCTATTTATGCTTAATAAAGATTATTATACTTCTCTCGATGGCCGAAACCATTGAGAAAATTCTTCTATATACCCATGGTAATCAATCGGCTGATGAACTCTATCAAAACGATCGCGATTTTGATGCCGCGATGATGAACTTTATCGTTATCGGTGAAGAAGTCGCCAAATTGACAGATGAAGTAAAGGCAAAAAATGAACATATTGACTGGTCTAAGATCTATAATCTGCGCAATATCATTGCATATCACTATTTCGGTATTAACGTTGACATTGTTTGGCAAATTATAAGCAATGACCTTCCGAAACTCAAAGATGACCTCAATAAACTTTTGAACCCGTAAAACCTATTCATCTGTTTACTGATTGAATACTCAGTTAAGGGTCTGTAATTTATGAAGCAAACAACGCATGACTGGCTGATATTTACAACAAAGGACCTCTCCACTGACCCTCCCCTTGAAGGGGAGGGAGAAGGTTTTTCGAAGGGTATGGGGAGAGGTCATTTACAGGCAGATAAAGTTTTTTAGTAAAATTAGACCAGATGCTGGTAAAAAAATACATGACGGAGGTGGTGCGGATCGACAACCCGGTTGATTCGCTGTACGTTCTGGAGTTGAAATCGGCGGAGAAGCCGTTCAAATTTCTTCCCGGCCAGTTCCTGCACCTGGCCCTGGATGAGTACGATCCCAGCCTGGGATGGCCCGAATCACGCTGTTTCTCGATCCAGGCGCAGCATGGTCCGGATACCATCGTTTTATCATTTTCGGCCAAAGGGAAATTTACCACGCGCATGGCGCAGGAGCTGAAGGCAGGCAGCCCGGTGATGGTTAAACTGCCTTACGGCAGCCTGTTCCAAAACTCCGATGCCTCCACCTCCTGCGTTTTCATTGCCGGAGGTACCGGGATTACCCCTTTTCTTTCGTTATTTACCGACCAGGCCTTTGCAGCCTATCAAAGACCCAGACTGTATGCCGGTTTCCGGAACAACAACTACAACCTGTATGACGCGTATTTGTTAAGGGCGAACGAGATCAATGACGGGTTTGAATACCGGTTGAAATATGAGGACAAGGAGGGGATGCTCGACATCGCGGAGATCTTTGAAAGGGAACAGCCTGGTTCGCTATTTTTCCTTTCGGGCCCGCCTGTGATGATCGCCTCATTAAGGAAATATCTTGAAACTGCAGGGGTTGACAGAAGAAATATCAGGACGGATGATTGGGAATGATTTTTTTATACGATATTTACGCCGAAATTGACTAAATGTGACAGATGGATTTGAGAAATAGTACATACAACCATTATAAATCTGATTAATTCTATAATATCATTAGTATACCTTAATATTTATGACAGGAAATAAGATGGAAACAACAGTTAAAATAGGAGATTCAGTGATCGGGAATGGAAATCCAGCATACTTTATTGCTGAGATTGGCATTAACCATAACGGTGATATAAACATTGCCAAAAGGCTGATAACCCTTGCAGCAGGGGCAGGATGCAATGCTGTAAAGTTTCAAAAAAGGAATCCTGAAGTTTGCGTTCCTTTAAGCCAGCGTAATCTAATGAGAGAAACACCCTGGGGGTTAATCACCTATTTTGATTATCGGTTTAAAGTTGAATTTGAAGAACAGGAATACGCAGAAATCGATACCTTTTGTAAATCACTGAATATTACCTGGTTTGCTTCTCCCTGGGACATGGATTCTGTTGATTTCCTTGAAAAATTCAATATTCCATGTTACAAAATTCCCTCGGCAAAATTAACGGACGACAAATTACTTGAACATGTACGAGGGAAAGGTATGCCGGTTATCCTGTCAACCGGGATGTCATCGCTGGAGCAACTTGACCATGCCGTTGATATCCTGGGTAAAAAGGATCTGATTCTCCTGCACTGTTGTAGCGCGTATCCTGCAACCTATACTGACCTGAACCTTCGGTTGATTCCGTATCTAAAGGAACGTTATGGTGTCCAGGTTGGTTATTCGGGGCATGAAACCGGATTACCTTCGACTGTTGCAGCAACGGTTCTGGGAGCTTGTATTGTTGAACGTCATATCACACTTGACCGGGCAATGTGGGGTTCTGATCATGCGGCATCACTGGAGCCAAGTGGTTTAAGCCGTTTAATGAGAGATATCCGTTTGGTTGAAAAATCGATGGGGGAACCAGTAAAAAGGATCCTGGAAAGTGAAGAGCCTATCATCAAGCGCCTCAGGAATGTCTGATAGCTAGCACCAGTTTGACAGCAGGAAAGATTCCCTCCAACGAAACGATGGTTCTTAATTAAATAAGTTTCGCAATTTTGGTCTTATATTCCAGGTTGGGATAATGTTTGACTTTTATACCGCATACATGGATATTTCAAAGATTGGTAAAATCAAAGGTATTGCAACAGATGTTGATGGAGTGCTTACAGATGGGACATTCTGGTGGGATGAACATGAACTTGAACTCAAGCGTTTTTGTTTTGCCGATGTAACGGGTATTCCTTTGGCTCAAAAAGAGGGTATCCATATGGCACTCATTTCAGGGGAAAGCAGCAAAAGTGGAATGGCAATTGTAGAACGATATGCAAAAAAATTAAAAATAAGTGAGGTATATAAAGGTTGTCACGACAAAGCAGAAGCACTCCATAAATTTGCAAAGAACAATGGACTTGAATTAAGTGAGATCTGCTTTATTGGTGATGATATTGCAGACATTCCTGCGCTTGAAATAGCTGGATTGTCTGTGGCACCTGCAAATGCGCACCAATCTGTAATTGCTATCGCAGACATGGTTACCAGCCTAGCAGGTGGTTATGGGGCCCTTCGTGAATTGATAGACTCCATTATAGAACACAACAAAAAACTTACCTAAACATATTATTAAATGAAAATTAAATTATCTGATTATGTAACCCAATTTATAGTAAATCTTGGAGTAAAGCATGTGTTTATGGTGCCCGGTGGTGGCGCAATGCATTTAAACGATTCAATTGGCGCCCAGGAAGGCATTGAGTTCATTTGTAATCAACATGAACAAGCGAGTGCATTTGCTGCAGAGACTTATGCAAAAGTTTCCGATAATTTAGGGGTTGCCATAGTTACAACCGGTCCTGGAGGAACGAATGCAATTACAGGAGCCACAGGTGCGTGGCTTGACTCAACCCCCTGCTTGTTTATCTCTGGCCAGGTTAAACGGTCTGACCTTATTGGCACGTTAGGGATTCGGCAACATGGCGTTCAGGAAGTAGATATTGTTACCATGGTAAAATCTATCACGAAATATGCTGTCATTATTATGGATCCTCTTAGTATACGGTTCCACCTTGAAAAGGCTGTTCATCTGGCTAAAACTGGACGTCCTGGACCAGTTTGGATCGACATTCCGTTAGACGTACAGGCAGCAACGATCGACACGGATTTATTAGAAGAATTTAAGATATTGCCAGCCATTACTGACACATCTGAAAAGAGCAATTTACCATTTCTGGTTGCTAAATCAATTGCCCTTTTAAACGAGTCGGAACGACCAATCTTATTGTTGGGAAATGGTATACGGTTATCGATGGCAAAAAAAACAATTGTTGAATTAATTGACAAGTTACATTTACCATTTTTACTGACATGGTTAGCCCTTGATCTTTTTGCTGCTGATCATGAATTATTGGTTGGACGACCTGGGCCAGTCGCTCCGCGTGGCGCAAATTTTGCATTACAAAACTCTGATTGTTTGATCAGTATTGGCGCCAGACTTGACATTGTCGTTACCGGTTATGCTCATGATAAGTTTGCACGGGCTGCTAAAAAAATAATGGTTGACATTGATCAGTGTGAGATTAATAAGATGCGGACCAAAATAGATGTTCCAATTTGTGAAGATGCTAACGCGTTTATTCTAGAATTTTTAAAGCAAATCAGTACAGTTCAAATCAATGACCGGACAGCATGGCTAAACACGTGTAAAAACTGGAAAATAAAATATCCCGTTGTTATTCCGGAATATCGATCGGAAAAACATGTAAGCACCTATGTATTAGCCGATGTCCTTTCTGAAGAAATTACGGAAGATGATATAATCGTATCTGGTAGTTCCGGCGCTGGCATTGAAATTTTTCTGCTTGCTTTTAGAGCTAAAAAAGGACAAAGAGTGGTCCATACAACCGCACTTGGCGCAATGGGGACTGGATTGCCCGCCAGCATTGGCGCTTGTTTAGCAAGTGGCAGAAAGCGCACCATTTGTGTTAATGGTGATGGCGGGCTTCAATTTAACATTCAGGAATTTGAAACATTGGCTCGTCTTAAATTACCAATAAAGTTGTTCGTATTAAATAATCATGGTTATTCTTCAATCAGGACATCTCAATCCAGGTATTTTGGAAGGCTGACAGGTGCCGATGACACTAGTGGACTTAGTTTACCTGATATTTGTAAAGTTGCTGATGCATACGGGCTCCCTTTTTTCCGTATTACCGACCAAACATCGCTTTTTGAAAAGGTACGTGAAGTTCTTAACACACCCGGTTCTGTAGTTTGTGAAATTCTGACCCCGCAGGACGAACCGAGGGCGCCCAGTATGATGTCGATGCAGAAACCAGATGGCACAATGGTCTCCAAACCGTTAGAAGATTTGTGGCCTTTCCTCGACCGAGATGAGTTTTATTCAAACATGATAATTTCAACGATCGAAGAATAAGAACTTAAACATGGTGTTAAAATGAAGTTTTTAATCGCTGGTCTTGGATCAATTGGTCGTCGACACCTTAATAATTTATTATTACTGGGTGAAAAAGATATCGTTCTTTATCGAAGTAATTTAAGCACCTTGGTAAAGGACGATTATAATGAATTCCCTACCGAGACAGACTTAAATAAAGCGCTTGATCATAAACCTGATGCGGTAATCATATCGAATCCAACTGCATTTCATTTTGATATTGCTATTCCAGCCGCTGAAGCAGGATGTGCTATTCTTCTTGAAAAACCTATTTCTCATACATTGGAACGCGTTAGTGAACTTAAAGCAGCGATTCAAAAAAACAACAGTAAAATCTTTGTGGGGTTTCAATATAGATTTCATCCCACGCTTCAGGTTGCCGCAGGAATGCTTGCTGCCGGAGAGATTGGAAATCCTGTTTCAGTTCGGGTTCACTGGGGAGAGTATTTGCCCGACTGGCACCCTTGGGAGGATTTTCACAAAAGCTATTCTGCACGGAAGGAATTAGGAGGGGGAGTGGTTTTAACTCTTTGTCATCCATTCGATTATATAAGTTGGTTATTAGGCAGACCTAAAATCATCTGGGCCACGACAGGAAACATGGGTGAATTAGGGATACCTGTTGAGGATATAGCTGAGATTACCTTACGTTTCCCGAATGGAGCCCTAGGCAGTATTCATCTTGATTTTATTCAAAAACCTGCAAACCATCATTTCGAAATTGTTGGCACCATGGGCACCCTTCGATGGGATAATAGCAATGGCCTGTTATCTGTTTTTAAGCACAACAAATCAGAATGGGAATATTTTAAACCTCCTGATGGGTTTGAAAGGAATTGGATGTTCATTGAAGAAATACGGCATTTCATTTCAGTTATTCATACTGATATTCCTCCATTGTGCACACTGGACGATGGCATCCATGCTCTTGAAATGGCATTACAAACATTAACTTTTTAAGTCAAAATGAATATGGTGAAAAGACATATAAAGCCGCATGCTTCCTTTCACCGACCAATAACCATTTAAATCTGAAATATGTTTGATATTAATTTTTACATGAAGTCTTACAAAATAACCCAGGCCATGCGTAAGGGAGAGAAATTTGAAAGAGACTTCATCGTTGATCAATTTGGTCAATTCAGAAGCGAGGAACCGGTTGTTTATAATATTGAGACGACCAACGCTTGTAATATGAAGTGTAAGATGTGTCCAAGGACAACCATGATGACAAGGAAAGTTGAAACCATTAAGAAAGAAGTGTTCGAGAACGTAATAAATCAATTACGACCATGGACAAGTGAAGAATGGTTAAACTGGGAAGGTTTCGTACAAAATGAATATGGGATTCATAAAAACCATATGAGTGAAAATCACTTTTTTCTTTATATAATACCCCGGGTGATTCAGCTTCATGGATATGGCGATCCATTACTGGATAAAAACATGGATTATTATGTTGAATTATTAAATCAGCGAGGATTATCGTCTTACTTTAGTTGTAACCCGGCTAACATTAATGTTGAGAAAACAGAACAAATGTTTGAAAATGGTCTGGATTACATCAAGTATTCTATTGAGAGTGTTGATGATAAACAACATAAAGAAATCAGGGGAGAATCATCCGATTTTTCAACAAGCTATAGAAAAATACTTGAGCTGCTTAATTTGAAGGCTCAAAAAAATTATAAAACAACGATCATTATTACCATGCTTGATCTTAATCATAATCTTCAGGTAGAGGAATATGAAAAATTAAAAGCGGCTTTTAAGGATTTAGATGTTTATATTTATATTAAAAGTGAAGACCAACAATGGTATAGAAAAGAATACCATGGGACCAAATCCGTGCACTGGTCAGAGATATGCAGACATCCATGGATGTCGATGACGATAAAATCCAATTCCGAGGTTGCCATGTGTATGGAAGATTATAATAATGAGATTGTACTTGGTAATGCCGAAGAAGAATCGCTATCCGGCATCTGGAATGGTGCCCGGTATGCTGGATTTAGAAAAACACATTATGATTTAAGCAGGAACATTAAATGTACTGAAGAGTGTGACATGAAACTCGCGGGTGCATATTTTATATAACAGGAAACCTGCAATGTAAATTTGTTATCTGTCTCACCTGTATTCAGAAAAACACAATTCAAGAAGTTAATGATTAAAATTTTAATTACCGGTGGAACTGGTTTTATTGGAAGAGCGCTAACCGAACAACTACGGCGGAAGTATTTCATATTTTCCCCGGAGAGTACAGTTTTAAACCTGTTAGATGCCCATGCTGTTTTGACGTATCTGGACCTGAATAGATTTGACATTGTTATTCATACGGCAACCTGGAATGCCACTAAAACCTCAACAAAGGATACCGACCTTGTGTTGGAAAATAATTTGCGCATGTTCTTTAATCTCGCCAGAGGGGCCATGTTTTACAAGAGAATGATCTACTATGGATCGGGTGCGGAATTTGACAGGAATCACTGGGCTCCTAAAATGCAGGAAGATTATTTTGATTGCTTTGTGCCGTCAGACCAGTATGGTTTCTCCAAATACATTATGAATAAATACGCTGAATCGACTAGCAACAATATTTACAATCTAAGACTTTTTGGGGTATTTGGTAAGTACGAAGACTGGAAGATCAGGTTTATATCTCAAACCTGTTGCCGTGTTATTCACAATATTCCAATTACCATTAACCAAAACGTCAACTTTGATTACCTCTATATTGACGATCTGGTCAAAATAACCGATTGGTTTATTAACCATGAACCAAAAGAAAAGTCATATAATGTGTGTACGGGAAGTGCAAGCCAGTTGTCGAATATAGCCCAAATGATACTTGAATTTTCCGGTAAAAACCTGGATGTCACGTTTTTAAATCAGGGAATGGGAAGAGAATACAGTGGTGACAATACAAAATTGATGCGGGAGATGAACGGGTTTGCTTTCAGCAATATATCAGCGTGTATTCCTGAATTATATTCATGGTACCAGAATCAAAGTGGAATCCTGGCGGAGAAGTTATAACCGAAGCGTTTGAGAGATGAGAAACTAATTAATTTGTGTATTAGCAATCAATGTCATGGAAGAAAAAAGGAAATTAATCAGTATTATTACTCCTTGTTATAATGAAGAAGGCAATATTTATATATTATACGACAGGGTAAAAAAGGTTCTGGCCAACTTTCCACAGTTCGATTATGAACATCTGTTTATTGACAACTATTCATCTGACAGGTCGAGAGAAATATTAAGAGAAATTGCCTCAAAAGACAAAAATATCAAAGCAATTTTTAATGCTAGAAATTTTGGTGTTAACCGTTCGGGCTGGCATGCTTTTCATCATGTTAAAGGAGATGCAGTTATCAGCCTTGTTGCTGATCTTCAAGACCCTCCGGAAATGATTGCCCAGTTCCTTGAGAAATGGGAAGAAGGTTATCAAATTGTTATCGGGGTTAAACACAAAAGCAAAGAAAATTTCCTCATGTTTGGTATAAGAAAAATATACTACAACATGCTGAACAATATATCAGACACTGATCTTGTTAAAAACTTTACAGGTTTTGGATTATATGACCGTAGTTTTATTGACATAACATTGAATCTTAACGATCCTGTCCCCTATTTCCGGGGATTGATACCTGAATTTGGGATGCAACGGTATGAAATTAATTATGTCCAACCTAAAAGAGAATCGGGGAAGACCAAACAAAGTTTCACAACCCTTTACGATGAAGCCATGCTTGGATTTATCAGTCATTCCAAGTTTCCATTGCGCTTAGCCAGCTTTACCGGATATATTATTGCTTTGCTAAGCCTGCTCATTTCTTTAGGGTATCTGATCTATAAATTAGTATATTGGAATGAGTTCAAACTGGGATTAGCGCCATTAGTTATTGGTGTATTTTTCTTTTCCTCAATCCAACTTATTTTTATTGGTGTAATTGGCGAATATGTCGGGGCTATCTGGTCACAGCTCCACCTCAAAGACCGCCCTCTTGTCATTGAGAAAGAGCGCATTAACTTTTAATTTAAAAACAATAACAACACACAAAATATGAAAAATAAAGAAGAATTTATCCAGCTGGTTAAGGAGAATAAACTGGTGTTATATGGTGCAGGGAATCTAAGTAAAATCGTAAAAAGGATATTGACGAATCATGGTATTAACATATCATATTTCTTAGATAACAATGCGAACAACATCGTATCTGTTGATAATGTTCCCGTCTTTACCTTAGGAAACGAATCCTCCGCAAATAAATCCGATTATATTGTAATCGTATCAGCCTATAACCTGTTTTTTGATTTAAATCAGATCCGGAAGTCATTGACAGAACATGGGTATTCGGTTATATACTCCTTTCTTGATTTTTATAAGTTTTTTGCGGATGAAATCGGTGATTCTTATTGGTTAACAGGTCATCCGGAAAAATATTTGTTACCCGATGAAGTTGTTAATGTCGGAAAATTATTTGAAGACGAAAAAAGCAGATTCATTTTTGAAACTACCGTTGCAGCCAGACTTCAATTCAACTACGATCTCTTACCCACCCCATCCCCAATAGCGGAAGTATATTTCCCACCCGATGTACCGCTAAATAAAGCTTCCGTTTTTATTGATTGCGGTGCATTTGACGGAGACACCATCGCATTGTTGCCCGGGTTTTCGTCAACGATTCAGCATGTTATCGCGTTAGAACCTGATGTTGAGAACTATAAAAAACTAGCATTACGGTCAAAAACTGAATTCTCATCCAAATTCAGCACTATTACCGCCATTCCATGCGGCTGTTGGTCCGAAAGCAAACCTTTACACTTTAATTCGGGACTAGGGGTCAGTTCGAATGTAACAGAATCAGGAACAACGTTTATTCAGGGTGTTGCCCTTGATGACATCATCGTTAACATCAAACCGGATTATATAAAAATGGACATTGAAGGAGCTGAATATGAAGCCTTACTGGGTGGAAAGCAACTTATACTTAAATATCAACCTGATTTAGCTATTTGTCTTTACCATAAATCTGTTGATTTACTCCGTATTGTGAAATTACTTGATGAATGGAACCTGAATTATTCGTTTTATTTACGTCAATATGGTTTCTTTGGGTTTGACCTGGTACTGTATGCTGTAAGGAAAAACATTGAATAATCCGCCATTTGAAACAGGCAAAACCTTTTCGGTGTTACGAATTTCCTTTTCTACTTAAACAATCGCCGATGGATTTCGTCAAAAAAATGCTTACGGCATATGAAAAACAATTCGGTGAGATAATTCCCGTGCGTTTTGTTATTTTTCTGTTTGTTGGCGGGATCAATACATTATTCGGGTATGGTATTTTTGCTTTATTCATTTTCTTAAAACTTCACTATATTTTAGCATCCACCATTTCTACCATAATGGGAATCCTTTTTAATTTCAAAACAACAGGAGTCATCGTCTTTAAAAACAATGACAACGGACTTTTGTGGAAATTCTTCCTGGTGTATGGAATTTCTTTTTGCATTGGTTTAGTTTACCTGTATATCATGAATCAGATGAAAATCAGCAACTATATTAGCGGAGCAATCTGGCTGCTTCCCGGGGGAATTGTAGGGTACACGCTACAACGGTTATTGGTCTTTAAACCCAAAAAAACTCCAATTATGAATGGGACTGGAATGGATTAGTAACTTGATTCGTTCATTCTTTTCCCTCATGAGCAGGAATCATCCGTTTTTTTAACCATGACAAACCAGCGTAGAAGTCAATTTTTCGGATAAAATTATTGCTTGGTTCTTCAATTAACTTGAACAAGGCAACAGAGATGATATTTGCGATAATGAATCCAATCAATGGATTGGATGTAATAGTTGCAGTAAGTAGAACCATGACACCAACATGCATCAGGTAGAAGGTATATGAACTTTTTCCCAGCAGGACAAGCAGCCGCGTACTTAATATTCGCTTCAGCAAGGATTTCTCCGTAATAAGTCCCAGCAATAGAATTGCCACCCCGATTGGCAAAATGATATTGTTGATAAAAATACCTGCGGGGGTTTCTGTGCCATACTTTTCATCACCTTTAACAAGGACCAGGGCGGAAAGGCATAGTATGATCCAGAGCACCCCTGCCACGGTGCGGTAGCACCGCCCTTCCTTTTGGTTTTCATATGATCTCTTGTACAACAACGCCAATGATATCCCTACGAAAAATTCGAAACAACGGCCAAAGAAGGTGAAAAAAAACATGAATTTAAAGCTGCAGAAAAATCCATAAAAATCAACATTGCGAAAAACAAGCACTAGCAATACTCCAACAGTAAAAATGACAAGAAACGGGACAATCAGTTTGATTTTCCTTGACAGAAGGAATATCACCGGCGCAGTAAAATAAAAGCATTCTTCAACTGTCAGGGTCCATCCCTGCCCCACACCGGTAAATTTAAGCGAGTCACAGAAACCCTTGACAAAGGT
Organism: uncultured Bacteroidales bacterium; assembly: GCA_903913885.1. GTDB lineage: Bacteria > Bacteroidota > Bacteroidia > Bacteroidales > FEN-979 > CAIVAT01. The sequence continues at coordinate 21,058 of CAIWMX010000079.1, read as the reverse complement.
GATGTTTGCCAGGTAAATCATGGTACTGTGCGGCCACTGTTGAAATTTCAGGATGATCAGCAGGAAGGTTCCTGTGGTGACCAGGAAATACATGGGATAAATCCTGGCAACCCTGTTCTGGATGTATTGAACCGTCCAGCGGTTGTCGTGCAGCTTGATGTTGTCGTAATACCTGTAACAGATCAGGAAACCGCTGAGCACAAAAAAAATGGGCACCCCGATGTGGAATTCGTTGATGAAGTTATGCATAAAACTTCCAACCATTGGCTCGGTGAAATAGTTATAATGATGCATAAAAACCATAAACGCCGCAATTGCCCTAATTCCTGTAAGTTCATTAAAAAAACTGGCTTTCCCCATTGTTCAGGTTTATAAAAACATTAATGATACGGAACCGAAGTAAAAGTTGTAAACAAATCCCTATACAAATCCGTAATTCTGCTGTTCAAAGGTATTATTCTTTTCAATACGCGGATTGCCCCCGAAAAACACCAATAATTTCAACTTTTCAACTTGGCCTTTTGTTGATTAACATAGATTGAGTAAATTTACCAACTTAGAATATCAAACCACACCAATTGATTTCTTTTGGCAGACCAGGAGAGAATTTCCTCATAGGTTCTCCAAAATAAGGAAAAAGGGATAAACTTATGATGTGGAAAGAACGTGGATCAATTAATATTTTCATGATACCCTCAACAGAAAAAGTTTTTTGTTAAGTAGATACAGCGTATGAAGCAACCTCTGAAAAAAAATGTCAGGAAGCCCCTGGTCGACGATTCTATATTGAATTATTATAAACTGAATTTCTCCCTTGGGTTTTTAATAATTTTGCTCTCGATGTTTATATATGGTATCGTTGCCATGTTATTACATCAGTTTTATCATCCTGACCTAGCCCCGGCGCATGAATTTGCCGAGAAGTTCCTGCTGCCTGCAAATGTGATGTCCTGCCAGCCAGAGCCCCAGGAACAACTGTTTTATATGGCCGGGATACTTACCATTACCATTTCGATAGTTCTCCTGTATTTGTTCCTGAAAAAATTGAAAAAAACCTGGGATGAAAAATCAATTCATTACTTCTACATTGGGTCACTGGTTTTCGGACTAATCCCGCTGGCAACCTTCCTTGTGTTAATGATGCTCGCCGCCAACCCTGCATTCGTAAGACCCGAGGGTACGATGGACTTTACCTGCAAAACGAACTGGGAATTCTTTTTTAAAGACACCTTCCTATTCAACAACCTGGTGCTATACAGCCTTGTGATATTCCCTTGTACCCTGGTCCTTTTCTTTTTCCCTTTTAAACTGCAACCTAAAACCCTTCACCTCCTCAACGTCACCAACAAAACACTTGTATATGGATTTTGTGCCCTGATCGGTATTTTGGTTTTCCTCATTTCTGCCTTCCGGTTCCCCTACACCTACGAGAACAAGTATGACTTCAATGCTGTTTTTTATTCTACAGTTCAGGTGTATCAAGGATTTCCGCTGCTTGCGAACAATTTCATGAACACCTATGGGTTGTACCCTCATTTTGTGGTTCCTGTCATGAAACTTTTCGGCGGGTCGGTACTTAGTTTTACTTCCATCATGGCCTTGTTGCTTACAACCTGCTTTGGTTTTATTTTTTATGTGCTGCGACAAACAGTCAGAAACATCAACCTGGTGCTGTTTGGGTTTTGCAGCGTGTTTTTTATCAGTTATATGTATGAAAGGATCATCACCCCTTATGATAGTATCTTTTCTACATACCCAATCAGATGGATCCTGACTTTCGGACTGTTGTTTTTTGGCAGCGTTTATTTGAAGCATAAAACAAAGTGGCTTTACCACCTTTCCTTTTTCATTTTTTCGCTTGGCTTTCTCTGGAATCCCGATTTCGGGATGTTATGCTATGCCTCTCTGCTGGCCTTCTACATCTACCTGGAATTAGGAAGCAGCAGCATTTATGAATTTATCAAACGGTCGGCCCTGCATGTCGTTTTTGCAGTTGTCTCAACAGGACTGACCATCGGTGTGTACTTGTTCACGATTAGGCTGTTTTATGGGGTTTACCCGGATTTCAAAATGTTATTTTCCACGATCAAGGTATTCTCCATGATCGGTTTCAACATGCTGCCGATCACCCTGCATCCCAATCCCTGGATGATGGTTGCCTTTATCTATGTGGTTGGACTTGCCTATGCGGCATGGCATTTTATTGAGAAAAAAATCAATGATCAAAGCAGCATGGTATTCCTGATTACCATGGTAGGAATCACCAGTTTCACATACATGATTGGCCGCAGTCATAACTGGAACCTCATTTTTATTTGCCCTTATGCCTTTATGCTCCTGACCATATTCGCTGATGAAATGCTAAAGATGATCAAGCAGTATAGAATTTTTTACATTCCGTTTGCTCTTGTGACATTCATCCTGGCTATTTCCTTTTTTCAAACACTATATGCCAATAAGGCAATTACCGAACTGGTTTATGAAGATCAAAATAAGGCAAATAATCTTGCAGAGAACCAGGCCATCCTGCGAAACAGTGAATTTATCCGTGAAAATACAAGGGAAAGGGAACGCATACTTTTAATGACGCCGGTTTGGCACCAGGGGCTATATTTCAACCTGTCAAAAACCTCAAGTGCCATTAACCCCGGGATGGGAGAGCTTTTTCTGAAAACTGACAATGAACGGATCCTTAACACAATAAGGAATAACCGGCAAACAAAAGTCTTTTTTGATCCTGCAGGATTTGCTCCGCCTGACGTACTGTATTACACGTACCTTTCAAGTTTTTACCAGGTCACCAAAAGCCAGGGGCCGGGAGGCAGCCTGGTGATGCTGACCCCGAGGGCGGTGAACACGGCCAGCAAGTTTATTTTAAAACAGGACCAGCAGAGTGTTTTCCATGAACTGTTTGACAATGATCATGATAAAAGGCTTGCCTATGCCATGGGGCAGAAGGGAAAGATCACCCTGAGCGACCGGTTTACGGGAGAGATCATATTCAAACCGGAAAACATGTTGCCAGGCAAGGTAACCAATGCACAAACCCTGATATTCAACTCACATGACAGCGCCGGTTTTTGTGTTCAGCAAAACGATACCTCAACAAGAGATTACCTGATATGCCTGGGTAAACGGTGCATGAGGGCCCCGGTTGTGCCGGGCAAATGGAACTACCTGGCCTTTGAGGTGGATAAAAACATTATTACAGCCTGGTCTAACGGCAACGCCATTGGAAAAGCTGCAATGCCCACCCCTTACGTGAACAGTCCGGAAAATTTATTTATCGGCAACATCAGGAACAACGGGGGCTTTTTCTTCGGGGAGATCAAAGAGGTGAAAATATCAAACAGCCCACTGATGCCGGGCGATGTGCAGGCAGTGTGGAAGTCGATCGTAAATAATGTCGATTCGCCGCAATTATAACCAAGGCTGCCTTTAAATGACCTCTCCCCAGACCCTCCCCCTTGCAGGGAGGAAGATACGTTAGATGGTCCCTTACCGATCCCTGCTTTTTTTCTAACTATTCATGTCGGAAGGATGTGGAATGCCAATGGCTATCATTTAACTTTTTCTATTAATTCAAAAGTAAAATCCATAGATCCCTTTGGGGCGCCATTACCGCTGTAACCACCGCTATATCGCGACTTGATTATTTGATCCGCATCATCACAAAAGAAACAACCTTTAAATCCTCCTTCTATTCTTTTGTCATAACATTTTGTCCCGCATGGCATTTTTGACAGAAAAGCAGGCACCACCTCACTGCCCTTAATGCAAGCAAACATATTCGTTTTGGTTTCCTGGATGTTTGTGAAATAGCCGCCACCCTGCAGATCTCTCATTTTAAGGGTAAGAAAAACCGTTGCCTGGGTTTTGTCTGTAACGTCGGCCTTAAGAATAGACTTGCCTTTGCCATCATCAACAATCCTTATATAATTGTTGTTTCCGGCCTTCCAATACACTTTTTCTACCGATTCATACTTGCTGTAATCAGGCTGCTGGGCAAATGAAATGTTTGTTAATAAAAACAAACAAAACAATAAAACTAAATTTTTCATAGTATAAAAATTTAAATTTTTCCTACCGTTTTCGCACTTCGGATCAGGCGGTGGCATTTTAACGATAATAGCCACTAACGTGACTCGTTACCTGTATGGAATTCATACAATAAAGATAATGAAAAAGTCAATAAACACAATTTTATCAATAAAATAATCTGATTGATCACAATTTTACCGGCAACAATACGGATTTCTCCTTCACTTGAAAATGACCCCTCCCCCCCTTGAAGGGACCCTTTACTAGGCAGTAAAAAAAACCTGCCATCCAGCAAAACTACTGAATATCAACGATAACAGCACTCCCTCCCCTCCAAGACGAGGGCTGGGGAGGAGTCATTTCCTCAGGGTTTGGGTCATTTCCTCAGGGGGCTCATAGCAGTAGACCTTTCAGTATTAAGAAAAAACACTAATTTTGGAATAGTAATCCCGGAACACTATTTCAACACATCATGACCATGCTCCTTGATGTGCTAATTCCGTTTTGAAAAAGCGAGATCGATGAAACCCACGAAAAAATCAGATATCAACAAAGTTCAGCACACCCGGTCAACGGCAGGCAAGACAAAACCCGCCTCTCTGAAACCCCTGATCATAGGAACTTCACTGATCGCGGCGGTCGCCTTCCTGGTCTTCTCCCCCTGCCTCACCGCCGGTTTCCTGAGCTGGGACGACTACAACTATATCCGCGACAACGCCCTGATCAGGGTCTTTTCGTGGAGCAACATCATGCACATCTTCCATTATAAAACCATCGTGGTGGGCAATTACCACCCCCTCACCATTTTAACCTATGTGTTGGAATACCAGGTTGCCGGGATCAACCCGTTCCTTTATCATTTCGACAACCTCCTGCTGCACCTGGTGAACATCTGCCTGTTCGCCTGGCTGATGTGGCTGCTCACAAAGAAAACCTATGCCACCCTCCTTGCCACCGCCCTATTCGCGGTGCACCCAATGCGGGTTGAATCGGTGGTGTGGGCGGCCGAGCGCAAGGATGTGCTATACACCTGCTTTTTCCTGCTGTCGCTGATCTTTTACCTCTATTTCCTGTTAAAGACAAACCGGAACTACCGGTATTACCTTATTTCCCTGGGTCTGTTCCTCCTCTCCATCCTGAGCAAGGGCCAGGCCGTGGTGCTGCCCCTCACCCTCTTCCTGGTGGATTACTGGTTTGAAAAGAAGATCACCCTGCGGTCGCTGCTGAACAAGGCGCCCTACTTCCTGTTATCGCTGATCTCGGGGATCATGGCCATCGTCGCCCAGGCCAACTCGCTCACCGAGCAGCGGCTGATGGTCCACACCCTGGCAGAGCGCGTGGCCATCGCCTTTTTCAATGTAGCGGCCTATCTTTACAAATTCGTTTTCCCGCGCAATCTCAGCAGTTTTTACAAATACCCCGCAGCGGGTGATATGGGGTGGGTATATGCCGGCGCCCTGGTTGCCATTGCCGTGATCGCGGCAACCTGGTTCTTTTTCAGGAAAAACAGGACCGTGGTCTTCGGTTCTCTCTTCTTTTTATTCACCCTTTCCATCGTGACCCAGATCCTGCCGGTTGGAAACGCCATCATTGCCGACCGGTACACCTACATTCCATACATCGGCCTGTTTTTTATTGCCGGTATGCTGTTTGACAGGTTTATCACGGTGAAACCGGAAAAACCATCCTATTTCCTGGTGCTTCCCGCCGTGGTTTTGCTCCTGTTCGCGGCCAAATCTTATTTCCGGTCAACCGAGTGGCGCAACAACAGCACCCTGTGGGAAAGCGCGATCCAGCACGATCCGGACAACGGTGTGGCCCTGTGCAATCTCGGCAAGGAATACGTCGACAAGGAAGATTATCAAACCGCCATTACCCTCTTCAAAAGAGCCATACAGAACGAAGAGACCTTCACCGAGTGCTACAACGCCTATCAGAACCTCGGGGTGGCTTATGCAAAGGCGGGAGACGAAACAGGTGCTGTGAAGAACTTTTCCTCTGCAATTTCCCGCCGGCCGGGCTTTACCGAAGCGCTCTTCAACCGGGGGCTTTCCTATACCTCCATGGGGAAGTATGACTCCGCCGTAGCGGATTTTACAACGATTCTTACGCGGATGGACTCACTCAGCACCAAGGCCTATTACAGCCGCGGCATCGCGCTAAACAAAATGAACCAGCCCGACCGCGCCATTGCCGATTACAGTACCGCCATCCGCATCGATCCGGGCTACGCAAATCCTTATGTGAACCGCGGAAATATCAGGTTTGCGCAGAATGAGTTTGGCGCTGCGGTAACAGACTATTCCGCGGCGTTAAAGATCAATCCCGACGACGGGCCCACCTGGCTGAACCGGTCGTTCAATTATTTCAGCATGCAACGTTACCGCGAAGCGCTGGACGATGCGCTCAAGGCGCAGGCACTCAAAACCGACGTGGACCCGAATTACCTGAATGACCTGCAAAAGTTTGCCAACAAACAATAAGAATCTGCTTAAAATTTTATTCTTTAATAGGTTTTTGGGTAACCCTGTGCCGTAGGCACAAGATATGGGTAGAAATCAAATGTTCTGAGCGCCATTTCGTCCCGTACGGGACGAAATATTGTACAACATGCCCTTCTTTTCTACCTATATTTTGTTCCTACGGAACAAGTTTAGAAAAACAGCATCGTGCCCATCTGACTCTTATGAAATTTAAACAGACTCTAAAGGGAACAGGAACATTATTTTCCTCCATACCCTGTCACCTGCAATAGCTTTCCAGGAGCTTCGGCGCATTCGGTTCACCCAGGCTGGCTGCCATCGTCCAGTCATCGCATGATCCCTTCCTGTTGTTCTCATAGTACCTGATCTTGCCCCTGTTCAGCCAGGCAGCTGCGTTCCGCTGATCAAGCTGCAGCACCCTGGTGAGATCCTGTTCCGCGGCGGGGTAGTTTTTAAGGTTGAAATATACAGAAGACCGGGCCATGTAGCCGGGTGCATATCCGGGGGATATCCCCAGGGCCAGGGTATATTCTGCAAGGGCTTCGTCAAGGAGGCCAAGGCCGGTTTTTGTGTTCGCCTTGTTGAAATGGGCCTGGAAAAGGTCAGGCTTGATTTTAATGGCCGCGTCATATTGCACCAGGGCCCCCTGTTTGTCGTTCAGGGCGCTGAGGGCGATTCCCTTGTTCACGTATGCCTGGGCATAATCGTGCTTGACGGACAGCGCCTTGTCGTAATCCTCCAGGGCACCGCGGAAATCTTTCGTGTCGGCCCTGATGAGGCCGCGGTTGTCAAGTGCCAGGGCAGATGCCGGGTTCGATGCCACCGCCTGGTTATAAAAAGTCATCGGGTTTTCATAGTTCCCGGCATAAATAAACGACCAGATTCCAAGGAAAAATGCGAAAAACAGGGCGGAATTTGCCACCCGGTTTTTGATTTTCCCGCCGGGAATGTCGTTGTAAATAAAAAGCAGCAGCACCATGATCCCGGCCATGGGCAGATAGGCGCGATGTTCCAGGTAATCGTAGGCGGCACTTCCCAGGGTGTGGCTGTACATCACCCCGGGCAGGGCAAAAACAAGGAACCAGGCGAACCCAAACAACGCCGCTGCAGATTTCCGGGAGAAATGCCACCAGGCCCAGGCAAGGCAAGCCAGCAATATCATTCCCATTGCCGTGCTGAACAGCGTGAACCCCGGCATCGGCGAGAGGTGAACCGGGATGAAAAATTTCCCGATATATTCAGGCAGGGTACGCAGGTTGTTAAAAAACGGGATGATCCCGAATTCCAGGGCTGGTGTCGACATCCTGACCGCCTGCGAACGAAGGTAAAAGAAGAGCAACATGATCAGCAGGGTTCCGCAGGCAAGGGTTAGCAACATGGTCCGGGTGAGTTTTTTATCTTTACCGGCTATGATCTCATACAGCACGACAACCACCGGGATCAGCACGGCTGTTTCCTTCGAAAATAGCGCAACAGCAAATACAGCCAGGGCAAACGCCGCATATTTATAATCCCGGGTCGCTTTCAGTTTCAGATAAAAGATCATCGACAGCAGGCCTGCCAGCCCGATAAGCAGATCGCCGCGGGATGGCGCCCAGGCGATAGCCTGGACAAACAGCGGGCTGGCCAGGTAAAGCAAAGTGATGATGAAGGCGCCTTTGCGGTCGTTCACCAGCATCTGCAGTAAATAAAACAGGGCACAGCAGGCGGAGGCATGCAGCAGGATGTTGGTGAGATAGAACACCGAACCCCTTTCATGGAAAAAGTGGGCGTCGATCATGAATGAGACGGTTTGCAGGGGCCGGTAAAACGAACCGATCTTATCTGTCAGGAAAACATCCTTCATGAAGGCCAGCCTGATGTTGGAAAAATCTTTTAAAAATTCGAGGTTTCCCAGCACCAGGGCATCTTCATCGAATTTGCCAAGGTAGAAATTCATCACCTGGCCGTAGATGAGGAAGGCAACGACAAAAAACAGGAGGAATACCACCGGAACCCGGGTTACCTGGTCCCAAAAGGCGGGTTGTTTCGGCGGGTTATTTTTTTTTACGGGTTGCTTTGCCATGACGGATTACGCTGTTTCAATCGGGTTTATTTCCCCTTGCGGAAAAGGTTATCAAATTCGGCTGCCTTTACCGTGTTTCCGAGAGCATGGTAGGTTGCGGCAATGTTGTACACCAGGCTGGTATCGGACGGGTCTTTAGCGTAAGCCCTGAGGAAAAGGTCAATGGCCCTGGTATAGTCTGTTTTAATGGCATAGGCGACGCCCATGTTTTTCAGCAGGGAGATATTGCCGGGGTTGACCTGGTAAGCTTTGTTGAACCAGACCATGGAGGAATCGATCAGGTGGAGATGCTGCCCGTAGATCTGTCCGATCCGGTTGAGGGCCTCATCCTCCTGCGGATCGAGCGATGCTATAACCTGGTAGTCTTTCATGGCAGGGTCAAAATCATTATTCTGAAAGTTAAGGGAAGCACGCTTCTCCCTGATAAAATTCAGCCTGACATCGGGAAACTGGTTCAGAACGTCGTTCCACAGGGTGAAGTCATCGTGCCAAACCGTTACCCGTTGCCGGGTTTGTGCGGCGAAAACACCTGAGACGATAATTAAGAGCGCGGCAAACCCCAGTCCGGCCATTTTATAGGTTTTCTGGCTGTTTTCGATCAGCCAGGTAAACAAGGTTGCCATGATGAGCAATACCCCGATATAAGGAAGGTAGGTATACCGGTCGGCCGTGATGGCCTTGCCTACCGAAATAAACTGCAGCACCATGACCAGCGTGACCAGGTAGAAGAACATCCCGGCCGCGAACATCCTCGCCAGCCTGTTTTTCAGAAAGAGGCAGCCAGTCGCGAGCGCCAGGATAACCACGACAACAAACGGGGCAACCCTGAAGGAGAGCGGGAGCAAGCCATGATCGGTGATAAACGGGTAGGGATAGAAGCCCGAGAGGTTGAACGGAGCCGCAAAATTATACAGGTAGCTGAGAAATCCGTAGGAGGCGTGCATGATCCGCTGGAAGAAGGTATAGGTGTGGAAATCATTCATGGCCCCGTCGGATTGTATCTTAACCGCAAGTATTCCGAAGAAAGCAGAGACGATGAAAAACGGTATTTTCTCGATCACCAGCCGGAAGTTCCATTTCCGCTGAAGGAGAAAATCAAGTATGAAGAGGGTGAGGGGAAATACCACCGCCATGGCCTTCGAGAGCACCGAGAGAAAGAAGAGCAGGAACACGACGGCAAGGTACCTGGGCTTCTGTTCCCTGACGTAGAAATAGTAGACGATCAGTCCTGAAATAAAAAAGAAGGCGTAAAGCACGTCCTTGCGCTCGGAGATCCAGGCCACCGATTCGACGTGCATCGGGTGGATGCCGAAAAGCACCCCGGCAAAGAGGGCGCCCCAGAACCTTCGTTCGGTCAGCAGGAAGATCAGCAGGTATACCAGCAATGAATTAAGGATATGGATGAGGATGTTGGTAAGATAATAGGAAGGGGGATTCAGCCCGGCGAACTGGTGGTTCACTGCGAGCGAAAGCGTGGTGAGGGGGTGATAGTTCTTGGTAAGTTTCTGCAGGTCCTTTTTAAAGGTGAAGATCTCCGATATATGGCTGCCCGTGAGCCCGTTGATGAGTTTATTGCCGGTAACATACACCGAATCGTCCCATGTTTTCAGGAAGTGGTTGTTGAGAGCCGGCTGAAAACAAATGAAGGTGACCAGTACAATGGCCGAAACGGCAAGCCAGTGTTGCCACGAAGGCGTGACCGGTTGTAAAGATGCCTTGCCTGCGGTCTTCGGTTTTTGTTGATTCAGCGGGGCTTTCATCCTTTCAGCCGGTTTTCGCTCACTAGTTTTCTTCCCTTTCATTCAAAGTCTGTTTAAAATTTTTCTTTCATAACAGGGTTTTGTGCAACCCTGTGCCGTAGGCACAAAATATGGGTAGAAATCGATTGTTGTGAGAGCCATTTCGTCCCGTATGGGACGAAATATTGCACTTCTGCCTGTTTTCCTACCCATATAAAATCCCTAAAGGGATTTAATCACAAATTTACACAGTCTCACAATTCTTGTTTTATTTTTCGCCCTTTCTGCCAGTTTAGTTTGCATGGTTCACCCCCCCTTCTGTTTCAATGTTTCGAGCAATGGCTCCCCCACCGGGTAATTGAGCGACTTTGCCCTGAGGGCATACTGGTACGCCTTTTTGAAATCTTTTATTTCGTTGTATATGGCGGAGATGTTGTAACAGGCGTGCCCGTCGGCAGGGTTCAATACCAGGCATTGTTCAAAATCGGCCAGCGATTCCGGGTATTTCTTAATCATCAGGTAACAGTATCCTCGGTCCATATAGTAATTTTCATTCCTCGGATCATCGTTGATCACCCGGGTGAAATCGGCGATGGACTCTTCGTAGCGTCCCATTTCGCGGAACATAACCGACCGGCTGATGTATATTTCCATCGCGCCGGGATGCAGCGCCAGCGCCATGTTAAAGTCGTTCATGGCCGAGTCGTATTGTTTGATGTTCGAGTATGCCACGGCCCTGTTTAGCCAGGTTTTCGGGTCGCGGTTGTCGACTTCGAGCGACCTGGAGTAGGCGCCGATCGCATTTGCTATCTCGTTGCCCAACCGGTAAACGTTGCCAAGGTTGTTGTAAATGCCGGCGTCATCCTTCCTGATCCGCAAAAAGGAGAGGTAATCCTGTTTTGCCTCTTCAATGCGGTTCTGCCCCCCGTAATAGTTCCCCCTGTGCTTGTAGGCCACATAGGCGTCGGGGTGCTTCGCAATCACATCGGTCCAGAGCGTGACCGGATTTTCCCATACCCTGGTTTGTTCGAAGGCCATTTTCCCAAGAAAAACGAGATAGATAAGAAATGCGCCTGCCAATATCCATCGTAAAGCCCGAACCGTCTTTTGCCGGCTGAGAAAGGCCTGGTCGAGGCCCCATCCCATGATAAAGAACAGACCGGCGGAGCTCATATAGGAGTATCGGTCGGCCATGATCGCGTTGCCAACCGGGACGAACTGCAACACCAGGACGAGGGAAATGAAGAACCAGAGATAGCCGAAGCTGACAACCCTGGATATGCGGGCTGACAAACCCACCCCCCCGATGATGGCAAGCGCAATCAGCGGCGACAGGTAATAGATTGTTGGGACATTCCCTGCAGCATCAACCGAGGGATAAGGATAGTATGCCGAGATCCCCAGCGGCAGGACCAATTTCCATTGGTACATGATGAAGGCATATGAGGCGAACATGATGCGCTGGAACAGGGTAAAGACCCTGACCCCGGTTGCGGCAAGGTGCCCCTGGATGAGACTTGTAATAATCCCGAAAACCAGCGCGAGGATAAAAAACGGGATCTTCTCCAGGATCACCCTGGCGGTGAATTTTCTACCGTAAAAGTAGTCGGTTGCCAGCAACACGAGGGGGAAGATCACCGCGGCAGGCTTCGAGAAAAGGGAGAGCAGGAACAGGAGCCCTGTTCCCAGCAGCCATGTCCATTCCTTTTTCTCAAGATATTTCATGTACACAATGAGTGCAGCAAGAAAGAAAAAGGTGTAAAGGACATCTTTTCTTTCTGATATCCATGCCACCGATTCGACGTGCATCGGATGGATGGCAAAAAGCAGGGCGGTAACTGTGGCGACGATCAACCTTTTCCGCGTCAGCATCCAGATGAAAACAAACAGAAGCACCACGTTGAGTAAGTGAAAGAACAGGCTGGTTGTGTGAAAGAGGAACGCATCCGGTTCCCCGGCCTCTTTAACGCCGGGTTTATCCTTCACGGTCATGTGGTAATCGAGGCTCAGGGAGATCATGGTAAGCGGGTGGTAGTTCCCTGCCGACGGGCTGGTAAAAAAATAGGGAATGTTTTCGCTCAGCGGTTGTTTCAGATGCGTGTTTTCGAGCACGTACACATTATCATCCCAGTTTGTAAAGTGGTTACGAAGGGAAGGGAGGTAGAGCACCATGGTTAAAATTACCAGTACTCCCGCCATAGCCCTGGGGAGCCATGCAGGGATTTCGGTTCCTGCTGTTGCCCGGGCCCCGCTGCCAGCCTTTGGATTGGTTTTTACTTTTTTTCGTTGATCCTTTTGCATACGTTAACTACCCTTGGTTTTTAATTTTTCGAGGTACTTTTTATCGACCGCAAATTTCTTTGCTTCGGCCTTTAAGGCATACTGATATGCCTGTCGGTAATCTTTCAGATCACTGAAGATGACCGAGATATTAAAACAGGCCCTCCCGTTGGCCGGGTTCAGGGCGAGGCATTGTTCGAAATCGGTCCGGGCTTCGTCGTACTTCTTCAACTTGTAATAACACACCCCGCGATTCAGGTAATATTCGTCGTTGCGCGGGGAGTTGCTGATGAGCAGCGAAAAGTCGCTTACGGCATCTTCAAAGCGGCCCATCTCCCTGTAGGTGTAGCACCGGTTCTCATACACGGCGAGAAAGCCGGGGTTTAGTATGATCGCCCTGTTGTAATCGCGCAGCGCCGGACCATACTGTTGCGCCCTGGTATAGGTGATGGCCCTGTTCAGCCAGGTCTTTGGCTCGAGGCTGTCGAGGGCGATGGATTTTGAATAAGCATCCAGCGATTTTTCAGTTTCACCGCGCAACCCATAGATGTTCCCGATATTGCTGTATACCCCTGCATCGTTCTGTTTCATCCTGATAAAGGCCTGGTAATCATCCATCGCCTTATCCACCTGGTTTAGTTTGCCGTAATAATTACCCCGGTTTTTATAGGCCACCTTCACGGTAGGGTATTTGGAGATCACATCGGTCCACAGGGTTTCGGAGTTCCGCCACACCTTTGTTTGTTCCATGGTTTTCATCCCAAGGAACATGAAATAAAGCAGGAATGCGCCTGCCAGGAACCACCGCAAGGTTTGGATCACCGGTTTTTTGCTGATAAAGGCCTGGTCGAGGTACCACGCCATGATAAAAAACAGTCCGACCGAACTCAGGTAGGTATAGCGATCGGCCATGATCGCGCTGCCAACCGGGAGAAACTGCAGGATCAGCACCACCGAAAAGAAAAAGAAGAGGTAGCCGAAGCTGATCACCCTGGTATGGCGGGTCGAAAGATACACCAGGCCTGCAATGGCAATTGCCATTACGGGAGCAAAATAATAGATCATGGGTATCATCCCATTGGCCCCATTCGCGGGATACGGGTAAAAGGCGGATATTTTGAGCGGGACAAGCAATTTGAACTGGTACATGACGAACCCGTAGGAACCGAACATCAAACGCTGAAAAACGCTAAACACCTCCATCGGGGCAACCGAAATATGGGCCTGAACAACGAAGGTAACAACCCCAAAAACAAGGGAGAGGATAAAGAACGGAACTTTTTCAAGGAAGACCCGCAGGGTGAATTTCCTCCCGTAAAAATAGTCGAGCGAAAGCAGGATCAGCGGAAAGACCACGGCCGACGGCTTGGAGAAAAGGGAGGCCACAAACAGCAGCCCGACGATGACCAGCCTCATCCAGCCCTGTTTTTCAAGGTACCTCATATAAACAATCAGTCCGCCCAGGAAGAAAAAGGTATAGAGGACATCCTTGCGTTCGGCAATCCAGGCCACCGATTCAACGTGCAGGGGGTGAATGGCAAAGAGCAGCGCGGTTACGGCTGCCACCAGCAATCTTTTCCGCGACAGAAGAAAAACGAAGAGAAACACCAGGAGCACATTGAGTACATGCAGGACCAGGCTGGTCGTGTGAAACTGCAGTGTTTCAAGGTCATCGCTTTCCCTGAAAATGCGTTTATCCTTTACCGTAATGTGGTAATCGAGACCCAGCGACAACATGGTCAGCGGATGGTAGTTTGTGGCCGAGGCATGGGTAAAGAAATAATCCGCACTGGCGGCATCAAACTCCTTTACCTGCTTGTTTTCAAGCACATAGTCGGGATCGTCCCAGTTCGTAAAACTGTTGTTCAGGGAGGGTTTATAGATATACCATGTTGTTAGCACCAGCAGCAGCGCAATACCGAACGGGAGCCAGGTGCTGATAGCCGGTTTTTTCGCGGCAACAGCCTTGCCTTTTGTTTTGGGGACGGGTTTACTTTTTACCTGGGGGCCTTTTTTCATTTTTATACACTTTTTCTAATGTCGGTTAAATTTGTTGTCTGTAGCCTCACTTCCCTGCAAATTTGGGATCAATTTCACCGGCTTTCCTTATATAATCCTTTGCCAGGTCGGGTTTGCCGAGGTTCCGGTAGGTTATCCCGGTGTTATAAAGGAGAAAGGCATCATTCTTTTCTATTTCCAATCCTTTGAGGGAAAACTCAAGGGATTTGTTAAAATCACCCTTCATCCCATACACAATCACCAGGTCTTTGATCACCTCGATATTCTGCGGGTTGGCTTCATAGGCCTTTGCGAACCAGGTGTTCGCACTTTCCTGGTCGTGAAGGTCAGCACCATATATTTTCCCGATCTTCTCCAGGCAGACGTCATCTTTGGGATTTGACTGAACCACGACCAGCAGATCTTTCAGTTCCTGAGCGGGTTTGCCCGCCATCTGGTAATACTGCGACCGGTTACCGTACACAAGTGCAATGCGGTTATCGAGGGGGTATAACTGAATGGTATTGTTCCACAAAGTTTCATCATTTTCCCACACCCTGGTTTGCTTCAAGGTGAGAAAAACCAGGAACAGGGCATAAACGGCCATAACAAGTATCACTGGAATCCTGAAGTTTTTCTTCTGATTGAACAGGCTGGCAAAATACCCGGCGATAAAAAACAACCCGATGGAAGGAACATAGGCGTAACGGTCGGCCATGACGGCCCGGCCAACCGGCAGGAACTGAAGTACCAAAACGATGGTCAAAGCGTAAAACAAAATTCCAAAGCCAGCTGCCTGCAGGTTTCTCCTGCCTGAGAAGATCCCGTACACTGAAAAACACAGCACTGCGATCGTCAGGATCAACGTCAGGTAGAAAACCGGTAATGGCGTATCTATGACCCAGCCGGCATTCACCAGGGGATACGGATAAGGGTAAAATGCCGACAGTCCGGTCGGGATAAAAATTTTAACTATGTAAGCGATAAATCCATAACCGGCATGCAGTATGCGGAACAGGAGCGGGAACATGATGCCCCCGATCGCATTGCCCTGGGCCTGGATCCTGACAGCATACAGCCCCAACAGCAATGCCACAACAAAATAGGGCAGTTTATCGGGCAGCATTTTCCATTTCCATTTGCCTGTTTCCATAAAACCCACGAGGAGCAGCACCAGCGGAAGGCTGGCAGCCATGGCCTTCGACAATATGGAACAGAGAAAGAAGAGCATGGACAGCGCGTACCATTTCCAGTCGGCCCGCTTCAGGAAAAGTTGATAGGATATCAGGGAGGCAAGGAAGAACAACGTATAAAGTACATCTTTCCGCTCTGATATCCAGGCAACTGATTCGACATGCACCGGGCTTACCCCAAACAACAGAGCTGTAACAGCTGCAATGACCAGGTTGTTTTTCGAGAGGAAGTAAATGAAAACGAAAACAAGGAGGGTGTTAAGCAGATGGAGCAACAGGTTGGTGAAATGATACCCAAAGGGTTCTTCCTTCGAAAAATGATAGTTTACTGCCAGCGAGAGGGTGGTCAGGGGGTGGTAATTGGCATATTGCCCTTTGTCCTCTTTGAAGATTTTCACGATATTGGCGACCGAAAGGCTTTTAACCAGGTCGTTGTTT
Organism: uncultured Bacteroidales bacterium; assembly: GCA_903913885.1. Taxonomy (GTDB): domain Bacteria; phylum Bacteroidota; class Bacteroidia; order Bacteroidales; family FEN-979; genus CAIVAT01. Next base: position 4,821 of record CAIWMX010000079.1, on the reverse strand, counting down.
GTCACATAGGCCTGGTCATCCCACGTTTTAAGCAATCCGTTATGGAGTGACGGGAAGAAGGCGAAAAATGTAATCACCACGATTACCGCGGCAACCAGCGTCCTGGCATACAATGCGCCGGGATCAGCTGAAACTGGTTTTGGCTGTTTCGGTGCAGTCCCGGCATTCTGCGTTGCACCCGGTCTGTCGGCCTTTTGCGGTTTACTGTTTTTTTGTTTTTTTTCCTTCATCCGTTTGTTTACTTCCCTGTTTTAGTGACGAGAACACCTCTTTTTCGGTCAGGTTCGCCCCCAGTTTGTTTGCCGTTGCGATGTCGTCGAGCGCCTGCTGGTGCATTCCGGCCAATTCATATGCCATTGACCGGTTGAGAAACATCATGGGATCGGCGTTGTTCAGCCTGATCCCCTCCGTGAAATCTTTGATGGCCGGTTGCAATGCCCCTGAATTCCTGTAGGCAATACCGCGCCACCCATACACAGATGGATTATCTGCTGAACTTTTTAACATGAACGTGTAATCATTGATCGCCAGGTCCCATTTTCCCATCGAGCTGTACGCCACGCCACGGTTCAGGTGAGTTTCGGCATCCCCTGGGTTGATCGCCAGCGCATGGCTGTAATCTGCCGCCGCCTCGCTGTACTTTCCCATCCGGTACAATACGGAAGCCCTGTTTGCAAACCCGATCGCATAGGCCGGATCGAGTTTCAGCGCCCTGTTAAAGTCAGCCAGCGCCGAATCCAGTATCCCCAGGGCAAACAAGGCGCTGCCCCGGTCGGAGATCGCCAGGATATAGTTTGAGTCTATGGCCAGGGCCCTGTTAAAATCAGCGATTGCAAGGCGATAGAGGTTTTGCTTGCGCCAGGCGTTTCCCCTGTTATAACAGGCAAAGAGGTAACGGGGATTGATCTCGATGGCCCTGGTCAGATCGGGCACCGCCTTGTCGTACATTTTTTCTGTAAGATAATACCACCCACGGCTGTTGTATGCGCCATCGTTGCCCGGGTATTTCGCGATGACATCGGTCCAGAGCGTTTCACTGTTTTTCCAAACCGGGACCCGTTCCGCAGCAACCAGGGTATTGATGCCGAAGAAAAATACCATGATGGCATACATCCACCCGATGTTCACCCTGGAACGTTCAGATGCCCGGTTCATCAGCCAGGCAAGGCAAATAAGCAGCCCGATATAGGAGACGTAGGTATACCGCTCAGAAAAGACGGCGCTGCCTACCTGCATGAACTGGAGGGTGAGCACGACATTCAGAAAATAAAATATAAAACCGAAGAAAAGTATCCTGGTGGATTTAAGTGACCAGAGGATGAGCCCTGTAAGAACGACAACGATGAACGGTGCGGCGAAGTAGGTTACCGGAAGATCGAGGGAGGTGTTGAAAACGGGGACGGGATGCAAAGCCGATAGCCCCGTGGGAACGAAGAGTTTCAGGATATAGATGAAAAAGCCGTAGGAGGCGAACAGGATCTGCTGAACCAGGTTGTAGTTCCTGATGGACACAACCGTCTCATTCAGCTGGGCATAAATTGTTGCGATCCCTATCCACGCGGATAGGACGAAAAACGGAATTTTTTCGGCGATGAGCGCCAGGTTCAGCTTTCTTTTATACAGAAAATCTGCCAGGAACAGGATAAGCGGCAGTACGACCGCGGAAGGTTTTGACAGCCCCGCAAAAAGGAACAACACCAATGAAAACAGGTACAACGTCCATTTCCGTTTATCGACATAACCGAGCCAGGCGATCAAAGAAGAAAGAAAGAAAAAAGCATACAATACATCCTTGCGTTCCGATATCCAGGCTACCGACTCCACATGCATCGGGTGAACCGCAAATATGGCAGCAACAAACAAGGCCAGCGGCCTGTTCCGGCCAAGGATCAGGAATGCAAACCAGAACACAAGAACGATGTTGCAAAGATGAAGGAGGATATTCACCAGGAAATAGGAAAAGGGTTCCTCCCCGGCAACCTGATAGTTGAGCGCAAGCGAAAGGATGGTGAGCGGATGGTAGTTTGAGGCAATGGGTTTTGTGAAGATGTGCCCGATATTTGCCGGCGTCAACGCTTTGATATACGGGTTGTCGGCAACATATCCACTGTCATCCCAGTTGGTGAACTGGTGATGCCGTGCCGGAAAATAGATAAAAAAGGTGATGATCAATACCAGGGTGAGCAGGAACAACTCCTTGTTTTTCAGGAAAAAACCTGGCTCCCCCGTCTTTTGAAACTGAGGTTTGGCAGGTACATTCTTTCTCAGTGGAACTGCTGGCCTGTTTGCCTTCATAGCTGGTTTTTGACTGGCAAATGTAACAGAAATTCACGTGATTTCTCTCATCCGGCAAAACAACCAACTATTACGAAGCTACCCGTCCACCCGTCCACCCGCCTACCTTATCTCCCCAACCTTTCCCCCATTTCTTACAAACTGCTCCGTGAAATAGCTGGCAGAATCTTTGATATAGCGATTCTTTGTGTAGTACAGTGCAAGATTTTTAAGGGCCAGTTTTTCAGAAGGATTAACCAGGATAACCTGGCGCCATAACCCTACTGCCTTTTGGTTATTTCCGGTGTTGATTGAAAAGTAGGCGAGGTTCATCATGGCTTCGATGCTTGAAGGGTCGTATTTCAGCGCTATCCCCACCCGTTCGGCCGCCCTGGCCCAATCACCCGCTTTTGCAAGTTCAGTGGAGGATTCGATGCAGAGGTTCACGAAGTTCTTCATCACTTCCGGCTTGGTTTCACCTTTTTCTATTGCCCTGGTAAACCAGGTAAATGCCCCTTCATAGTTTTTCTTCTGCATCAGTTCGATCATGCCCAGGTTATAGTCGAAGGTGCCATATTCCTTTAACCTGACAGCCTCATGCAATTGTTCCTCAAATTTCGCCATGTCCTGCTGCTTGAAATAGTAGCGGCCATAAAAATGGTGGAACCAGGCACGGTCGGGCGAATCTTTCAGGATGGAGCCCCAGAAGGCCTCGCCATCCTTGTATTTTTGTTCCTGAACCAGGCTGAAGAGGACAAAAACAGCTAAGAGGGAAGCAAGGATGACCTGCACCTGCCTCTTCCGCAGGTCGGCCCACGCTTCAGGAAGCATGGCCAGTACCATCACAAGGAGACCAACCGATGGCAAACAGGCGCGATGCGGGAGATAATCAAAACTGTCGCTGGTGTTAAACTGGCGGATAAACATATTCGGGATGGCGAATGCCAGGAACCATGCCAATCCCAGGATGACCATCGTCGTGTTTTTTTTCTTGTCGAGCATGATGGCGGCGGCGATGAGCAGGATGATCACTACGCCCGAGAAAGTACGAAATAAGGTGAATACCGGCATCACCGACAAGTTGAAAGGGAGGAAGAAGCCCGATAAGATCTCAGGCAAGAAGGGCAGGTTTTTCAGGATGGCACCCAATCCCTGTTCGTCGCCCTGCAGCACGCCGATGGAGCTTTTCCGCAGGAAGAACCAGATGGCGATGATCACAAGCCACGACAGGTACATTGCTATTTTTTGCGGATCGAGAAGCCGTTGCTTTTCCAGGAAGAGGTATAGCAAAAATACAACGGGCAGGGCAATAGCCGATTCCTTGGAGAAGAAGGCCCCGGTAAGGCACAACAGGTGCAGCATCAGATATTTAAGCGATCGTTGCTGCGTGGCTTTGATAAATGTTGCAAACGAGAGCACGCCAAATAGGGTTATCAGCAGGTCGTTTAGTGCAGGCACCCAGCATACTGCGTTGGAAATGAGCGGATGGAGGGAAAACAGGAGGGCGCCGGCCAATGATTTTGGCTTGCTGAAACCGAGCAGGCTGAGCAGCCATAGCAAACCCAGGCAATTCAGGCAATGAGTGACGACACTTACCAGGTGGTATCCCTGTGGGCTGGCCCCCCCCAGGGCGGAGCCGGTCATCAGGGCTACATTGAGCAACGGCCGGTAATACGGAACCGTTTTCCCAAGAAAAACATCGGTGGTGAAAATTGTACCCAGATTGGCCGGGTTGCTGATTTTGGCCTGGTTTTCAAGGATCAGCACATCGTCGTCGAAATAAACATATCCCAGCCTCAGCGCGGAGAGGTAAAAAAGGAAGGGAACGAGAAATACAATAATCCCCGAGTATTTGAAGAACCGGTCAAAGGGATCCTGCTTGAATTTTTTCGCGCTCATCTCAGGTAAAATTAACAGGTAAGCGGGGTTTCGTAAAAAATCAATTTTCCTTCAGGATAAAGTCATCATATTCAATCTCAAAGCTGAGCTTATGCTTTGACTCCTCCAGGGCCAGGTTGAGAAACAGCTCTTTCACGGCGGGGTCCTCTGCCTGGCCGGCAAGTGCCGAGTACATCCGGAAGGCAGCCTTCTCTTTTTTCATGGCCAGGATCAGCGCATCCTGGTACGACATGTCGGCCGATGGCCTCACATCGACCAGGTATTCGGCAATCTTCAAATCGCGTATTTTCTCGTCGGCCACCTGGAATGTTCCGCGTTCCCTGACATTCATCAGGTTTGCCTTGTGCCGCATTTCCTCTTCAGCATACTCGTGAAAAATTTTCTTCGTCTGCTGATTTTTTGACTGGGCTGCCAGCTGAAGGTAAAAGTCAACGGCTGCCTGCTCCTCCCCGATTGCAAAATCAAGGATCTCGTTGATGTTGGAAAACTCTTTCATATTTACGATTGACGATTTACGATTTACGATTTACGATTCAATGTCGTTTAGTTAAGTTATAAAGGCTTATAATTCATATAGTAAAGTTTCTTTGGTCGTTTTTTCCTTTCGTTTTTCCTGCCGGGTCTAACGATTTCGGTAGTTTTCCGAAC
>CAIWMX010000078.1 GCA_903913885.1 uncultured Bacteroidales bacterium | reverse complement strand
GAACCCACGACCCCCGCCCTGTCAAGGCGATGCTCTAAACCAACTGAGCTAACATCCCAAGGGGGTGCAAAGATATTAAAAGTTTTTGAATTCTGGCGGCAGGCTGATTTTTTTAATAAGTGGACAGGTGGACAGGTGGACAGCTGGACAAGTTTTCCCTTACTTGTCAACGCTCTCGAAATTATTAATTTTTAATTCTTTTTTTCATCCTTGTCCGTAAATGCCAAGGATCTCGCCGTAGTAGACCGTATGGAAGTCCCTTTTCGGGTAGTAGCGTTTGATGATGGCGGGGTCGAGGGTGGCGGGATCGAGGGGGTGCTTGTGAACCATCCGGCATTCGAAATGGATCTCCGATTCTGACAGGAAAAAAGCATCAGCCTTGAAGCATTTTTCGGTGTGAAGGTTGCAGAGCGCAAGTTTGTCGGTATCGCGGCCCGAACGGTTGCCGCACAGGCTGAGCTCTTTGCCGAACTGGTCAGGTAGCACGCAGACCGAAAAATCTTTGATATTTTCCATTAGGTTGAAGGTATATCGTGTAGGCCTGACCATCACCGTTATGATCTGCTTGTGCCAGATATAGCCAAGGGTTCCCCAGCCGATGGTCATCGGGTTGGGCGGGTCGCCGGCAACCAGTAATATCCCGTCACCGTCCAGTTTGTCGAGTGTTTCACGAAATACATCGAAAAAACCGATCTCTTTACGCATAATTAGCTATTTTTGAACTTCAAAAGTAATCCTAAAAACCAATCCTGAAGCATTATGAATCACAGAATTCTCAGAATTATCCTCCCTGCGTTATTCCTGGCGCTCCAGGTTGCTGGATTCGCCCAGCCTGAAAAAAAGTCCATCACGCTGGAAGACATCTATAAAAACCGAAAATTTTCCTCCAAAGGAGTGCCCAGGCTGCAGTCGATGAACGACGGGGAACATTACGTACAGCTTAAAAAGGACAGCCTCAACCTGTACGATTACGCGACCGGAAAATATTCAAGTACCCTGGTGACAGCGAAGCAACTGATTCCAGCCGGGGATACGGTGCCCATCGAAATGAGCAGCTTTGAATTCAGTAACGACGAAACAAAGATACTCTTTGCCACCGACGACGAAGCTATCTACCGCAGGTCCTCCAAAGCCAGTTATTTCGTTTACGATCTGAAAACAGGGAAGTTATTTCCCCTTTCAAAGAACGGCAAACAGCGCCTTGCCACTTTCTCGCCCGACGGCTCAAGGGTTGCCTTTGTGCGGGATAACAACCTTTTTATCAGAGACCTGACCCTGGGTTTACAGCCTTCTGGAGGAATACCGGACACACGGGAAATGGCTGCTGAAAAGCAGGTCACTGCCGACGGCAAGGTGAATGAGATCATCTATGGCGCCACCGACTGGGTGTATGAAGAGGAGTTCGAGTTTTCGAAGGCATTTGCCTGGTCGCCCGACGGGAAGAAGATCGCCTTCTACCGTTTTGACGAAAGCAAGGTAAAGGAGTACCAGCTGACCTATTACGGGGACCTTTATCCCGAGCAATATAAATACAAGTATCCCAAAGCCGGAGAAGACAACTCGGTCATCGGCATTTGCCTGTATGATCTTGCCAGCCAGAAAACCACGCCGGTGGATATCGGCAAGGAAACCGACATCTATATCCCGCGCATCAAATGGACAGAAGACCCGGGCATCCTGGCCCTCTACCGCATGAACCGCCACCAGGACAAACTGGAACTGATGCTTGCCGATGCCGCAACAGGAAGCACGAAGGTGATCTACACCGAGCAGAACAAATATTATATCGACATCAACGATCACTGGCATTTCCTGAAAAACAACGCAGGATTTCTTTTGACCAGCGAGCAGGATGGCTTCAGGCACATCTACCTGTACGACATGACCGGGAAACTGGTCCGCCAGCTGACCAAAGGAAAATGGGAGGTGCTCGATGTGCTGGGCGTGGATGAAAAGAACGGGCTGGTATACTATTCTGCTACAACCACCTCGCCCATGGATAAGGATATCAGGTCTGTCGGGCTTGATGGCAAAAACGACACCAGGCTGAATACCCGGCCCGGGTCAAACTCCTTTGACTTCAGTAAAACCTTTGCTTATTATACCGGGAAATGGTCCGACATCAATACACCTTCCTATAATGCGGTGTATAAGGCCGGAGGTGCAGAAGTCAGGCTGCTGCAGGACAACGCCAAACTGAAGGAGACCATGACGGCATACCAGTTCGGCAAGGCTGAATTTTTCAGCTTCAAAACGGCCGACGGGCTCGAACTGAACGGCTGGATGCTGAAGCCTCCCGATTTTGACCCTGCAAAAAAATACCCGGTGCTGTTTACCATCTATGGCGGGCCCGGTTCCCAGTCGGTCAACAACAGCTGGGGCACGGTAAATGCATGGCACCAGCTGTGGGCGCAGCGCGGCATCATCGTGGTGTCGGTCGACAACCGCGGAACAGGCGGCAGGGGAGAGGAATTCAAAAAATGCACCTACCTGCAGCTGGGGAAATTTGAAACCACCGACCAGGTGGAGGCTGCAAAGTACCTTGGCACTCTTGGGTATGTTGATAAGGCCAGGATCGGCATGTGGGGATGGAGTTTTGGCGGTTACCTGACCCTGTCGTGCCTTACCAAAGGGGCCGACTATTTCAGCTTCGGCATTGCCGTTGCCCCGGTAACCAACTGGAAGTATTACGACAACATCTACACCGAGCGATACATGCGCACGCCCAAGGAGAACAACGCCGGCTATGAGGACAATTCACCCGTAAACCATGCCGCAAAACTCAAGGGAAAACTATTGATGATCTGTGGCATGGCCGATGACAACGTGCATCCCCAGAATTCGTATGACATGGTAACGGCCCTGGTTGCCGCCGACAAGCAGTTCGAGTCGCAGTTCTATCCCAACAGCAACCACGGCATATATACGGGGAAGAACACCTCGTGGCACCTGTATAAAAGGATGACCGATTTTATTATGGAGAAACTTTGAGATTTACGATTTACGATTGACGATTTACGATTTATGAGGGACTTCAGGTTGCCCTCAACTCAAGGCATTTTTTGTTCCGGTGTGCACAGCAACCACCCAAAATCGTAAATCGTAAATCGTAAATCGTAAATTGTTAAATATTTGGAATTTCGGAATTAGTGTTGTAATTTTGCAGCCCTCAAAAAAAACAATTAGTATTCACATTAACAAGAAAGCGAAGGAAAAGCATGATTATCGTACCTGTTAAAGAAGGCGAAAGCATTGACAGATCTTTGAAAAAACTGAAAAGAAAATTCGAGAAGACTGGTGTTGTCAAAGAACTTCGTGAGCGCCAGAAGTTTACCAAACCCTCTATCAAGCACAGAGAAGCAGTCAACAAAGCGATTTACATTCAGCATCTCCAGGACGCAGAAGCCGCAAAGTAACAGCTGAATTTTTCAGAAGAAATTTTGATTCTGGTAAATATCGTTGTATATTTACATGTGATTTGTTATCGGCAAAATCTCTTGTTACTTTTTTACTGACGGGTGAAGGAACGCTTTCTTGCATATATACAGTACGAAAAACGGTACTCTCCAAATACCGTTATTGCCTACCAAACCGACCTGGATCAGTTTTACGACTATCTGCTGCTGCAATATAACATTACCGACATCGCAGGGGTAAGCCACCCGGTGATCAGGTCATGGCTGGTGTATCTAATGGAGCATCAGGTCGGTCCGAGGTCGGTAAACCGCAAGCTGACCACACTCAAATCATTTTACAAGTTCCTGCTGAGGGAGGGCGTACTGGAAGAAAATCCCATGCGCAAAGTCACCTCTCTTAAAATTTCAAAGCGCCTGCCGGTTTTTGTTGAAAAAGATAAGATGGAGTCGCTGTTTGACTACATTGAATTTGAAGAAGGGTTTCCGGGGTCGCGAAACAAACTGATCCTTGAAATGTTTTACGCGACAGGCATGCGGTTGTCGGAACTCGTAAACCTGAAAGAAACTGATATTGATTTTCACCACGATACCCTTAAGGTACTTGGCAAACGAAATAAAGAGCGGCTGATCCCGTTCAGTAAGCAATTCGAGTCTCAGCTGAAGGCTTACCTGGTTGAAAAGCAAAACTCGTTCGGTGACAACAACGATCTTTTTCTTACTGATGGCGGATGCAGGATCTATCCGAAGCTGGTTTACCGCATTGTCACCAGGTACCTGGGAACGGTTACGACGATGGAAAAAAAGAGTCCGCATGTGTTGCGGCATACCTTTGCAACACACCTGTTAAATAATGGTGCCGAGCTGAACGCGGTTAAAGAACTCCTGGGGCACGCCAGTTTGTCGGCCACCCAGGTATACACGCACAACACGATTGACAAATTGAAGAGAATCTACAAACAAGCCCATCCAAAGGCATAAAAAAGGAGGTCTGAATGAATGTTAAAATTAATTCTGTCCATTTCAAGGCTGACAAGAAGCTGGAAGCTTTCATCAACGAGAAACTTGAAAAACTGCACATCTTCTTTGAAGGTGTAATCGGGAGTGAGGTAATATTAAAGACTGAAAATACAGAGACCAGGGAAAATAAAATAGCTGAAGTCCGCTTAATCATCAAGGGATACGATCTTTTTGCCAAGAAGGAAGCTGCAACTTTTGAAGCGGCCATCGACCTGGCTTCGGAAGCATTGCGCAAACAACTGGTAAAACACAAAGAAAAGGTAAGGGGAATTTAACCCCTGTTCATAAAATCAACAACGAAGGCAACCCGGATGAGTTGCCTTCGTCGTTCCTGAAAAGGCTTGATTGGCGCCGTTTTCGTAGTTCGGTACAGAGTTTGTTAAAAAATATTTTCCATTTCAGCCTTTTATTTGATAAAATCCTTGTTTTGTATTCAAATAGTTTATACTTTTGCAGTCCTTTTCAAAAAAGGAGCTCATGCCGATGTAGCTCAGTTGGTAGAGCTGCTGATTTGTAATCAGCAGGTCGGCGGTTCGAGTCCGTCCATCGGCTCTGTTCTCCGGGACCAAAACCGGGGAAGAAAAGATTAAGAATGTTCTTTGAATAAATGTAATGTTGGCGGAACGGTAAAGGGATGTTTTTTTCTTTTCCTGTTCACCAGTTCATCATGGGGGGATACCAGAGCGGTCAAATGGGGCAGACTGTAAATCTGTTGGCTTAGCCTTCGAAGGTTCGAATCCTCCTCCCCCCACCAAAACAAAACAGCGAAATTTTCGCTGTTTTGTTACGTCTTACGTATGTACGTACATACGTACTTCGTACCCTGCGGAAGTAGCTCATTTGGTAGAGCGGAAGCCTTCCAAGCTTCAGGTGGCGGGTTCGAGCCCCGTCTTCCGCTCAGATGATAAACAACGCCTTTGTAGCTCAGGGGTAGAGCACTTCCTTGGTAAGGAAGGGGTCAGCAGTTCAATTCTGCTCAAAGGCTCACACAATGGCACACCTCCATGTGTCAGGCGCAGAGACGTACCACGGTATGTCTCTGCAAAAATTTTCCAATATTTAACAAATCAATAAACAGAAACATCACGTAATTAAACTTTAATAAAATGGCTAAAGAAAAATTTGAACGTTCCAAACCGCATGTCAATGTTGGTACTATCGGCCACATTGATCATGGCAAAACCACGTTAACTGCTGCCATCACTTTAGTTTTGGCAGATAAAGGCTTATCCGAGTACAGGTCGTTTGACTCAATCGACAATGCACCCGAGGAAAAAGCACGTGGAATCACGATTAACACCGCTCACATCGAGTATCAGACTGCTAACCGCCACTATGCTCACGTTGACTGCCCGGGTCACGCTGACTATATCAAGAACATGGTTACAGGTGCTGCCCAGATGGACGGTGCAATTATCGTTGTGGCTGCAACAGACGGTCCCATGCCCCAGACCCGCGAACATATCCTGCTCGCCCGCCAGGTTGGTGTACCCAAGCTCGTTGTATTCATGAACAAATGCGACAGTGTTGACGATCCTGAAATTCTCGAGATCGTTGAAATGGAAATCCGCGACCTCCTTACCTTCTATGGTTTCGACGGAGCAAACACCCCGGTTATCCAGGGATCAGCTTTGGGCGGATTGAACAAGGAACCCAAATGGGTTGAAAAAATCATGGAACTGATGGATGCCGTTGACAGCTACATTCCGCTGCCTGTCCGCGACGTTGACAAGCCCTTCCTCATGCCAGTTGAAGACGTGTTCTCAATCACCGGCCGTGGTACTGTTGCCACCGGCAGAATTGAAACCGGCGTTATCAATACCGGCGACCCCGTTGAAATCATCGGGATGGGTGCTGAAAAACTGAAATCAGTTGTTACCGGTGTTGAAATGTTCCGCAAGATCCTCGACAGGGGAGAAGCTGGTGACAATGCAGGTTTACTGCTCCGCGGTATTGATAAGGATGCGATCCGTCGTGGTATGGTTATTGCCAAACCGGGCTCCATCACCCCGCACAAAAAATTCAAAGCCGAGATCTATGTCCTGAAGACACAGGAAGGTGGACGTCATACACCGTTCCACAACAAATACCGTCCCCAGTTCTATTTCCGCACAACCGATGTTACCGGTGAAATTCACCTCCCGGAAGGCGTTGAAATGTGCATGCCTGGCGACAACATCACCATTCATGTTGACCTGATTTCCGAAATCGCCATGAGCAAAGGTCTCCGTTTCGCTATCCGCGAAGGTGGACGTACTGTTGGTGCCGGCCAGGTAACTGAAATTCTTGACTAATATTAAGTAGCGAAGTAGCGAGATAGCGAGTAGCGAAAACACAAAATAGCGAAAAAGCGAAATTGCGAAAAAGCGACGTTTAAATTTTTCATAGTTTGATGCAATTGAGCCTGTATCCTTCGATGCCGGTTCAATTGCGTCAAATGCCAAAAACAAAGTTTAATTATACACGGGTGTAGCTCAACTGGTAGAGTGGCGGTCTCCAAAACCGTAGGCTGTGGGTTCGATTCCTACCACCCGTGCAAAACATTAGATAAATGGCAAAGAACAAAGTTATCAACTATATTGAGGAAAGCTACGACGAGCTGATGCATAAGGTATCCTGGCCTACCTGGAGCGAATTGCAGGGCAGTGCCATCGTGGTATCGGTTGCCTCGCTGATCATCGCTATCATTGTTTTCGCGATGGACGAAGTTTTCAAGACGGTCCTGATGCAATTTTACAAACTCTTTTAAATCCACCAGGATTTATCTTTTCTAAGGTAATCGTTTTAATCAAGTATCAATCTCACAATAGGCATGAGTGAAGTAACCAAAAAGTGGTACGTCGTGAGGGCTATCTCCGGGAATGAGAAAAAGGTGAAGCAGTATCTCGAAAGCGAGATCATCACCCTGAATCTCCAGGAGTATATCACCCAGGTGCTTATTCCAACGGAGAAGGTCTACCTTATCCGCAACGGGAAAAAGGTGAGCAAGGAACGCAACTACTTTCCCGGATACGTTTTGATTGAAGCCACCCTGGTCGGGGAAGTTCCACATATCATCAGGAATATCCCTGGCGTTCTCGGATTCCTGGGAGCAAAGGGAGAAGCCCATCCGCTTCGTCCTTCAGAGGTAAAACGGATCCTGGGCAAATTTGATGAGTTATCGGAACAGGGCGAAGAGGTCAATATACCATTTATCGTAGGGGAAACAGTAACCGTGATCGACGGGCCATTCAACAGTTTCAGCGGGGTGATCGAAGAGATCAACGAGGAGAAGAAGAAACTGAAGGTGATGGTGAAGATTTTCGGCAGGAAAACCCCGCTGGAATTAAGTTTCATGCAAGTTCAAAAAGAATAGTATTTTCTATTGCGATCCATGTTGCCTCATGGCATGCCATGCGGTTACAAAATCACACATTAATCAAAAGGTAAAATGGCAAAAGAAGTAAGTGGAATTATCAAGTTGCAGATCAAGGGAGCGGCAGCAAACCCATCACCCCCTATTGGCCCTGCATTGGGTGCCAAGGGTGTGAACATCATGGAATTTTGCAAACAGTTCAATGCCCGTACACAGGACAAGGCAGGGAAAATCATTCCTGTCATTATCACCGTTTATCGTGATAAATCGTTTGACTTTATCGTCAAAACTCCGCCTGTTGCCGTGCAGCTGATGGAAATTACCAAGCTCCAGAAAGGTTCTCCGGAACCCAACCGTAATAAAGTTGCGGCTGTAACATGGGAACAGGTTCAGAAAATTGCTGAAGATAAAATGCCTGACCTGAACGCCTTTACAATAGAATCGGCCGTTAAGATGGTCGCCGGAACCGCCCGCAGCATGGGCATTACCGTTACCGGCGTTTCACCGTTCAAACACTAAGTCAAGCAGCCTGATTAGTTGTTCAAAAGACCTCATTAACAACATCTAAATAAATAACAATGATAAAGCTGACAAAAAAGAGGAAGGTTGCCTTGTCGAAAATTGACAAGAATGCCGTTTATTCGTTGGCGGATGCTGCTGCACTTGTAAAAGAGATCAGCAATACAAAATTT
>CAIWMX010000077.1 GCA_903913885.1 uncultured Bacteroidales bacterium | reverse complement strand
TTTTTCAAAAGTTTTCATAATTGAGATTTTTAGGGTTAAATTATGTGCATGAATATTAAATCTCATGGAGGGGAAGTCAAGGAGGAATTGGAATACCGCAATAAAATGAGGATATGCCGAGAAAATCCTTTACTTACCTGTTTTCGGAATGAGATTATTCCTTTGCATAGAAATTTTACTCTTTTTCATCTCGATCATGCAAACATGTAGAAAACGCATCGGAAATGCACTGGTACTGAATTAATCGGGAAAGGTGGTGGAAAACTGGAGGGGAAAGGGACGAAGACAACAGGTGGGGATTGTCATTTTTGTGAGGGGAAATATACAGCAGATAGTGGCTGGATTAGTATGTGAATGGGTTGAAGCGCTGGAATCGCAAGACTGGGGTGAATCTCCAATGAAATCTTGTAAACTTAACGGCAACAATAAAAAGGTGATTTTACCAGGAGAATTAATACTTGGAGGAAGTGGAATGCTGTCAGCTTGAGCGAAAGAGATTTGAGATGCAAGAAGTGGTTATGGGTTCGTTAGCCCCTGCATTTCCCTATAATAATAGTTTTCCTATTTCCCTTAGTTTTTAATGATTTTGATTATGTGTATTGAACTTCTATCTGTCACTTTTACAAGATATAAACCACAAGGAAAATTACTGATATCGATTTGTTTTTCAACGGATTTCGAAGTCAAAAACATGGTTTCTTCCAGCATCAATGACCCAAGGGAGTTCAGAATCTGAATTTGAGCTGCCAATTCCTGTTGCTGACTGAATGTTAAATTAAATATCCCGGCGGATGGATTTGGAAATACACTTATTGTTTGAAAGGGTTTTGTTTGCACAATACTATAATTGCACGTTTGTGAAGGATCATAGATATATTTTTGATTATATTGACGTTGAGGACCTCCGGTTACATTTATTGCTGAATCGCCTGTGTATCTATGCATCTGAACTACTGTACTATCCCAAAGGATAAACTCATCAGTACCGCAACCATAAAACCGAAATTCCATGGTACTGTCGGCATAACCGAAATCCTTAATACCGGGCACATTTTTTACCAGGGTTTCTATCTCACGATTATAGAGTGGTAGAATTGTTCCTTCAAGGGGAGGGCCAGGGGAGGGGTCAATGAGTTTCAAACTTCCATCAGCTAAAATCTACTGGTATCCTTACGATCAATCAGATTAAAAAACAAACCAAACCTTAAAAAGCAAAACAAACCTAAAAAACTTCATAATTATGACAAAATCATACTTTTTATCGCTTGTGGTGATTCTGACATACTTCCTGTTTGTTCAGTCCACCCATGCCACATCGCCCATCACGGTATCTGCCACAGCGGGTACCACCACCGGAACCTACACTACCCTGAAAGGCGCATTTGACGCGATCAATGCCGGAACCCACCAGGGTGTTATTACGATCATGGTCAATTCAAGTACAACCGAAACATCGTCGGCAGTTTTAAATTACAGCGGCCTGGGCAGCTCCAGCTATTCCGCTGTCAACATCTACCCGACATCAACCGGTTTGAGCATCAGCGGGAACTCCGGCCCCCTCATTAATCTTTACGGAGCAGATAATGTTATGATTGATGGCCGGGTCAATCAATCAGGTTCAGCAAAAGACCTGGTCATTACCTATAGCGGTGGCGGGTCGACCATCGAGTTTAACAATGATGCCACAAACAATACCGTGCAGTATTGCACAGTGAAAGGCTCCGACCGGATTTTCTACTTCGGTGATGCACTCACAAGCGGAAACAGCGGCAACACGATCGATCATTGCAACCTTACCAGTGCTGCCGATGCCAGCCGACTTAACTATGTAATCCGGTCTAATTCTGGTGCTGCAACGGGATTTAACACCAATACCGTCACCAACAATTACTTCTATGATTTTATGAAACGCGATAACAATTCGACCGCGATCGAAATTGACGGTGGCAATACCGGCTGGGTCATATCAGGGAATAGTTTTTATGAAACCAATCCTATTACATTTATAAGTAATTCTCAGACGAAAATGATTCAGATCGCGAATCTTAACGGAAATAATTTTACCATCGCGAATAATTACATCGGGGGAAGTGGCCCCGGCTGCAGCGGGTCGTTGATAAAAACAGGGTCAGATTGCAGGTTCACCGGAATTTATGTTGTTGATGATGTATCTGTAGCAACCAACATCCAGGGGAACACGATCAATAACATATCATGGAGCAACACATCCATTCCCGGGGCCGACAATACCTGGACGGGGATCTATTGCGGCACTGGTCTCATAAATGTCGGAACAACGTCGGGTAACACGATCGGTTCGGCAACCGGATCCGGCTCCATTTCGGTAACAGACGCGGCAGTCGGGAGGCAGGTTTATGGAATTCAATCGGACGGTTCCGGTGATAAGTACATTCAAAACAATGCGATTGGGTCCATCACCACTTCAAACAGCGACGGAACAGCAAACGTGGATTTTTACGGAATCTATAAAAATAACCAAGGGAATGCGACCATCAGCAATAATATCATTGGCAGTACGGATGCAGGGACCTCCAACAGCATTATGACCAATTCGACTTCAACCACCTCGCCGCAGGTCTTGTGTGGCATCTGGTCTTCAACTTCCGGAACGGTTACAATTTCAGGAAATACGATCAGTAAGCTGCTGAATGCGACTTCGAATCCAACAGTCAGCATTAGGGGAATGATAAGGGGTATTTACTGCCAATCTGCCGGTGCACAGACCGTTTCAAACAATACCGTCGTAAACCTGTCCATTGCAAATGCAAATTCCGTGCTGTCATCCGACGCTTCGGTCATCGGAATAGAAAATAACACCTCATCAGGCGTCCAGACGATCAACGGGAACGTGATTTCCAATCTTTCAAATACATACGCCTCCTTCCAGGGAACCGTGGCAGGCATATATTTTAACTTCAATAATTCTTCTTTACAGACAAACATTTACGGGAACTTCATTCATGATCTGTCGGTAAATACAGGGTCAAATTCGGCTTCTTTGTATGGCATGTATATCCAGGCATATAATCACACTGTTTATAATAACATCGTGACCCTCGGAGGCAACACATCCTCCGCGGTTTATGGCCTTTATGAATCCGGTTCGTCAAGCTACACCAGTAAAGTCTATTACAACACGGTCTACCTCGGAGGTAACGTTTCATCGGGCGCGAACAAATCGTACGCGTTTTACAGCGCAACAAACTCGGATACAAGGGATTTCAGGAACAATATTTTTACCAATGCACGTTCCACGACAGGAGGTTCCGGTCTTCATTATGCTGCCTGGTTTAATTACGGGTCCAATACAAATCTGACCCTTGACTACAATGATTATTACACATCCGGAACCGGAGGAGTACTTGGGCGTTATAACAATGCCGATAAAACCAGCCTGCCCATCGTTACAAGCCTGGATGCAAACAGTAAGATTGTTAATCCTCTTTTTGCCAATGCCGGGGGTACTCAGCCAATGGATTATCTGCCATCCAGCAACAATCTTGTTGCCGTCACGGGAACCGGTATAACCACTGATTATGCAATCGCCACCAGAAATGCTGCTCAACCTTTGATGGGGGCGCTGGAATCTCCAAATAACACCAATGTTACCCTATCGGCAACATCAGGAACAACAACCGGCAGCTACACCAACCTCTCCTCGGCGTTTACAGCCATCAACAATGGGGTACACAAGGGAGATATTTCCATTTCAATCAACCGGAGCTTCAACGAAACAACCCCGGCCACCCTGAATGCCAGCGGCTCGGGCAGCGCCAGTTATAACACGGTCAATATTTTCCCCACGGTAACAGGATTAACAATGAGCGGAAATGTGAACGCACCGCTTATTGATCTGAACGGTGCGGGTCATGTTACCATTGATGGCCGCGTGAATCACACGGGTTCGGCACAAGACCTGGTAATTACCAATACCAGTTCCTTTTCCACCCCGGGAAACTCCACCATCCGGTTTATCAACGATGCTTCCAATAATACCGTAAAGTATTGCATTGTGAAAGGATCTTCGGGTTCATCATCCGGGGGAATTATCCTCTTCGGCACGGGGAGCGTCACGGGGAATACCGGCAACACCATCGATCATAACAATATCACCAATGCTACCGATGCAAACAGGCCTGTTTATGCCATTTACTCTTCCTCCACAACGGGATCAAACACCAACACCATCAGCAACAATTCCATCTTTGATTTTCTGAACCGGTTTACCCCTTCGGCCGGGATCGATCTGGGAACAAACAGTACCGGCTGGACCATTTCAGGAAACAGTTTTTATGAAACAACCACGTATACCACGGGGAATAATACGTCGAACATCATTAATATCCACAATGTTAACGGGAATAATTTTTCAATCACGAACAATTACATCGGAGGAAGCGGGCCCGGCTGCAGCGGGATGTGGACGAAATCAGGGGCTGACAGCCAGTTCTCGGGAATTTACCTGAACGTCGGATCAACTTCCGCAACCAGCGTTCAGGGGAACACGATCAGCAACATTTCCTGGACAAATTCTTTTTCCCCGTCGTGGTATGGGATCTATTGTCTGAACGGGCTGGTCAATATCGGAACATCGTCGGGAAACACCATCGGCGCGGCAACCGGCTCCGGCTCCATTACGGTAACAAACGGGAAAGCCGGTGGTACTGTTTATGGAATTTATTCCGCCAATTCCGTTGATGTGTACATTCAAAACAATACGATCGGATCCATCACCACTTTAAACAGCGATTATTACAGTAACCTGGATTTTTGCGGAATCTGTAAAACGGGGAACGGGAACACGACCATCAGTAATAACATCATTGGCAGCACGGATGCAGGAACCTCCAACAGCATCATGACCAATAATGGTTCAGGAGGAACCTCATCGCAGAATTTGTATGGTATTTATTCCGGAGGTGCTGCAACGGTTACAATTTCAGGAAATACGATCAGCAAGCTGTTGAACGCGACTAACAATAGTACTTACAACCCTAATGGATATGGAACGATCAGGGGTATTTACTGCAACGGTGCCAATGCACAGACTATTTCAAACAATACCGTCATAAACTTGTCCATTACAAATCAATCTTACGGAGGAGGATACCAGTCTCCGGTAATCGGTATAGAAAATTACAGCTCGTCAGGCGCCCAGGCGATCAGCGGAAATACGGTTTCCAATCTTTCAATCACAACAAACTTCGGACCGGTGGTGGGAATCTATTTTGAGTGTAATAATTCTTCTTCGCCGTCAAACATCTACGGAAACTTCATCCATGATCTGTCATCTGGTGGTTGTTATGGCATGATCATCAAGGCAAATAATCATACTGTTTATAACAACATCGTGACCCTGGCAGGCAACACGCCATCCACGGTCTATGGCCTTTATGAATCCGGTTTATCCGGATACACCGGTAACGTCTATTTCAATACCATTTATATCGGGGGAACGGTTGCCTCAGGCACAAACAATTCCTATGCTTTTTACAGTTATTCCTCAGGCTACACAAGAGATTTCAGAAACAATATTTTTACCAACGCACGTTCCACAACAGGAGGCTCCAATCTTCATTATGCTGCCTATTTTAATTACGGGACCAGCTCGGGTCTTACCGATGATTACAACGATTATTATGCAAGCGGTACCGGGGGAGTGCTTGGGCGTTACAATAGTGCCAATATAACCAGCCTGCCGGTCGTTTCCGGCCAGGATGCCAGCAGTACGGCCATTGACCCGGGTTTTGCCAGTGCCGGAGGAAGCAACGCGATCAACTACCTGCCATCGGCAACCGCTCTTGCAGGCATATCAGGGACCGGTGTTACAACGGATTATGCGGGTACCGCGAGGAACCAGAACTACCCGGCCATGGGGGCTTATGAATATACGATTAGCCCCTGCGCAAATCCCTCCGGCGCGGGAGTCATTTCTGCAGACCAGTCTTCCTGCGGAAGTTTTGATCCTGCAGTCATCACCGGGACTTCAGCCTCGGGTTACGCGGGTACCCTTGAGTACCAATGGCAACAATCAACGGTGAGCAACTCAACAGGGTTTCAGGCGATCTCATCCAGCAATGCTGCAAACTATGATCCCAGTGTACTTACCGCCACCACATGGTATAGGCGACTTGCCCGGGTTAACTGCAAGTATAACTGGATCGGGGCCGCTGTATCGAATGTGGTGACGATGACGGTGTATCCGGTTTTAACCGTGGGCATCAGTGGCGGCATAACGCCGATATGCTACGGCACTGCCCCGGGCACCTTTACGGCAACCGGCAGTGGCGGCACAGGATCGAATACTTACCAGTGGTACACAACATCGGGCATTATCAGCGGGGCGACCAGTTCGACCTATGCACCCGGCAATATCACCGCATCGACCGGTTACTATTGCGCCATCACCAGCGGTCCTTGCGGCCCGGTTAACACATCAACCACCAGCATCACGGTTTACGGCAACTTAACGGCAGCCATCAGTGGCGGCGCTTCGCAGATCTGTTACAACACCCCGCCGGGAACCTTCACGGCAACTGGCAGCGGAGGTACCTTAGCATATACCTATTTATGGTATAAAAATGGAACATCCACAGGAGTTACCACGCAAACATATGCACCTGGCAACCTGACTGCAACGACAACAGTTTACTGTACCATCACCAGCGGAGGATGCGGAACGGTGAACACCGCCACCAGCACCATCACGGTCAATAATTCCTTCACTTCAGGAGCTATAGCAACAACCGGCCAAACGATCTGTTACAACGGAGATCCGGGAATTATCGGCAATTCAGCAGTTGCAAGCGGTGGTGATGGAAACATCGCCTACAAATGGCAGATCAGCACCACGGGTGCCGGATCGGGCTTCGCTGATATCGCGGGAGCAACCCTTTCATCGTACGATCCGCCAGCCAACCTGACCACTACCTCATGGTACCAGAGATTGGCCAGGGATGGAACCTGCAATAGTTTTACCGCTTCAACTGGTGTCTGGCAGGTGACCGTAACTCCGGCAACTTCCATCAACAGTCAATCGACTGCAGCTCAGACAACCTGCCTGAATACTGCTTTTTCATCCATCTCCGTAACCGCAACCGGTACCGGTACCTTAGCGTACCAGTGGTATAGCAATGCAACGGCCAGCAATTCGGGTGGAAGCCTGATCAGCGGCGCAACCAATGCCAGTTATACACCTCCGGCAAACATTGTGGGCGCAAAGTACTATTACTGCACAGTGACGGGCACCTGCGGATCGGCTACCAGCGCGGTTTCTGGTGCATTCACGGTCAACCCGGTTCCCGCACCTGCCATTACCGCCATCGGTTCCACCACCATCTGCAGCGGGAGTTCCGTAACCTTGGGAGGTGCCGGCGCCGGAAGCGCTTTGCAGTTTGACGGCAGTACGAATTATATGTCGGCATCCAGCCCTGTATTTACGGCTTATACGATAGAAGCCTGGGTGAAATTCAACAATTCCGGGATCAACCAGACGATGATCGTGGCTTCCACCGCGGGGATGACGGGTAATTCCCACCAGATGCGCACGGATGGGAGCGGACATTTTCTTCATTATACCTGGGATAACAATTCCCGGATGATTTACAGTACGACCACCATTGTTGCAGGCCAATGGTACCATGTTGCCATTGTTGCCCAAAACTCGGGGACTGCCTCCCTATATATCAACGGAGTTTCGGAGGGCACTCCGCAATCGGTTGGAACTTTGTGGACCGGGTTCACCACCTTGTTTTACGGCTCAAACATCAATCAGAACGGGCTATCCAATTTTTCCGGCACCATGGATGAGGTGAGGATCTGGAATGTAGCCAGGACCCAGGGGCAGATTGCCGCCTCGATGTATTCTTCCGTTCCCGCCAACAGCACCGGGTTGATCGCATATTACAAACTCAATGAAGCATCCGGCTCAACAGCGGCAAATGCAGTCGGCGCGAGCTATACCGGCACCCTGGTAAATTCCCCGACATGGGTACTTTCCACCGCACCGGTTGATGTTTACAGCTCCTACCTGTGGTCGCCGGGAGGAGCCACAACCTCCTCCATCAGCGCCACAACAGCAGGCAGCTACACGGTGTCGGTAACCAATGCCAATGGTTGTCCAGCCACCAGCCAGGCGACTGTAGTGACAGTAAATCAAAGTCCTACAGCAAGTGCGGGGAGCGCATTAACCCCCGTTTGTTATACCGGCACGACGGCAGCCCTGGGAGGTTCCTATGGGGGCAGTGCCACTTCTGCTGTCTGGTCTGACGGGGGCGCAGGCGGTTCCTTTACGAACAACGGCGGTTCGACGCCTGCAACGTCAACCTACACTGCCGGACCGGGTGCTCCATCAAGCGTCACCCTGACCCTGACCACCAGCGGAGGGAGTTGCGGCACGGCAACCGCGAGTAAATCACTGACCGTGTACAACAACTTCACCACAGGTACGATCGCCTCAACGGGACAAACCATCTGTTATGGCGGCACTCCCGGAATCATCGGCATAAATACCAATGCAACGGGTGGTGACGGGAACATCATCTACTCGTGGAGATCCTCTGCCGATGGATATTCCGGCGCCATTAATGGCGCCACCAGCACCACCTACCAGCCGCCATCAGGATTGATTGCTACAACCAGTTACCGGAGGTATGCTAATGATGGAACCTGCAACACAACACCCACATTATCTACCGGTACATGGATGGTGACCGTCCGCGGTAATTTCACGGCCGGAGCTATCCAGGCTACCGGCGAGACCATCTGCTATAACGGTAATCCGGGATTAATTGGCAATGCAACAGTCGCAAGCGGTGGAGATGGAAACATCGCCTACAAGTGGCAGATCAGCACCACGGGTGCCGGATCGGGCTTCTCTGATATCGCGGGAGCAACCCTTTCATCGTACGATCCTCCAGCCAACCTGACCACTACCTCATGGTACCAGAGGTTGGCTAAAGATGGCACCTGCAACACTACCTTTACCAACGCCACCGGCACCTGGCAGGTGACCGTCAGAAGTAACTTCACTTCCGGAGCGATCCAGAATACGGGAGAGACCATCTGTTACAACGGTGATCCATCGGTCATCGTCAATACAACAGCCGCTTCAGGGGGTGACGGAACCATCGCCTACAAGTGGCAGATCAGCACCACCGGCGCGGGGTCGGGCTACACTGACATTACGGGAGCCACCCTTTCATCCTACGATCCGCCAGCCAACCTGACCACTACCTCATGGTACCAGAGGTTGGCAAAAGATGGTACCTGCAACACTACCTTTACCAACTCCACCGGCACCTGGCAGGTGACCGTAAGAAGCAACTTCACTTCCGGGGCGATCCAGACCGCCGGGGAGACCATCTGCTACAATGGTGATCCTGCGGGCATCGGCAATACAACAGCCGCTTCAGGGGGTGATGGAAGCATTTCCTATCAATGGCAGATCAGCACCACCGGCGCCGGATCGGGCTTCGGGGATATTCCTGGCGCCACTCTATCCTCCTACGATCCACCTGCCAATCTCGCGGCCACCTCTTGGTACCAACGGCGGGCCAAGGATGGGACTTGCAACAGCTTTACCGCTTCATCCGGTGTATGGCAGGTAACCGTCAGAAATAACTTCACTTCCGGCGCTATCCAACCCACCGGCGAGACCATCTGTTATAGTGGCAATCCGGGGGTCATTGGAAATGCCACCGCTGCTTCAGGGGGTGACGGAAACATCGCCTACAAGTGGCAGATCAGCACCACCGGTGCAGGGTCGGGCTTTGCTGATATTACAGGAGCCACCCTTTCATCCTACATTCCGCCTGCTAACCTGACCACCACCTCATGGTACCAGCGGCTTGCCAAAGATGGAACCTGCAACACCATCTGGACTACCTCCACCGGTGTATGGCAGGTGACCGTCAGGAATAACTTCACTGCAGGTGCGATCCAGACTGCCGGAGAGACTATCTGCTACAACGGTGATCCGGTAAGTATCAGCAATTCCACTGCCGCTTCGGGAGGCGACGGAAATATTTCCTATCAGTGGCAGATCAGCACTGTCAGCGTCGGATCAGGCTTCGGGAATATTCCCGGCGCCACCCTTTCATCTTACGATCCGCCAGCCAACCTGACCACTACCTCATGGTACCAGAGGTTGGCCGGTGATGGTACCTGCAACATCACCTTTACCAATTCTACCGGCACCTGGAAGGTGACCGTCAGAAGTAACTTCACTTCGGGTGCGATCCAAACCACCGGGGAGACTATCTGTTATGATGGCAATCCGGTGGTCATTGGAAATGCCACTGGCGCCTCAGGGGGTGACGGAAACATCGCCTACCAGTGGCAAATCAGCACAACCGGCCCAGGGTCGGGCTTCGCGGATATAACGGGCGCTACCCTTTCATCGTACGATCCGCCTGCAAACCTGACCGCCACATCATGGTACCAGAGGTTGGCCAAGGATGGAACCTGCAATAGTTTTAACGCTTCAACTGGTGTCTGGCAGGTGACCGTCAGAAACAACTTCACTTCCGGCGCGATCCCGACTACCGGCGAGACCATCTGCTATAACGGTGATCCGGGAACAATAGGCAGTTCAACAGTTGCAAGCGGTGGAGATGGTTCAATAACCTATCAATGGCAGGCAAATGGGACGGATATCCCTGGCAGCAATGCTGCAACATACGATCCGCCTTCTGGCTTGACAACCACAACCACTTACACCCGCTTTGCAAAGGACAATACCTGCAATACCAGCTTTACACCATCAACAGGCAGCTGGGTGGTGACCGTTCGCAGTAACTTTACTCCAGGAGCTATATCAACAACCGGCGAAACGATCTGTTTCAATGGTGATCCGGGATTAATAGGCAGTTCAACAGTTGCAAGCGGCGGCGACGGCAACATGACCTACCAGTGGCAGAGCAGTACCAACGCGGGATTTTCGTCGCCGGTTACCATCAGCAGCAATACCGTCACCTATGATCCGCCCACGGGGCTAACGGCAACCACATGGTACCGCCGCCAGGCAAAGGATGGCACATGCAATACCGGCTGGAATACCTCGGCCGGGGTTTGGCAGGTCACGGTCATTGCCGAGCTTGTTGCCGGTTCAGTTACCAGCAGCCAGACCATATGTTATAACACTGCACCAGTCCTGTTAACAGGAACAACCGCTACCGGCGGTACATCCCCATACGCTAACCAGTGGCAGAGTTCAGCCGATAACCTGAACTTCCAGGATGTCGGCAGCGCCACCAGCCTCAGTTACCAGCCGGGGACCCTGACACAAACCACTTATTTCAGGCTGAAACAAACTTCATCAGGCGGGTGCGGAACACGTTACACCAATGGATTAACCGTCACGGTATATCCCAACAGCATTGCTGCAGGCGTGACGGTGAACCCGGTATGCGCGGGCTCGCCCACCACCATCTATGCCTCGGGCGGGTACAATTATGCCTGGGATCATGGATTGGGCGCGGGCTCAAGCAAGGTTGTAAGCCCGCTTTCGGCCACAACCTACACGGTTACAGCCACCGATGCACATGGCTGCTCTGGTGAAGCAGCGTCGGTTTACGTGGGTGTGCTGGCACTGCCCGTTGTGCAGATCACCGGATCGGCGCCGGGTTCAACGAGCTCATCGAGCACCATCGCGATCGGCGGGTCTGAAAACCTCACCGCCGGCACTGCCGGCAGCTATGCCTGGAACACGGGCTCCACATCAGCCATGATAACGGTATCGCCTGCATCAACCACAATCTATACAGTAACCGGGACCTCAGGCAGCTGCAGCGCTACCGCCACGCATACGGTCAACGTGTCGACGCTGAGCGCCGGGGCAAACCAGTATATATGCAATGGGAACGCTGCCACGCTGACAGCCACGGCCTCCGGAATCCCTTCGCCAACCTACGTATGGACACCCGGGAACCTGAATGGGTCAACCGTCAGTGTTTCCCCATCAACCACCACGGTGTATACCGTGACGGTGAACGGGATCCTGTCGGCGACGGTCACGGTGACCGTTCGCCCGCGGCCGGTGGCCGAAGCGGGCCCGGATGTAATGATCGCGCCATCCGGCACCGGAAATCTCAGCGGCAGTATTGCCACCGCCACCGTGGCGCCTTATGCCTATAACTGGACCACCACCGGCGGATCGATCGTCAGCGGAGGGAACACGGCCACCCCGACGGTAGCCGCTGCCGGTACTTACAATGTATTGGTAACCGACGGCAACGGATGTACCAGCTTACCCGATTATGCCGTGGTAACCGTGTCTGCCTCTGGCACAACAGTTTCCGGGAATATCGCCTATGCATTCAACACCGTGAACAACCAGATGCACGATGTTACGGTGACGTTGAAACAGAACGATGTGACTAAATACACTGCAGTCACCCCGTCGACCGGGAACGGTAATTACCAGTTCCTGAACGTGGTCCCTGGCGATTATAAGGTGTGCCTTTCTTCTGCGAAGCCATGGGGTGGCGTTACATCGGCAGATATCGTGCTGATCCAGAACCACTACAAACCGGTTGGTGCTGTGCCCCTGATCGGGATCAAGCGCCTGGCGGCGGATGTATACGCGAACAGCTCGGTGGCATACGTGGATGCCAACGACCGCGACCTGGTGAACAACCGGCGGTTAAATCCCACCGGGTATTCATTCGCCACCGGCGACTGGGTATTTACCAAGGCGGAGGACATCTCGGCGGCCAATGGTTATCCATCGGGAGGGGCGATCAAATACGCCAACTCGGCCGGTTATTCCGATATCGTCATGACGGTATCTGGTGGAACGGTAACCCAGGATTTCAGGGCGCTTTGCTACGGTGACGTGGATGCCTCCAATACCGGGGTCAAGGATAACGAGAATTCCACCTCCGGTGTCATCACCTCCATCGGGCTCGACCTGACAAACTTCCCCAACCCCTTCAGCGAACGAACCACGATACAATACACCGTTCCCATCAAGGGATCGGTTACCGTGGAGGTTCACACCCTGCTGGGAACCCTGGTGGGAAGCCTGAAAGATCCTGATGACTATGAAGGGTTACATACCCTGTACTTCGACAGGAACGGCCTCGCGCCCGGGCTTTACCTCTACACCGTTAAATTGACGACCGGGGATGACGTCATGGTGCAAACCGGGAAAATGATGATAAACCGATAATTGTTAAGTCCCCCGGAAAGGGGCATCCTTTGTATTGTTTCCAAACTCCCTTCCCAACCCTGAAAAGGCGGGAAGGGAGTTTTTTATAAGGATTTAGCTGACTTTAATATTTTAAGTACCTCATCTTCGCCCATCCGTGACATCTGCGCTAAAAATCCAATGGTGCCTCCTGCTTTGTAACCATTTATAATCATAAGGCCGATTCCTTCATTCTTTCCTTCTATCTTCCCTTCAATCTTTCCGATTTGCTTACCCTCAACAAAAGAGTCGGTAACCAGTGTACGTTCAACACTTATGCTGTCCCAGTATTTGTCGTAAGCCATCAATTCCGATTTGCTATAGGCACTTTCCTGCAAAAGTTCAATGGCTTCGCTTATTTCCTGTACCTCAAAAAGTTCAGGTGCGATGGTTTCAGTTGCATTTTTAATCTCCGACAAATACCTTAGCCACAATACCTGTAACCTCTTTTCATTAAAATTAGCAGCCTTGAATTTGGGTATCTCCACAAACACAAATTCCAACCCTTCCAGAACCTTGTCATTATTCGCAAGGTGAACAATTTTATAGTGATGGTAAAACTCTTCCATATCATGTTCAAACACCTGGTTCACCAAACTCAACGCGTAAACAGGCTGTAGCTGCTTGTATTCAAACCCTTTTTCTAACTGGCGCACATACGCCTTACTAGCATTGAACAACACCCTCGTTTTGAAACTGTCGGTCCACAGCATCTGCATTTCGACAATAAACTGCCGGCCTTGTTCATCGATGCACCGAACATCGACAATCGAATATTTAAGCAACGGCACTTCCGGAACCAGTTCTGCAGGCAGATATTCCAAATCCTTAATGGGAACAGTCAGTGGCAACATCGCGTTCAGAAAACTTTTTAGCAACCGCGGGTGTTGTCCGAATACTTTCCTGAAGGTCAGATCATTTTTGGGATCAAGATAGCGCATGGAGGTGATTTTATACAAAAATACAAAACATTTCATCATCCATTAAAACAAGGCAAATTCAGACTTCTAAAATTTACCTTATTTTGTATTGTTCAAAACTGACATTAAAATGAAAACCATGATACGGTATGACTGGGCGGTAAAACGACTGATGTGTAACATTAAAGCTACTGTTCTTGCTATTTATGGCGTTAAGATGACCATCGTTCGTTACGAATGTCCTAAATAAAAAAAACTGCCGCTAATCAGACGGCAGTTTTTTTGCGCACAGTACTAACAAAACTGTATGTATAAAGAACGAGAGTGATTCAGGTTAAAGTTTCTTCGGTGCTTCCTTGCCGGGTTCTGTTGCAGGTGGCGGGGGTGGCGGAGGCGGCGGGGTTACCTCCTCCTCTTGATCTCCTTCGGAGGAATGGCCCTTGATCGATTTCATGTAGATCTTCATCTGCTTGTTCTGATGGCCGTTGCCGTGGCCTTTTCTTTCAGAGTCGCGGATAACAACGACACGGGGATGCTGCTCAAACAGGGGGGCGTCTTTAAGGTCAATGGTGATCCGTTTGCCGTTTTTAGTGTCTTTGATCTTATAGCTTACCACACGGTCCATGGGGATCTCGCCAAGGAGGTCATTCAGCGTTTGCCCGTTGCCGCCCGGATGCATCATCCTCATGCATTCCATGGGGTCCATACCTGCCATATCAAAATCTTCCATCGGCTGCCCGGGAACCATATTCCCGATTTCCATATCTTCCATTTCCTTCATATCCATCTTGCAATCGGGCGTACATTTTATAGTGAACGTACTCTCCTTTCCGCCCGGCGACTTCCGCATATAGATCCTGTTATGCCTGCTGCCCTTGCCAACGACAATGACTTTGTTGATCTCATTCTGAATGGAATCAATCATTGTTGAATCGGGGTATTCCATGGTTGTGTCAATCACGGTTGTTTTACCATTGTCATCGCTGACAACCTTGACAACAATTTTCTTATAGGATTCCTTTTTGGCCTTTTCCTGGGAAAATACAGGCCGCGTGATAAAGATAGCCAGCAATACTGCGGCTATCAGTAGCAGCGTAGATTTTGAGTTGATCGCATTCGTTTTCATAGGTCCTGCTGTGTTAAGTTTAGTGATGCAAATCTAAGACGGCTAAGTGGCTGAATATGTTAACAAAACGTTAATGTTGGTTAATGAAAAGTTAATCTTGCTTGTTGACCCCGCACTTTGGTTAATTTTGCACCATGACAAAGAAATTATTATATGTCCTGATCGGATGCATCTGCATTTCCCTTGTCGGAATCATCATTGTACAGTTTTTCTGGATTCGCAATGCATTCCAGGTCAAGGAGTCGCAGTTTTCGCGCAGCGTGAACGACGCCCTTGGCAGTGTTGTTGAAAAAATCGAGACCAGGGAAAACATGTATTTTATCAGCCGTAATTTTGAAGGCGACAGCATCATGCGGATCGTGAAGGCGTTTTCAAAAGATACGACCCAGGCTATCAAGGAACGGTTCGATTCGTTGATGGCATTGAACGATATGCCCGTAACGGCCCGCAAGCCGCCTCCCCCGCCTCCCCCACCCCCGCCGGGCTTTCGTCATTCGGGCCCTTCGGGAGGGGTTATTCATTACTCATACCAGGTAGTGCCGATCCAGGCCGGGGGTGATTCGGTGACGGTTAGCATGGAACAATTTTACCAGGAAATGCCTGGTGCCGAAGTGGATGAATTCAGTTTTGAATGGAATGACCAGCTTCGCCGCATCGATTCGCTAATGGAGATGAATACGCCGGAAATGATGGTGCCAAACGAAGGACAACGACGCAGACCGGAATATTACAGGCAGGCAGAAATTGTTATCGATACGCCCGGAGCCGACGGGTCTCGTGCAGTCAGGTATGTTGTACCCCAGTTCAGCCATAACGGTCAGCAACGGCAGCATCAGCAAATCTATAAAAACAGGAAACTTCTCAGGGACAACAACATCCAGAAACTCGACAATAAAGCAAAAAAGATCGAGGATTTTATCAAGCAAATGGCCATCGCCATCGAAACAAAACCAGCCCCGATTCTGCAACGGATCAACAAGAAAAGTTTACAGGCTGCGCTCAGCAAGTCCTTTACCGATAAAGGGATTGACCTGCCCTTTGAATTTGCCGTTTTTTCCCCCTCCAACGACACCAACCATATTCCGATCAGGTCGGCGGGATTTAACAGCGATTATAACGATACAGAGCATAAAATATCCCTTTTCCCTAATGATCTTTTCAAGAAGCCTGACCTGCTGCTGGTTTATTTCCCGGATCAGAAGACCCATGTGCTGAAATCGCTGTTATTGCTGCTGGCCGGCTCCATCCTTTTTACCCTTATTATCATCCTTTCGTCGGGAGCAAGCATCGTAGTCATGATCCGACAGAAAAAAATATCGGACATCAAGACCGATTTCATCAACAACATGACGCATGAATTCAAAACCCCAATCGCAACCATCTCCATCGCTGCAGATTCCATTACCAACCCCCGGGTGATCTCCGAGCCCGAAACCATCCGGAACTTCACGCG
The DNA here is from genome assembly GCA_903913885.1 of uncultured Bacteroidales bacterium. Classification (GTDB taxonomy): domain Bacteria; phylum Bacteroidota; class Bacteroidia; order Bacteroidales; family FEN-979; genus CAIVAT01. Next base: position 7,888 of record CAIWMX010000077.1, on the reverse strand, counting down.
CATCATCAAGGAAGAGAATACCCGCATGAATACCCGTGTAGAACAGGTACTCCAGATGGCACTGCTCGACAGCCGCGATTTTCACCTGCGGAAAGCCGTGGTGGATATGAATTACCTGATTGAAAAAGCAGTCGCACACTATCGCCTGCAGATTGAGAAACGAGAAGGATCCATAACGACCAACCTTGAAGCCACGAATCCATTGGCCGAGGTAGACGAGGACCATCTCCGCAACGTACTCATGAACCTGCTCGACAATGCCAACAAATATTCAATTGTCAAGCCCGATATTGAAATATTTTCATTCAACCGGGCGGGAAAATTTTTCTTTGGCGTGCAGGATAAAGGCCTGGGTATGTCGTATGAAACACAACGCAGGGTTTTTGACAAGTTTTTCAGAGTCACATCCGGGAATATTCACAATATCAAGGGATTCGGACTTGGCCTGAGTTATGTAAAGGCCATCGTACTTGCGCATCATGGCGAGATTCAGATACAGAGCGAGATAGGAAAAGGAAGCAGGTTTGAGATTAGTTTGCCGGGGGTGGTGGCCAGGCAGCAGCATGAATAGATGAATATCGAATGCTGAATATTGAACAACGAATTTTGAATTTTTAATTCTTAATTCTTAATTTTTAATTTTGAATTAAAAGGGAGGGTGCTATGGAACAGAGAATTAAGATTTTACTGGTGGAGGATGATCCCAATTTCGGGTCGATTATGAAGTCATACCTTGAATTGAATGATTTTGACGTTATCCTCAGGGCCGACGGGAAACAGGGACTGGCGGCCTTTAAGTCGGAGCCGTTTGATATCTGCATACTGGATGTGATGATGCCCGAAATGGATGGTTTCACGCTTGCCAAGGAGATCAAAAAAACCAACAGCGACACTCCTTTTATTTTCCTTACCGCCAAGTCGTTGAAGGAAGACATGCTGGAAGGATTCAAAACCGGTGCCGATGATTATATCACCAAACCCTTCGACTCGGAGGTGCTCCTGTTCAAGTTGCATGCCATCCTGAAGCGGAACCACCAGCGCACGGAGAATGATACGGATGCAAACGAGTTTCATGTTGGAAAGCTGATATTCAACTTCACGCTGCGCACCTTGACACACGATCAGGTAACACAGCAGCTTTCTCCCAAGGAGGCAAGCCTGCTGAAAATGCTCTGCGTTGCCAAAGACGGGATCCTGCTGCGCAAAGATGCGCTGGAAAAGATCTGGGGCAGCGATAATTATTTCAACGGCCGCAGTATGGATGTGTTCATCGCCCGGCTGCGAAAATGTCTCAAAGCCGATCCATCCATCGAAATCGCCAACATCCATGGCAACGGATTCAGGATTATTTTCGGGTAACCTGCTTCTGTAATCCCTCCATTCATCCTCCATCAAGTGCCGGTTTGCCAGGCTCTCACTGATGAAACTTCACGTCTTTGCCGCGAAATATCAATTTATAATTCACAATAACACACTCATATACTTATCCTTGTATAGAAATCAATTCAAATTTCTGTGAATTTATTAACATTGTGAATTATATAACATATAAGTCTTGCATATCGCTCGTGGATGTTGTAATTTTGCACCCCGTTAAACCATGGTGTTCTACCATGATCCTATGCAACGAAGTTTATGAAGATAAAAGATGTAATCAGCCTGGTGGAAGGTTCCCTGATCACCGGGTTGGAGAATCTGGAAAACCCCGTAGAAATGGCCTTCTCATCCGACCTGATGAGCGATGTCCTCACGGTAAAAACAGACAACATGCTGCTACTCACCGGCCTGGTCAACGTACAGTCGATAAGGACCGCCGAAATGTCGGACATCAGTTGTGTTGTTTTCGTCAGGAACAAAAAGGTAACCGACGAAATGATCACGATTGCCTGTGAAAGCAGGATTACCATCATCCAGAGCCCCTACTCCATGTTCAAGGCAAGCGGCATTCTTTATCAAGCAGGCATCCTGCCGGTATATTGATATGACAGCCGAAACAATCCATATCGAATTCCAGGTGGAAGGCGGGAATTTCTCCAGGGCCGGCTATCCCTCCAGTGAAGTAAAAAAGCGGCTGAAACAACTCAACGTGGATGGCAGTGTGATCAAACGAACGGTAGTCGCCCTCTACGAAGCTGAAGTCAACATCGTGGCCCATGCCTACAGGGGACTGATATCCGTGGATATCGACGAGCACAAAATCCTCATCCGCCTCACCGACGAAGGTCCCGGGATCCCGGATATCAAAAAAGCAATGGAAATTGGTTATTCAACCGCTACGCCTGAAGTCAGGGAGATGGGATTCGGCGCGGGGATGGGCCTTTCTAACATGAACAGCAACGCCGACAGGCTCGAAATCACCAGTAAGGTTGGCCAGGGTACAACGGTGGAAATCGTTAATTTTTTTCACAAATAGCACATGGAAAGCGATAACACCATCTTTTTCCACCATGCCCTCAAGTTCAGGGACGACATCTGCATCGGTTGCTCGCACTGCATGAACATCTGCCCTACCGAAGCCATCCGCGTGGCCCACGGGAAGGCGCAACTGCATGCGAACCGGTGTGTCGATTGCGGCGAATGTTACAGGGTTTGCCCGGTTGGAGCCATCATCGTTGAACAGGATGATTTTGAGAATATCTACAAATTCAAAACAAGGGTCGCCCTCATTCCGGCCGTGTTTACCGGGCAATTTCCCGACAGCGTCAGCCCGGGCGAAATCCTCCAGGCAGTGCTCGAACTTGGTTTTACCCATGTCTTCGAGGTGGAGGAAGGCGTTGAATTCCTGAACGACCGTTTTAATGAATACTTCCGAAGCCACAACCCGGTCAGGCCGCTGATCTCCCCTTTCTGCCCGGCCATTGTTCGACTGATCCAGGTGAAATTTCCGACCCTCACGGGAAATATCATCCTGCTGAAAGCCCCTGTCGACATCACGGCCCTGCATGCCCGCCAGGCCCTGGCAGACCAGGGCGCTGATCCGTCCGAAACGGGCATTTTCTATGTAACACCCTGCGCCGCCAAAATTGTAGCCGTAAAGAGCCCTGTAGGCGAAGACAAATCTGTGATCGACGGGGTTATCAATATGAATTACCTGTACAACAAGGTATTCAAGATCCTGCGGCTAAAAAAGAAAAAGGAGGAAAACAGCGATTCCACTTCCCTTACGGGCAAATCGGTTTGCTGGAGCCTCACCCATGGCGAAGCTGATCACATGGACCAGGGGCGCAGCCTGGCGATCGATGAGATCAACAACGTGATCGAATTCCTCGAAAAGGTTGAAAACGACGAGATCGACGGCATCGATTTCCTTGAACTGCGGGCCTGCGATGAAAGCTGCGCCGGGGGGATACTCTGCCCGGGAAATCGTTTCATGACCGTTGATAAACTCAGGAAACGCGCATTTCGGCATGATAAAATCCGGCATGGGCAATCCGGGGAACCAGGATCGGGGGAAACGCATGCAATCGGCCTCCTGCCGGAACAGATCAGGTTGGAAAAAGTTCAGCCCCGTTCGATCATGAAACTCGACGACAATGTTGCCGAGGCCATGATCAAACTGAAAAGGATCTACGAATTGAACCGCGTGCTTCCGCAGGTTGACTGCGGCATCTGCGGCTCGCCTACCTGCAAGTCATTATCCGAGGATGTGGTGCAGAACCAGGCAGATATCAGGCAATGCATTTTTGTGCAGAAAATTCTGGAACAGAATGAAAAACTGGATATCCAGGAATCGGTCCGGATCATGCAGACGATCTGGAGCGAAAACAAACTGGATAAAAACAGCCTGAAGGATGAGATCAACGACATTAACTGAAGAATAATTTAACAGCAACTAACAATGAATGTATCGCAACTTGCCGGCCTGCTTGGCCTCCGGGTATTCGGAGGGGAAACCGGACTCGGGAATGAAATTAACGGCGGTTACACCTCCGACCTGCTCAGCGATGTAATGGGACATGCAAATGCCGGCTGCGTATGGGTAACGCTCCAGACCCACAAAAATGTACTGGCCATCGCTTCCCTCAAGGAGTTGGCCGCTGTGGTCATCGTCAAAGGGTACCAGCCTGAACCTGACATGCTGGAGCAAAGCAGCATCGAAGGAATTCCAGTGCTTGGCACCAGCGAAGAAGCGTTTGAAATAACCGGGAAAATCTACCAACTCCTTAACGGCTGATGAAGAAGTTCAGGGCAGATCTGCATGTTCATTCGGTGTTGTCTCCCTGCGGTGACCTGGAGATGAGCCCTGATGTGATCATTGGAAAGGCGAAAGAGATGCATCTGGATATCATCGGGATCACCGACCACAACAGCACCCGGCAATGCGCGGTTATCAGACAGATGGGCGAACAAAACGCGATCACGGTCCTTACGGGTGCCGAAGTGACCACCCGGGAAGAGGTTCATTGTCTGACGTTCTTTGAAACTGATGAACAGCTGAATGAATTTCAAAAATACCTCGACATGCATCTCCCCGACATTAAAAATGATGTCGGCCGGTTTGGATACCAGGTGGTGGTGGATGCCGCAAACAACATTGTCTTCACGGAAGAGCGTCTCCTGGTTTCGGCCCTGGACCAAAGTATCGGCCAGGTTGAAGCAAAAGTCCACAGCCTGCGTGGCCTCTTTATCCCGGCCCACATCGATAAACTGCGCTTCAGCCTTTATGGGCAGCTGGGATTTCTTCCAACCGGACTGAAAGTTGACGCATTGGAGATATCCCCGGGTAAAAGTTCAGTGGATTTCCTTGAGAAGCATCCCGAATTATTGCATTACAGCATTATCAGCGGTTCCGATGCACATTATCCACACCAGGTTGGCAGCAGGGTGACCGTTTTTGACATGGAGAACCCCGGGTTTGGCGAAATTAAAAACACCCTGGAGGGAATTGGAACCCGGACCCTGAATTTTTTTTAACTAAATTGTTAATTTAATAACAAAGTTAATATTATAACAATAAGAAATTGTAATTTTGCAGTGAAAGATTTGTCGATGCATATCATGGATATATTTCAAAACGCGATCAGTGCACAAGCTGATATTATATCGCTTGATATCGTGGAAGATACGCGAAGCAACTTTTTACGTCTTGAATTCACCGACAACGGCAGGGGGATGAGTGCCGACATAGTGAAAAAAGTAACAGATCCGTTTTTCACGACCCGGAAAACCCGCAAGGTAGGACTGGGATTGTCGCTGCTGAAGCAAAATGCCGAACGAACTGGGGGAACCTTCAGCCTGGAAAGCCAGGTGGGTTTGGGTACCCGGGTCACAGCCCGGTTTGTGCTCGATCATCTTGACAGGCCGGTTTTAGGCGATGTTCCCGGCGCAGTGTTGCTCACCGTCACTGCCAATCCCGACATCAGTTTTACCTATTCGCACACGAAAGACACAAAAAAATACAAATTTTCAACTTCTGAAGTAAAAGAAGCCCTGGGTGACGTTCCGGTCAATGATCCCATCGTGTATCATTACCTGCGGGAACTTATCACCGAAAACCTTAACGAGATCGGCGTAGCGCTGGTTTCATAAAATTTATACAATTATACAGATTATGGAAAAAATCAGATCACTGGCCGATTTAAAAAAGATGCAGGAAAGCCTTCGCGCCCAGATTGACCTTCGGGAACAAAGCAATGATCCGGATAAACGGATCCAGGTGAAGGTTGCCATGGCCACCTGCGGCATTGCCTCCGGCGCAAAAGAGGTGATGGAAGTTTTTATTGATGAATTCACCAAACGCAACATCGATGCGGTAGTCACCCAAACCGGCTGCATGGGTTACTGTTATGCGGAACCCACGGTTGAAATAACCAAACCCGGGAATGAGCCCATCACCTTCGGATACGTGGACGTGAAAAAAGCAATTAAAATCATCGACAAGTATGTGCTTAACAACGAACTGGTTGATGGCATCATCCCTGTAAATTATGAAACAATCGATAACAAATAAACCGGGAACATTGAGATGGCAAAAATAAAATATCATATGCTGGTTTGTGGCGGGACAGGTTGTCACGCCTCAAAAAGCGAGGAAATCCTGAGAAATTTTCAGGATTTGATAAAAATGAAAGGACTTGAAACCGAAGTTCAGGTTATCAAGACAGGTTGTTTCGGGTTTTGCGAAAAAGGGCCTATCGTTAAAATGATGCCCGACAATACTTTTTACACCCAGGTAAAGCCTGAAGATTGCGCTGAAATCCTTGAAGAGCATATCATTAAAGGTAGAAGGGTAAACAGGCTGCTTTACCAGGATCCCGTGACCAAAGAATACAAAAGCGATTCAAAGCACATGGGGTTCTACAAGAAGCAGATCAGGATCGCCCTGCGTAATTGTGGTTTTATCAATCCCGAAAATATTGACGAGTATATCGCACGCGACGGGTACCAGGCTCTTGGTAAAGTCCTCACCGGATTAACACCGGAAGCCACCATCGAAATCCTGAAGAAATCGGGACTTCGCGGGCGTGGCGGCGGAGGATTCCCCACCGGTTTGAAATGGGAGATCACCAGAGCGGTCAAGGCCGGTCAGAAATACGTGGTTTGCAATGCCGACGAAGGAGACCCGGGTGCTTTTATGGACCGTTCGGTTCTGGAAGGCGACCCGCACACCGTGCTGGAAGCAATGGCCATCAACGGCTACTGCACCGGTGCCGACAAAGGGGTGATCTACATCCGGGCCGAATACCCGCTGGCCGTGGAACGGCTTAAAATCGCCATGAAACAGGCCCGCGAATATGGCCTGCTGGGAAATGACATCCTGGGTACCGGCTTTAATTTTGACATCGAGATCCGCTACGGCGCCGGTGCCTTTGTTTGCGGCGAAGAAACTGCACTGATCCATTCGATGGAAGGACTAAGGGGCGAACCAACCGTGAAGCCTCCTTTCCCTTCCGAATCGGGATTCCTGGGCAAACCGACCAACGTGAACAATGTTGAGACCTATGCGAACATTCCCGCCATCATCCTGAAGGGTGCCGACTGGTTTGCAAGCATCGGAACAGCCAAATCAAAAGGAACAAAAGTCTTTGCCCTGGCAGGAAAGATCAACAATGTCGGCCTCATCGAAGTTCCCATGGGAATTACCCTGCGCGAAGTGATCTTTGAGATCGGTGGCGGAATAAAAAACGACCGCAAGTTCAAAGCCGTACAAACCGGCGGACCGTCAGGCGGCATGCTCACGGAAAAGGATCTTGATACGCCGATCGACTATGACAACCTCATCGCGGCTGGTTCCATGATGGGATCGGGCGGCATGATTGTAATGGACGAGGACGATTGCATGGTGGGTATGGCAAAATTCTACCTTGAATTCACGGTGGAAGAGTCGTGCGGAAAATGTTCCCCATGCAGGATCGGGAACAAGCGATTGTTTGAACTGCTTGAAAAAGTCACCCAGGGCCATGCGGTCATGGAAGACCTCGACAAACTGCGCAACCTGAGCCACGTCATAAAAGACACGTCGCTTTGCGGATTAGGCCAGACCTCTCCCAACCCTGTTCTCTCATCCATGGATAATTTCTACCATGAATACCTCGAACATGTAAACGACAAAAAATGTCGTGCAGGGAATTGCAAGTCGCTGATGCAGTATGTCATCAATGCCGAAAACTGCATCGGGTGCACGCTTTGCGCTAGAAATTGCCCGGTTGATGCCATCGTGGGCGAACGCAAGCAGGCACATGTAATTGACCAGGACAAGTGTATCAAATGCGGCGCCTGTATGGAGAAATGTAAGTTCAACGCAATTTTTATTAAATAACCAGGAGGAATACATGGAAATGGTAAAACTGACCATCGACGGCAAACCTGTTGAGGTCGAAAAAGATACAACGATATTAAAAGCAGCCAAAACGATTGGCATAGATATACCTACCCTTTGCTACTTTCA
>CAIWMX010000076.1 GCA_903913885.1 uncultured Bacteroidales bacterium | reverse complement strand
TGGTTCGGAAAACTACCGAAATCGTTAGACCCGGCAGGAAAAACGAAAGGAAAAAACGACCAAAGAAACTTTACTATATGAATTATAAGCCTTTATAACTTAACTAAACGACATTGAATCGTAAATCGTAAATCGTAAATCATAATTCGTATGAACAAGGTTGTTAAAAACGCCCTGGAGGCCATCAACGGGATTGAAAGCAACATGACCCTGATGCTGGGTGGTTTTGGTTTATGCGGGATCCCTGAAAACTGCATTGCCGCATTGGCCGCGGCCGACATCACTGGACTCACCTGTATTTCGAACAATGCCGGGGTGGACGGTTTCGGGCTGGGGATGCTGCTTCGGCGCCACCAGATCCGCAAGATGATCTCGTCGTATGTCGGGGAGAACAAGGAATTTGAACGGCAGCTGCTTAGCGGCGAGCTGCTGGTTGAACTCATTCCCCAGGGAACGCTTGCTGAACGCATCAGGGCTGGCGGCGCGGGGATTCCTGCATTTTTCGTCCCTGCCGGTTATGGAACGGAAGTGGCTGAAGGCAAGCCTGTGCGGGAATTTGAGGGCAAGATGTACCTTGAGGAACAGTGGCTGAAGGCCGATTTCGCCATTGTTAAGGCCTGGAAAGGAGATACCCATGGAAACCTGGTTTACAGGAATACGGCCAATAACTTCAACCAGTCTATGGCCATGGCCGGCAGGATCACCATTGCTGAAGTGGAGGAGCTGGTGCCTGCGGGATCACTCGGCCCGAATGAAATTCACACACCAGGTGTCTTCGTGCAACGGATCTTCCAGGGTGTCAACTATGAAAAACGGATTGAGTTTACCACGGTTCGGGAGGGATAGGGCGATACCGAATATCGAATAATGAATACTGAATACTGAATATTGAAGTTTGGGTACGTAAAATTAATTGAGAATTACTATGGCACTTGATAAAAACGGTATTGCAAAGCGGATCGCGCGGGAACTGCAGGATGGCTATTATGTCAACCTGGGAATCGGGATACCCACCCTCGTGGCGAATTACATCCCTGCCGGTATGCAGATTGTTCTGCAATCCGAAAACGGGCTGCTGGGCATCGGGCCATTTCCCACCCGGGATGAAGTTGATCCCGACCTGATCAACGCAGGAAAACAGACCATCACCGCATTGCCCGGATCAGCATTTTTCGACTCTTCAATGAGCTTTGCCATGATTCGTGGCGGGCACATTGATCTTACGGTGCTCGGTGCTTTTGAAGTCTCTGAAACCGGCGACATTTCCTCATGGAAAATACCTGGCAAACTCGTAAAAGGAATGGGTGGGGCCATGGACCTGGTTGCATCCGCTAAAAATATCATCGTAGCCATGATGCACACCAACCCGCAGGGCGAATCGAAGCTGCTGAAAAAATGCACGCTGCCCCTGACAGGAGTCGGGGTTGTAAAACGCATCGTCTCCGACCTGGCGGTTCTCGACGTAACCCCGCAGGGATTTAAACTCCTCGAACGCGCACCCGGCGTCTCCGTCCAGGAAATCATCAACGCCACCGAAGGCAAACTCATCGTCGAAGGCGACATCCCCGAAATCGAAGTATAATTTTTTTTAATTTTCGCCACCTCGCTACCTCTCAATTTCACCATTTCACATTTCACCATTTCACCATTTGATATATGCCCCACTACCACACCCTAGGCCAAATCCCGCGCAAACGACATGTAGTTTTCCGCAAGCCGGATGGAGGGCTGTATGCAGAACAGTTGGTTTCAACGGAAGGTTTTTCGGATGCCTACTCCCTTGTTTATCACTGCCATCCGCCTACCATGGTTACAAAGATCGACGAGGCATATTCGGTTGCCCCGGTAATTGCCGACGCGAAGAACATGCAACATCGCCTGTACCGCGGATTTGATGTGGCACCTGCCGATGATTACCTCGAAAGCCGGGTTCCGGTGCTTGTCAACAACGACTGCCACATCAGCCTGGCAGCCCCGCGAAAATCCATGAAGGATTACTATTTTAAAAATTCCGGGGCCGATGAAATGATCTTTATCCACCGTGGCGACGGAACCTTGCAGACGATGTACGGAGACATCCCCTTCAGTTACGGCGACCACCTGCTCATACCTCGGGGCGTCATTTACCAGATGGAATTTAACTCAGACGATAACCGTCTTTTTATTGTCGAATCGTTTGCCCCACTTCGGTTTCCGAAACGGTATGTGAACAAGTACGGCCAGCTGCTCGAACACGCGCCATTCTGTGAGCGGGATATCCGGAAACCGGCGACACTCCAGACGCACGATGAAAAAGGCGATTTCCTGGTCAAGATCAGGCGCGAAGATATGATCTGGCCCTACCACTTTGCCAGCCATCCCTTCGACCTGGTTGGGTGGGATGGATTTCATTATCCCTATGCCTTTTCAATTCATGATTTTGAGCCGATCACCGGCAGGCTGCATCAGCCGCCACCGGTTCACCAGACCTTTGAAACCCCGGCCTTTGTTATCTGCGCCTTTGTGCCGAGGCTCTACGATTACCATCCCGATTCAATACCGGCTCCCTACAACCACAGCAATGTTGATTCCGACGAAGTTCTGTACTACGTGGATGGCGATTTCATGAGCAGGAACAATATCAAACAGGGAAACATCACCCTTCACCCTACCGGCATTGTGCATGGGCCGCACCCGGGAGCCGTTGAACGCAGCATCGGAGCAAAGGAAACCAGGGAGCTTGCTTTGATGGTCGATACCTTCAAACCGCTGAAGATCACCGAACAGGCCCTGGCGCTGGAGGAAAGAGCGTACTACAGGTCCTGGATGCAATAGAACAATGCAAACAATGTAAACAATGCAAACAATGTAAACAATGCAGACAATGTAAACAATGCAGACAATGCAAGGCAACCCTGGAGATTAAATAAATATCACGCTCGAATGTTACAATTAACTCAATTTCTACATCAACACACAACCAGCTAAAACATTAGCAAATTTTCAAATCAGAAAATTAATACATCAACAAATTAGCACATCAGCACATCAGCACATCAGCACATCAGCACATTAGCACATCAGCACATCAGCACATCAGCAAATTCTAAAATTAAAAAATATGGTTTCTCAGGATGATTTTTTGCCGATCAACGGTACCGATTACGTGGAATTTTATGTGGGTAATGCCAAACAGGCGGCTCATTATTATCAAACAGCCTTCGGATTTCAGCCATTGGCTTACGCCGGGCTTGAAACCGGGCTCAAAGACCGGACCTCGTATGTGATCCGGCAGGACAAAATAACATTCGTACTTACAACAGCCCTGGTACCCGATTCCCCGATCGCCGACCATTGCAGACTGCATGGTGACGGGGTAAAGGTGGTGGCTTTGTGGGTGGACGATGCGCGCAAATCTTTTGAAGAGACCACGAAACGAGGAGCCAGGCCATACCTGCAGCCAACCGTTGAAAAAGACGATCAGGGCGAAGTGGTGATGTCGGGCATCTGCACCTATGGTGAAACCGTGCATGTTTTTGTTGAGCGCCGGAACTACCGGGGTATCTTCCTGCCCGGGTACGTAAAGTGGGACCCCCATTACAGGCCTGGCACGGTCGGGCTACGTTATGTTGATCACATGGTGGGCAATGTCAACTGGGGAGAGATGGATACCTGGGCCAAGTTTTATCATGATGTGATGGGATTCAACCAGCTGATCTCCTTTGATGATACGGATATCTCTACCGAATACACCGCGTTGATGAGCAAGGTGATGGCGAGCAGCAACCTCTACATTAAATTCCCGCTGAATGAACCCGCCCACGGGAAGAAGAAATCACAGATCGAAGAGTACATCGATTTCTACAAGGGCGGCGGCGTTCAACATGTCGCCATGGCTACCGACAATATCCTCGAAACGGTAGCCACCCTGAAAGACAGGGGAGTGGAGTTCCTGCGCGTGCCGGATGCTTACTATGACACCCTGATCAAGCGTGTGGGCAATATTGCCGAGACCATCGAGCCCCTGCGCGAACTGGGTATCCTGGTTGACCGCGACGAAGATGGCTACCTGCTTCAGATATTTACGAAGCCGGTGGAAGACCGCCCCACCGTTTTTTACGAGATTATCCAGCGCAAGGGCGCGAAGTCTTTTGGTAAAGGGAACTTCAAGGCGCTGTTTGAATCGATTGAGCTGGAACAGGGCAAGAGAGGCACCCTGTAGCATATCGAATATTGAATTTTGAATGCCGAAGTGGTTTTCCCGGTCACTGAGCCTGTCGAAGTGACCGTAGTCGAAAAGATGGTTGTTGTTAAATGAACAGGAATGAATAATATGGATGTGATGATGAAATCGTGGATTGAGGTTGGGAAGGAGAGTGATTTTCCGATTCAGAATATCCCCTTCGGGATTTTTAAAACGCCTGGCGGGACTGCAAGGGCTGCCACGCGGATCGGGGATGTGGTTATTGATCTGCAGGCCTTGGCGTTGCAGGGGTTCCTTGATGGCACCGGGGCTGACCGGGAGGTCTTTGGGTATGAAACCCTCAACCCGTTCATTTCCATGGGAAAAGAAATTTGCCGCGCTGTCCGCGCCCGCATTGCAGAGATATTTGAAGCCGGGAATCCTTTGCTTCGCGATTATCCTGAAAAGCAGGCAGGTATGCTCTTTGCCCTAAATGCTATTGAGATGCAGATGCCGGTGCACGTGGGCGACTATACCGATTTTTACTCCAGCCTTGAGCATGCAACCAACGTCGGCATCATGTTCCGTGATCCGGCGAATGCCCTGCTGCCGAACTGGAAACATTTGCCGGTAGGTTACCATGGAAGAAGTTCTTCCATCGTGGTTTCGGGAACAAACATCCACAGGCCGAAGGGCCAGACAAAAACAGACACGGCCGGACTTCCTGAATTCGGTCCGTCAAAACAGGTTGATTTTGAACTGGAGCTGGCCTTCATCACAGGCAGCAAGACCGCCCTGGGGCAATCGGTATCAACCGCAGAAGCCGAGGATCATATTTTCGGGATGGTGATCTTCAACGACCTTTCTGCCAGGGATATCCAGCGGTGGGAATATGTTCCGCTGGGACCGTTTCTTGCAAAGAACTTCGGTTCGGTGGTTTCACCCTGGGTCGTGACCCTGGATGCGCTTGAACCTTTCAGGGTTCCGGGACCGGTGCAGGAACCCGCGGTTCTTCCATACCTTCAGGCGGAAGGAAACCACAACTTCGACGTACAGCTTGACGTTCTTATCCAACCGGAAAACCAGCCTGAACAGCGGGTATGCCATTCAAACTACCGGTACATGTACTGGAACATGGCCCAGCAACTGGCGCATCAAACAGTCAATGGCTGCAACATCAACATCGGTGACATGTATGGATCTGGTACGATCAGCGGCCCCACGCCCGATTCACTCGGTTCGATGCTTGAAATCGCATGGAAAGGAACCCGGCCGGTGAAAATGGCCGACGGCAGCGAACGAAAATTCATCCACGACAACGACACCATCATCATGCGGGGTTATTGTGAAAAGGAGAACCTCAGGATCGGCTTTGGCGAAGCCATCACAAAAATCCTCCCCGCCACGTCCTGATTCAATCCAAAATCGTAAATCGTAAACCGTAAATCGTAAATCGTAAATCGTAAATCGTAAATCGTAAATCGTAAATCGTAAATCGTAAATCGTAAATCGTAAATCGCAAATGTCCCCCTACCTCCATTTCGACCCCAAAGAGACCTCCATCCCCAAGTTTCACCACCTGATGCTGGGGGCCATCGCACCGCGTCCGATTGCACTGGCCAGTACCATCGATAAGGAGGGAAGGCCCAACCTATCTCCCTTTAGTTTTTACAACGCATTCGGGGCCAACCCGCCCATCCTGGTTTTCTCCCCGTCGCGGCGGGGAAAGGACAATACAACAAAAGACACGTACGACAACATCAAAGAGGTTCCTGAAGTGGTGATCAACGCCGTGACATACGGTATGGCGCAGCAGGTAAGTGATTCGAGCGCTGATTTCCCGAAGGGGGTGAATGAGTTTGAGATGGTTGGTTTTACCATGGAACCATCCGACCTGGTGAAACCGTTCAGGGTCAGGGAATCGCCCGTCCAGTTTGAATGCAAGGTGCTGCAGGTGATCGAAACCGGCACTGGTAATGCTGCAGGAAACCTCGTCATCTGTGAGATCCTGAGAATTCACATCAGTGCTGATGTCCTGGACGAGCAGGGCAGGATCGATCCGGACAAAATCGACCTTGTCGGGCGGCTCGGAGGCGACAACTATGTGAGGGCTTCCGGTTCCGGGCTTTTCCGGATCGCCAAACCAGAATAGGTTAAGGATATTAAGTAAACATGACATGGAAATGAATGAAATCCTCGATAAGCTTCCCGGGCACCTGATGAGCCTGGTGATAGATCAGCCATACAATGAATACACGCCGCAGGATCACGCCCTGTGGCGTTACGTGATGCGGCAGAATGTAAGGCATCTTGGAAAGGTGGCGCATGGATCCTACCTGGAAGGGTTGCGTAAAACGGGGATCAGCATCGAGACGATCCCCAGTATGTACGGCATGAACCGGATACTGAAGGAGATCGGGTGGGCTGCCGTTGCGGTGGATGGGTTTGTGCCCCCTTCGGCCTTTATGGCTTTCCAGGCGTATAACATCCTGGTGATCGCCGCCGATATCCGCCCGATCAACCAGATTGGCTATACCCCGGCTCCCGACATCATTCACGAAGCGGCAGGCCATGCACCGATCATTGCCGATCCCGAATACGCTGATTTTCTGAGACGTTTCGGGGAGATCGGGGCCAAAGCCTTCCTTTCTCCGCAGGATTATGCCCTGTATGAAGCAATCAGGCATTTGTCCATCATAAAGGCTGATCCCTACTCCGAACAGGAAACGATCCTGCAGGCGGAACAGCAGCTTAATGACATATCGAAGAACATGGGCGATCCTTCAGAACTGGCGCGTATCCGGAACCTGCACTGGTGGACGGTGGAATACGGGCTGATCGGGGATCTTAAGGATCCGAAGATTTATGGCGCCGGATTGCTCTCCTCCATTGAAGAAAGTGTGTTATGCCTTCAGCCTGAGGTGAAGAAGATCCCGCTTAGCGTCGACGCTGCCAATTATAACTATGATATCACAGAGCCCCAGCCCCAGTTGTTTGTCACCCCTGATTTTGAAACCCTTAACAGGGTGCTCGACGAATTTACCGGCACCCTGGCCGTGCAAAGGGGCGGGCTTTATGGCGTAAAACAGGCCATCAGGTCGGCCAATACCGGAACCTGCGTTTACAGTTCGGGGCTTGAAGTATCCGGAACATTTACAGAAGTCATCGAGAAAAGTGGAGAACCGGTTTATATCCGCACCACGGGGCCTTCCGATCTATGCTTTAACGGCAGGGAGCTGCCCGGTCACGACAGGCAATACCATGCACACGGATTCGGCTCGCCTGTGGGTAAAGTGAAAACGCTTTCCGTCGCCCTGGAAGATTTTTCGGAGGAGGAACTCGACCAGATCGGGCTCACAGAAGGGGAAGCGGTAACGCTTGAATTCGAATCGGGTGTGAAGGTTTCAGGAACCATTCTCAGCCATACCATTTGCGACGGAAGACCGGTGATCATCAGTTTCAGCGGATGCAGGGTGACCTATGAAGACAAGACGCTTTTTGAACCGGAATGGGGAACTTACGACATGGCAGTAGGCAAGCGCATTGTTTCGGCCTATTCAGGACCTGCCGATGCGGAGGCATTCGGATTGACTTACCCTGCTCCTGCCGAGAAGACCCACAAGATCATGCACGATGCTCAGGCAAAACAGTTGCATTCCCTTTACCAGCAGGTGCGCAACATCAGGGAGGAGAACTGCTCGTTTTCCCTGCTCCCTTCCATATGGGAGCAACTGAAGAACAACCATCCCGACGATTGGCTTTGTGCACTTGAAATTTTGGAATTGCTGAAAAAGAAACACATTGATGACCAGTTCACCAAGGAGGTCATGCAGTTCCTTGAAACAAAAAAATCAGAAGGAAAACCCCTCTCAAGACTGATCGAAGACGGAATTGCCCTGCTCTGAGGCCGCGTGATCATTTCTTCGGGGCGCTGCCGTGTTTTTTAAACCGGATGATTCCCCTGATCATGATGGTCATGGTGATCGTGGTGATTCCCAGCACGAAATATTCTATATTGTCAATGGAGGCAGGGATTTTTTTCCCTACAAAGTATCCCAGTGGGATCAGCGTGCCGGCCCAGAGTATGGCTCCAGCGATGTTGTAAATGCTGAACTTCCAGAATTCAAGGTCGATGGCGCCTGCCAGGATCGGGACAAAGGTGCGGACAACCGGAAGAAACCGACCGCCGATAATGGCAATACCCCCGTATTTTTCATAATAGGCATGTGATTTTTCAAGGTGCCGTTGTTTGAAAAAGAAGGTATCTTTTTTATGAAAAAGCCGTTTGCCGATCACTTTCCCGGTGAAAAACCCCAGCCAGTTCCCTGCAATGGCAGCCAAGGCAACACTGGTCACCAGCAACCAGATATTCACTGAGAGATTGCTTCCGCAAAGTAGTCCGGCTGTAAACAACAAGGCGTCGCCGGGAAAGATAAACCCGATGATCACGCCGGTTTCAGCGAAAATAACGACCAGCAGGAGTGCCAGTCCGCCATATTGTATTAATTTTTCAGAGTTGACCAGGATCTCGAAAAATTCCCTGAGGTGTTCCATCATTGCGAACTCACCTGGAAGTGATCTCCTCGAAAATCTTCATTATTTCATCCCTGTATTTTTCCGGTGCCTCAACGTAGCCCCAGCCGACTTCCATCTCCATGATGCCCCCCAGGGCTGAATCATCCGAGTTTACAATTCCAAAGGGAATCTCACGATCAGTAAGAACTTCTTCCATCAACCCTGCTTCAAACTCATTGTTCAAAACAAGAATTTTTTCATAGGTTTCCATAACCGGTTATTTTTTCACTAAGATACAACATTTTTTCAGTGGAAAGATGATTTTCCGGTAAAGGCATGGTAATCATGAATTGCGGAATGCGCCTGTTGTGCCGGTTCCTGTCAGGCCCTGATTTTTCGCAGCCGTGAAACCGCGGAACCCAGGAAATAGGCCAACGATATGAAAATGGTGCCGCTGATCAACCCCGGGTTCAGGGAAACAATATGTTTCAGGCTGTTGAAAAGGAGGATGAACAATGTCTGAAAACCGTGGATCAGCGGATTGAAAATTGAAGGAAAAGCGTTGAAGATGGACGAAAAGATTTCGAAGGATGCGAATACATGATGAAGCGTTTCCATGGGGTAAGAATTTCCGTCAAAAGTAATCGCGAAAGGCTGTTTCGGAAATATCTTTTCTATGAATCACGGAAATCAGGGGGTCGAATGCCGTGTGAAGGAGGCTGAACGGGAAACCAGAAAAATTGTTGATTCAGGGTTAAGGATTTTACTGGTTCTGGCGCAACTCCTTCTCTTTTTCTTTGAGTTGGTCTATCATCAGCGGGATATTCTCCCCGAAGTATTTCATCAGGGCAGGTAACTTCTCAAGGTTATGCTTCTCTTTCGCATAATCGTGGATCAGGTTGATGTTTGTGCGAAGGTTCTCTGTTGCTAGAAGTTCGAGGCTGGATTTAAGCTTATGGGCGGCTTCTGCAACCTCCTCCATATTGTTTTGCTCCCATGCAGCTAGTATCGCATCAGCATACAGGGGAGTGAGTTCGATGAAACTGTTGATTGTGGCAATAATTTCCGTTGTATCATCATCAAAGAGCTGACTGATTTGATCCAGGTTAAAAAGCGGCGGTTGGCTTTCAATTTTGATTGGCACTGGTTTTACGGGAGTTTCTTCGGAGGCGATAAATTGCGGCGTAATGCCGAATACCGACAGCAACTGGCTGAAAAGCGTCTCTTCATCGAACGGCTTGGTCATATACCCGTTCATCCCGGCTTCCATGGCGCTGTCAATGGCATCTTTTGTTGCATAGGCAGTCAGCGCGATCACCGGGGTGGATATCTTTAGTTCCTTCCTCAGGAACTTTGTGGCAGTGCAGCCATCCATAACGGGCATCTGCATATCCATCAGGATAACGTCATATTTCTTTTCTCTTGCCTTTACAATGGCTTCTTTTCCATCTGCGGCAATATCGGTCTCAACATTCCACTTCTCCAGGATAGACCGGGCAATGAACTGGTTGAATCCATTGTCTTCGACAACCAGGATGACCTTGCCTTTGAGCGCGTCCCGGTCGAGAAATATTTTCCGGTTCATTTCACGGAGGATGGCCACATCGGTGGTGTCAAATTCGAGGGTGAAGAAAAACCTGCTGCCAACGCCTTTTTCGCTTTCAACCTTCAAATCGCCACCCATCAGGCTCACAAGTTGCTTGCTGATGGGCAGTCCGAGTCCGGTGCCGCCATAAACGCGGTTAACACTTTCATCTTCCTGCTTGTACTTTTCAAAGATACCATTCAGGTTCTTTTCGCTGATCCCGATCCCGGTATCCGTTACTGAAAAAAGGAAGGAGGCTTTTGTGGCTTTTTCGCTGTTCAGGGTGCAGGAAACACAGACTCCGCCTTCGGAAGTGAATTTTATGGCATTGTTCACCAGGTTTGTCAGAACCTGCTGAAGCCTCACCGGATCGCCGATGACAGCTTTTGGATACGCTGTTTCCATGGAGGAAGAAAGTGTAATATCTTTTTCCCCTGCTACGTGCGACAGAAAACTATGCACCCGGTCAAGAACATCCTTCAGGTTGAACGGGATCTCTTCAAGTTCAATCCGGCCCGCTTCAATTTTAGAAAAATCGAGCACTTCGTTGATGATCCCGAGAAGATTTTCACCTGAAATCAACAGTTTCCTGTTCAGAATTTCCTGTTCGGGGTTCAGGGGTGTATCGCGCATAAGGCGCGACAGCCCGATCACTGCGTTGAGCGGTGTCCTGATTTCATGGCTCATGTTGGCGAGAAACGAACTCTTGGCGGAATTTGCCGACCGGGCTTCGGTTGTGGCTTTCAGCAGTTCTTTCCCGATCTGCACCCGGGCTGTGATATCGCGGTATTGCCAGAGATTTCCAAGGAACTGGCTCCCCAGGAAAATGGGGATATAATCGCGTTCGAAGATCCGTCCGTCAACCAGTTCCAGTTCTTCCCCGGTAACGGTTTTCTTTTCTCGCAGGATAACCTCGATCCGTTTGACAAAATTATCGGGATCGGCAAACATGTTTTTGGATTGTTCAGCTGAGTCGGAGCAGTCAGAACCAAAAAGTATCTCCGGTTCCACCGGGATGCCGAACATGTCGCAGAATGCTTTGTTCAACAGGGCGATCCGCCTGTCCTGGTCCTCAACCAGTATGCCTGACTGGAGATTTTTTATCAGGGTTTCAAGCCTGATCGAGATGGCAGCAAGGTGGTCATGCGCTTTCTTTTGCCCGGCATTGTTGATAATGGTAGCATAAATGTTGCCGGCAATATTGCATATAAACGAGAGAATGACCTGGTACTCTTCACTGAACCGGTTCTTCTGCGAGCTCACGATACCGAAAGCGCCCACGGGCTGGTTCCCGCTGAGTACGGGGACATAAAGCCTGGATCGTACGATAAAACTTCGTTTTGAGGTGATGGTCGCGTTCGACGGGTCATTCTCGGTATCAGGTATATGGACAGTCTGGCCGGATCTGAATACATAACCCGGGTGCCTTTCCAAGGCCGTAAGTTCTGCTTCGGTCCGTTCCTCGTCAGTGAATCCCTTGGCAATCAACAGTTTGAGTTTTTTTTCCTGAAAATCGTACAGGTACAGGCCTGAAGACTCAATGTCAAGAAGATCATCAAGAACCTCGCTTACGTTGTTTGCGAGTTCTTCAATGGTGGTGATTTTTCCGAAACATTGGGAAAACCGGTTAAGTCTTTTCAGTACCTCGAGCTGATCTTTGATTTTTGTCATCTCATTTAATATAATGATTCCAAAGCTGCCCCGGCGCATTCGTGATCCTTTAAATAGTGGCCGCCGCTAACGCCGATTGCTCCGATTACCTGGGTTCCTGAAACAATGGGCATCCCCCCGCCCATGAGCATGAAATCGTGGAAATCATGTACTCCTTCGCGAAGGATCGGATCATCCTTGATGAAGTTGAACCAGGCTTCACCGGTAGGCATTCCGAATCCCACCGCGGTAATTGCCTTTTTCCGTGAAGCATCAACCGCGATCAGCGGTGCGGAGTCCATCCGGGCAAATAATTTCGGGATCCCGCTTTCATCCACGATGGTAACGGCGATCGAAATGCCGAGTTCCGTCGCCTTTGCCATGGCAGCCCTGACCATCAGTTCCGCATCTGCGAGGCTTACCGATTTTTTGATCAACTCATTCATGGGTCTAAAATATTGTTCATGAATACCGGTACCGGGAGAGATAAAACCCGGTCAACCGGATTTGAGGTTAAAGGTAATATTTTCAGTTGACAACAACAGCCCTTTTTATTCCTTTATAATTTACTTTTTTCACCGCCCTGAGATATTGGATCAATACATCGCTGGTGGTGAAAACAGTCGTTGTTCCCGGGTCCGCATGGTTAAATTTGTAGGTGGAAGCCATGTAACCATTCATGGCAACACCATATTCCTTTGCAGGATCAAGCGGGTGTCCCGATTTGTCGAACATTTCAACCTTCGAACAGTGCTGTTGCCCGTCGAGGGTTATTTTATAGGTCATGCCCGAAACCTGGAGGTCAATGTCTTTCTCATGCTGGTATCCGTAGCAGATCAATGATTTTATCTCCTCCGCCTTCATCGAATAAAGAACGACCTGGTTGTTGAACGGATCGAGTTTGTAAACGTCCCTGAGGGTGATGTTCCCTTCGGGAATCGAGTTGATCCGGATGCCACCTTTATTCTGAAAAGCGAAATCGACTTTGATCTGGCTGGTAATGGCATCGGTCATCAGACTGCCAAGTTCATCTTTGCCTTCGATCTGTGTTTCGGCAATACCTACCACCTTTTCGAGTTCCTTGTTGTTGTTGTATTGATCGATGATAGCCCGGACCCCTTCATTTTCTTTTTTCAGCAGGTCGAAAGGGATAACCTCGTCACTGCGGTCAACAATTTTCCCGTGACTGACGTGCAAGGTCGTCTTCCCTACATATTTGAGGCCTGATCCGGCCTGGACGATCATGACCCCGTTCTCCATCCTGGGTTTCTCAAGCAGGGTGTGAGAATGTCCTCCGATGATCAGGTCGAACTGGGGAATCGAATCGGCAAGCCTGGCATCATCCTCCACGCCCAGGTGGGAAAGGGCGATCAGGTTGCCATAATGTTTTTTAAGCCAGGTGTATTCCTTTGCCTTCGTCCATCCCTTCACGAAACTGATGCTGGTCATATGGGTGGGGATGGAGCTGGGCAACCCGTTATCATCGAGCTGAATAAGCCCGAGCAGGGCGATTGAATCCCCTGATTTTGTACCAAGAACCAGATACGCCTTAACCGGTCCGAGCTTGGACGCAGAGGCGTCGAGGTTGCAGCAGATAAAGGGAAACGATGCTTGAAGGAATCGTTTGTGGAGAAAATCCTGCCCCATGTCGAATTCATGATTTCCAAGGGCGCTTGCATCAAACCTGCAACGGTTCATCAGGTCGATCATGGGGTAGCCCTTGTCGGGCACCATGTCAACGACCGGGTTTCCTGTGAAATTATCGCCTGCGGCCACCAGGAATACATTAGGATGCAACTTGCGCAAACTGTCGGCAAGATAGGCCAGTTTCGCCATGTTGTCGATCTTTGCATGCATGTCGTTGGTGTGGAGCAGGATAACCTCGGTTAATTTTTTCGACCCGGATTCCTGCGGAAATCCGGAGGGGACATGAAGGAAAAATATCCCGGTCAGCAGAAGAATATATCGTTTTAACATGGGCGGTTGTTTTTGCAAAAATACAAAACAACATTGGGTTTGCGTTTATTTCCTTCCCGGTTTCCGCCGAGGTACGAGATTTACAGGCAAATAAAATGAACATACAGCCGCGGTATTATTGTGTAATTTTGTACGGTGTTACGATAATAAACCGCCACGGAGATGATTGAACGTGATTTTTTGGCCGAACTGCGATACAACGCTTCGCGCAGCAGCGGGCCGGGCGGCCAGAACGTGAACAAAGTCAGCACCAAGGTTGAGCTGAGGTTCCATTTAGCCTCGTCGCAGGTGTTAACTGAAGACGAGAGGGCGGTCGTGGCGGAAAAGCTTGCAGCCAGGATCAATGCGGCGGGCGAACTGCTCCTGGTATCGCAATCGGAACGGAGCCAGCTGAAAAATAAGGAGAAGGTTACTGAAAAATTCTATGCACTGATTACACGGGCACTTACCCCGCGTAAAAAGCGCAAGGCAACCCGCCCTTCCCTGGCATCGCGCGAGGAGCGGCTTGAAACGAAACGAAGGCAGTCTGAAAAAAAAGCGAACAGGAAACCTGGTACATCATTGCCGTGATAGCCTCTTCCTTCTCCGCGAAAATAGCACCCCAGGTCTCAATCCTTGCAGCAACGCACCGAAAAGCCGTTGGTCATCAGGTTGTAATTCCTCAGCAGTTCGTTGTTGTTGGCATCGAGAACATAGTTCCATGCGTTGACGGAGGCGGTGTCGGAAGTTGACCAGAAATAACCCACGTTGCCAATTGAATAATAGGTGCCATAATTGATCCTGTACCCGCCAGGCAGCCCGGTAAACCAACTACTGTTTGTTGCGCCGGTGTTGGGGGTATACCACAACCCGGTTCCCTGCTCGATGGTGCCTGTCGACTTAAGCTTTCCGCCGGCAACCGTGTCGCCACCGAGGATGGTGCCGAGTGTTTTCCATTCCCCGTCGGAAGGCACATGCCAGCCTGTGGGACACAGGCCATGGGGGTTAGTTAGTGCAAAATAATTATAGAGTTTTCCGTAAATAGTGCCGTTGGCAGCAGTATTATCGTAATTGCAGAGGGCGCCGGCAGTCTGTATTTTCCATTGAGCGTCGGTGGTCACCACCGGGATCACATCGCCATTTCTGTATTTTGTAACCCTGAGATTTTCCTGGAGCCACGATTGGTTGCCTATCCTGATCACATGGTAAAGGTTTCCATCGACATCGGTTACCGAGTCTGCGACGATTTTCAGGGTCCGGAACGTCTGCTGGTTGCCGTAAGCCGTCCCGGCGCTGTTGGTGGCATAGGCCCTGGCATAATACAACGTATTTGGCGAAAGTCCGGCCAACTGGCTTGTAAAGGTGCCGGTGCCGGTGCCGTCAGCAGTATGCTGGTCGGTGATTACCGGCCCACCTGCAGTGTTCCAGCACACACCGCGAAACGTCACGGAAGCACCGCCGTCGCTGGTGATCGTTCCTCCGGATTCCGCCGCCGTTTGGCTGATGCCCGAAACAGAGGTGGTGGTAATTACGGGAATCACGGGAGTGATCGGGGGGGGAGTTTCTGATTTTTTAGCACAACCCGGGGTAAAACCCAGGATGAACGCTGCAATGATCAGGTTGAGGATGAACTGTATTTTTGTTGTCATCGGTTTCAGCATAAGGTTGATAGTCCCTGAATAGGTATAGATTCAACGTGTAAAGGTATAAACTATCATCCGTTTTTTCCGCGTGTTTCTGAAAGTTGACCTGTTTGCCGGAAATTTCACGGAATTTAACTGCTGTGCCTTTTGATTCACCGAGTTTCCCTATTTTTGTTTAAAATCCGAAAAGTGATTGCAGGATCCCCGGGAATTGCACACCAACACTGACCTGACATAACCACCAAAATTCGCCATGGACCTTCCCCAACTTCCGTCATCGATATCCGTTTTCAACAGCCGGAAATTCAAATTCTGGTCGTTTATTTCCATGTTTCTGCTTGTTTTCGTGCATGGCTACAACCTGCATGAGCGATACATGCAGCCCTGGACCATGCCGGGTGAACCGCTCAACTTCACCACTTTCACCGAATATTTCCTTGCCAACGGGATCTTCCGGTTCAGGATCCCCATGCTGTTCATCATCTCGGGATTTCTCTATGCTCTGCATGATTACCGCCCTTACGGTCAGCGCACAAAAAAGCGGTTACGGACCCTGCTTTTGCCCTATGTGATCTGGAGCGCTGCAGGATTTGTCTTTACCTGGGTTCTTGAAATGTACCCTTACACCCGGGGGATTGTTACCAGTTCGCATGTCGTCCAGATCGACGATCACCGGATGCTCCTGCACGATTACCGGTGGTATGAAATGGCGGTAAGGTGGCTGCTCATCCCGGTGCCTTACCAGTTGTGGTTTATCCGCGTACTGCTGACATACAACATCGCCTATCCGGCGATCCGATTGTGTGTGACGCACCGCATCGGGAAATATGTCTTTTTCAGCATCGCCGGCCTCATGTGGCTCGGTACCATGGGGTTTGTCTTCTTCGAGGGGGAGGGGCTGCTGTTTTTCTCCCTGGGGGTATGGATGCAAAAGACGAATTTCAACATCGACATCCCCGGGAGGTGGCTGAAACCGGTTTGGTGGGGCTGCGCTTTTGTGCTGCTGGCATCATTAAAAACCGTACTGGCGTACCTGGGGCCGCCTGCCCTTGGAAATGCCATGTTCCAGGTGCTGACCATTTTACATAAGCTCGTTATTTTCAGCGGACTCGTTTTCGCATGGTTTGGCTGCAATGGCTTGGTAAACTGGTTCATGCAACGGAAATGGTTTGTCTGGCTTTCGGCCTTCGCGTTCATCATTTATGCGGTACATGCTCCCCTGGTAGCGTATTGTGTGGAAGGAGCATTGCCGCTTGTGAGCATGGTTCCCCATTCCCGGCTGCTCACCTTCTTTTTGTTGCCGCTGGTCATCATCATGTTCGCAGTAGTTACCGGCGCACTGCTGAGAGGCCTCCTTCCCGGGGTTTATGGCATCCTTACAGGCGACAGGGGGCTGAAGGCCAAACCCTGGAACGGCTCACTCCGGAATGATTCTCCTTCAGGAAATTAAACGAAACCCATGAAAAAAATAAGATTTTACCAGGTCGATGCCTTTACCTCCCGCTTGTTTGGCGGCAACCCGGCCGCGGTATGCCTCCTTGATAAATGGCTGGATAATCACCTGATGCAGTCGGTTGCTGCAGAGAACAATCTTTCGGAAACAGCCTTTGTGGTTGCGACAGCGCAGGGTTTTGACATCAGGTGGTTTACCCCGACCGTCGAGGTCGACCTGTGCGGGCATGCAACGCTTGCTTCGGCCTATGTTGTTTTCAATTACTGCAATTACCAGGCTGATGAAATAACCTTCAATTCACCCCGGAGCGGGATTCTGAAAGTTAGAAAAGACGGGGACATGCTTTTCCTTGACTTTCCTGCCGATGCATTCACCCGCTGCGACATCCTGCCCGAAATCAGAGCCGGCGTTGGTTTGATCCCGCTTGAAGTTTATAAAGGAAAAACCGATTACATGGCCGTGTTTCGTACGGAGGCAGAGGTTCGCCATATGCGGCCCGATTATAAGGTGATCGGGAAAATTGAAGCAAGAGGGTTGATTGTAACGGCTCCCGGCCAGGATGTTGATTTTGTCTCGCGATTTTTCGGCCCCCAGTCGGGCGTGGATGAAGACCCCGTGACCGGTTCGGCACATACGACGCTGGTTCCATACTGGTCGGCCAGGCTGGGAAAGCAGGAACTGAGCGCCCTGCAGATATCTGCACGTGCAGGCACACTCCAATGCGGCTATCAGCCGCCCAGGGTGATCATCGGAGGGAAAGCCCAATTGTATGCAACCGGGGAACTATACCTTCCTGCGTAACCACAGGTGAATTGCGGCTTATGAAAATTTTCAGACTTGCTTATCCTGCGTTCAAACGATGATTTCCCCGGAGATGATCATCCTGTGCCTTGCCGCGCTGGCCGCCGGGTTTATCGACGCCATCGTAGGAGGTGGAGGGTTGATCCAGACGCCGGCCGTACTCATCACCCTTCCCGATCACCCGGTTGCTACCCTGTTGGGGACGACAAAGATCCCTTCGTTTTCAGGGACCTCCTCCGCAGCCCTCCAATACGCACGGAAGGTGAAGCTGCACTGGCGGCTTCTGGCAGTCCTTTGCATGATTGCGCTCGTGGCGGCTTATGCCGGTTCTATGACCGTGTCGGTGATCAGCAACTCCTTTATGAAGCCCATCATTTTCGGGGTACTCATCGTTGTGGCGGTGTACACATACACGAAAAAGAACTTCGGAACGGCAACCACCGCCCGCAAATCCCCCGGACGGGAGCTGGTTTATGGCGGGCTGTTCGCGCTCGCCATCGGTTTTTACGACGGTTTCATTGGCCCGGGTGCAGGAAGTTTCCTGGTGCTGTTTTTCATCAGCGTGCTGGGTTTTGATTTCCTGAAGGCGAGCGCCCACGCCAAATTTGTCAATGTGGCTACAAACACCGGATCGATCCTGTTTTTTGCCGGCAGCGGGCATATCCTCTATCATTTTGCGATTCCGATGGCGGTATGCAATTTTGCCGGTTCGCTGGTTGGCGCCCGGCTGGCCATTTTAAAAGGGAACCAGTTCATCCGGATTTTTTTCCTCATTGTGGTAGCCGCGACGATCCTGCGGTTTGGCTATGACATTTTCTTCAGGAGTTAAACTGATTTCAGGTCGCACAATGGTTTATCTTACAGGTAACAATCCTTATTAACAGTTAATTAATGGTTGATCACGATTTTTTCGGTGTAAATTCTATCCGCATACCGGGCCTGAACAAAATACAACCCGTCGGGCTGACCTTCCAAATCAAACCGGGCCTGGTCGCTGACCTGGACTGACGATTCCCTGACCATCCTGCCGAAGGCATTGAAAACTCGGATATCCAGGATGGGCAGCCCTGAAGGCCGGGTATTCGTTACAAGGAACCGGCCGCTCGCAGGATTGGGGCTTACGGCGAATGCATGGACTTCTTCGTTGTTTTCGGAAACACTCCCGGTGATGGGAACACAACCTTCAAAAACTGACAGGCTAACATTGGTAAATCCCCAGTTCAATGAGGTGGCTGACCCTGCGGATGAGGATGTAAAGGTGATGGGTGTAAAACTGATGGAGCAGGGTGCGGAAGTTACGGTGATTTGGGATTCACAGCCGATGCTGTTGCCAGCCGAATCGGTTTTTACGAGGCCGATCTGCGGGTTGTTTGTCGGGGACTTCTTCACTCCCATGATGGGTCCGTTGCCTGCAACCATGTAACCGTTGTCATCCGCTTCAGCAACATCGTAAGTAATCATCCAAAAGGTTTGTCCCCAACGGCTATTCCCATCTGCATCGGTTCTTACCAGCTGATCGAACCCCTGTGAGGAAGAGAGGAACACAAAGCCTCCGTCGGAAGTGACATGCAATTTCGGCCTGGGAGTGCCGTCAAAGACTCCCCCAGGTGTTGCAGTGATGGATTTGCTCCATAAAACATTCCCGTCAACATCGGTTTTCATCAGCACAACCCCGTTCCCGGTGGTTGAAAGGTACCAAATGAGCCCTGTAGCGGTTACAACAACATCCCAGGCTGATGAATAATACTGTGCAGGGACATTTTGTTTTTTAGCCCAGGAAACCGCCCCGCTGGCAGTCAGTTTGATCATGGTTGCACCATCCTGGTATGGAGGGTAGCTTTCTGTTTCACCGGCCAGGATGTACCCTCCGTCGGGAGTCTGCTTCACGGCATAGCCAAAATCCGACCCGGTAAGGGATGACAGGATAGTTGACCAGCTGATATTACCTGCTGAGTCAAGTTTTAAAACAAAAACCTCAGAGGTTGCAACCGGGGTTTTAAGGTCACCTGTGAGGATAAACCCATGACCGGATGTCTCCTGGATGGAACTGGTGATGACTTGCATCCCAAGATTGTATTCCCTGAACCAAAGCGGATTCCCGGCCGGCGACATTTTCATGCACAGGACCTGGTCGCCATACCATGGAGGAACAGTGCCTGCAAACACGAAGCAGGAGTCGGAGGTAGCAATAACGGAAGTAAAACGCGATTGCGGGACGGTGGCCTCCGCTTTTTTAATCCACAGCGCATTCCCGGCTGGATCCACTTTCATCATCATCGGCACGTCATCTTTCTCCCCCGCGATCATGAAATTATGGTCAAAGGTTTTAACGATCGAGTAGGACTGGGCAGTTCCCGATAAGTCATAAAATACCTTTGTAAAGGGCGGTTGCTGCGCATACATGACGGTCGTAAGGCTGAAAAAGAGCAATCCCAGGGCGAAAATTCCGGTTTTTGGTCTCATATATATAGGTTTTGAACTTAGGTGTCGGAAATTCGGGTAAACTGGTTGAACGATACTAAGATAAGGATTTTTAACCGGGTTGGGTCAAATTGCGGCAACTTTTTTCAATTTTTTTCGGAACGATCCCTACGGGGAAGCAATCTTTAATTTGCCTATTTTTACAACTGAATTTTTCAGTACGATGTTTTTAGATTTTATCAAAGACCTGCGGCGGCGCGATCACAAGCCCCGGTTTGGCGGGTTGGACATTCTTAAATACATAGGACCGGGGTTGCTTGTAACCGTTGGTTTTATCGATCCGGGGAACTGGGCCTCCAATATTGCCGCGGGGTCTGTATTCGGATACGAGCTGTTGTGGATGGTCACCCTGTCAACGGTCATGCTGATTATTCTACAACATAATGTGGCCCACCTGGGCATTGCCACAGGACTTTGCCTGTCGGAAGCAGCCAACAAGTATACGCCGCCATGGGTTTCGCGCACTGTGCTGATCTCGGCCATGGGCGCCTCGGTATCGACTTCGCTGGCAGAGATCCTGGGCGCTGCCGTGGCGCTGAATATGCTCTTCAACATCCCGATCCCGGCAGGGGCGATCATGGCTTTTGTTTTTGTGGTCATCATGTTGTGGACCAATTCCTATCACAAGATTGAAAAGTTCATCATTGCCTTTGTCTCCATCATCGGGCTCTCCTTTTTGTATGAACTCACCCTGGTGGATATCAACTGGGTACAGGCTGGCATAGGCTGGGTAAAGCCCTCCATCCCCGCCGGTTCCATGATCATCGTGATGAGCGTGCTGGGTGCCGTGGTCATGCCCCACAACCTCTTTCTTCATTCAGAAATTATCCAGAGCCGCCAGTGGAACCTCGAAGACGAAAAGGTGATCAAGCGGCAGCTGGACTACGAACTGTTCGACACCCTTTTCTCCATGATCATCGGGTGGGCCATCAACAGCGCCATCATCCTGCTCGCCGCCACGGCCTTTTTCAGCCATCACCTCCCGGTTGACGAGTTGCAGCAGGCCGAAGGGATTCTCAAACCCCTGCTGGGGAACAATGCTGCCGTTGTTTTCGGCGTCGCCCTGCTGTTCGCAGGGATAGCCTCCACCATCACCTCCGGCATGGCCGGGGGCAGTATTTTCGCGGGGTTGTTCGGTGAGCCTTACGACATCCACGACAGCCATTCACGGCTGGGCGTGCTCATTTCGCTGGTCATCGCACTGTTCATCATCTTCCTGATCAGGAATCCATACCAGGGTCTGATCATTTCGCAGATGGCGCTCAGCATCCAGCTTCCCTTCACCATCTTCCTGCAGATATACCTGACATCATCACCCAGGGTGATGGGCAAATATGTAAATACATCCTCTACCCGTGCCATGTTGCTGATCGTTGGTGTGATCGTGGTCTTCCTTAACATAAAATTGCTTATCAGCTTCCTTTAAAATCTTTACCTTTGCTGAATCCCTTCTCTCCCTTGCCTGAATTTCTTTTACGCGGAAAGGGAAGAGTGCTGGGATCCGGGACGGGTGTTGATGGCAGATAAGACAGGATACCTTCATGACATTGAACAACAGATTTTTCCGTATCACATTTAAAGGACTGGTATTTATTATTTTAACATTCCTGTGCTTTGAACTGATCATCTATTTTCTTGTGCCGGTTTATGATTTTCCACCGCCGCAGCCATTTTCAGGAGAAAAGATTTATAACCCGTATGCCGGGATGGACAGCACACATTGGCGCAAGGCCAACTTCCATTTTCATACCCGGGCCTGGGGCGGATTGACCAGCGGCCGCAGCAACAGCAACGACGCCTTTTATAATACCTACAAGGCACTGGGTTACGACGCGCCGCAGATATCCAATTACCAGTCTATCGATGAATCTTTCAGAGACTCTGCCTTTTACATCCCGGGATATGAACACGGATTTGGCATACGCAAGAAACACCAGATCCTCATTGGCGCCCGGCGGGTGCTGTGGATGGATTATTCGCTGGTGCAGAACCTGAACCAAAAGCAGCATATCCTCAACCTTCTGAGACCCGATAATGACATTGTCGGAATTGCCCATCCCGACTGGGAAGGAGGCTATTCCCTGAATGACATGCTTTACCTGACCAATTACGACCTGGTAGAGGCACTCGATCACAACTGGAGGTCAATCCCCCAGTGGGATGCGGCCCTGTCGGCCGGCCGGCCGGTGTATATCCTGGCCGACGACGATGCCCACAACATCAGCGATCCTTTTGAAATCTCACGGATGTGTACCTACATCAACAGTCCTGATAACCATGGTGCTACCCTGGTAAAGGCGTTGAAAGCAGGAATGGCCTTTGGTGCCGACATTTTTATGAGCAGCGATGAAAGCTTTACACAGAAAGCCGGGAATGCCGGGCTAATCCCGCGGGTCAATTCAGTGGAAGTTAAAGGAGACACCCTGTGGGTATCAGTGAGCGGGAAGCCCCTGAAAATGACTTTTCTGGGCCAGTATGGCGAACCCAGGAAAATTGTAAGGCTTGCCAACAGGGCCTGGTATAAGTTCAAGCCGGAGGATACCTACATCCGCACCGAAGTGATGTTTTTAAAGTACCACATGTATCCGGCAGTCGGACCCGGTACGATTTTTTACCTGAACCCGGTTTTCAGAACCGACGGAACGCCCCCGGGCAACCCGTTGCTGGCTGAGATAAACTGGCCGCGAACGTGGATATTGCGCATTTTAGGACTGGGATCCATGGCGGCGATTCTTGCGGCGGGATGGGTTTTGTTTAGGAGGAGGGTGAAAGGGTGACAAGGTGACAAGGTGACAAGGTGACAAGGTGGACAGGTGAATGGGAAAGAAGTTGTTTTAGGGGTTTGAACTTCCGGGGCGTATTCAAATTTCTTTTTTGTTATATGCCATTCGGTCATCAACATTCATTATTCAATATTCATAATTCGTTTTATAAGCTGTGTTTACCGATCGCAAAATATATTGGGCTTTGTTGATTTTGCTGGTCATTTCGGCGATTATCCGGGGATTTATTGCCGGGTTCATCGAGTTGGGAAATGATGAGGTTTATTACCTGACCTATGCCAGGTTTCCGGCGCTGAGCCATTTTGACCATCCTCCCATGGTTGGACTGGTCATCCAGTTGTTTACCCTGAATTTTACCTTTGAAAGCGAGTTTTTCCTCCGTCTGGCTTCGGTGGTGTTCGGGACCCTGAGTACGGGCATGATGTTCCTGGTGGGAAGGGAGATCAGGAATCCCCTGACGGGTTTATATGCGGCCCTGCTTTACACCGCATCCTTTTATGGCTTTATTCTCAGCGGTACATTCATCCTTCCCGATGCCCCGCAGGTGTTTTTCTGGCTTGTGACACTATATCTGCTGCTGAAATCGCTCCCCGATCGTGAACAAACCTCCCAAAGCAGGTTGTTGCTTCTTTTTGCAGGATTATCGGCCGGGTTGGCCCTCATCTCCAAATATCATTCGGTCTTCCTGGTTACGGGGGCCTTTGTGTATGTCCTGCTGTATAACCGGAAATGGTTTAAAGCAAAAGAGTTCTATGGCTTTTTCGCACTCATCATCCTGGTGTCGATGCCGGTCGTTTTCTGGAACATTGAAAACAACTTCATCAGTTTTACTTTCCATGAAAACAGGGTTACCATAACAGAATCCGGTTTCCGGCCCCAGTATTTCCTCACCGAAATGGCCGGGGAGTTCTTTTACAACAACCCGGTGAATGTGGTAATCATCGTGACGGCGCTTTTTACCCTGGTATTCCGTAAGCGGTTCCTGCCGCCCGAAGGTCAGCGAATCCTTCTCTGGACCAGTATCCCCCTGATCCTGGTTTTCCAGTCATTCTCGCTTTTTCGCAGCACGTTGCCTCACTGGACCGGTCCCGGGTACCTGGGGCTCATGATCGTAGCGGCAGCTTTCCTGGCAAACCCGGAAAAGGAGAATTTCAAACCCAGGCTGGTTCCCTGGCAGATTGTTATCTCGCTGGTGCTCATCCTGTCGGTTTCAGGCGCTGTGATGGGTCAGATCCGTTACGGGTGGATTCCGCTTAAACGCTGGAAGGCGCATGATCCTTCGCTCGACATGGTTGGCTGGGACCAGCTTGGCAGTAAGTTCGCACCGCTGGCCAAATGGGAAGAGGATCATTCCCTGATCAGGAGGAACTCCCCGATCATCACCTTCAGGTGGTTCCCGGCAGCAAACTTTGATTATTATGTCGGCCGCAGGATCAACAAGCCCGTATATGCTATTGGGAGCCTGGAGCGGATTCACAAATATTTTTGGATCAATCACATCCGCGGGAACCTCAAACAGGGAAGCGATGCCTATTATATTGCCCTGAGCGATGACTTCGAAGATCCCATGTCTTTATATGGAAATCTGTTCGACACCATCCATCCTCCGGATACACTTTATCTTACCCGTGCCAGGGATACTGTGCGCAGGGCTTTTGTTTACCGCATGCTCGGACTGAAGACCGAAATGGTCTTCCCAACGGTCACCGACGGGCAAAAGGTAAAATAGGTAACAGTTAATCCCTGACGATCCTTTTATATACATTCCCGACGCCGGTTTTAATATAAAGGAAGTAGATGCCTGACGGTTGTTCCGAGAGGTCAATTTGTGTTGTTGAACCGTGAGATTTTTGCTCCCTGACCAGTTTCCCCTGTTCATCGTAGATCGTAACATCCATTACCCGGCTGCCGCGGAGATAGAAAACAGAATTTCCGGGGTTGGGGTATATCCGGATATCCGGCATGGGATCATGCACGATGTTGCTGATACCGGTCGAGTTCAGGGTATGCATATCAAGCCGCGAATACCAGATGTTAAGGTAACCGTTGCGCGTATCTCCCCACGCTGCATGAATCGTATCATCGGCTACAGCAAGGGCCATGAAGTCGTTCCCGTTGAGGCTCAGCACGTGCTGGTATGGTGCCAGGGTGTCTGAAATCCTGAAATTCCGTGAAAAGTTCACGGAGTCTTTCCAACGCATGGTTCCCCATATTTCTGATGAGGTTGTGTAACCGGTGCCGGGGCTGTTCCTGCGGTCTCTCCATGCGATGACAAAATTACCCTGTGCATCAAAGGAACTCCACACGAGGTCCTGCATCTTGCCGTTTCCCTGCGCATCTGAATTGACTCGTTGGGGCGCGCTCCAGGTAACCCCGTCGTTGTGCGACTCGATGAAGAAAATATCAAAGTCCCCATATTTTGACTCGGGAAAAACGAAGGTCAGATGCAGGGCATCCAACGGGTCGCATTCAAAATGGCCGCCTGCCTTCGCAAGGGTATCGCCGGTGCCCGGCGAGGTGTAATATGCGCCGTTGTAAGTGAAGGTGGTTCCGTCGTCCAGCGATTTTGCATGGATATAGCCGGGCAGCAGGTTTTGCGAAACGACCCAGCTCGGGTACATGCAATGAAAGGCGCCATCAGGCGAAACGGCGGGTGCAGCCATCGGGGCCTGGATGAAATTTCCCACCAGGAAACCGGAATTGTCGATGTGTCTCCAGGAACTCCAGTTTAAACCGTGGTCAATAGAGGCAATAAAATAGGGTCTGTTGGGAGCAGCAACCCAGGGAGCGGGTTTCGAGGTAATATACAAGTGGTTGTTTACCGGGTTGATTGTAAGCCAGGGGCGGTCGATCGGGGCCTTGAGACCGTCGGCCCGCAAGTCAAGCGCCTTTGAGAGAAAAGCCCAGTGAAGGCCTCCGTCGGTCGATTTTGTAATATAGATCCCGCCACTGTCGGGGGTTTCGCGATAGTCGATGTAACAGGCAAAGAGGGTGCCTGCATTGTCAAAAACCATGCAGGGATCGGCTGAATGGAACGCTGGGGAGAAATGCGGGAGCATCGCCGGAGCAGACCAGGTTTTCCCCCCGTTGAATGAAACGATGGTTTTAATGCCGAGCAGTGATCCGAAAGAATATCCCATCCACGCCGCCACCACATGCTGCGGATTTGCCGGGTTAACCGCCAGGTAAGGCTCGCCATCAAAAACAGCCCCGTTGGAAAGGTTGGTGTTCTGGGCAAAACCCAGTCCGCATAAAGCCATGAGAAACAATAAGATGATGAGAAACCGTTTCATGTTTTCGATTTACGTCCTACGTCCTACGTCCTTCGTCACTTCGGTCCTGTCATTTTTCTCGGATCGACGATTTTAGTGAACTCCTCGTCGGTCATCAGGCCAAGGGCCAGTGTAGCTTCACGCAGGGTTAGGTGTTCCTTGTGGGCCTTCTTGGCGATTTTAGCGGAATTATCGTACCCGATATGCGGGTTAAGGGCCGTGACCAGCATGAGTGAATTTTCGAGGTTTCTGTTGATCGCGGTCATGTTGGGTTCAATGCCGATGGCGCAGTTGTCGTTGAACGAAACACAGGCATCACCCAGCAACCGGGCCGACATGAGCAGGTTTGAAATAATCAGCGGCTTGAAGACGTTGAGCTGGAAATGGCCGCTGATGCCGCCGATGTTGATGGCGACATCGTTTCCAAGCACCTGTGCACATACCATGGTCATGGCTTCGGGCTGGGTTGGGTTCACCTTGCCGGGCATGATGCTTGATCCTGGTTCGTTTTCGGGAAGCATGAGTTCTCCGATACCGCAACGGGGGCCTGAGGCGAGCAGCCGGATGTTGGAGGCAATGTGCATCAGGCTTACCGCAAGGGTTTTCAGCGCACCGGAGGTCTCCACCATCGAATCGTGCGAAGAGAGGGATTCGAATTTGTTTTCCGCGGTGATGAAGGGTAAACCGGTAAGTTCAGCAATTTTTTTTGCCACCAGCACATCGTAACCTTTAGGGGCGTTCAGCCCGGTCCCTACCGCGGTTCCGCCCAGGGCAAGTTCGGCCAGGTGGGGGAGGGTGTTTTTCACCGCCCTGAGCGCGTGGTCGAGTTGTGAAACATAGCCCGAAAATTCCTGTCCGAGCGTGAGCGGCGTGGCATCCATCAGGTGAGTACGTCCGGTTTTCACAATCCCGGTGAATTCCCCTGATTTTTTATCCAGTGTGGCCCTGAGCAGTTCCACACCGGGAATGGTGGTCGCGGTAACCATTTTATACGCGGCAATGCTCATCGCCGCCGGGAAGGTATCGTTCGACGACTGCGACTTGTTCACATCGTCGTTGGGATGGATCACGGTTTTGCCTTCGCCGCCCAGTTCGCCGCCATGCAGCACATGGGCGCGGTTGGCGATCACTTCGTTGAGATTCATGTTGGTTTGGGTTCCCGAACCGGTTTGCCAGATCACCAGCGGGAACTGGTCGTCGAGTTTGCCATCGAGGATCTCGTCACACACTTTTACAATGAGGTCTTTCTTATCCGCAGCCAGCACGCCCAGGTCGGCATTAACCATGGCAGCAGCTTTCTTGAGGACAGCCATGCCGCGGATCACCTCCATGGGCATGGAGCCGGGTTCCCCAATCTTGAAATTGGTGAGCGAACGTTGTGTCTGGGCGCCCCAGTACTTGTCCATGTCAACCTCGATGGGTCCCATGGTGTCTTTTTCGATGCGTGTGTTCATGGTGGAAAAGTGTTTAATGAATATCCTGGACTGTTATAAGAGTGATTTTATATTTTCCGGGGGATCGCCTATAACTGCCTTGTAAGCGGTTTCCACAATCGGTCGCTGGAGTAGTTTTGGATTCTGAACAATGATCCTGATCCACTCATGGTCTTCAAACTTTTTCCCCTTCAGGTTCTGTTTATAATAAACCTCCTGTGTCCTTAATACCTCGGCAGGCTTTTTATTCAGCTTGACCAGCAACGTTTCAAGTTCTTTTTCCGTCAGCGGATTTTTAAGGTATTCCACTACCTCATACCGGATACCCGATTCCTGCACAAACTTCAGCCCTTCCCGGGACTTTTTGCAGGAGGGGTTGTGATATACCTTAAACATATTTACGATTTACGATTTACGATTTACGATTTACGATTTACGATTTACGATTTACGATTTTACGCTACCTCAACATTTCACCATTTTACCATTTCATTTTTTCGCTACCTCACTACCTCACAACCTCGCTACCTCACTATTTTACCATTTTGCCATTTTACCATTTTGCCATTTCTCATTTAGCTATTTCCCCCAAACTCCATCAGGTACGATTTTATAAACTCGGTAAGGTCGCCGTCGAGCACAGCCTGGGTGTCGGAGGTTTCGAGCCCGGTACGAAGGTCCTTTACCATCTTGTACGGGTGAAGCACATAGCTGCGGATCTGGCTGCCCCATTCAATCTTCTTTTTGCCGCTTTCGATCACCGTTATTTTTTCACGCTGTTTCCTCAGTTCGATCTCATACAACTGCGATTTCAGCAATTTCAGCGCTTTTTCGCGGTTCTGTCCCTGCGAGCGGGTTTCCTGGCATTCAATCACGATACCCGAAGGTTCATGTTTCAGCCTGACGGCCGTTTCCACCTTGTTCACATTCTGCCCGCCCGGCCCGCTGCTGCGGAAGGTATCCCAGCTGATGTCGGCCGGGTTGATCTCGATCACGATGTCATCGTTGATGATGGGGTAGGCGTATACCGAAGCAAACGACGTGTGCCGCTTATGGTTGGAGTCGAAAGGCGAAAGCCGTACGAGCCGGTGTACCCCGTTCTCGCCTTTGAGGTACCCGTAGGCATAATCGCCATCAAATTCAAGTGTGACCGATTTTATCCCGGCAACGTCCCCTTCCTGGTAATCTACCTCGCTGATCTTGAATCGGCTGCGTTCGCCATAGCGGATATACATGCGCATGAGCATCTGAGCCCAGTCCTGCGATTCGGTACCGCCGGCGCCAGAATTGATCTGCACGATGGCGCCGAGTTTGTCCTCCTCGCCGCTCAACATGTTGCGGAACTCGAGATCTTCAACAAAATGGAGGGTGGTACGGTAATGGTTTTCAAGTTCTTCTTCGGTGGCGTCGCCCTGGATGAAAAAGTCCCACATCACCTTTAGGTCATCATTGCTGGCGAGCCCCTGCAAATAGGCATCCGTCCACAGTTTTTTATCACGGATGGCCCTGAGCGCCTGTTCGGCGGCTTTAGGGTTGTTCCAGAAATCGGGGGCGTGCGATAGTTCTTCTTCTTCTGCTATCTGGGAGAGTTTCTTGTCGATGTCAAAGGTACCTCCTCAAGACGTCGAGTCTTGTCTGAAGATCCTTCAGTTGTTCGTGTTGTATCATGTCAGATTTTTAGTTCTTTAAGTTCCCGGGCGACAAGATCGAATTCAAATCCCTTGCCAGTTACAAAAGTGATAATTTTTTCGCGGATGTTCAAGTTTTTTCCCGTTTTTATTTCCTTTCGTTTTTTCAGGATTAGTTCCCGCAGGATATCCAGGTACTCTTCAGGATCGATCGCTTCAAGCGCATCCCTGGTTATCTCGTCAGAAATGGCGCGGGTTTTCAGCTCATGCCTTATTTTTACCCGTCCCCACTTGTTGTGGCGGAGTTTGCCGGTGACAAACATTCCAGCAAAACGGACTTCGTTGATGAAATTGTTTTCTTCAAGGAATTTGATGACCGGTCCCGTCATTTCCCCCGGGACCTCCAACTCATTCATCTTCTGCAATACCTCCTGCCTGCAACGTTCCCGGAAGGCGCAGAAGCGGGAAATCTTCCCGATAACAAGCGACAAGTCACCGTTTGTTACACCGCCGGTTCCAGCTTCTTCCATGAGGAGTATCCTTTATCATGATAAGTAACAGTGTAAGAAAGCACCTTTTTCATAACCTGTTAATTTTAAAGTAAAGGTAATATTAACTTTGCTTGAAATTTTCAAAGGATATGAAGAAGAGCATCATTATTTTTCTGGTCTTCATGGGGTGCGGTGCGCTAGCCCAGGAGGCCTGGTTCGACATGGGGGAAGACCGGCTCCCGGTGGCGCAATACCAAATAGTTGTCCCGCTCTATCCCACGGCATATGAGCTGAAAGCCGCCTCGGAACTTCAAAAGTATGTTGAAATGATGACGGGCGTAAAACTTGTGATTGCAGATGAAACCGTGCCTCGATCCGTCCATGAAATTGTACTCGATCATTCAGCACACTACCCGGTTGCAGCCGGATCATCCCCGCTTGATCCCGACGGTTTTGAGATCAGCATCAGCCGGTCAGCGATCCTGATTACCGGGGGGGCGCACAAGGGGATCCTTTACGGGCTGTACGAATTTCTTGAAAAAAATGCCGGCTGCCGGTTCTGGGCGCCGGGAGCTGAAGATATTCCCAAAACCTCCGTCATCCGCCTGCCTGTGGGTCATTTTGCCGGTAAACCGGCCTTTGGTTCCCGCGAGGTATATTATGCCGGCATGGACGAACAGGACTTTGCCGACAAGATGCGCAGCGACCGCCATGCCTGGAAGGGAGGCGAGAACTGGGGCATGTGGGTTCATACCATGTTCAGCCTGGTGCCGCCCGAAAAATATTTTGGAACGCATCCCGAATATTATGCCCTGATGGGCGGGAAAAGGTCAAAGACCCAATTGTGCCTGTCCAACCCGGATGTTCTGAAGATCGCTGTTGAGGAACTTAACCGCAGGATGACTGAGAAACCCGGGGCGAAATACTGGTCGGTTTCACAAATGGATACATATGGGTACTGCGAATGCGACGCATGCATCGCTGTCAACAATCATGAAGGCAGCCCATCCGGGTCGGTTATCACCTTTGTCAACAAGGTCGCTGCTGTTTTTCCCGACAAGGTGATATCAACCCTGGCTTACCAGTATTCCCGCAAAGCGCCAAAATATGTGAAACCGGCTTCCAATGTGAACATCATGCTCTGCACCATCGAATGCGACCGCAGCAAACCCCTGGAAAGCGACACATCGGCAGGATCCTTTGTCTCCGATCTGAAAAACTGGTCGGCCATTGCCGGCGATATCCTTGTTTGGGACTATGTGATCCAGTTCACCAACATGATCGGCCCCTTCCCGAATTTGCCGGTGCTACAGCCTAACATACAGCTGTTTCAGAAATACCACGTAGGTTCTGTATTCGAGCAGGGATGCCACGGCACCTACAGCGAAAACCAGGAACTCAGGCAATACCTCCTTGCCAAACTGCTCTGGAACCCCGGGCTGAACGAGGATTCGCTGACCAGCGCTTTCCTTACAGGGTATTATGGGGCAGCGGCGCCCTACATCCGCCAGTACCTCGATGGGATGGCTTCCGCCCTGCAACATTCCGGGAGGACCCTCTGGATTTATGACAGCCCGGGGCAGGAGACCGATGCCTTCCTGTCGCGGGAGCAAATCAGGACATACAATGATAATTTTGACAAGGCAGAAGCTGCCGTAGCGGATGACGCGAACCTGAAAGCACGTGTTGAAAAGGCCAGGTTACCCCTGCAGTATGCCATCCTTGAAATTTCGAAAAAGTATATTACCGGGCAGGATGGCTTCATGGAACAGTCAGGAACAGAGATCATCCTGCGCCGCGACAGGAAAGACCAACTTGCTGAATTCACAATGCGGGCAAACCGGTACGGCGTAAAATCGGTGCATGAACGCGGACTGTCGCCCGATGAATATGGAAAACAATCTTCGCTCTTTTTTCAGAATGCCTGGTGCCGGCACCTGGCAAAAGACAAGCGCTACACGCTGGTAAAGTTACCCAGCCCGAAATATTC
The DNA here is from genome assembly GCA_903913885.1 of uncultured Bacteroidales bacterium. Lineage (GTDB taxonomy): Bacteria > Bacteroidota > Bacteroidia > Bacteroidales > FEN-979 > CAIVAT01. The sequence goes on along the minus strand of CAIWMX010000076.1, from coordinate 95,911 downwards.
TGCCGAAGGGCCTGGTTCCCTGACCGACGGAAAACGAGGATCAACCAACTATTACATGCTGTGGCAGGGGTTTGAAGAGGATGACCTTGAAGCAGTGGTCGACCTGGGAAGCCCCGCTGCTATAAACTATGTAGGAGCTGAATTCCTGCAGGATCTGACTTCCTGGATTTTTTACCCTGAGAAGCTGAGTGTAAGCGTTTCTGACGACGGGAAACAGTTCAGGGAGGTGGCGGTTTTCGATTCTCTGCAGTTCACCGACCTGGTATTGATCCGCGAAACGGGGAGGCAGATCCCGCTTTCCGATTGCCGGTATGTGAAGTTCTATGCCCGCAATAAAGGAAAATGCCCCGCATGGCACATCGGCCATGGGGGCAAAGCCTGGTTGTTTGCCGACGAACTTATCGTTGACAAGCGAACCTTTATTTCTCCTTCGCAAATTCAGCGTTGATGGTAATGGTCACATCCTTGCCGACCATGGCACCGCCGGTCTCGGTAAGATTATTCCATTTCAGCCCGTATTCGATACGTTTGATGGTGGTGGTCGCTTTAAACCCTGCCTTGACATTGCCATAAGGATCTTTCGCTGTTCCGCCGTAAACCACCACGAATTTCACCTTCTTGGTGACGTCGCGGATGGTCAGGTTGCCATAAAGTTCATAAGCCTTGGCGCTGAGTTTCTTAAATGAAGTGCTTTTAAACGTCATTTTCGGGAACTTCTCGGCGCTGAAAAAGTCTTCCGATTTCAGATGCTTGTCGCGCATTTCATTGTCGGTGCTGATGCTGGCCACATCAACTGAAAAGTCAATCTGGGCATCGGTAAAATCAGGTTTGGCTGCGGCAACAGAACCTGTAAACGTTTTAAAGCTGCCTTCTACTTCTGAAATCACCATGTGACTTACGGTAAATTTAACCCCGCTGTGTGCATTGTCGACCGACCATTTCACGATGGGAGGAGCAACCACGATGGCGGTCTTGGTACCCTTGGGAGGCGTGGCTTTCTTCTGGGCATAGGTAATACCAATCATCCCTAACATCAGGACGAGTGCCAATAAAATTTTTGCTGTGTTTTTCATAGTGTTTTGTTTTGAATTTGTTTTGTCCTTGCAAAGATAGGCAATAATTTAAAATGATTCTAAATAGATTGGCGGAAATTTTTAATAAGATCTGGCATTTTTTTTTGGATGCTGCTGATTGGCATAGAAACGAAGTTGCAAAAAAGTAAACAGGTAATCTCATAACGGAATTTCCAGTACAAATTTGCAACCTATTATTTTATCAAATCTTACATAATTTTCAAAAAAAGTTACATAATTCACACCTGCTATTTTTGCTTTTCGAACACGTCGACCTCCCTGAAATAGTAAGGTCCGTGGGGAGAATCTTCACTTACCCAGAGAAGGTATCTGTATTGCTTCGATTTCCCGGGCAGTGGAGTTATGGTATAGAGGGCCTTGCTGTTGCCCCAGATATCTTCGGGCGCTGCGGTTATGATGTAGCTCCAGCCTGCAGCTGTGGGATCGCCTTTCAGCCCCGGGCTTTTGGCGCCGGGAGCGCCCCAGAGTGAAAAAGACTGTCCTCCCCGTTTGGTATTCTGGGCGGTAAAAATGTGAATGCTGTCGAGTTCAATCTCTTTCTGGAGATCCATCAGGAGGCGCCCTTCGCCTTTTTCCGACCACTTGTCGCGCAGAGAGTCGCCCGGGAGCAGGTCGTACATTCCGTCGTTGACGGCTGAAATACCCATGCCATCGGTTATCGAACCTGTTAGGCTGGAATCGGCATCCGAAAAATAGTATTGCGACGTTACCCCGTTGGGCTGGTGCATATCGGCGTAATCCTTCATAGTAGGTTTTGAAGGAAGTTCAGCGAGGTTATGGCTGCTGGTGACCGCCAGTTTTGCTGTAGGTTCCATATGATCGTCCACATAGCTTTTTGGCAGGTTCAGGGTCATCTGGTTGCGGTCGGTAAAATCGTCATATAATGGCTGTGCAGGCTGGATCTGGTCATAAGGGTCGTAGGAGAGGGAGATGGCGAAGATTTTAATGGCGTCATTGTCGGGAAGTTGCAGGGTTCCGCTAGTCTGCCCGGCCTCAAGGGCATACCTGAAAATGTAGGCATACCGGTATGGTACATTCACCGTATCCTTGTGGAGGTGCGTGGCAAACCAGGCCACCTCGCCGCGTTTGATGAAACCCTTATCCAATCCCTTGATCCGCCCAAGTTTATCCCATTCCCGCTTGTCGAACTGGCCCAGAACCCCGTTATAAGCCTGTACCCGGAGGGTTGTTTTGTTACCGCCGACTTTAAACGTGCCGTTTGTGTCGGTAAGCGCTGCTGCAAGGATATAGAGGTGGTTGTAATTTCCGGTTTTGGGCAGGGTGATCTTCTGTCCTTTGCAGTAGAGTACGTTATTCTGCTTATCTGCCGTTGGGCCGAAGTGAAACTTCACGCCATCCACAATGAGTGTTTCAGGGAACTGCTCAGCCGGGATGCTTTGCCCGTTTTGATCAAAACTGCCGTCGCGCCTGTTTTTTGCAGTACTCACCACATCCTGGTTGTAGGCCAGCGGAAGTTCGATGGACGTTGGTTCCTGCTGCTTCTCAACGGGCGATTCAAGTTGCAGGGCAAAACTTCGGATGCCAAATTTCTTCATGTCGAGGGTCAGTTTCCCGTTTTTCAGCACGGCGTCGCCAATTCGTCGTTCCTGGCCGTCGATCTCCCTGGCCGATTTGATTTTGGTTGCAAATGAAACCTCCACATTCAGGATGTCGCTGCCAAAAAGTTCCTGCAGGCGGATAACCACATCTTTCCCGTTCTCAGCCTTCTTCACGGCGCGGATATCGACCTGCGGCGTTGAAACCTTGGCAAATGAAAAACTCTTCCCCAGGAACCCGGGGTGCTGGGGCGCCTGGAAAGCCCGCAGGGGCTGATTCATGAAACGGCCCTGCCACTCCGAACGGCCTGCACGCCAGTCGCCTTTATGACTGTAAATCCCGTACGTTATTTCATGAATTCCCCAATCCTGGGTGGCCTGGTCATGGTAAAAATTGGTTACAGGCGTGAAAAGCAGGGTAAGACGCAGTGTTTTGTCGTTGGGCTTGTCGGAACCGAATTTACAGTCTTCTGTGATGGTTACCCCAAAGTTTCCCGACTTATCGGTCAGGTCGAACCATTCACGCGACGGGACTTCGTATTTTTTCTCGCTGTTTGTGGCGCGGTCGATGGTGCCAAGACCGAGGTTGTAGGTAGCCAGGTTGTTCGATGCCGTCAGCGGGAAGGATGCCTTCAGGCTAACGCCCCGTGATTGCCAGTTTATAAGATTGTGCACGACAAGGTTGTCCTTGCCGGCCGAAAGCTGGATTTCCTGCGCAAACACCGAGTTGCGCGCCGACCGTTCGATTCTCAGGGTGGCGCGCACCGGGCCTTTTTCGACCAGGGTGATGGTGGCCGGGCCTTTTACAAAATCGACAGGTGGTTTTTTACGGTCGTTCCAATCCATGTTCCAGGCAGGCCAGTATTCGGGATGTTCCTTTTGAAATTCCAGCCGCGACGGAGCCGAAAGCACCTCTTTTCCCAGTTTTTTATCAAAAATACCCGAGATGTCGCCACTGGCATTTACCGTAACTTTCAGGAATTCATTTTCGAGGGTGTTATTCGATGAGACCAGGGTAGTTTTCGCGGTAACCGGTTCCTTCACAGGCTGAACATCATAAACAGCTATGCCCAGGGAAGGGACGGTTGCCATGAAGAGGATGCGGATGCTCTCTTTTGTTCTTTCAAGGATTTGCAGCGGGAGTTGGTTGAACCCGGCATCAATCAGGATCAATGCCTTTGGCACATCCCCGGGATAGGAGATTTCAGCTTCAACCAGGTCGGTGCGGCTGATCGCCAGTGGGTTGTAAACGACCAGTGAAATGCCTTTCCCCTGGGTGTCAAGGGCCCTGATTACACCGCTGGCAGAGTTTTCAAGGGTGGATGCAAATTTATTCAAACCCAGTATTTCGTCGTTCCAGGCATATTCATAGGCTTTCGGAATGCAGGTTCCGGGCAGGATGTCATGCATCTGGGAGCCAAGAACAAGCCACCAGGCCTCATTCAGCGATTGCATGGGGTACCTGAGCCCGCCCAGCCAGTCGGCCATCACCGAAACAGGTTCAGCAGCCATGGCGAGCTGTTCGTTCTTGCGATTCCAGCGTTTCATGGCAGCCTGGGAGGTAAGGGAGCCTGCCGAATGTTGCGTCAGCAACAGATCGCCGGTGTAGGAGGGAAGTTGTTTCTTCTGAACATCGGTCAGGTCGCGGAACAACTGGTCGGATGAACATAAATAGACCCCGAATTTGCTGACCGTCTGGCTTAGACTGGCAACGGCATTTTTCACGTCATCTTCGCGGGGAGCCCCACCTTCATCGCCGGTGCCATAATACCGATAGTCGGCAAACACACCATACTTATGGCCATTTTCCGTGATACGGTTAACCCAGTAGCTGGCTGTGTCCAGTCTTTTTTTGACACTGCCGTTATAATCGGTGGCATTCAAAGCCGCAACCACGCCGTTGCCGTCGGGGCCGATCCAGTTTCCTATGTTGAACGGGATGCCTGAAGCTGATCCCCATGAAAGTTTTTGGGTGGAAAATCCCAGTAACCCGGCATGGGCCAGTACCGAAGGGAAGTGGGCCTGAAACCCGAAACAGTCAGGCAGAAGAAAATCGGCACTCTCTTTTCCAAACTCGGCGCGGAAGTAGCTGTTGCCATAAAGCACCTGCCTGATGACCGATTCGGGGGAAGGCACATTGGCATCGCACTCATCAACGGATGAACCACCGACAAACCAGCGGCCCTGTGCTACATATTTTTTCAGTTTCTCATATTGGTCGGGATAGTATTCCTTCATCATCTTATACCGGCGGGCGCCCGAAAAAGTGAAAACATAGGGCTTGTACTTTTCGAACCGCTTGAAGTTGTCATCCAGCGTGTTTTTCAGGCATTCGTTGATGGTTGTCTCGTAATCCCAGCGCCACTGCGTATCAAGGTGCGCGTAACCAACGGTGTAAAGCACGGGCTCTTTCGACAGGTTATACTTTGGCGATGAGGGCTTTGGCACTTCAGGCTGGGCATTTGCAACACCGAAAATCAAAAGGAAGGCAGGAAACAGGCACTTGGAGAAGATACGCATCATAAGGGTAGGATTTTCCATGTAAAATTAGAGATTTATTTTATATCGCAAAAAGCCTTACTTTTGTACGAAACAAATTAAACTGGGAGACTATATTCATGAAAAAATTTGCATTTATTCTGCTTGTTGGCGTAATCCTGGCCTCTTGTATGCCTGGAAGTAAGGATCAGTATACCATAAAAGGAGTTATTAAAGGTGTTGACACCGGGAGGGTCTTCCTTCAGAAATTTGACTCGGATCACTGGACCAATATTGATTCTGTAAAGCTGGCCAAGGGAGAGTTCACGTTCACCGGGAAAATAGGCATGGCGGAGATGTGGCATATTGCGATGGCTGAAAAACAGATATATGTTCCTGTTTTTGTTGAAAATTCCAAAATTGAAGTTCAAATTTATGCTGACAGCCTTGAAAAGTCTTCGGTCAAAGGCTCCGCGTCGCAGGATATTTACCAGCAGTACCTTACGCTGAATGATGCCATCAATAAAAAGATGGACGATGTGAATTCGGCTTACAAGAAAGCCAGGGAAACCCACGACACGGTTGCTATGAAACGTGCCGATTCAGTTTCAAACGAACTGGATAAGGAGATGAAGAAACAACTGGTCAATTTTGTTAAAACCAACAACAAGACGGTGGTTTCCCCCTACCTTGTGGTGCGCAACAGCTGGCAATTTGAGCTTGCCGACCTCGAAGATGTTGTTAAAACCATGGATACCAGCCTTAACAACTCGCAATATCTCCAGGTGTTGAAAAAGCGGGTTGATGTCCTGAAAAGCGTCGCCATCGGCCAGGTCGCCCCCGATTTCACCATGAATGACAGCACCGGGAAAGCGGTCACCCTTTCTTCGTTCAAGGGCAGGATTATGCTGGTTGATTTCTGGGCTTCGTGGTGCGGACCGTGCCGGGCCGAAAATCCCAATGTTGTAAAAGCCTACCAGGCCTATAACAAAAAAGGCTTTGATGTTCTGGGCTGCTCATTTGACAAGGACCGTGAAAAATGGATCAGGGCTACGAAGGATGACAAACTGACCTGGAATCATGTTTCCGATCTGAAAGGCTGGGGAAATGCAGCAGGGAAACTGTACGGCATTAACTCCATCCCTGCCAACGTGCTGCTCGACAAGGATCAGAAGATCCTTGGGCGCAACCTGCGCGGGGAAGACCTTTTGAAAAAGTTGGCGGAGATCCTCGGACCCATTGCACCGGAGAAGAAAACCAAGAAAAAATAATGCAAACAATGCAAACAATGAGTACAATGCAGGCAATGCAAACAATGCTGGGAATTGTTTAGGGAACCCTTTATTGTTTGCATTGCTTACATTGCCTGCATTGCCTGCATTGCATGAATTAATATACCTATGCGTCGAATCCTGATATTTTTCCTGCTGGCAGTTTCGGGTTGGGCAGGGGCACAAAACTCCCTGGAGGGTACAATCCTAAAGTATGGATCAAACAAACTCTATCTCCGGAGCATTTACGGTGAAAAAACATCCGTGATTGATTCGGCCGTGTGCGACACTGCCGGGCACTTCGTTTTTAAACTGACCTCCCGGCTCCCGGGATCCTACCGGGTGCAATGGGCCAAGGACGGTTATGTCGACCTGATCTGGAACAGGGAGGATGTGAAATTCACCACGACAGTTAAGAACCCCGACGACAGTCTTAAGATCATCTCCTCCCTTGAAAACAGGATCAACCAGGCATTTTCAAAGATGGACCGTGTCAACCAGGAGAAACTGCAACTGCTCACCCCTGTAATCGACTTTTACCCGGTGAAGGATGCGTTTTATCTTTCTGCGAAGGAAGAAATGGAGAAGACCCAGCGTAATCAGATACAATATCTCGATTCGCTTGTAAAGCTTTATCCCAACTCGTTTGCGGTTCGTGTCGCCAAAGTCTACCAGAACCCTTTTATCCCGGCGTCGCTCAATAAAGACGAACGGATCACTTTTCTCAAACAGCACTATTTCGATAAAATTGACTTTTCCGACACCTCCCTTTTGCGGAGCATGGTATTTGTGAACAAGGCGATATCGTACTTGTCGATTTACAGCAACAACAGGTTGCCGCAGAAACAGCTTGAGGCTGAATTTATCAAAGCCGTGACCATCATGCTGGGTGCGGCTTCGGTGAACCCCGAAGTATTTAAATTCTGGCTCGACTATCTTGTCGGCGGATTTGACAAATATCACTTCGACGAGGTGATCACCTACATCGCCGACAATTTCCAGGATCCCTACGCTTGTGAAGACCAGCCGCGGAAAACGGCCCTGCAGAAGAAACTTGAGACCTTTAAGAAAATCTCGATCGGGAAGACGGCCCCCGAGATTTCGGCCCCTGATAAAAACGGACAGCCGGTCAAACTTACAGCGATCAATGCCGAATATACCCTGGTTGTTTTCTGGTCGAGCGAATGCCCGCATTGCACGGCCATGATGCCCAAATTAAAGGAGTATTATGACAACCAGAAACCGAAACGGTTCGAGGTGCTGACGGTGTCGATCGACACCAGCAGAGCAGCCTGGACGGGGTTCCTCAAAGAGCAGAAACTCACGTGGCTCAATGTATCCGATCTGAAGGGGTTTAACGGCAAGCCGGCCGATGATTATAATATTTACGCCACCCCAACCATGTTCCTGCTCGACCGTCAGAAAAAAATCGTTGCAAAGCCGAACACAGCCCGTGAACTCGACCAGGCTTTGCGGGATTTCAAGCTTATTCCCTGAAACACCCGGTCTCCTCAGGAACAATGAGATCAGGCGCACTTAGTGTACCTAAGTGTTCTTAGTGCCTCCGTGGTTTTTTTTTACCCGCGAACCGATGAAATTTTTACCTTTGCACTTTTCCCGGGTAATCCGGCTAGAGAAGACCATTATCTGCTGCGCACATGTACGAATTCATTCAAGGGAAACTGGTAGAGAAAAACCCTGCCTATGCCGTTGTCGAAGCCAATGGTATAGGCTATCTCCTGAATATTTCCATTCATACCTATTCGCAGTTACAGGAGGATGAACGGTGCAAGCTGTATACCCATCTTGTGGTCCGTGAGGATGATATGCTGCTTTATGGTTTTGCCGAAACGGGCGAGCGCGAACTCTTCAGGCAGCTGATCAGCGTTTCGGGCGTAGGAGTTAATACGGCACGCATCATTTTATCATCCCTTTCCCCCAACGAGATCATGGCAGCCATCAGCGGGGGCGATGCCATTGTGCTGCAACGCATCAAGGGGATCGGGGCCAAAACCGCCCAGCGTATCATCATCGACCTGAAAGATAAGGTTTCGAGGGAGTTAATTCCCTTTGAAAAATCAGGATTTCTGCACAATACAAAGAAGGAAGAAGCGTTATCTGCATTGATCATTCTGGGCTTCCCAAAGATGCTTGCTGATAAGGCATTGAACAAAATCATCGAATCGGAAGGAACAGGCTTGACAGTGGAACAACTGATCAAACACGCCCTCAAGGTTTTGTAGCGTGAAGGTTCCGAAGTAAATTCACCTTGTAGAACTTAGTGAAGAAACGAATTTTATACTGTCTTATCTGCCTGGTCGTCCTGGTTATCCTCCGTTTCCCGGTTGTTTCCGGAGAAACAGTGGGAAACTTTGGGCCTCCACCGGCCGCTTTTTTACCCCCCGACAGCCTTCATAAACATGATACGCTGCCGCTCAGGTATCCTTTTACCGATGAAACGGTCATGCCCGGTTCAGGAAAGGAAAACAACATCTACCTGAAGAATCCCTCAAATATTAAAACCGTCGTTGAATACGACCCGACAACGCGGCAGTATTACAACGTATACAAGATCGGGGAAACGACCTACCGGATTCCAACAACCCTGTCGTTCGACGAGTATCAGAACCAGGATATGTCGAAGATGATCAACCAGTACTGGAAGGAACGTTCGGAGGCAGCCAGCATGGACAATGCCAAGGGAATCATCCCGAAAATCCACATCCCCGGGAAGGTTTTTGAAACGATCTTCGGAAACAACACCGTGGATATCCGCCCCCAGGGTTCTGCTGAAATTAACTTCGGGATCATCTCCAACCGCCGCGATGACCCGATGCTCAACACCCGCCAGCGCAGGCAGACTAATTTTGATTTTACTGAAAAGATCCAGATGAATGTGATCGCCAAGATCGGCGATAAAATCGAATTCAAGGTCAACTACAATACCGAAGCCACCTTCGATTTTGAAAACAAGCTTAAACTGAAGTACGAGGGCAAGGAGGATGACATCATCCAGCTCATCGAAGCCGGCGATGTGAACATGCCGCTCAGCACGACCCTCATCAAAGGTACGGAAAGCCTTTTCGGGATGAAGACCAAACTGAAATTTGGCAGGGTCATGGTTACGGCCATCTATTCCCAGCAAAAAAGCGAAACCAAGAATATCGTTGTCCAGGGGAATGCACAAACCACGAAATTCAAGATCCGGGCCGACGATTACGAAGAAAACAAGCACTTCTTCATCTCGCAGTATTTCCGCGACACCTACAAGGAGTCGTTGAAGAAATTACCGGTGTTGTCAACCAATGTAAATATTCTCAAGATCGAGGTGTGGATCACCAATTACGGTTCAGCTGTTACTGAAAACCGCAATGTCGTGGCTTTCATGGACGCCGGAGAACCCAAGCCGTATAACACGCGGCTGTTTGCAGGTACTCCCGGAAGCAGATACCCTTCAAATCTTTCGAACAACCTTTTCCATGTCATCATCCCCACTGCCGCCGATTCTGCTAAAGTCCGGAACAACGGTTTGGTTACAGATTACCTGAGGGGCGCCCCGTTCTTCATGGTGGCCGGGGAAGATTTCGTAAAGGTTGATCTTGCCCGCAAGCTGCTGCCCACCGAATTCAGCTACAACCCCAAACTGGGGTTCATTTCAGTCAATTCCACGCTGAATTCTGACCAGATGCTGGCGGTCGCTTTCCAGTACCAGGTGGTGGGCGATCCCACAATCTACCAGGTTGGCGAATTTTCCGACCAGGGGATAAATTCCCCCAACTGCCTGATGTTAAAATTGCTGAAGAGCACTTCGCTCGATACCAGGGTGCCCACTTGGAACCTGATGATGAAAAATGTGTATGCTCTGGGTGCTTACCAGGTTCAGCCTGCCGACTTCAACCTCAACATCCTTTATTCGGGAAATGCAAACGGCGTGCCCACCTCGTACCTCACCGAAAGCCGTATCAAGGGCGTTCCCCTGCTGCGCGTGCTTAATTTTGACAATCTTAATCAGCAGTTCAACCCCCCGGGCGACGGGATGTTCGACTTCATCGACCAGGCAGCCACCCAGGGAGGTACCATCCAGTCGTCGAACGGCCGGGTTTTCTTCACGGTTCTCGAACCCTTCGGCAAAGACCTGCGCGATTCCATCGTTGATGCAGCCGATCCGAAGGGATCGGCGGCCCTTGCCGACAAATACTGCTACGATTCGTTGTATACCATGACGAAATCGATGGCACGCCAGTATCCCGACAAAAACAAGTTTGTGCTTGATGGTTTTTACAAGTCCGCCTCCGGTTCCGAAATTTCACTTAACGCACTGAATGTTCCTGCTGGTTCTGTGAAAATCACTGCCGGAGGAATGGTACTGCGCGAAAATATTGACTACACCGTTGACTATACCCTGGGCAGGGTGAGGATCCTCAACGAGGGTGTTATGAACTCAGGCACGCCCATCAACATCTCGCTTGAAAGCAACGAGATGTTCAATGTGCAGACCAAGCGGCTGATGGGAGCCCATATCGATTATAAAATGAACAAGGATTTCGTGATCGGGGCGACCATCCTTAACCTCAACGAACGTCCGCTGACCCAGAAGGTAAACTATGGAGATGAGCCGATGTCCAATACAATATGGGGGCTTAACTTATCATATCGCACCCAGTCGCGGCTTATTACACGGTTTGTTGATGCATTGCCGCTGATCACCACCAAGGCTCCGTCATCCATTTCCATTGATGCCGAATTCGCCCAGTTTATCCCGGGGCACTCGAAGGCTATCGGATCGGCCGGCACCACTTATATTGATGATTTTGAAAGTGCAAAATCGACCATCGACCTTAAAAGCATCAGTACCTGGTACCTGGCAAGCACCCCGCAGGGGCAAACGGCTGCAGGTATGTTTCCCGAAGCGGCCCCGCAAACCGGGCTCTCCTACGGATACAACCGTTCGAAACTTGCCTGGTACATCATCGATCCGCTCTTTTACGAAAAAAGCACCAGCACACTTCCTCCCAATGTTTCAAACAGGGATTTATCGAACCAGTATGCGCGCCAAGTATGGGAAACCGAAATATTTCCCAACAAGCAGCCATTGAATGGCGTGCCGGTCAACCTGTCGGTGCTCAACATGGCCTACTACCCTACTTCCCGCGGGCCTTACAACTATGATGTGTCTCCTACGGTTTATTCGCACGGGCTGAATATCGACGGAACGCTTGCAAAACCGGAAACCCGCTGGGGTGGCGTGATGCGGAAAATCGAGACCAGCGATTTCGATGCGACAAACATCCAGTATATCGAGTTCTGGATGATGGATCCATTCGCATATGACTCCCTGAACTCAGGCCAGCTCTATTTCAACCTGGGGGACATTTCTGAGGATATCCTGCGCGACGGAAAAAAGAGTTTTGAAAACGGGTTGCCCACCACGGCCCTGGTCAAGAATGTCGATACGACCATATGGGGACGTGTGCCAAAGTACCAGGCCCTGGTCGATGCCTTTGACAATGACCCGGCCTCGCGTACGTACCAGGATGTCGGATACGACGGGTTGGGTGATGGAGACGAACTTTCCTTTTTTGACACCACCTATGTCTCAAAAGTTAGAAATGCGTTTGGTTCCGCCTCCGGCGCCTATAAAAGTGCCTCCACCGACCCCTCGGCAGATAATTTCCATTATTTCCGCGGAACCGACTATGACCACGACCCCAATTTTTCGAGCGTGCTGAACCGCTATGAAAATTTTAACGGGCCTGAAGGCAACAGTTCCACCACGGCACAGTCGAAGGAGAGTTATTCCACAACGGCGTCCACCCTCCCGAACGAGGAAGATATCAACCACGACAATACCCTGAGCGAAACGGAAAGGTATTACCAGTATGTGGTTCAGCTGCGCCGGGATAAGATGAAACCTGGAATGAATTACATCACGAACGTTTACCACGCGAACGACATCCCCCTGGCCGATGGAACCAAGGGAAACGTGAACTGGTATCAATTTAAGATCCCCATCCGCACCCCCGACAAGGTGGTGGGAACGATCAACGATTTTACCTCCATCCGTTTCATGCGTATGTTCTTCAAGGGATTCGAACGCCCGGTCGTATGCCGTTTTGCCACACTGGAACTGACCCGCGGCGACTGGAGGAAATATAATTACAGCCTGCTTTCACCGGGTGAATATATCCCGGACGACGGCCAGAATGTTACCCAGTTCGATATTGCGACCGTGAGCATTGAGGAAAACGGCAGCAAACAGCCGATACCCTACGTGATGCCCCCGGGCATCCAGCGTGAAACCAACTGGGGCTCTACGAACATGCAGAAACTCAATGAACAGTCGATGTCCTTCAAAGTCTGCAACCTGGTTGACGGAGATGCACGTGCCGCCTATAAAACCACCGAGTTCGACTTCCGCCAGTTCAAACGGCTGAAGATGTTCGTTCATGCTGAAAAATCGATTCGTTCCCAGAATCTTAAAACCGGCGACCTTACCATCCTCATGCGGATCGGTTCCGATTTTACTGAAAACTATTATGAATATGAAATCCCCCTGTCATTTACCGAATGGGGAACCCAGATCACCAATGCCGATGCCATCTGGCCCACAGGCAATGAGTTTGACATCGATCTCGAACGGCTGGTCCAGGTTAAATATGACAGGCTGGTGGCCGTGCGTGACCATGGGGTGTCGCTTACCTCATCCACGCCCTATGTAGAGTACGATGGCAAGAACAGGATTACCATTGTTGGTTCTCCCACCATCAGCGATGTGAGGGCGATCATGATCGGGGTCAGAAACCCCAAAAAAAGCGCACAAACACCCGACGATGACGGACAACCCAAATGTGCCGAAATCTGGGTCGATGAACTACGGCTCACCGACTTCAATAAAACCGGGGGTTGGGCCGTGAACACCAGGGTGGCAGTAGAACTGGCAGATCTTGGTAGAGTCCAGGTTACGGGGAGCTATATCAGCGCTGGTTTCGGAACCCTCGAGCAAAAACAGACGCAACGCCTTATGGAGTCGAACCTTGCCTTCGGAGTCACTACCGACCTGGAACTGGGTAAATTCTTCCCTGCCAAGGCTGGGATCCGCATACCGATGCATTACGATTATTCAATGCTCCTGACAAGTCCGAAATATGATCCGCTGAATCCCGATCTTTACCTCAGCGATGTGGTGGGCGCCTTTACCAACCAGCATCAGAAAGATTCAATTAAAAACATTACAGAGGGTTTTACCCAGACAAAGAACTTCAACCTGATGAATGTCAGGAAAGACCGCACCGGTGACAAGAAACCAAAAGTATACGACATCGAGAATTTTAATGTAAGTTATTCCTATTCCGAAATTTTCCACAGGGATGTTGATGTTTCTTACAGCATGAAACGGCATTATACCGGAGGGCTGGGCTATACCTTCAGCACATTGCCGAAAAACGTACTGCCTTTGCAGAAAGCCAAGATATTAAACAAAACCAAGGCGTTAGCACTGATCAAGGATTTCAATTTCTACTATCTGCCCAAGTCCTTCACCTTCAGGACAGATATGAACCGTGAATACGACCAGACGCAGTACCGGAATAAAAGTGCGGCCATTATCCCCATGGAGACTTTTTACATCAAGAAATGGGATTGGAGCCGGCTTTTTGACCTGAAGTACGACCTCACGAAATCGTTTAAGCTTTCATTGACCGCCAATACCAGCGCATTCGTGAATGAACCTCCCGGGCAGATCGACCGCTCAAACCGCGATCAGGTGTGGAACCAGATATTTTCGCTGGGAACAAAAAATAATTATAACCAGGTTCTGGGGATTATGTGGGATGTTCCGATCAATAAAATCCCGTACCTTGATTTCATCAATTTGAATGCCGGGTACCAGACTACTTACCACTGGACTGCTTCTCCGGTGTCGCTGAAGTCGCAATACGGAAATACGGCGGAAAATGCCAATACCAAGTCGCTGAATGGCCAGCTGAACCTGGTAACCCTGTATAATAAAGTCCCTTACTTTAAAAAAATCAACCAGGCTGCCACAGCCCCCAGGTCTAACAAACCCGAACCACCGAAGGTCCCCAAAGACAAGAGCCTGGCCAAACAGGATTCGTTAAAAAAGGAAAAAACCGGCCCCGGGTTTGGAAAAGTTCTTCTTGATGGCACTTTGCGTTTCCTGATGGGAATACGTACGGCAAAGTTCAACTATACCCAGGGTAACGGAACATTACTGCCCGGTTTTAAGCCCGAACCGGTTGCCCTTGGAAACAACTGGAACACGAATGCACCCGGACTGGGATTCGTGTTCGGCGACCAGCAAGATATCCGCAACAAGGCCATCGATCATGGCTGGCTGACGACGGATACCATGTTGAATGCCTCCTATATGAACAAGTTCACCGAAAGCCTGAACCTGTCGGTGAGTATTGAGCCAATCAAGGATCTGCGAATCGAACTGATCGCCAACAAGCAGGATTCGAAAGCGCACCAGGAGTATTACAAGGCGAATGCAAGCGGAAAATTCTCCAGCTTCTCGCCATCCGACATGGGAAGTTTTTCAATGACCTACATCATGATCGGAACTACCCTGGTTACGGATGATGCCTCAGGGAAATCTCCTACCTTCACCCATCTGAAAGAAATCCGGAAGCAGATTGCCTTTCGTTATGCCGCACTTAATCCCAATTCAACGACCACCATCGACTCAACCGGATATCCCCAGGGTTACGGGTCAACCGACCAGGAGGTGCTTACCACCGCGTTTCTGGCCGCCTACTCGGGCAGGGATCCTTCCAAAATAGCCCTTTCAGCCTTTCCCCGGCTGCCGCTTCCCAACTGGCGCATTACCTACGATGGACTGGCCAAGTTAAAAGTGTTCAAATCCTGGCTCAGAACAATGACCCTCTCGCATGCCTATATCTCAACCTACAGCGTGGGAAGCTATTCTTCCAACATCAAGTATGAGGAAATCAACGGCATGCCCTCGGTGATGGATAATGCAGGCAATTTCATCCCGAAAGCCCAGGCTACCGTCATTTCCATTACAGAGCAGTTCAACCCCCTGTTCAAGGTTGATATGGGATTCGTCAACAGCCTGCTCGCCAGCGCTGAAATACGCCGTTCGCGCAATATCTCCATGAGTTTCGCCAACAACCAGCTCACTGAAGTCTCGACGAGCGAGTATATCGTCGGGCTTGGCTATCGTTTCAAAGGAATTAAAATCAATTTCTCCGGAGCGGGAACAGGTGGGAAAAAGTCAAAGACCAACAGTGATCTTAACCTGAAACTCGATTTTTCAATCCGCCAGAACAAGACGGTGCTGCGCAGCATCGACCAGGAGATCAACCAGATTTCGGTCGGGCAGCAGGTGACCTCCCTCAACTTCTCGGCCGATTATAACCTCAGCGTGCGTTTCAACGTTCGTTTCTATTTCGATAAGGTGATCAACTCTCCCTATGTCTCCAATCAATACCGTACCTCCAATACCAAGGGAGGCATTGCGCTCAGGTTTACCCTGGGACAATAATGATTTTCGATTTCAGATTTCAGATTTCGGATTTCACATTTCACATTTCACATTTCAGATTTCAGATTTGATTAGTTTCGCCGTAGTGATTATTCATGTTGATTTTGCCATTATTTCTGTTGCATAACGCTGAAAAGAAAAAAAAAAGATGTATTTTTGAACAAACATTAAAACCTGTTATCTATGAACGTTCCAGCAAATCTCAAGTACACGAAAGACCATGAATGGCTGAAAGTTGATGGTGAATGTGCATTTATCGGCATTACGGATTATGCCCAGCACGAATTGGGAGACATCGTTTTTGTTGAGGTAGATACCGTTGGCGAAACACTCGGCAAACATGAAACTTTTGGCACTATTGAGGCCGTCAAGACTGTTTCCGACATGTTCATGCCCGTTTCAGGAGAAGTTGTGGAATACAATGAAGAACTGACCACAAAACCCGAGGTTATCAACCAGGATCCCTATGAAAATGGCTGGGTGATCAAGATCAGGCTTTCAAACGCCAGCGAGATAGCCGATTTGCTTGATGCTGCGTCCTACCAGGCGCTTATCCAAGCCTGACCGGGTTCATTTCCTTCCCAAACAATTTGAGGAACTTCCTGAAATATAACCGTTGGGCTATACTTTGGGGTTTGCTAATTATCATCCTGATGATCGTGCCGGGTAAGGTATTACCCAAAATACCCGGCTTCCTCGACCTGTTCAGCCCCGATAAACTAATCCATGTACTTACCTTTGGTATCTATGCCGTGCTGCAGATCCGCGGATTCAGGATGCAGGACTCCTCCCTCGCGGTTAGGAGAAATGCCATACTTTATGCGATGATTTGCGGATTTGTGCTCGGTGCCGGTACCGAACTTCTGCAAAAGTATTATATCCCCATGCGGTCGGGCTCTGTTTATGATTTGATTGCAGATATGGCTGGATGCGGTGTCGGGTGGCTGGTAATAGAGAAATTAAAAATTAAAAATTAAAAATTACGGGAGCCGGACGACATTCTCAGTTTTCTTTTTTTTGGAAAAAGTCGTATACCAGCTGGCCTTTTGATTTTCCCAGGACTTCCTGCAGTTCCTGCAGGGATGCCAGCCTGATATTTTTTACCGATTTGAATTTGCGGAGCAGTTTCATGTTGTAGGTTGTGCCAACGCCGGGAATCTCGGTCAGCTGGGGCGACATGGCGGTTTTTTCGCGGCGTTTGCGGTGATGGGTGATCCCGAACCGGTGCGCTTCGTCGCGCATCTGCTGGATGATCCGGAGGGTCTCCGATTTTTTGTCGAGGTACATCGGGAAAGAATCGTTCGGATAATAGATCTCCTCCAGTTTTTTGGCGATCCCGATCACGGTCATCTTCCCTGTCAGGCCCAAAAGATCGAGGCTCTTCAGGGCGGCGCTCAACTGGCCTTTGCCGCCGTCGACAATGATGAGCTGGGGCAAGGGTTTTCCTTCATCGGTAAGCCGTTTGTACCTTCGGAAAATAACCTCCTCCATCGAAGCAAAATCATCGGGGCCCTCCACCGTATTGATGTTGAAGTGGCGGTATTCGCTTTTGTCGGGCCGCGCATTGACAAAACAGACCATGGCAGCAACCGGACTGGTTCCCTGGATGTTGGAATTGTCGAAGCATTCGATGCGGGCGGGCACTTCGGTCATCCGCAGATCCTTCATCATGGTATCGAGGATGCGCCGGGTTTTATGTTCCGGGTCAACCAGCTCTTTCTGCTTTTCGCGTTCCAGCTGGTAATACTTTACATTCCTTTCAGAAAGATCGAGCAGCTTCTTTTTGTCCCCGATTTTAGGAACGGTGAAACTGATGCCCGGGATCTCATACTCCATGGGAAATGGTACGATGATCTCAGGGGAGACACTTTCAAACCGTTGCCTGATCTCGGTGATGGCGATCTCCAGGAGTTCTTCGGGGGTTTCATCCAGCTTCTTGATCATTTCAATCGTGTGAACCTGGATGATAGCGCCATTCATCACCTTCATAAAGTTGACATACCCAAGGAGCCCGGTGGTTGAGATCGAAAACACATCCACATTGTTGATGGATGGATTGACCACAGTGGATCTGCTCTGGTATTTGTCGAGCAGGTCGAGTTTTTCCTTGACATAATGCGCTTTTTCAAACTCCTGCGCAGCAGCGTAGCTCATCATGAGTTCCCTCAGCTGCCTGGCCACCGTGGTGATGTTTCCTTTGATGATCTCCCTGATCGCCTGGATGGACTTATCGTAATCCACGGCACTCTGATGGCCTTCGCAGGGCCCTTTGCAGTTGCCGATATGGTATTCAAGGCAAACTTTCAGTTTCCCCGACCTGATATTCTTTTCCGACAGCACCAGCGAACAATTGCGCAACGGGTAAAGCTGGCGGCTCAGCTCCAGCAGGGTGTGCATGAGGCGAACATTGGCATAGGGGCCGAAGTAAACCGACCCGTCGCGGATCACATGCCTTGTCGGATAGATCCGGGGAAAGGGTTCGTTCCTGATGCATATCCAGGGAAAGGTCTTGTCATCCTTGAGGGCTACATTGTAATGCGGCTGGTATTTTTTGATCAGGTTGTTTTCGAGGAGCAACGCATCCTGCTCGGTTTCAACCACGATATACCTGATATCGGCGATCCTGCGCACCAGCATCTGCACTTTCCCGCTGATGGAGTTGATCTTGTTAAAATAGGAACTCACCCGCTTCTTCAGATCCTTGGCCTTGCCAACGTAAATGATCTTGTTTTTATCGTCAAAATACTGGTACACCCCCGGTTTGTGCGGCAGATTTTTTACGATGGACTCAAGATGAGAAAAATATTTATTTAAGGATCCGGCCATGAAGCAGTTGACGATACTGGTTCGTCGTCACAAAGATATTGATTTCCCTGCAGCCCTTTTGACAAAATAATAGAGAAGCGTGGCCAGGGAGTTCGTCACCGATCCGGCCCTTACCGACGGGGATGGCGTTTTGTAGGAGATAGGGATCTCCCTGTATTTGTACCTCCTCAGGAGATAACGCAATTCGGTCTGGTAGAAATGGGCCTGCGACCGCAACGGGTACCAAGCGAACCTGCCGACAACCTCTTTGGTAAATCCCTGGTAACCTGAGGTCATGTCCTTCAGGTTGGTGCCCAGGAGCAGGTTCGCAAGCAGGGTGCCGCCTTTTGACAGGAACTTACGTTTCACCGAAGCATGCTGCATGGTCCCCCCGGAAATGAACCGGCTTCCAAATACACACGACATCCCATCGGCAAAGGCTGCCAGGAATAGCGGGAGCGCGGCCGGATCGTGCGAATACCCGGCATCCATCTCGATGATGAAATCGTGCCCGTGTGCGAGGGCCTCCCGGTAACCCCGGATATAGGCGTCAACGACATTCCGGTTGCGGGGTTCGAAAATCGTGATGAACTGCTGATTTTGTTGGCCTAGTTCATGGCAAAGTTCCATGGTGCGGTCTTTCGAAACCTGGTCGAGCACCAGGTAGGCACGGGCATCGGGGAAGGGCTTCAGGGCAGCAGCCAGGTCGCCGAAAAATGGCTGAAAATCGCTTTCTTCATTGGCCAAAGGAAGTACGAGTGCAAAGTTCAGGCTCATTTCCGGATAATTAGGTCAAAGAGTTTCTGTGGGTTAGCTTGAGCGTCAGGAACATGGATCTTGTTATAACTTCCCTTGCGGATAAAAAGATTTTCACGGATGTGGTCGTATCCCATAGCCATAATCCTTTGATCCTCAATCGGGGTTTTAAAAAAAAGCTGCAACACAATGTCGGGATGGTATTTATAGAGGCTGAATCCGTAATTCCATTTTGTATGGCCGGGATAAAATTCTTTCAGCCGGGAATTGCTTTTTGCGATCGTCCGGTCCATTTTACCCATCAGGTCAACGGTGTAGCGGTGGGCGAAATAGGGGATGGCCCCGCCCCACACCACTGCGATACTGGTTTCGGGAGAGGTGAGGTTTTGAATGTTCATACCGGTCTTGACCATCCTGCGGTCATCGATCACGTGCAGGGCATTGAACCGGAACCAGTGCAAGAAAGGAAGTCCTTCGAGGCAGAGGAACAGGGTGAGCATAATGATCATCGTCATGCCGGGCCTGAATATTCTGATTTTCTTCTCATGATCTGCCTTAACGAACAGGATGGCCTGGACCAGGATGAGCATGAAGACCAGCCCCCCCACCAGGTATTTAAGACCGGCGAACAGCGCGACCACGGTGGGATAGAATCCGGAAATACCGTTTCCCGGCGGAGGAAGAAGGAAGATCATATAGAGGTACCAGAGCAGGCAGAACGATCCTGTAAGGAGCATCAATACCCGCGATGAACGGAACCCGGTGGTGATTTTTCCTAGCACAATTACTGTTAAGACCATCAGGAGCGGGATGGTGATGGTGACATACCTGTTTGCATAGGGCATCCATTCCCAGGCATCGCCGCCTACATAAACTGAATAAGCAGACATCATGAGAAAGGGTGACAGCAACAGAAGGAACCGGAGGTCCATCAGATTTTTCAGCCTGGTCGCCGCGCCGGTGAACAGGATGATCAGCACCGGGATAAGGAATGTAACAAACCATTTGAAATATACCTGCAATCCGCGTACTATCCGCTCCTGTACAGGCGTTCCGCTCACCTTAAGGTAAAAGGTGTTGGGCAGCGGGTCATGATAATATAGGATGCGGAACAGGGTGTGGCCTCCCATGAACAGGATCAGGGTTACGGCAAAAAGCAGGGCGGTTTTGACCCTGCGGGCCGGATTCGCCGTGAAGCATACCCACCCGGCCATGATCATGAATAGGAGAACGCAGTCGGTACGGGTGAGCAGCATCAGTCCTGAAATGACCAGGATTTGTGCCAGCCGGGCCGGGCTGAAGTTCTGCTGAAGCCTGAGGGCAAGTAGTACGACCCAGTTTAGGAAGAGGGTGATGATCCCGACCTCCATGCCACGGAGGGTCCAATAGATCAGTCCGAAATTGAAAGCAGCCAGGGTCATCGCCGGCAGGATGACAAGCGGGTCGGTGCTGAAGGTTATTGCGATCTTCCGCACAAGGTTGATGTTGACCAGCAGGATGATGGCACCCGAGAAAGCTACCAAAACTGAAATTTTGCTTTCAGGGACGGGAACCAGGTGGATAACGGCCATCCACAGTGTCCACAGGAAATTGGTGTACCCTTCGATGTATTCGCCGTTGTTCCAAACCAGGCCGTGTCCTTCGGCAAGGTTCCGGGCATAACGCATGGCGATCATGGCGTCGTCGAAGAGGGAAAAATAGGTTGTGTCGCCGATCAGGAAGCCGGTCCGGGCAATAAACGCAAGATAATAAAAGCAGGCAGTTGCATAGATAATCAGCGAGCCCCGCCGGAGTATTTTTGCATTTGACCTGGTCATCGACAGTTCATTCATGGTTGACCTGAACCTCCCGGTTTTTAGGCTGCAAACTTACAACTTAAAAGAAAATAAACCCGGAAGGTTTTTCCGGTGGTTTTTCCTCACTTTTTTCAAATAAGGTGACTGAACAGGAACTGATCATGACCTGACTTTTGCCTGTGTACCAGAAATAGGCTTGCAACAGATCGTTTTTTTGCGGATTGCGGATGATGCAGTTGATTGCGAATTCGTTCCATTGACCCTCCTTTATTTTTCCCGGCTCCAGGGGTGTTCCTTTCCAGGCCAGCACCTTGTTATCACGCAGCACGGTAATGACAAGATTCCCTGCATGGCCGGTGGCCGGGGCTGGACAAAACACCCTGGTTTTCGCCTGCAACCCGATCCAGGAACGGTTGGAAAAACCGGAAACAGGGGCGCTGATCCCGGGAGAAAAACGGCATTGTTCGTCCAGTTTGAACTGGCCGGGTTTCTGGGAGAAGATCCTGCGTGTTTTAAACCATTGCGGGTGATCCAGCAATTCCGATTCATCCTCAACCCAGGTCCTGGCTGAAAGTTGCTGCGAGGCAGGGATCGCATCTTCGTGATCATACCGGTAGAAATACCTGGCCGGTGCGTTGCAGGCCTCTTTCATTACCTGCTGATTTGCCACTGCTTTGTACAGGTTAAGGCATGCAACCGCCAGAACAAAAAACAGGAATGCACAATACCAGCCAAGCTTCTTCGTGCTGAAGTACCTGATCAGGTAACCCGATGGGATTGCCGTTACAACCAGGTATGGACTGAAAGCCTGCACTGATTGTGGCAGAAAGAAATCTCCGGGGTTATAAAAATGCCCTGAAAACAGTTTCCGGCAGGCCATTTGCAAAGAAGCCACGGAAAGAAAGCAAAAGATTGAAAACACCGAAAGGTGAAGATGGTGGGCCGGGATCCTGACCACCAGGAACAAAAGCCAGGGCAACATCAGGAAACCGTCGAAGGGCCTGACCAGGAAAATAAGGCCGGCGGTTAATCCCATAACCGCAGCCAGGGCGTAGGAGGGCCTGGCAAGGTAACGGATCGTAACGTAAAGCAGCACCAGGTAAAGGCTGAACAGCAGGTTTTCCGGCGTTCCGCCATGAAAGGCGGCAATAGCATAATAACCTGTCGCCGGGAGTACAAAGATCATGGTCGCCGCAGTAGTTCCTTCGCTAAAATAGCTCAGCAGTACTTTGCGCAGAAACCACATTCCCAGGATGCTCCAGCACAATCCGCCAAGAGCGGCGGTTACCTGGTATGGAACTGAAAATCCATCGGCAGGGAACCCGGCGACGATGGCAATAATATGGCCTGCCAGGAAAAAGGGTGCAAAGAGGAGAGCCATCCCCATGGATGCCGTGAAAACCGGTCCGGATCCGGCAGTGTGCATGATTGCCTGCCTGTACCCGATAAGAGGCTGGTACAGCCTGAGTATCTGCCCGATCCAGCCAAAGTCATTCAATCCGGGGTCGTCATGGATGAAAAATGCCGGAAGCCACAGGTAATGAGAACATACATCCCATGATAAAAATGCCGTGCCGTCGTGCGTTTCAAAGCAAGGGAAGAGGAACCTTAGTAAAATAAGCCCGGCAGAAAGCCCCCAGAAGGTTTTCAGGGAGAGAGCATGAGTAATGCTGAATTTCTGTTTTTTAGGGTGCATGAGTTTAACGCTGTCGGGACATATTGTTATTTCCCCTGGTATATCTTTCCGGAACTCCGGTACCCGGCAAGATTGGTGTACCAGTCCGCATACTGTCCGCCTGCCGATTGCGCCCACGTTGCGAAATGGCTGTATCCCTGGATGATGGGGATGTGTTCGGACGTGTAATCGAACTTCACCGGGATGTTTAAAGCCCACGGCAGGTTGGAGGCGGTTTTGTAATACCTTCCGGCAGCCGCATTTGAGTTGTCGTTACCGGTGCCAAAGAGCCCGGTGTTGGCCAGCGAAGTGGGGAGGTGGTCGGCCAGGTGAATTTCGACCGGTCGCGTCATATTTTTGATCAGGAAGGGATTATAGGGTGGCGAGCCAACCACCGACAGTGCAAGCGGGGAGGATAGGTGAATGTTCATTTTAATGGTATCTCCATATCCGGTGGTCACTAACGGGTCGGTGTGATAATAGCCGTTGTTTCCCTGCCTGTGGATCACGTTGTTGAAGTTGTCAAAAACGATAACTACGGCTTTATCCTGGTTGTTTTCAACACCGTTGGATGCGACCGATATATAGCCATGCAGGAGGGACGATCCCGAAACAGAGGCGACCTGGCCCTTCAGTACGCCATCAATCTGGAATCCGAATCCATTGCTCAACCCAGCTCCTGCAGCCCTCACGTGAAAAACGGGTTTTATATCGACAACTTTGTTCTGTGCGTTGGTAACAACCCTGAACTGGTAGTCAACCACGAGGTCGTTCAGGTCGTAATCGCCCTTTGAAGGCCAGAGATCTTCAAAGGCGAGCGTTCCGTAAGCGGTTTTCGAAGGGTAGTAATTGTCGAATGCGCGGGTTGCATCGGTTGGGTAGTTATCCAGGTTGTCGGGCACGCCATCACCGTCAACATCGCTTGGCGGCGGCGTTCCGCCGATGCCTTCCGGGTTGCAGGTTGAAACAGGAATGATGTTGGTGCCGCTGGCAATCGCTTTAAGGGTCGCCCCGTTGTTGAAATTGGCGCTGCCTCCTGTGGTTAACAAACCCGTAGGAGTCACCATTTCTATGGATCCCGACACCTTGTTCTGTCCGTTGATGTAGCCCGAACTGCTGACCTTGATCTCGCTCCGGCCGCCTGTTCCCTGGATGGTCGTATTTTGTCCGTAAGTACTGGTGGAGAGCATCGAATTGTTCTTCAGCAGCACTGTGGCCCCCGAATTGATCTGGAGAGAGCCGGTTTCCTTCAGGTACGCACCGTTCATCGTCAGGTTCCCGCTGTTCAGGTTCATATCCTGGTGAACGATCATTTTACAGTTGTGGTAGAGGGTTGCACCGCTGTTGAGGTTAAACTGGCCAAAAACCTCGATGGCCCCGTTGTTGGTGAAGGTCGTGTTCAGGTTGAAATTCCCGTTGATGGTCAGGGAGCCGGTGGAGACAAACAGCGTGGCGGTTGAATTTACGTTGAGCCCGCCGTTCATGACCATGGCACCGTAGTTTTCAAGGGAGCCGTTGGGCGAAAACTGGGAGTTGATCACGAAATCATTCCCGTAATTGATAATCCTCGGGGTTGTTCCATTCATGTTGAGCCCCCCCAGGGATATGTGTGAATTGCTGAACAGGGTCAGCCTTGATCCGTTACTCATCACCAGGCTGTTTTCCATCTGGAACGTGCCTCCCTGGGTTACAGCGATAAAGCACTGGGTCCCCATGTTGTTGATATTCTGAGGGTGAAAGTTGCCGCATACATTGATGGAGGCTCCGCTGCTGCCAAAATTTATGGAGCCGGTAAAGGATCCGGTGACATACCAGGTGCCGTTGTTGATGGTATAGGTTTGATTGCCCGACAGCGTTTTCGAGGGGGTTGCACCGCTGCAATCGGGATCTGAAGAGGTGCCCTGGCTGCTTTTAAACAGGGTTTGGGTAAAAGTATAGCTGATGTTATCAGTAACCGTCACGCTGTCGGTGCGTGAAAACCCGTTCCCGTCTTCGGCCTTCAGGAACATTTTTTGAGCCGAAGAAGGAATTCGCAGGGCATATTCAAAGGGAGAAGCATAGCCAGCGGCACCGGTGACCAGGAGATTCCCGTTACGCTCAGGGTTTCCGTCGTAAACCGAAATTCTGCAAAGCGATCCGATGTTGGCCTCCAGCAAGTCGATCCCGATGGCCATGTTTACCAGTCGGCTCGTTTCCCAGCTAAAACCGGCAGGCACCTTCAGGTTATCCATGGTCGAAACTTCCGGGTCAGATGTAACTGATTTATGGCATCCGGTTATGATTCCTGAAATTATCAGGGTGATCGTGATCAGCAAAAATATTTTCTTCATTTGGTTGTGTTGAATTGTAATAAAACTGGTACAAATACCTGGATTCCTGCCCGCTGTGCCCGTTACAGGTTCATTCGGGACAATTTTTTTTTCGGCCGGGCTTGCCGGGGAATAACACAAGCCAAAAACTGTGCCAACAATTTTATTTTCGCCGGAAAAAGGCAAAAGCCGCAGCCTTTCTTCCCGGGTTTGCGAATTCATGCCTACCTGATCAACCCCAGGATCCTGAATGCTGCGAGGGTGATTACCTTCCTCGCAACAATAAAATCAGGGATATTTTCCTGGTCGCGGGGTTCTACCAGGGTTGCGACGACGAACACCTTCCCTTTCGTTTCGAGGTAGCCAACGAACCAGCCGTAATTGCTCCCATGCCTCACAGCCCAGCCGGTTTTGCCGCTGAGCGTGTATTCCTGTGTGATTTCATTCACCATGATCGATTTCACCGCCTTCATCGTAGCAGGCTTCAGCGGGAGTTTTTCCGTATAAAGCTTCCAAATAAAATCAACCTGCTGCCGCGGGGTGATCCTTGAATTGCCTTCAAGCCAGAAGAGGTCGGCATTGCCGGGGTGAATGTCCATCGATCCGTAATTAAGCCGGGCAAGGAAATCTGTCATCCGGTCTGTACCGATCTTTCTTGCCAGTTCCTGGTAACAGGGTACGCACGACACGGTAAATGCATCTCTCAGTTTTAGATTTTTTTCCCATTCCGGGAGTCGGCGTTTTTCTCCTTTCCATTTGAAGATATATCCGGTATCGATCACACCTGTTTCCAACCCGATGAGTGTATTTGCGATTTTGAAGGTGGAGGCGGGAAGGTACCCGCTGTCCCAGCGCGAAGGATTGTACCCATCGTACTCCTTTTTCTCCGGATCGAAAATGACAATGGTTCCGTTCATCCTGTGTTCATCAAAAAGGGCTTTCAGCCTGAGGGCTGTTTCCGCATCCCTGGCTGCTTGCCTGAGACCGGGAATCAGAAGCGAATCGGCCTGCTTCTTCTGCATGGTTACGTTGTGCATCTTGTCGTTGGGAATCGTCGCCGAAAGCACATATTGCTCTATCTTCCATGCGCCATCCGTCTTGGAGAGAATACCGGAACCCCGGCACAAGCCCATCTGCGTCTCGAGCAGCTCGTCAAACCAGGCATAGGTGCCATCCCTGCCGGTAAATATGTTCCGGGTGACTTTATGAAACGACCACGTGTGTTTCCGGTCAAAAAACGGTTTGCACCAGGCGCTGAATTCGGCCGTGGTCCAGTGTTCCGTGGGATCCGTGCCAATGTAAACCCCTGCGGGGCTCATGGAACCGATGTAGGCGTCGTGGTTGCACTCAGCGGCGTTGCGATGCCATTGGTCCATGAAATGATCCAGGTAATTTGTAATGCTGTCGGTTGTGTTTTGAGACCTTGCCGGGCAATGCAGAATCAACAGGATAACCAGGACACATGCAGGAAATTGTTTAATTTTCATGGGCTTCAGTATAACCCGGTTTTCACGGTCAGTTAAAATGAGAATCCAATCCGGTAGGCTGTAGCATTCATATAGGGCGAAGATGAACCGTGGAGGACATCATACAGCACCGACATGTTGATCGAGAACCGGCGTCCGAGCGGAACGATAACGCCGGCCCCCAGGAACCAGGAGTCGACATATTCGTGACCAATGGTATAACCTTGCGTAACCGGGGTTTTCCAGATTAAGTATTTGCTGTTGATACCCTGGTATTCGGTCCACAGGTAGAAAAATTTTAAAAACATTGCCCTGGCAAAGATCTTGCCTCCCCAACCGTTCAGGTTCTGCTGTTCACCGCGCTGGTAATTGTAAATGTAGACAGGACCGGCCCCGACGCTAAGGATCCTGGGAAACTTGTAAGATACCAGCAATGAAGCCTCGCCGAGAACCTGGTGTGTGTTGGCCCAGAAACTGGTGTTCAGCGCTAACCCGATCCGGTCCTTCAGCGGTCGGTTATCTTTTTTGACCTTTTTCGGCGCTGGCTGTACCTGCTGAACCGGGGGTGGCGCCTGCCTTTTAAGGGTGGTATCGGTGTGGGCGGGCTGCTGTTTTTTCATCAGGGTATCCGTCGTCGTTGTGTTTTGCGACCAGAGCCCCAGGGTTGCCATAATGAATATTGCGGAGAGTAATATAGTTTTTCTCATGTGTTTTTTTTTGTAAAAATAGTAAATTCTTTCACGCATCTTTGTGCGCCTTTGTGTGTCCTTTGGACGCCTTTGTGGTTAAGCTGCTGAATAAAAACGGTTTAATCAGTTAGATACTTGTTTCGTTTTCATCATGGGTATTGTACCAATCAACCAGTATTTTAATGCGGAGGTTGAGATAATTTTCAGACCTTTGATAAAAAAACAGCAGTATGAAAAAACTCACCCTTTTATTTGCAGCCGTGATGGTATTTACCATGCATATCTCCTTTGCACAGGGTACAACCAGGGAGTATAAAGTAGTCAAATCCATTGCCGTGGAGGGAAATACCGGTTGGGATTACCTCACTGTCGACATCCCGACACAGCGTTTGTTCATCTCACATGGAACATGTGTTGAGGTACTTGACCTGAAGTCTGAAAAAGTCATCGCACAGATACCCAATACGACAGGGGTTCACGGAATTGCCTGCGTACCTTCCCTGAATAAGGGATTTATCAGCGCCGGCAGGCTTGATTCGGTGTTCGTGTTTGATCTTAAAACACTTAAAATACTGGAAAAGGTAGCCACCGGGAAAAATCCTGACGCCATCCTGTATGATGCCTTCAGCAACCGGATTTTCACGTTCAACGGCAGGAGCAACTCAATCACTGCCATCGATGCAAAAACAAACGCTGTTGTTGGCACACTGCCTGTTTCAGGCAAGCCTGAAGCTGCTGTGACCGACGGTAAAGGGAAAATATTCTGCAACATCGAAGATAAATCAACCGTGGTGAAATTTGATGCCGTTTCACTGAAGATCGATGCCGAATGGCCGCTTGACCCGGGAAAGGAGCCATCGGGACTCGCCGTGGACTTAAAAAACAACCGCCTGTTTTCGGCCTGCAGCGATTCCAAACAGATCGTTGTGATGGATGCTGTTAATGGGAAGATCATTGCCACCCTGCCGATGGGCGAAGGATGCGATGGCGTCATTTTCATCCCTGAAGATCACAGTATCATTTCGGCAAACGGCGAAGGGACCCTCACCGTGGTTCACCAGAACGGGCCCGATGATTATAAGGTCGTGCAGACGCTTGCTACGCGTAAGAGCGCCCGCACGATCACCTATGATGAAACAACGAAAAAGATCTACCTGCCCTCTGCCGAAGCAT
This sequence comes from uncultured Bacteroidales bacterium, assembly GCA_903913885.1. Taxonomy (GTDB): domain Bacteria; phylum Bacteroidota; class Bacteroidia; order Bacteroidales; family FEN-979; genus CAIVAT01. The sequence goes on along the minus strand of CAIWMX010000076.1, from coordinate 67,317 downwards.
CGGTGGAAAACGGCAAGCGGAAAATCGCCCCCGGGTCGTTCAAGATCCTGGTTGTCTCTAAATAAAGCATAACCTGCTGATCTGCCATCATGGTCTGAAACCTGTAACTCCGTTAGAATGATCGATTTAAGAAGCGACACGGTAACCCGTCCCTCCCGGGAGATGCTGGATGCAATGTTTTCGGCGCAGGTCGGAGACGATGTTTTTGGGGATGATCCAACCGTAAACAGGCTGGAGGAGATGGCCGCAGCGATGTTCGAGAAGGAAGCTGCGCTCTTCTGCCCGTCGGGCACCATGACCAACCAGATTGCCATTAATGTGCATACGCGGCCGGGAGATGAAGTGATTTGTCACCGGCATGCACACATATACTATTATGAAGGCGGTGCGATGATGCGCAATTCGGGCGTTTCAGTTTGCCTGCTCGATGGCCCGCGGGGACAAATAACGGCCCCGGTGGTGGAAAGCCACATCAACCCGGATGATGTGCACCGGCCGGTGACCTCCCTGGTCGAGGTTGAAAACAGCATGAACAAGGGCGGGGGAACGATCTACGACCGTGAGAACCTGGCAGGAATATCGGCCGTATGCCGGGAACATGGACTGAAACTGCACCTTGACGGCGCCAGACTTTTCAACGCACTGGCGGTAACCGGCGATAAACCCGGCCAATACGCGAGGCTGTTCGACTCGGTGTCAATATGTCTGTCGAAAGGACTGGGAGCGCCCGTGGGCTCGCTACTGATTGGCGACACACCCTTCATTAAAAGGGCAAGGCGGGTCAGGAAAACTTTTGGCGGGGGCATGCGCCAGGCAGGATACCTTGCCGCTGCAGGCATTTATGCACTGGAAAACAACATCGGCCGGCTTCAATGCGATAACGACAAGGCCCGGCATCTCGGTGATACGCTTTCGACCCTTCCTTTTGTTGAAACCGTGATCCCGGTTGAGACAAACATCGTAATCTTCAAACTCCTTAAGCAGCATGGGGCAGGAGCGTTCCTGGCGAAGTTACAGGAGCGCGACATCCATGCATTGCCTATCGATAAGGAGACCATTCGTTTTGTCACACATCTCGATTTCAGCGACGCCATGCTTGCGGAGGTCGAAACGGTTCTGAAATCGCTGTAAACACGTAATCAACGGGTTGACGCTGGCTCAGGCTCACTTGGCCCGCATCCCGTCCCATCCCTGGGCAATAACGGGTATAGATTTCCCGTCGGGGGTGATCATGTACTTTCCCTCGGAGAGTGCGGTCATATGACCAATAATGGAGATCCCTGCAACATCTTTGATCTTTTCATAATCATCCTGTTTCACCGTGAAGAGCAGTTCATAATCCTCCCCGCCGCTCAGGGCGGCAACACTCGGAATAATTTTGTATTCCTTCGCCAGTTCCTTAGTATATTCATCAATGGGGATCTTTGCTTCGAAAAGCCTGCACCCGGTGTTGGATTGTTTGCAGATGTGGAGCACTTCCGAGGCCAGCCCGTCGGAAATATCGATCATGGAGGTTGGTTTTACCCCGGTCCCGATCAGCAGGTTGCGGATATCGGTGCGGGCTTCAGGTCTGAGCTGCCGCCCGATCTGATAATCAAAACCCGACAGTTCGGGCTGCATGTTCGGATCGACCTGGAATACCGACTTTTCGCGTTCGAGGATAAGCAGGCCGATATAGGCGCTGCCCAGGTCGCCCGTTACGCAAATCAGGTCGCCCGGCATGGCACCGCTGCGGTAGACGACATCCTCCTTTTTCGCCTCCCCGATAATGGAAACCGAGATCATCAGTCCTTTGACATTCGAACTGGTGTCGCCCCCGACCAGGTCGACCTTGTATTTATTGCAGGCCATCACCACCCCTGCATAAAGCTCGTCGAGGGCTTCGGCAGAAAAACGGCTGGAAACGGCCAGGGAAACCGTCATTTGCTTGGGGATGCCGTTCATGGCGGCGATGTCGGAAATGTTAACCACGGCCGCCTTGTAACCCAGGTGTTTGAAGGGCATGTAGGTAAGGTCGAAATGAATTCCCTCCACCAGAAGGTCGGTTGAAAGGAGGATCACCTTGTCGCCGGCATCAATCACGGCGGCATCATCGCCGATTCCTTTCAGCGTGTCGGGATGATAGTGCCTGACATCCCGCGTGAGGCGGTCTATCAGCCCGAATTCTCCAAGCTCGGCAAGCGAGGTAAGCCCCGATTTTGTTTCGGAAGGTTTTTTATCTTTTTTCTCGTACATAATATGGTCAGGTGAATTTCCAATACGGTTGCTGCAGCGGGTGCAAAATTACGATTAAAAGATAAGCCAGCCGGTAATTGACAATATACGCTGCATTGAGACTTGTCATTTTTCGGGATGCATCAGTCGAGGAAGGCTGCAATCGCCTGCAGTAATTGATCTTTCCTGATCGGTTTTGAAATGTGTCCGTTGCAGCCGGCATGATGACTTTTTTCCTTGTCGCTCGCCATGGCGTAGGCTGTTTGTGCAATGACGGGCAGGTCGGGCCTCCGCTCCTTGATCTCTTTAGCAAGATCCCATCCGCTGGCATCCGGGAGCCTGACGTCGAGCAAAACCAGGCTGAACATGTCGAGGCTGTTGTAAAATTGCCTTACTGCATTGCCATTGAAGGCGCATACCAGTTCGGCGCCTGTGCGGTTGAGGATGAAAGTGAGCAACTTCATATTCGTCTCCTCATCCTCCACGAGCAGGATTTTTTTCCCTGACCAGTTGAAGGGATTGACTGTTTTCGGGGCTTCCTGTTTATACTCATCAGGGCTTTTATCTTTTTTCACCTCACCCTTGGCCGGGGGGGGAGGCGTGTATGGCAGGGTAAAATAAAATACCGTGCCCTCGCCCGGGGTGGATTCCACCCTTATTTCACCGCCAAGCAGGGCCAGCGATCCTTTGCAGATTGAAAGCCCCAGCCCGGTGCCGCCATACAGGTTCGGATCCTGTTTTTCGGCCTGCCGGAAATGTTCAAAGATCAGGGAATGGTTTTCAGGTGCGATACCAATACCCGTGTCGGCTACAAAACAGGTGATCACGCCATTTTCAGGAGGATGAAAACCGTATCGGATCGACCCGCTGTCGGTGAATTTAACGGCATTATCGAGCAGGTTGGTAAAAACCTGTTTGATGATGAATGGATCACTGATGAAAAAAACATCTCCCGACTCCTGGGGGATGTCGCAGGTAATTGCTATGTGCGATTTATTGTGTCGTGCCGTTTTCCGCAGTGTCGCCGTTTCAATGTCCTTCAGCAAACGGTTGAAATTTACTGTGTCCTTTTGAATGGTTGCATTTCCCGACTCGATGCGTGAAATTTCCAGGATATCGTCGATGATACGCATCAGGTCTTCCGACCTTGACTGGATGATGCCTGCAAACTGGTTCCGGTTTTCAAGGCTGATGGCCGGATCGATGAGCAGTCCTGCAAAACCTTTGATGGCATTCATCGGGGTGCGGATTTCATGGCTCATGTTGGCAAGGAACGACGATTTAAGACGGTCGCCCTGTTCAGCCTTTTCTTTGGCAGCAGTGAGTTCGCTGATCAGTCTTTTCCTGTCGGACACATCCTCTATCAGGATGATATAATTGGAAATGTTCCCATCGTTATCGAGAATGGGTGAAATAGAAACAGATTCCCAGTAATCTTCGCCGGTTATCTTTTTACTGATATAATCGCCCTTCCATTCCTTTCCGGAAGCGATCGTTTGCCATATCTGCTTATGAAACTCCCCCGGATTTTTTACCGTATTCAAAATCCGTGCGACCTTTCCATATACCTTATTTACAGGGTACCGGGTCATTTCAATGAATTTCGGGTTTACATATTCAATCCTTCCCGCCTGGTCGGTGATGATAACAGCAACCGGGCTTTGCTCAATGCCGAGCGACAGTTGCCTTGTTTTCTTTTCAGCCTGTTTTCGTTCTGTGATGTCACGGGCAAGCGTGACCAATCCTTTCCTGCCCCCGTCGGGATTGAACAGGGGAACCTTGATGATGTCGAAGGCCCTCACTGTGCCATCATGCCGTGCAATGTTCTCTTCGGCACGGAATACATCCCTGGATTGCCAGGCCTTTTCATCCAATGCATGGCATGAAAAGAAGCCCTGTTTATTATCCTGGTCAACTTTCCCTGCAAGTTCAAAATCAGTCTTGCCGATATAATCGACATTCTGTAATGAAAATAATGCGACATGCGCCTCGTTGGCTATGAGCCATCGGCCCTGGCCATCTTTAAAGCAGATGACATCGGGCGTGGCTTCGATGAGTGTGCGTAATCGTTCCTCGCTTTCCCTTAGCACGTGTTCCACCTCTTTTTGTCTGGTTATGTCGGTCAGGGAAGTTACCCTTACATTTTTCCCCTTGTAGAACATCATCTTCCCCCGCAGCATGCAGGGAAACATGGTGCCGTCTTTCCTCAGGGCGACCGCTTCGTAAGGTTCCTCATAGCCCCTGAGCATGTTGTTCATCACCATCTCCCTGTATTCAGGGGCAATCCATTCCGTTCCGTATCTTACCAGTGCTTCTTCTGTTGAATACCCGAAGATCTTCTCTGCTGTGAGGTTTTGCTCAATACACCGGCCTTTTTCAGAAAGGAATATAGATTCAAAAGCTGCTTCGCTTAATCCCCTGTATTTCTCCCTGCTTTCTTCAAGGGCTGCCTCTGTTTGCCTTCGTATGGTAATATCAGTGACCACACCGGTTAGCCGGTTTGTTTCCCGGTTTAATGTGCACTTGATTTCCAGAATTTTGTCCCGGAAATCGAGTTGAAAAGGGGGCGTGTCATTCCCCTGGAGAAGGTTGCTTATTTGAGGCAGAACAATGTTGCAGTTTGATTCTGAAAGTAATAATTTGGCAAGGTCAGGTAAGTTTTTCCCGATAACATCCTCTTTGGAAACCTCAAGCATTTGTTCCAATGCCTTGTTAATCAAAAGCATTTCCCCGGTTAAGGTGGCATGGGCAATTCCTTCAGTGACCGTTTGGAAGATATCGGTATAGTTCTTTTCAGTCTCTTTTAACAGCATAGCCGACTTTTCCTGTTCTGCGACCACCTTCTTCAGTTGCAGGTTGCTGTAGGCTTGTTCTGAAAGCATGTTGGCAAAAACGAACAACAGTTTTGAAATTTTGTTAAACTGTTCAGCCGGCATCACGGGGACTTCATCAGCCGCCTTGAGAAAATCGTCGCTGTTTGCCCCGATCTCGCCGGCATATTGAACCATCCGTTGTTTGTCCATTTCACCGGTTCGCACCTGTCCGATCATCCAGTTGGCAATATGTGTTCCTCCCACGGTTATACTTGCTCCGGCATCCCACAAACCGCCGCTAAGGCAGGGTTGTGATATTGCCCCCCCGGGGTGCTGCCTGCCGATAACGGAATCAGATTTGAAACAGTTTGCGCGTCCTTTTTCAGTGCTGCGAATGATGTCTTCGCAAAGGTGGCAGAAGTTGCTTGGCCTGGTAATCGGCTTACCGTCGGGCCTGGTGATGATGGAGGCAACGCCGTGGGTGTCGGAAAATAAATCCTGCAGACCCTGGATCTCGGCGATGTCAAAAATATCAGCAAACTGTATTTCCGTCGCTTGTCCAACCGGTTCAATGAAATCTTCCATGTTCTTCATTATGCCATTAATTTTTGGTCAGTGCCAGTGAAAAATAAAATGTGCTCCCGTTGTTTACTTCACTCTCGATCCCCAGTTTTCCGTTATGCCGTTCAATAAAATCCTTGCAGATAATCAAGCCCAGCCCGGTACTGCGCTCTCCTTCGGTACCTTTGCGATTTACGTGAGCGTCCAGACGAAAAATATTATCGATCGTATACCGGTCCATGCCGATTCCCGTGTCCTTTACCGATATCTTCGCCAGATCATGACCGGTTGGTTTCGCGGAGATAAAGACCTTACCTTTCCTTGGCGTGAACTTCACGGCATTGGAAACAAGGTTCCGGATGATGGTTTCAACCATATGCATGTCGGCAAGCACCTCCAGGTCATCCGGGATGTCATGGTAAATTTGTATCTCCTTCTGCCTGGCAGTTTCCAGGTATAACGCCAGAAATTCAGTGATTTTCGGTTTTAAAACGAACGACTCGGCGTTGAACCTGGTGACACCTCTTTGCAAAAGGGACCATTCGAGGAGGTTTTCAAGCAACCGGTAGAGGTTCGCGGCCGAATTTCGCATGGTTACTGCAAAATTCCGGATATCGTCCATCGTCAGATCAGGTAAATCTTCAGCCATGAGCTCGGTCAATCCCAGGAAGGCATTGAAGGGGCTTCGCAGGTCATGGGCAATGATCGAGAAGAACTTGTCCTTTTCGGCGTTTAACCTGACCAGTTCTTCGTTTTTGTGCAGAATTTCCTCCTCGGTTCGTTTCCGCTCCGTAATGTCGTTCGAAACCGACAGAATACCGCGGCGGCCATCAGGCAGGGTAATGCCGGTTTCCCGCAACATAAAGATGCAGGAAGAACCGTCTTTTCGGATGTTGACAGCCTCCTGTTCCATGATTTCGCCGGCCAGGATTCTCCGGATATTCTCTGTAACCTGGCCTGGCGACCCCGGTCTGGCTAATTTCATAACATGACTTCCGATCAACTCCTCATAGGAATAGAGCGTCGTTTTCGAAATCACCCCGTTGGCTTCGAGGATGAAGCCGTTTTCATCCAACACCATGATCCCTGAGGGCGAGGTTTGAAAGAGCGTCCTAAATTTGGCTTCACTCTCCTTTAATGCATTTTCAGCCAGTTTCCGACCTGTGATGTCGCTTATAAATCCGTGCCAGAGTACCGACCCGTCTGCCTCTCGTTCAGGAATGGCGTTTCCATATAGCGAACGGATGGTGCCGTCGCCGAACCTGACCCGGTGTTCATGCTGCCAGGGCGACAAGTCGTTTGCCGAGTCGCGCACGGAACTGATTACAGCTGCAAGGTCATCGGGGTGAATGTTTGCCATGACTTTTGATGCATCGTCGCAAACCTCCTCAGGGTTTACCCGGTATATCTCCCTGATTGATTCGCTTGCGAAAGGAAAGCACGAGGTGCCGTCGGGAAAAAGCCGGTATTGGTATACCATTCCAGGCAGCCTGCTGGCAATTTTCCGCAACCGGTCGAGAGATTCCTGCTGCACGGTCTCTATCTGTTTCCGCTCCGTGATATCGTGGTAATTCATCAATACACCATTGATCACAGGGTCGTGGATCAGGTTGACTGCAGTAAGCTTTATTGGTTTGTAGGTGCAGTCTTTGCATTTGTACAGGTACTCCACGGTTGTGATCGCGTTCTCTTTCCCGAGGAGCGAATGGAAGGCCTGCCGGATCCGGTCGAGATCGTCGGGGTGCACCGTAAGCCAGCCGTCGGTGCCGACCAGGTCATGCGGTTGCCATCCAAACCACTTTTCAATATTCGGGCTCTTGTACCTGATCATGCCATCCAAGCCGATAATGCCCGTTACAACAGATATGTTGGAGATCAGCGAACTGTGCACCGCTTCACTAATTCTCAGGGAACTGGTTACGCTATTCCTTTCAAGAAGCATCCCCACCTGGTGTGCATACAGGTCAACGAATTTCTCGTTGAAAAGCGTTTCTCCTTTACCGAACAACAGGGTGAAATCGCCCAGCACCTTTTGATCCTTCACAGTTTTTACAATGACGATCTCTCCCAGTCCGAAGGTTTGTTCAAGCAGGTATACAACGCTTTTTGGGATAACGCCGCCTGTGAGATCACGAAGAGATGCGAAACGCGTGATGATATTTTGTTTTGTTTTTTCAGCCCGTACCGGATCAGGTTTCCAGCGTTTGTTGACCAGGTTGAAACCAAGTATGGGAAGGGCCTTTTTAATATGCTCATTAATCCCTGCCACGGCCACGGTTGTAAAGTCAAGACCATTGTCGTCAAAAAGATTGAAAGCACCATATTTAGCCCCCGAAATTTCAAAAACATGTTGCAATATATGATGATAACCGGGGGTTTCAGCCGTTGATTGCAGAAATTCTTTTGAAGCGGTAATGAGTTTTTCCAGGACCACCCTTTCCTGTTCTTTACATTCGAACTCCTTTGCAAATTTTGCCTGCAGTGAATCATACTTTTGCTGTAATTCGGTTACCTTATCAACAAGTTCGGGTATAGAGAGGTTAAGCAAATTCATGTCCTTGTTCATCAGGGCGTTAGTTTCGATATATGTACAATAATTCACAAAATCCGGCTGACGGAGTATTCCCGCCTGCAGGTGGATTTTAAAACCTGCCTTTCCCGAAGAAGCTGTTATTGATGTTCAGCAGCAGGAAGTGTAAAATAGAAGGTACTACCCTTCGCCTCTTCGCTCTCAATCCTGATGGTCCCCTTGTGTTTTTCCACCAGTTCTTTGCAAATGATCAGCCCTAGTCCGGTGCTGGGTTCGTTGTCTGTACCATGGCGATTTGTTTGTGGGTCGAGTTTAAACAGATTAGTTACCAGCATGTCGTTCATGCCGATGCCATTATCCCGGACGGAAATTTCCACCGTGTTGCCGGTCACCGCTTTGGCTGTGATGGTAATCATCCCATTCTTTGAAGTAAATTTAACTGCATTGGATGCCAGGTTGCGAATGACCGATCCGACCATGTTCGGATCGGCAAAAACCACCAGGTCTTCAGGGATGTCATACCTTATGGTGATCCCCTTTTTGAGAGCAGGTTCAAGAACAGGTTGCATGCCGGCATTAATTTTCGGCATAAGCAGGAATGATTCAGGCTTAAACGAAATCAAACCTCGTTGCAACCGTGACCATTCCAGCAGGTTCTCGAGCAGGGTGTACAGGTTGGTGGCCGATTTCCTCAGTAATAGTGCAATTTTCTGTATTTCGTCGAGTTTCATGGAAGGTAAATCATCGACCATTAACCGTGTAAAACCAAGGAATGCATTGAACGGGCTGCGCAGGTCGTGGGCGATGATGGAAAAGAACCTGTCTTTTTCAGCGTTGAGCTGCAACAGTTCTTCGTTTTTATGGTAAATCTCCTCCTCGGCCTGTTTGCGCGCTGTGATATCCTGGATTGTCCCTACGCCCCTGATGGGTTTACCGTTGTCATCGTAAATAAAAGTGCCTGTTCCCAGCAGGTGCCTGATTTCACCACCCTCACGGATAATGCGGTATTCGAATGGTTTCACCTCGCCTCCGCGGATGCTTTCTTCAAGGATACTATTATGCTTTTCGAGGTCGTCGGGGTGGATTGATTTCCGGACTGTTTCAGTGCGGTGGTCGAATGTTTCAGGATCAATTCCGATAATCCTGTACAATTCTTCTGAACAATGAATGGTTTCTGTTATGATATCCCATTCCCAGCTTCCAATGTGAGCAATATGCTGGGCCGTGTTGAGGCTTGCCTGGCTCTTCTGGAGCAGCATTTCGGCATGTTTGCGCTTGGTGATGTTAATAAAGGAACACACTACCTGTTTCACAGTACCATCATTATTCAACTGGGGCTGGGCATCCACCATCAGCCATACGCGGTCGCCTTCCGACGGGCGGTGAACTCCCATAATGACATTCCTGACCGGGGTCCGGGTAGCAATGGCTTGCGGAACAGGGTGTTCCGGCCCGGGAAATGACGTGCCATCTTCATGGATCACGTTCCAGTCGGGATCGAACGGGGTTTTCCCAAGCAGCTGGTCTTCCGTCAGCCCGAGTAATTCCAATGCTTTGGGATTGCACAGGATTATTTCGGCATTTGGTCCCTGCAACAGCACGCCAACCTGCATGTCCCACACCAGTTGCCTGAACTTTTCTTCGCTCTCCCTGAGCGCCATGATCGCCTGCGATCGCTTCGTAATGTCAACCACGAAAACCGAAACCCCGGCGACGTTTCCGTCCGGGTCTTTAATTGCACTGTAGAAGTTCTCATAGAAGGTTCGGTAAAGCGATTCATCACCGTATTCTTCATTGACGATAAAAGATTCGCCAGTCAGCGCCCGGTCAAAATTCTGCTTTGCTTTAAGCCGGTCCTCCTCTAGCGTGATCACATCCAGGATATTCATCCCGATTTGAATTTCAACACCCCATATTTTTTTGATGGTCTCCTTGTGGAACTGTGTAAATGCCGTGTAACAGTAGTTCCTGTCAAGGGCAAAAATGATGATGTTGGTCGGGCTTTCAAAGATCGTATGAAGGATGCTGAAATCCCTGCGGTATTTCTCCAACTCTTCCTCCTGCGTTGCAATTTGTTTTTTCAACAGCAGGATAGAGGCTGTTTTTTGGGCAAGTTGCTGTTGAAGATCAGCCTGTGTATCGGGATTTAAAATGCTGCCTGCCGGTTTTTCCATGGTCGATTGTTTTCTTATAAGGTAGCCAGGGGCAGGGTAAAAAGGAATTCACTCCCGGTTCCTTCTTCGCTGACAACCCATAACTTTCCTCCCTGCTTTTCAATGAGGTCCTTGCAGATGATAAGTCCCAGCCCTGTACTGGGTTCGTCTTCGGTACCTTTCCGGTTTGACCTGACATCGTGGAGGAACAGTTTTTCAATGAGTTCCCTGCTCATTCCAATGCCATTGTCCCTGATGGAAATTTCAGCAAGGCTACCGGGCTGAACCGTTGCGGAAATTATAATTTTACCACCCCTGGGGGTGAATTTTATGGCATTGGAGGCTATATTGCGGATGATCGATTCAAACATGATCCAGTCGGCGCAAACCACCATATTTTCAGGAACAGCATTGCTGATCTCAATCTCTTTTTTTTCTGCCAAATCTATGACCGACAGCAAACTCTCGGCAATTTTCGGCATCAGCCGGAACGGTTCGGGGGCCAGGGCGATCAGGCCGCGCTGCAACCGCGACCAGGCAAGGAGGTTGTCGAGCAGGCTGTACAGGTTGGTTGCCGATGTTCTCATAAGCCTGGCGATATTCTGAATTTCATCGCGACTCAAATCTTGAAGGTCTTCAGCCATCATCCTCGTAAATCCCAGGAATGCATTGAACGGACTACGCAGGTCATGTGCAATGATTGAAAAGAATTTATCCTTTTCATTATTGAGGAGTGCCAGTTCTTCGTTTTGTTTCGAGATGATCTGGTTCCTTTTGTTCAGTTCCTCGTTCATCTCTCTTTTTCTCTTGTTTTTCATCAACATGATGACAACAAACAGGGTTGTCAGCACCGAAAGGGTGATAAAAAAAACATAAAGAAACTTCATTTGCGAATTTCGCTGGTCAATTTCCCTTTGCTTGGCTTCCAGGGTATATTCGGCCTGCATGTTTTTCAGCTTGAGGTCAATATCCCTCTGGTAATAGTCGATTCTGCCCACATAAAAAATCCGCATGTATTTGGTTGCCTCCTTGTAATCGCCCAGCACCTCATAAACTTCGTCTATAAGACCTGCATTAAGCAGAATATACGTTTTGATATCCAGCTCTTTTGCAATCCGGTAACTTTCCATGGCATATTCAAGGGCCTTCTGATACTCCTTTTTCTTGTAATTCAGGATGGCGATGTTATATAACGCCAGCGGGCGATTCATGACCGAATTATACTTGTTGATGTCGCTCAGTACTGCCTGGTAAATACTGAGCGCCTTGTCAAACTGGTAGGTGATTGAATACAGGGCCCCGGTAATAATTTGTGTCGAAATTTTTACCGACGGAATGTTTGCCTTATCTGCACAAGCTTTCGACAGGGCTGCATATCGCAACGTACAGTCATACATCTTTTTGAAAACGGGGTTGGCATTGTATTCGCTGAAAAAATTAAATTTCCGGTCGCCGGCCGCTTTCAGTTTATCCTGGTATCTGTTGTATTCAGTCAGGTAATATTCATACGATGTGGCGGCCAGCCTGTCGTAGGTCTTTGCCAGGCCGGCGGTATCGTTGGTACTGATGAAAATGGCAAGCGCCTGATTGAGGAAATCCATTGATTTGTCGAGGTTGCCGGCAGCCCTGTTGGTTTCGCCCAGATTCGCGAGGACATCGGCATATTCGTTTTGCATGTTCAATCGTTCATAAATGCTGCGTGCCCTGAACAGGCAAACGATCGATCTCTGGTTGTCGCCCCAAATCTTCCAGGCCATTCCCTGGAGGTTCAATGCCCGTGCAAGCCCGATTTCAAAGTGCAGCGATTCCGCAAGTTTAACGGCAGAATCGGTAGTGAATAGCGCTTCCTTGTTGCCCGACTGAAGCTGTTCATCTGCCAGGCTGGTCAGTAAATACAATCTTTTCTGGGGGTTAATTTCCGTTTTCAATTCAACTTTTAGGCTGTCGATACTGACATGCATCGCTGAACCGGTACCAGGGGAAACCAGGCATAAAACAACGATCAATATTCTCCAAACCTGACCCATCAGTATGTTCATTATCTGATTTAATTTTTTTTATTCCTGTCGGGGTGCGGGAGGCAGCGAAAACCGGAAAGCACTGCCTTTACCGTCTTCACTTTCAACCCATAATTTCCCATTGTGTTTTTTTACCAGATCCCTGCAGATGATCAGGCCCAAACCGGTTCCTGACTCGCCATCCGTGCCCCTCCTGCAGGTCTTGAAATCAATTCGGAATAAATTTTCAACCATGTCGCCGGTCATCCCGATCCCGTTGTCAATTACTGAAACCTCACAGCCGCCGACGGAATTGGTCCAGGTTGAAAGTGTGACTTTACCTCCTTTTTGCGTGAATTTTACTGCATTGGCAACAAGATTCCTGATAATGGTCTGTAGTATGTTCACATCTGCATAAACAGTTGAACCATCATTCACCGGGCTTGCTATCTCAATGCCCTTGTTTTTTGCCTGTTCGTAGACCATAACAAGACTGTCATTTATGACTTGCGCCAACTCCACCGTTTCCGGGTTGAAAGCGATGATCCCCTGCTGGATTTTGGCCCAGTCGAGCAGGTTCTCGAGCAGGTTGAAAAGGTTATTGGCCGAGTTCCTCATCGTGAGTGCAATATGCTGGATCTCGTCAAGGGTCAGTGTGGGAAGGTCTTCAACCATGATGCGTGTTAACCCCAGAAATGCATTAAACGGGCTTCGAAGGTCGTGAGCAATGATGGAGAAGAATTTGTCTTTTTCGGCATTTGCAGCCTGGAGCTGCTCGTTGCTGAGTTGTATGAATGCTTCTGCCTTTTTCCGGTCGGTGATATCGGTAATGGTTCCAATGAGTTTTACCGGCTGGTTCCCGCTGTCGAGAACCAGTTGTCCCAACCCGTGTACCCAGCACTCCTGCCCGTTCGTCTGTCTTACGATCTTGTACTCCCGGTCGAATCTATGATGCTGGCCGATCACCTCATTCACAACATAATCGGCCATGGAGTCGCGGAAATCGGGATGAATGATCATGGTCCAGCCTTCAAATGAACGAACGTAATGTTCATCTATGCCAAAAATCTCGTCCAGAATTTTAGAACTTGTCCATAAATTCACCGATACATCCCACACATAACTTCCCAGCCGGGCAACCTGCTGTGATTCCCGCAGCAACCGCTCGCTCTCATGCAACGCCTCTTCTGCCATTTTCCGGTTGGTTATGTCAATGGCATTCACCAGGCATTGCTGGCCTCCTTCCGCGACAATTCCCGAAAGGTGAAGATGAACGGGAGCCTTGCCATCGGGTTGCAGGATCACTTCACATGTTTCCAGCGTGCGGTTAACAAAGATGTTCTCTAAAAAGATTTTGAAAACTGCCCTTGTATCCTGCGAAAGATAAAGGTCAAAGGCGCTGCTTTTTAATCGCACCCGGTCATTCCCAACCAAATTGGCACCACAGAGGTTTAACCCCATGATTTTTCCGTCGCGTGAAAGGGTGAAATAGCCTGAAGGTGCGAAATCATACAATTCGGTATACTTGTTTACGGCAACTTCCGAAACAGCCCAGGCATGGCGGAGCTCATCATTCTGCATTTCCAGTTCTGCCTGGTGGATCTCGAGTTGCCGGATAAGCTTCACTGTTTCCTGTTCTGATGGCAACCGGCCGGCCTCGTCAGAATCCCTCTCTGATGGTATCATTTTTTTGATGGTTTGCTGCGCGTGATTTTGTTGACCGTTGCTGCCTCACGAAGTGCCTCGTTGGCTTTCTCCAGCTGTATTTCAAGTTTTTTGGCGATGGTGATGTCTGAAAAGGTCATGACCAGGCCATCGATTCGGTCGTCGAGGGTGCGGTAGGGCATGATCCTGACATTAAACCACCTTCCGTCGTTGGTGACCGTGGCCATCTCGACCGGGATCAGGGTTTTAATGACCTGCCTTGCATCGTGCTCCAAGCCGGGATATTGAATGTCGGTGACAATCTCCGTGAAGGGTCGGCCGATGTCGGTATTGCGAAGTTTAACAATCCTGATAACCTGGTCGGTATAACGGCGGATGTTCAACTCCTTATCGAGAAACAGGGTGGCAATCTCGGTGCTGTTCAGCAGGTTTTTCATGTCGTCGTTGGCCCGCACGTAGTCGTTCACTTTGCTCTGGAGTTCAAGGTTGATGGTTTGAAGTTCTTCGTTGAGGCTTTGCATCTCCTCCTTGGAGGTGGTCAGTTCTTCGTTGGTCGATTGCAGTTCTTCGTTGGTTGACTGGAGTTCTTCGTTGGTTGATTTCAGTTCTTCCTGCGAGGTCTGCATCTCCTCACGGGTGCTCTGCAGATCTTCGCTGGTGCGTTGAAGCTGGATTTCCAGTTCCTTTTGCCTGGCGCCTGCCCTTTGTTTCCCGGTCATCGTTTCCGCTGCATCATGCCCGGCAATGGTTGCAACATCCGTAAACACGACCATGACCATCCCCCGGATCATGTCGGGTTTTTCGATCCGCTGCAAGGTAACATCGATAAACTGGGTGCCGCCGTTGGTCCCGATTTTGATATTTCTGAGGATAACCTGGTCAAAACTCTGCAAGGCTTTCCGGAAAGCGCCGGGCAACTCCTGGCGCAACCCCTCGCGGGCCATAGCATGAATGTTCCAGTTTGCCTTGCCTGCTGTTGGTTCGAGGTACCTCCCGGTTCTGCCGGTAATGTAAAGGATATCGCCTTTGCTGTTCACCAGCACACTGGCAGGGGCGAAGTGCTGAAGTAATAGCTGATCGGCAAGGATCTGTATATTTTCAACAACCTTTGGCGGTGATTTGATTTCGGGTTTCTGATTCCGGGTATGGGTAAAGGAACTGGGAAAATCAACGAGTTCGACAATGGACGTGGTGATGCTTCGTTTAAAGACTTTGCACTGAGCATCCAGTTCTTCAAAGCCATCCTTGGTGCCTCCCAGCGTTTCGGCCGTGCCCAGCAACATGATTCCCCCCGGGTTGAGGCTGTAATGGAACAGGCCGATAAGCTTTTTTTGCAGTTCCGGTTCCATGTATATCAGCATGTTGCGGCAAGTCAGCATGTCGATTTTGGTGAAAGGCGGATCTTTTATCACGTTCTGGGTGGCAAACACCACCATTTCGCGGATGGCGTTATTTACCCGGTATCCTGCAGGCTCGGGTGTGAAAAACCGGTTTAACCGTACTGGCGATACGTCGGCTGAAATGTTCGGGGAAAAGACACCTTTTCGGGCAACTTCTATGGCGTCGTTGTCGAGATCCGTAGCAAACAACTGTGCCGTCAGCTTTTTTGCCGGGCCGGTTTTTTCAAGAATTTCTTTAAGCACGATGGCCAGCGAATAAGCCTCTTCACCAGTAGAGCAGCCGGTTACCCAGGCTCGCACCACATGGCCGTCTGGCAATTCTGCGAAAAGCGCCGGCAGGATTTCTTCCCTGAGCCGCTGCCATACGTCGGGGTCGCGGAAGAAACTGGTGACCCCGATCAGCAATTCCTTAAACAGGATTTCAACTTCTTTCGGATTTTCCTGCAGGAAACGAACATAGTCCTGCATGCGTTCAATCTGGTGGATGCCCTTTCGCCTTTCGATGCGGCGGAAAAGGGTGTTTTTCTTATACAGTGAAAAATCGTGGCCTGATTGTTCACGAAGGAGAATCACAATTTTTTCGAGGTTGTTTTTGTTTTTGCCGTCAATGTCAATATCGGTTTTTACCGCAGGGATAAACCTGAGGAAGCTGATCAGCCTGGCAGGCAGCTCTTCGGCCGGTGCGATGATGTCGGCAATCACCGATTCGTTGGCGCTGCGGGGCATGCCGTCGAATTTGGCTGTGGAAGGCTCCTGGATGAGGACGATGCCGTTGTGTTCCCTGATAGCTTTTAACCCGAGGCTCCCGTCGGAGCCCATCCCCGAGAGGATGATGCCGATGCTCCGCTCGTGCATGTCGTCGGCAAGCGACCTGAAAAAAATGTCGACAGGCAGCCGCAGGCCACGCAATTCGACAGGATCGAACAGGAAAAGCGACCCGTTAAGCAGCTTAAGGCTCTTGTTGGGGGGAATCACATAAACATGGTCTGGTTTTACCTTAAGCCGGTCGCTTGCCTGCAACACCTTCATCGCAGTGATTCGCTGCAACAGTTCGGGCATAATGCCCGGGTGAGTAGGGTCGAGGTGCTGGATTACCACGAAGGCCATGCCACTGTCGACAGGCATATTCCCCAAGAACTGTTCCAGTGCCTCCAACCCCCCTGCAGAAGCGCCGATGCCAACAATGGGAAACAGGGTTTCACTGAACTGTGTAAAGAGTTTTTTTGAAACGGGTTTCGCTGATTTTTGCTTACGGGTGTTCATTGAATGCTGGCTTTTGATTTATCGTCTGATTACATGGAAACGTTTGGTAAAGATAATTTAAAATGATACGAATTGAAAAAAATCGATTCAGGTACCTCTTCAGTTAAACCAGGTATTTTGCAATCATCTTCAGCAATTGCTCTTTATTGATCGGTTTTGGGATATAATCATCGCAACCTGCGGCCAGACTCTTTTCACGGTCGCCCGACATGGCATAGGCAGTTTGCGCTATCACGGGCAAGCCCGGGCACAAGGCCTTTATTTCCCGCGCAAGATCCCATCCGTTGGCGTCGGGCAGCCTGATATCAAGCAGTACCAGGTTGAAGGTGCAAAGCCGGGCATATTGCTGCCTGACCTCTTTTCCATTAATGGCGCAAACAAGGTCAGCGCCTGTTCGGGAGGCAATGGCGGTGAGCAGCCTCATATTGGTCTCCTCGTCTTCAATCAGCAGGATCTTCTTGCCGGGAACGGCCAGCGGGAGAGCTCCCTCACTGGCGGGCCCGCCCCCTGCCTCCCTGGGCTGTTCAGGAATGGATGGGGTGCCGGCAGGCCTGGGAGATATACAGGGCAGCGTAAAGTAAAAAGTGCTGCCGGTTCCGGGAACGGATTCCACCCATATGTCGCCTCCAAGCAGGGCCAGCGATCCTTTGCAGATGGAGAGGCCCAACCCTGTTCCGCCGTACTGATGCGGGTTCTGCATATCGGCCTGGCGGAAATGTTCGAAAATCAGGGACTGGTTTTCTGGGGTGATCCCAACGCCGGTATCGGCTACAAAACAAGTAATTACCTCATTTGCAGGAGGCATGTAGCCATACCGTATCATACCGGCGTCCGTGAATTTAATGGCATTGTCGAGGAGGTTGGTAAAGACCTGCTTGATGATGAAGGGGTCACTGATGAAGGGTACCTCCTCCGCGGTTGCCGGTAATTCACAGAAGATCGGGAGATGCGATTTGTTCAGGCGTTCTGTTTTCCTGGCAATCACCAGTTCAATTTCACTGAGGAGGCTCCGCAGATTTACCTCATCCCTGATAATGGTAGCGTTGCCCGACTCAATCCTTGAAATCTCCATGATATCGTCGATAATGCGCATCAGGTCGTCACTCCGCGACTGGATGATGTTTGCAAACAGTTTACGGTCGTCGGCGCTGATGTCAGGTTCGATGAGCAGGCCTGAAAACCCGGTAATGGCATTCATCGGGGTCCTGATCTCGTGACTCATGTTGGCCAGGAAGGTCGATTTCAGCCGGTCGCTGAGTTCGGCTTTTTCCTTGGCAGCCACAAGTTCATCCTGGTTTTTTTTGCGCAGGTAGGCTGCGCCGATCGTGTTGGCTGCCGCAGCCAGGATCTTTTCCTCGGTGGGCGACCACTCCCTTTCTTTGGTGCAGTCATCAAATCCGATGAACCCCCAAAGTGTTTTATCGATAAGGACCGGCGTGATCAGGATTGATTTTATTCCCTGCGACTCAAGCATGGCCCTGCCAGGAAGGGGAAAATGGCTGACGATCCCCATCAGTACGGCACCTGAGGCGAGCGCCGGGTAAAGGCGTTCATCGAGCATGGCATAAGGAACATTCTGCAGATTGGGGTTGTTGATCTGGGGTTCTGCCGATCCGTCGGTCCATTCATGACTCTGGCTCATCAATGGCTGTTGTGTTTCAGAATCCGTGTGGTTTGTGAAGATATAAACCCTGTTTGCCTCGGTGCCTTTCCCTATAATCTCGAGGGCCCCGCTGATGCTTTCATCAAAATTCTCGCCATGAACCAGCAGGGCGGTTGCTTTGGCAATAGAATCCAGCAGTTTGTCTTTCCGCGATATCTCGGTCTCCGTTTTTTTCTGCAGGGTTACATCGCGTGCGCTTCCCACCACGCCGATCATTACGCCGTTCTCATTCATGATCGGTGCCTTGCGAACATCCAGGAAAAGGAATTTCCCTTTTACATTGCCGTATTCATCGAACCGTTCGGGTTTCTGTGAATTGATCACAACCTGGTCAGAATCCTGGCACAGCTCCCCGAAAGTATACCAGTGGGGATCTTCCGGATATTTCTTTCGTTCTCGTTCAGCGAAAAACATGTCTGATTTTCCCACAGGTTCATCCGTACTGACCGCGGAGATAAGTTTTTCGCAAACCGCCTTATTGGTGAAAATGAAGTTCTTATCCAGGTCTTTGGCCCAGATCAGGTCGGGCATGTTGTCGGCCATCAGCCTGAACATGGTAACCATGCTGCGATAGCGTTGTTCGCCGTCGCGGATCTCCTTCTGCCGGGCAACCTGGTCGGATATGTCGCGGATAACAACCAAACGGCTCCCCGGCTGGGTTTTTATCGGCTGTTTTATGATTCTGAAGGTTTTAACCATGCTTCCCGTGGTGATCTCAATCTGATCGACCTGCGACTGGTTAATGGATGCGTTAAGCAGGGTTGGGTTGGCAACCTCGGCTGAACCTGCAGGAAGACCGATGATGTGTTTACTCATGATGCCAAGGCATGAAATCGCGGCCTCATTGATGTCCTGGATCCTGTTATTCGCATCAAGTGCAAGGATGCCGTCGGGTAATGTTTCAACCAGGGTTTCCCGGGCAATGGGAGCCAGGTCGAGGAACCGGCTGTATAGGATAGCATAAAAAAGCAGCGTGGCGCTCAGAATCATGCTTACCGGCACCAGGTCGAGCCCCGGAACGGGATTGATCCCTGCCAGATAAACAATGCTGGCAGCCCATGGACACAGGCCTGCCATAAACACGACCCAGGCCTGGAAAAAAAATGTTCGGGTGTGGCGAATGATGAAGTTGAAAAGAAATATGGTCGCCATCAGCAATATCAGGTAGTTATAGCCCATATAACCAAACCAGAACCAGATGCCGTGATGGAATTCCATCATGTTCGAATTTGGTGAAATGGCTGAAAACCCCGACCAGACAAGGTGATGGTATTCGTTGGTTATGGCAAGCGCCAGGGTAATGGCAGGAATGGTGAACAGCGACAGGATGAATTTCCGTGTTATGAATTTGTCTTTGCCGGTAAAGCGGAAGACGAAGATCAGGTAGAAGATGGGTGTCGAAACGGCACCGAAGTATTCGAGTTTGGCCCAGAATATCTTTCCGGCCATCGTGGGTGAAGCCGTTTCGAAAATAATCCAGAAAGCCCAAAAGCCTGCTGCAATGGTGAGCAGGGCGAGTTCCTGCGCCCCTTTCACTAACCGGCGCTGCCATGCCAGGAACGCCACAAAAAACGATAACAGGGCTGTTGCAATGAAAAGAACGGAATAAATCGTAAAAATTTGGTTCATCGGCAATTATTTTGATAGATCCACAGGTTGAAAAAAACGGTTGATCAGGTTCATTAAATCATCCTTGTTAATTGGTTTGGCAAGATATTCGTTGCACCCGGCATCGATTGCTTTGACCCTGTCGCCTGGAAGCGCATAGGCAGTCTGGGCGACAATGACCACCCCGGTGTTGAATTGCCTGATCTGCCTGGTTGCTTCGTACCCGTCAAGAACCGGCATTTTCAAATCCATCAGCACCAGGTCGATATCGGGGTTGGCACGGCAGGTTTCCACTGCTTCAGCCCCGGTTGCTGCCGATAGAATTTCCCTGCCAAACATCTTGATGTTGATAGCCATGAGGTTTTCGGAAGTTTCATCATCCTCCGCCACCAGGATTTTCAGTTTTTTCATTAGCTTTTCTAAAACCGGATCCGCAACAGGGTTCAAGGTCGGTTTATTTTCGATGATGTTCCTGCGGTAGGGAATGGTAAAATAAAAACATGAACCTTTTCCTTCTTCGCTGTCAACGCGGATTGTGCCGCCCAGCATCTCCACGTAAGCCTTTGAGATTGACAATCCCAGCCCGGCTCCCTGGAACGCCCGCCTGTCGCCGATATCGGCCTGCACAAACCGGTCAAAAATGGCTTCCTGCCTTGACTTTGGAATCCCAATGCCGGTGTCTTTTACATAAAATTCCAACATCGCTGAGCCTGCCGAACCGGCCGGTTGTAGCGTATACCCGAAATCAATGGTTCCCCGGTCACTGAATTTTATGGCATTTTTAATGATATTCGTAAGGATGGCGTAAAGTTTCTCACGGTCGGTATTGATGATCACTTCGCTGGCAGGCAAAGACTTTTGACAGAAAAGCACGATTCCCTTCTGTTGAGTTTCGGGCCTGAAAAATGTATAGAGAAATTCGAGCTGATCGTTGACATTTGTTTCTGAAATAGCTACATCCATCTGCCCCGATTCAATTTTCGAGATACTCACAATGTCGTTGATGATGTTCAGCATCCGCGCCCCGCTTTTTTCGATGATGCGGATGTATTTTTGCTGTTCCTCCCCCGACAGGCCTGGTTCTTTGAGCAACCCCGCAAAACCCAGGATGCCGTTCATCGGCGTCCTGATCTCATGGCTCATGTTGGCGAGAAAGGCTGATTTCAGCCGGTCGCTCTCTTCGGCCTTCTCCTTGGCGGCGACCAGGTCGGTCATCATGTTCCGCTTTTCGGTGATATCGAGTTTAACGCCCACAAACCAGGAAATCCTCCCATCATGGTCAACAATGGAAGAGATGATGGCATCTTCCCAGTATGAATCCCCATTCTTTTTCTTATTATGGAACTCTCCGTGCCATTCCCTGCCCGACAGGATGGTATCCCAGAGGTCGGCGTAAAAGTCTTTTGAATGCTCTCCCGATTGTAAAATACGCGGATTGTTTGAGTTCAGTTCATTGGTTGTATAACCGGTTATTTCTCTAAATTTGGGATTGGCATATTCAATATTGCCTTCCTTGTCGGTGATCACTATGGATACCGGGCTTTGTTCAACAGCCCTGCTCAGCAGTTTAACCTGTTTTTCAGCCTGTTTTCGGGCAGAAATGTCGCGGATATTGCATTGGATTACTTTTTGACGATCGACGGTGTACACATTGCTGATAAATTCAACCTCTATCCTTCGTCCGTCAGCCGTTTCAAGCGGAAGATCTTCGTACCGCACATACTCCTTTTGCTGCAACTCCAGGAACTTGTCATGGTTGGGGATAATATCCCTGAAAAGCCCGATCTCCCAGACCTCCTTTTCAATAAACTCTTCATGCGAGTATCCGAGCATCTTGATCAGAAAAGGATTCACATCCATAATTTTGCCGGTTTCTCCGTCGAGGATGAGAATCCCGTCTTTGGCGGTTTCGAACAGGCGGCGGTAGCGGGTTTCAGAAATCGTCAGCGCTGCTTCGCTTCTTCTTCGCGATTCATTTTCACGCTGGAGGTCTTCCAGCAGGTTCAGGGTTGCAATATTTGTCTCCTGCAGGGCAATGGTTTGCTCGGATACCAGGGCGGCAAGCCGATCCTTTTCAGCATGCTTCCTGCTGTTTGCGTTTTTTATTTTGGCCATGGCACGGATCTGGGCTGTGAGTTCGCTCTCGTCGATGGGCTTGGCAAGAAAGGCTTCTGCTCCCGACTCCAGGGCACGTATGCGACCCTCCTTGTCGCCTTTGATGGCTGTAATGAAAACAACAGGAATATCGCAAAGGATATGGTTGGCCTTCAAATTTTTGCACACCTCAAAACCGTCCATCCCGGGCATCACAATGTCGAGCAGGATTACATCCGGATTTTCCGCTGCAGCCAGATCGAGCCCTTTTTGACCGCTCTGCGCGGTAATGACAACTGCATTGGGGAATGCTTCTCTTATCAGTGCCTTGAGTGTGACAAGGTTATCCTGGTTGTCATCGATGGCCAGTACTTTCAACGGGCTATTTTCCATAAAGTGTCTTATTGATGGTGTCGAAAAACAAATGCTCGTCGATGGGTTTTGCCAGGTAACCGTCAAACCCGTGCGAAAGAATGGTTTCGCGGTCGGAGACCATGGCGCTGGCCGTAAGCGCGAGAACCGGTATCTTTTGTAATTCAGGGTTGTTCCTGATCGCCCTGAATGCGGCAATGCCATCCATGCCGGGCAGTTCAATATCCATCAGGATGAGGTTCGGCTTGTGTTTCCCGGCCATGATAATGCCATCGTTGCCGTCGACGGCTTCCACCACCGTATACCTGTCGGACAGCAATTCTTTTACCGTGAGCATGTTGTCGGCATTGTCTTCAACAACCAGGATAACAGGTTTGCCTTCGATTGGTTGAATTTCTGTTTTCGGAACCGCCTGGCCCGGTTGGCCCTGAATAACCATCGAGTCGACAGCCCGGAGCAATTCAATCCGGTTGACATCACCCTTCTGGATCAGCTGGTGAATGTTGTTCCGTTTTAAAAACTGAAGTTCTTCCCGGGTGATGTGTTTTGCCGTCAGGATCAGTACAGGTATGCCAGCCGTAGGTTCAGCTTCGCGGATCGTTTTCAGCACGTCGAAACCATCAATGCCGGGCATCATCAGGTCGAGGATCATGGCATCGGGAATGGTGTGGCTGATGATACCGAGCGCTTCGCTGCCGTCGTGTGCGATGAGCAGTTCATGCCCGCTGTCTTCAAGAATATCCCTGATCTGGATGATCGCCGGTTCGCTGTCTTCAACCAACAGGATGGTTTTCCCGGATGGACTTTCCGCTTCCCCGGGATGTTTCTGCAACCTTGTGAAATAGCCGGCTGATGCCGCCGGTTCGGTTATCCTGTTTTCGGCAGCGTAATACAGCGGCAGGGTTAACGCAAATTCAGAACCTTTTCCCGGAGTGCTTTTAACCACAATGGTGCCACCCAGCAGGTTGGCATATTTTTTTGCAATGGCAAGCCCGAGCCCGGTGCCGCCATACCTGCGCGAGGTGCTGCCATCGGCTTGCCTGAATTCATCAAAGATATGGGGTAAATGATTTGCTGAAATGCCAATACCGGTGTCGGTTACCGTAAACACAACACAATGGTCGTCGTTGCGGGTGCTGATCACCACGCTGCCTTTCCCGGTGAACTTCACCGCGTTGCCAACCAGGTTTTGCAGGATGTGCCTGCATTTGTCGGCATCGCTGTTGATAAACAGTGTGGGATCGCTTCCTTCCTGTTTCAATTCTATGGCTTTCTCAGTAGCCTGGGGATGGATCATGGTGATCACTTCGGCAACTAAATTCCCGGGATTGAATTTTGTTATTTCAACCTCTTCACGACCCGCTTCGATGCGGGATATATCGAGGATGTCGTTGATCAGGTTGAGCAGGTGTTTCCCGTTTCGCTCGATCACACTGAGATAGCTGTATTCTTCCGACGGGATCTGGTTGGCCAGGCGGCGGTTGAGGACGCCTGT
This sequence comes from uncultured Bacteroidales bacterium, assembly GCA_903913885.1. Lineage (GTDB taxonomy): Bacteria > Bacteroidota > Bacteroidia > Bacteroidales > FEN-979 > CAIVAT01. The sequence continues at coordinate 43,489 of CAIWMX010000076.1, read as the reverse complement.
GAGCGCAATCACCGAATTCAACGGTGTTCGCAGTTCATGGCTCATGTTGGATAAAAAGTTGGTCTTGAGCCGGCTGGCTTCATCCAGCTGTTTTTTCTGCATTTCCAGTTCCGTATTCTGCATGATCAGTTCTGCCGATTGCGCAGCCAGTTCTGTTTTCTGTGCCTCAAGTTCGCGGTTCTGGTTCTCCAGCGCCTCAGAAAACCCTTTGATCTTGTGGAAAGCCAGGATTCCCTCAACCCGGGTACTTAATGTGATAAGAATGCTGTCAATCAACTCGATTGACGGGTTAGTGTAAATTCCAACACTCGCCAGTGAAATGATGGCCACTACTTCGTTATCGGCAATAATGGGCAGGGTGATAATCTCGCGCGGGATAAACTTGCCGCCCACGGTGTTGAATACAAAGCGGGTGCCTTCCGTAATGTTTTTCAGGTGATGGACTTTCCGGGAGTGAAGCACTGTCCCGAATTCGCCTTCATAGCTGTCGGCTGCAAACGAAAGCCTGGCCTGGTCGTCAAGGCCGGTTGATTCAAAATGGTAAAAGGTTTTTTTGTCGTCGCTCAGCAGGTATATTGCGGCCATTTGCGAACCGGTATGCGTTGCCAGCGCGTTAAGCGTTGCCTGGAAGAATTTTTTCACATCATATTCGCTCAGCATGAGCCCGGCAAGGTCAGCAACTTTTTCTTTTAATTCGGTTGTTAACTGGATACTTTCTGCCAGTGTGTTGAACGAAGCTGACAAGGCACCCAGTTCATTTTTCGATTCGTAGGGTGAGCGGGCGCCCATATCGTCGTTTTGGAAACGGTTTGCTGCCCCGGTAATTTCGATTACCGGCGTGCGAATGTTTCGGAAAATAACAGTACTGATGATGACGGAAAGGAGGAAAATGCCAATGATAAGAAGCAACACCTGCCTGTTCAGGGAGTCGTTCAGGTCGTTGGAAATGGTAAACAGCACCTCAGCTTTTTTTTCCGAGAAACTGTCAATTTTCTTAACCGCGTCAAGCATGGTCCTGAACTGGTTTGCCGCGATACTGTCAGCCCTCATCCTTGCGGCCGCTTCAGCCGTATTTCCGCCGCGCAGCATCCGGATGGTTTCGTTATGCATTGAATTCCAGGCAAAAAACCCCTGCTCGACGGAATCAACATCTGCGCGGGGCCCGAGATATTGGGTTTTGAGAATTTCAATCTGCCCGAAGGCATTTGAGGTGAGTGTCTCGATCTGCGCCAGGTTGCGGGCAGTCCCTGATTCATCGGCAACGATCACCAGGTCTTTCATGTCGCGCTGGATGGCCATAACATCAAACCGCAACCATCCCACCGCCCGCTGAACCTTAAAAGGATGGTTGTACAGGGTATCGGTCTGTTGCTGGATCTTGTCGACCTGTATGTAGGCGACCACGCCCAGGATCACGACAAAAACAAGCAATATCGTGTAACCCAGCATGAGTTGTGTTCCGATTTTCAGGTTCTTCAGGGTCATAATGTTTTCTTTACAGATATGGATGGTTCAGGGTTTTTCATTGCCCCGGCTTTGAAAAATTGCCGACTGGGGAAAAACTTCCCGGTAGTTGTTTCGTGTTAAAATATCCCGTTCGGCTTCGCCGGCGATAAGATACCCTCCCGGGGCAAGGCATTTTGCTGTTTTTTCCAGGATTATTGTCCTGTAAGCAGGCTTGTAATAAAACAACAGGTTGGCACATACCACCAGGTCAAAATCGCCGAAAATGCTTGACGGTGGAGCGCCTGAATTCATATCGAACAAGTCGTACACTGAAAAAGCAATATTTTTTTTCAGTGCCGGCCTCACCGAATAAATGTCTCCCACCCGGGTGAACCATTGCCTGAGTTGCCTCAGATTCAGGTTATTCAGCGCTTCGGCCGTGAACTGGCCCTTTTGGGCCTCCTTCACCTGCGCCTCGTTGTGATCGGTGGCGAAGATACGATAAGCGGATTTCTGACCTGAGTTGCTGTTAAGTTCTTCCAGCAACATGGCTATACTGTATGGTTCCTGACCGGTTGCACAGGCTGCCGACCATATCCTGAGTTCTCTGGGTTTCGGGGTTCTCTTTTGAAGTAACAGCGATGGCAGTATGATGTGTTCCAGTACCGAGTATGTAAGCGAGTTGCGGAAAAATGCGCTGTAGCTGATGCGCAGCGACTCAAAAAAAACCTGTCTTTCCTGGTGGTTTTGATCCAAAAGGACGCAATAGGCGTCGGTCGATCTGCAAAGTGTATCCCCGGCTCTTTTCTGAAGGGAGGTTTCGAGGAATGAATCATCATAACGGGTGACGTCGATGCCATGGGTTTGCATGAGGTTTTTGACGATATGACTGCTATGGTCGTTCATCAGGCTACGTGGTATTTTTCTTCATGGCCCGATTGTTTCAGAAGTTCATTCACCTCCTTCTTCAATTCGATCATGGAAAGTTCACGGCCAACCGTGATGTTGTGAAACCGCTGCAACTCCTCCATTTTTTTATGAAGCTCGGTTTCTGCAAGTTTCCTTTCGGTAATATCCATCATCATTCCAACGATGGTTTCTCCTGATACAAAAGAGTTGACCAGGACATTGATTGGTGTGCCGGTTTTGGTGATCAGTTCAATTTCGTAGTTGAAAACCCGGTTCGATTTTTTCAGTGTTTTTACCAGGGTATCCCGTTCTGAAATATCCCTGTATCTTGATTCAGAGTTCAGCAGGTCCTCAATTGCCCGGTATTCGAGCATTCTGCACATGGCCTGGTTGGCGAACAGGAGGTCGCCTTCCCAGTTTGTCGCGTAAATACCAATGATGGCATTTTCAACCAGGTTCCGGTACTTTTTTTCAGAATCCTGGAGCCTCACCTCAGCCTGCCTGCGCCCGGTGATGTCAACAGCGCTCAGGAGGCATTGTTTCCCGTTTTCGGCAGCAATACCCGAGAGGTGAACATGCATCGGGATGTTGCCTTCCGTTACCAGGGTGACATCGCATGATACCCGGATCTTTGTTTCCCAGATTTGATCAAAGAACTGGGCGTAAGCAGGTTTTGAATCATGGGAAACGAAAAAACCGAAAGAACTGTTTTTCAGCCGGGAACGGTTTTTGCCGATCATCTGGTAGGCACAGAGATTCAGTTCGGTAATTTCACCGGTATTTGACAGGGTGAAATAGCCCAGCGGGGCAAAATCGTACAATGCCGAATATTTTTCGGCAGCCTCTCTCGCGCTTGTTTCGGCAAGGATGAGTTCGTCATTCTGCATTTCAAGTTCAATCTGGTGGACTTCCAGTTCGTGAATGAGTTTGAGCGATTCAAATTCAGATAAATGAGCATTGGAACCTGTTGGTTTGCTTTCAAGGCGGGCTTCTGCTTTCTTACGAAGTTCGGTATGTTCCGAAGGGTTATCTTTTTTCATGGGTTTGATTTGCCGGGTTTATGCCGAATTTTCAAAGCGAAAAATAAAGGGAGCAGGTCTTTTCTGCCCTAACACTGCTTTATCTTGTAAAGGTAGCTTATTTTATCCCTCTTTTCAATAAGTCCGAAGAAAAAACCGGCAAGACCCCGTTATTCCCCCAGGTATTCTGCCATCATGTTTAACAGTTGATTTTTCCCGATGGGTTTTGAGATATAGTTGTCGCAACCGGCTGCCAGGCTTTTTTGCAGGTCGGCTGACATGGCGTAGGCTGTTTGAGCGATAACAGGCAGTTCGGGCCTGATCTTCTTTATCTCCCCGGCAAGTTCCCAGCCATTGGCATCGGGTAGCCTGACATCAAGCAGAACGAGGTTGAACTGGTCCAGGTCATGATAGAGTTTACGCAACGATGCCCCGCTTTCGACGGGGGTGATCCCTATAAAGGTGCGTTTCAGGATGATCATCAGGAATTCCATGTTGGCCGGCTCATCTTCCACGATGAGCAGTTTTTTACCTGCCCAGCAAAACTGACTTCCCGGCAGCGGAGGTTGCATTGCCGGCCGGACAGGAACCGGCGGCCAGATGGCTGCGGTTTCCCGGAGATCAAACGGAAGGGTGAAATAGAAGACGCTGCCTTTTCCCAAAGCCGATTCGACCCATATTGTGCCACCAACCTGGGCGAGCGACCCTTTGCAAATAGCCAGGCCCAAACCGGTACCACTGTATTGATGCGGGTTTTCAATTTCGGCCTGCCTGAAATTTTCAAAAATAATCAATTGATTTTCAGCGGAAATGCCAATGCCGGTATCCTTTACGTAGAAAGTAATGATCCCGTTCCCGGGCGGGAGATACCCAAAAGTAATTAACCCTGAATGGGTGTATTTTATGGCATTCTCAAGGAGATTGGAAAAAACCTGTTTCAGGATGTAGACATCGGTGAAAATCGCTGATCCGGCGTCGGGGAGCGATTTTTCCAGTTTCAGGGAAAGGCCTGGATTTTTACTTCGTTTCACACGTTCCCTGAATACGGTTTCCAGTTCTTCCAGGATCTCATTTCCAACCACCCGGGTCTTGCTTACAATGACATTGCCCGATTCAATCCTGGAGATCTCCAGCAGGTCGTTGATGATGTGCATCAGGTCATCGGAACGGGATTGAATGATGGCTGTGAATTTGCTGCGTTCGTCGGCTGTAAGGCCAGGGTCTGAAAGCATCTCGGCAAACCCTACAATGGCATTCATGGGTGTTCGGATCTCATGGCTCATGTTGGCCAGGAACGCAGATTTCAGCCGGTCGCTTTCCCGGGCCCTGGATTCGCTTTCGCGCAGTTTATCCTCGGCATCCTTCCGGTCGGAGATGTCTCTGAAATTGATGACAATGGCCTGTATGCCTGGTATCTCCAGCAGGTTGCTGAATGTACTCTCAATCCAATACCAATTTCCGTTTTTATGTCTGAAACGGTATTGAATCGTGGGTACCAGGGCAGCATTCGCCATAAGGTTGCTGAGCGTATCAAATACCATGGGCAGGTCGTCAGGATGGGTAAGCGATTCCGGAGGGCAGAGCACAAGCTCTGCCTGGTCATAACCGAACATGCGCGACGCCGGCGGGCTGGCATAGGTAAATTTTCCTTCCCTGCTTACCATCACGATTCCATCGGGTGCATGCTCGATCAGGGCCTTGTACCGTTCTTCGATCTGCAGTTTCTCCTCCGCATACCCCTGGTTGGTGATGTCGGTGATGACCGAGCCAAGTAAAGGCGTTCCGCCCGGGATGTCGATTCTGAAATTTTCTGTTAAAAAAGTATGCTGATGCCCCTCTTTGTCCTCCCATGTTTCCTCATACGTCGTAAATCCTGTGACCAGTGTTTCCCGGTCTTTTTCAGTGATCTGATCTGCTATTGCGGGTAAAAACAACTCATGGGGATTTTTGCCCATCCAGTCATCTACGGGAAAAAGCTGCCAGGTTTTCCGGTTGGCAAAAACGATTCTTGATTCATGGTCCCTGACAACGATCAGGGCTGGCACAAATTCCATAAAAGCCGGCATCCTTACGGTGTCCGGCATGATTGCTCCATGTCCTCCGGCATCTTTGATATCGCTCATAAAACCAATGGTTTTCAGCAGCAGTTGTGTGACAAAAAGCAGGCGGTCCTTAAAAAGGCAATCCGTCTTCCGCCGGCATCTCGTAATAACCGGGCAGGGGTTCCTCCTCGGGCGGAGCCGATTGTGCGGGCCCTTTCTTAACAACCTTCCATGCTTTGGCTTCGGTGTACCACCGGCCATTATATTCACGGCTTTCGAGATCAAAAGAGACTTCTGCATCATCTCCTTCCTTCAGGCTGTACTGATCGATTTTGTCGCCCCACAGTGAAAAACACACCTTCCGGGGGATCTGGGCCATAGTTTCTATGACAAAATCCTGTTTTTTCCAGGTGCCGTTTTTCCCGTTGCCCGATTGCAAGGGCAAAATATTGATAACCTTTCCTGATATTTCCATACAACGTTATTTAGTAAAAATTCCTGGCAAAATACGCTTCATTTTCTATCGTACTAAATTAATTCAAATTAACACATGAATCATCTTTTTTTCGAAGTGATTAATAACAATGATGCCGGGGACCATACTGAAAACAACCTGCGAAGGGAAAAAAACCACCAAGGCACGGAGAACACGAAGAAACACTGAGAAAAAAATGCTAAAGTGAAACATCTTAGTGAATCTGAGTGCACTTAGTGCCTCAGTGGTAGAAAAACAATGTTCATGGGGAACTCATATCACGTATATCTGACCGATTTTATTTGCAGAAAATGCAAATCGGTTGAGTATCTTTAGTATTTGTCAGTTTTTAAGCTCAGTTTATGCGGCTGAACAGGATAATAAGCATCTAATTCTATGAAATGCTGCTTTTATCTGCAATTATTTATTAATTTCACGGAACGACGCAAAGATCATGCGTTAGTCAGTTAAATTCTGCGGCCGGACCATGCTACTTTTGTTCTGTCGCTTGATATTCACCAAAAAAAGAAACAATGAAAGCAATCTTGATTTTCGGTATCGCGCTGGGATTGGCAATGTTAACCAGCCCGGTCAAAACCTCGGCACAACACCTGTCGCTTGGTGCAAAAGCAGGTGCCGGGCTTTCCAACATCTCAAATTTTGAATCCGGTGGCGGCAGTATCAAACGCTCGCCTAACGTAATGGTACAGGGCGGATTTATCATGAAATATATGTTCGGGGATTTGATCGGCATCAAGACAGAGGTCCTGTTTCAGCAAAAAGGGGAGGTCTATTCAGGAACAACCTCGTCGGCAAAGTTCAAAATCTATCTTAACTACATCACCCTGCCAATCCTGGTGGAGGTCTCTCACACGTTCGGGAACATCACCCTTTTTGGCGGAGCCGGACCCTACATGGGTTATGCGCTCAACGGCAAGGTTGTGGCAATCAACCCCTCGTCGGGAAGTATAAACCTGACCTTTGGCAAAGGAGACTTCAGAAGGTTCGACACCGGGTTGTGTTTTGACCTTGGAGGGGGGGCCAAAGCCGGACCCGGCAATCTCTTTTTAAACCTGAGGTTTGATCTTGGCCTGATGGATCTGTCTCAACCAACAACAAAACCGTCGGGATATAAAACCCATGATACCAGGAATTTCGGAATCTCGGCAGGATACCTGATCCCCATCGGGAAATAGTTCTCGTTTTTAAGATGAAACGTATGAAAACCAGGTTAAGGAAATTTTTTTGGTATGGTTTGGCGGTCATTGTAACGGTTATTGGCGTACAGGCTTGTAAAACCTACTATTTCCGTTCAAATTATGCCGATGCCAACAGGTTGCTCCATGAGACCAAAAATCTGGAAACAAAACCTTTTTTAAAGGCCCATCTGAAGAACGGCGATGTGCTGATCCTGTATGATTCGTGGAAAGTGGATACGCTCAGGAACATCATCACCGGCAACGGTCTCCGGTATGATTTTAACAGGCAGGAGAAATTCAACGGCCCGTTAACGGTCGTGGCCGACAGCGTGGCAATTTATTAGACCAACACAAAAATAGAAAACCCCGAGGCAGGCCGAATCGCCACGCTGGGAATCCTGGCAGGGCTCGATGTCGTTGTCGGGGTCATCTGTATTACTGTGCCAAAGGCATGTTTTGGGTCATGCCCCACATTTTACATCAATGAACACGACAACTTCCAGTATGCTGATGCGGAGGGTTTTTCAAATGCAATCTCCCCCTCGATGGAATATGGCGATATTGATGCCTTGAACAACAAGCCTGTTTCCGGAAATACATTTGCCATAACCATGAAAAATGAGGCACTTGAAACCCATTGCGTCAATGATGTGAAATTACTGGCGTACCCGCGCAACCAGGATGAGCGTGTTTACCATACCCGGCAGGATGAATTTTATCTTTGTGGCCCTGCGATAAACCTCAGCAGGGCGGTTGGGCAGGAGGGCGACATCACCGGGCTGCTGAATAAGGATGACAAACTGGAACGATTCAGCCTGGCCGATGACAACAATCTGGTTGCAAGGGAAACTATTTATCTGACCTTCGATCATGTGGAGGATTCCCAGAAACTCGGGCTCATTGCCGGTTTCAGACAAACTTTGATGACCACGTATTTGGTCTACAGCGCGATAGGGTACATGGGCGACCAGGTTGGCGATATTTTTGCTGATATTGAACGTCACCACCCGACAAAAGAAAGCCTTTCATCACTCTATAAGCAACTGGGAGATATCGATGTTTACCAGTGGAATGACACCGGTAACGCCTGGGATTTCCAGGGCGGCTGGTATGAAACGGGCCCCATTGCAGTCAATCACCAGATGATGCCCCTGAAAGGCAACCTTTCAAAGAAAACCGTAAAAATCAAACTCGTGATGAACAAGGGCCTGTGGCGGCTCGATTATTTTGCCCTGGCCGACATTAAGAAAAAAGTCACCCCGGTTGAACTCACCCCGGATCAGATCCTTAACAAGGGCACCTCCGACCCCGGGGCGCTTGCATGCATCAGCGACCCCCACCGGTATCTTGTTTCCATGCCCGGAAGCATGTACAAGTTCAACTTCACCCTTCCTGAAAAAAACCGGGATTATGAACTATTCCTATATGCCAAAGGCTATTACCTTGAATGGATGAGAGCCCACTGGATCAAGGACAAGAATCTGCAGGCACTCGGGCAAATGATCAGGAACCCCGGAGTGTACCTGAAGTCAGAAACAAAAGCCTATAAAAAGTATGAAAGCCAGATGGAGCCGATTTTCTGGAATTCACGCATCGACCCCCTGATGTTTTCTTACCATGATTCCGGTAATCCGGTTAAAACCCGGTAAAACAGGGGTTGCCCGGCGATCCATATTCATCATGTCATATAAACCAAAAGGATGAAAACCATATTCTTTCCAGCCATGATCCTTGGTGTGTTCATCGTGTTCGGCTGTTCATCGCCAAGGTACCTCCCGCAATCTGGTGAAATTGATGTAAACCAGTACGGTTCATTTATTAACATCAGCCGGATTCATGGGGGCGGTGTTCATGGGGAACTGCTTGCCGTCGACACCACGACGCTGATTGTTCTCACTGATTCAGGCAATCAGGAAGTGGTTAAAAAAGTTCCCGTTGCCGATGTTAACAGTTTTTCCCTGCGATACGCACGGGCAAGAAATTACTGGTGGACAGTGCCGGTTTTCCTGGCCGTCACTGTAAGCCATGGCGCCTTCCTGGTCATTACGGCCCCGGTCAACCTCGCCGTAACCCTTGGGGTTGCTGCGGGCGGCCAGAATGCATATAAATACTCCAGCGATGAGATCAGCTATCTCCAGTTAAAAATGTTTGCCCGCTTCCCCGCAGGAATCCCTCCCAACCTGTCCCATCCCGGCGAAATCGAAAAAATCCGCTAAAATCCGCCATTTCACCATTTCACCATTTCGCTACCTCGCTATTTCGCTACCTCGTTTCCTCGATTCCCCGAATCAGGCATTCAAATACCTAAATTATTGTATCTTTGCTGGTCAATTTGTCAGACCGCTTGCTGCGGCATGAAAAATGACTAATTTTGTCTTAAATTTCTGATTAATGGAATCCGAAGCAAACAAGATCCTGGATGAGGTGACCCAGGGGGATTACAAGTACGGCTTTGTCACGGATATCGATACGGAATTTGCTCCCACAGGACTTTCAGAATCGACCATCCGATATATATCTGCAAAAAAAAATGAACCTGATTTCATGCTTGAGTTCAGGCTGAAGGCTTATCGTCACTGGCTTACCATGACGCAGCCGAAATGGGCCCACCTGAATATAGCACCCATTAACTTCCAGGAGATCATTTTTTATGCGGCACCGAAGAAAAAGAAAGAGGTTTCGAGCCTCGACGAAGTAGATCCCGAGTTGCTGGCTACCTTCAACAAACTAGGGATTTCTCTGGATGAGCAGAAGAAGCTCGCCGGTGTGACCAGTGTTGCAGTAGATGCGGTTATTGACAGTGTCTCTGTCAAAACGACCTTCTCTGAAACGCTCTCAAAACACGGGATCATCTTTTGTTCGTTCAGCGAGGCTGTTCAGAACCATCCCGACCTCGTAAGGCAATACATGGGATCGGTGGTGCCATACACTGACAATTATTTTGCCGCGCTCAATTCGGCGGTATTCAGCGACGGATCCTTTTGCTTTATCCCGAAAGGCGTGCGCTGCCCCATGGAACTTTCCACCTATTTCCGCATCAATGCCGCAAATACAGGCCAGTTTGAGCGCACGCTCATTGTGGCTGAAGAGGGCGCCTACGTGAGCTACATGGAGGGTTGCACCGCGCCGCAGCGTGATGAAAACCAGCTGCATGCAGCCATCGTGGAGATCGTGGCCATGAAAGATGCCGAGGTGAAATATTCTACGGTGCAAAACTGGTACCCCGGCGATAAGAACGGGCTGGGCGGCATTTATAACTTCGTGACCAAACGGGGGATTTGCAAAGGCAGCAACTCCAAGATCAGCTGGACCCAGGTGGAAACCGGTTCGGCGATCACCTGGAAATACCCGAGTTGCATCCTTCTGGGCGATAACTCGGTAGGGGAGTTCTACTCGGTTGCCGTGACCAACAATTACCAGCAGGCCGACACCGGAACCAAAATGATGCACCTGGGGAAGAACACGCGGAGTACCATCATTTCAAAAGGGATTTCGGCCGGTAACAGCAACAACTCCTACCGTGGCCTGGTACGCATTTCAAAAAATGCCTTGAATTCGCGCAACTACAGCCAGTGCGATTCACTCCTGCTGGGCGCCAGGTGCGGCGCTCATACCTATCCCTACATCCAGGTCGACAACAAATCTTCGATCGTCGAACACGAAGCCACCACCTCTAAAATATCGGAAGATCAGCTGTTCTATTGCCAGCAACGCGGCATTTCGGCTGAAAGCGCCATCGGGCTTATCGTGAACGGCTACGCGAAGGAGGTTTTGAAACAACTGCCAATGGAATTTGCTGTGGAAGCGCAGAAGTTGCTGTCGATCAGCCTGGAGGGAAGCGTAGGGTAACAAAAATAATGCAGACAATGCAGACAATGCAAACAATGCAAACAATGCAAACAATGAAGGCAATGGGTGGGGTGAATGGTTTTTAATTTTTAATTTTTAATTTTTAATTATGTTACTGAGTATTAAAAACCTGCATGCCGGGATCAATGGTAAGGAAATTCTCAGGGGGGTCAACCTCGAGGTGAACAAGGGAGAGGTGCATGCTATCATGGGGCCGAACGGCACCGGGAAAAGCACCCTGGCTTCCGTTATTGCCGGTCGCGAAGTTTTTGATGTTACCGGGGGAGAGATTCTCTACCAGGGGAAGGACTTGCAAAAGCTATCCATCGAGGATCGTGCCCGTGAAGGTATTTTCCTGGGATTCCAGTACCCGGTTGAGATCCCCGGGGTGAGCATCACCAATTTCATGAGAACCGCAGTGAATGAAATCCGCAAATTCAAGGGGCTTGATCAGCTCCCGGCAGGTGAATTCCTGCGTATGATGGAAGAGCGGAAGAGGCTGGTCGAAATTACCTCGAACCTCACCAACCGGTCGGTCAATGAGGGGTTCTCGGGGGGCGAAAAGAAGAAGAATGAAATCTTCCAGATGGCCATGCTTGAACCAACCCTTGCCATCCTGGATGAGACCGATTCAGGTCTCGACATCGATGCCCTGCGTATTGTCGCCAACGGCGTGAACAAACTGCGCCGTCCCGACAATGCCTTCGTGGTGATCACCCACTACCAGCGCCTGCTCGACTATATTGTTCCCGACTTTGTACACGTGCTTTTCCAGGGAAAGATTGTGAAGTCGGGAGGCAAGGAACTGGCGCTCGAACTCGAAGAAAAGGGCTACGACTGGATTAAGAAAGAACAAGAATGAGGCAAAAATAGTTTCAATGTTAACCAATATTCAAGAAACCATCACACCCAAACGGCTTACTGACCTGTTTGAAAAAAACCGCCGGTTGCTTTTCAGGGATGATACCGCCGTACTTTCGGCCATAAGGGAAAAGGCCTTTGCATCGTTTTCAAAACTGGGTTTTCCCGACACCAGCCTGGAGTCATGGCGCCTTACCGACCTGCAGGAAAGTTTTTCCCGTGGTTATGACTATCACCTTCAGCCTGCCGCAGAGGTGGATGTGCAGAAGGTTTTTCGCTGCAACATCCCGCATCTTGATACCGCCATCATCGGCCAGCTCAATGGATGGTATGTTTCAAAGGATGTACCCCTGATGGAACTGGGGAATGGGATTATCATGGGCAGCCTGGCTGAAGCAAGAAAAAAATACCCTGCCCTGGTTGAAAAATATTATGGCACGGTTGCCAACGATGCAATCGACGGTTTTACCGCCCTGAACACGGCTTTTGCCCAGGACGGCGTGTTCATTTATGTCCCCGATGATGTAAAAAGCCCCCGGCCGGTGCAGTTGATCAATGTAATCCACGACGACAGGAACCTCTTTCTGCAATCGAGAAACCTGATCGTGGTGGGCGCCAATGCCAAGTTATCACTCGTTCATTGTGACGATTCATACAACCACCAGGCCAGCTTTTCGAATATTGTCACTGAAATCCATGTCGGCGAACACGCCCTGCTGGAACATTACAAACTCCAGAATCTGAATAACAACAGCACGCTGGTCAGTACGGTATGTTTCAACCTCGAAGCCTCTGCCAGCCTGGAGTCGCATTACATTTCGCTGAACGGCGGATTGCTTCGCAACAACATACGGGTGCTTTTCAACGGTCCACATGGGAATGCCAACATTTATGGGATTTATCTTATGGACGGCAAGCAGCATACCGATAACCAGGTATTTGTCGACCATGCCAGCCCCGACTGCACCAGCAATGAAACCTTTAAGGGGATATTGGATGAACATGCCCGGGCCATCTTCAACGGGCACGTGCTGGTTCGGCGCAATTCCACCAAAACGGATGCCCGCCAGTCCAATAAAAATATCCTCCTGACCGATACGGCCCGGGTAAACTCAAAACCCTTCCTTGAAATTTACAACGACGACGTGAAGTGTTCGCACGGTTCCACCACCGGGCAACTCGACCAGGAATCGATGTTCTACCTGCGACAACGAGGCATCGGGGAGGAGACTGCCCGTATGCTGCTCATGTTTGCTTTCGCCGATGAGATCGTAAGTAAAATCGCCATCCCCCAGTTGCGCCAGCGTATCGAGGATATGGTAAAGAAACGGCTTCAGGGGGAGTTGCAGATTTGCGAGCAGTGCGTTTTGCACTGCAGTTCGCCGGAACACCCGGTAGATTTTAAAATTGACCTGGGTAAAATCTGAAAAAGCCGGGAGGCAGGCCAGGATATTTGTAAACGAAATACTGAATGAGTCCGGAAACAAGTTCCCCCAGGTCCATCTATCAGCAACGCATCGGGAGTTACACAGGGCAAATCGACCGGTTGCGCATACCGCTCCACTGGATTCCATGGATTAGACTCTTCCTGGTAGCTGCAACCGGAATTTCCCTGTACGAATATTTTAAATTTCCCGGGTATATTTTCCCGGGTATCGCTCTTGCGGCATTCTCAGGATTTCTCGCGGCAGGCTGGTACGACAGCGATCTTAAAAAAAGGATCCTGTTGCTTCAGCAACTGGTTCATATCAATGAACAGGAAATAAACGCGCTTGATGGGAAAATCGGCGGCTTCGGTGACGGGAATCAATTTGCCGGCCAGGACCATCCCTACACACATGACCTCGACATTTTTGGAAAAGGATCGTTATTCCAGTATTTAAACAGGACTTCTACCATATTTGGTACCATCCGGCTTGCCGATTATCTTGGAAACGCGTTCAACTACAGCACCGATATCCTGACCCGACAGGAGGCGATCAGGGAATTTGCCGGCCAGATTGAGTTCCGGCAGCAGCTACAGCTTATTTTTGCAGGACAGGATACTTCCGCAAGTGATCCCGGAACCCTCGATGAATGGCTCAACGGGCAGGAAGGGATAAAATGGATGAAGCCCATGAAGGTGTTATCCTGGGTTTTACCGCTAATAACGATGAGTTCGGTTATTCTTTCGGCTACCGGTTTCCTTCCGCACCAGGTGCCGGTCATCATGATCCTGCTGCAAATGCTGATCGTATTCGCCTATGGCCGGAAAAGCCAGGTTGTTCACCGGTCGGTGACGTCGCAGGTTGGTATCATGAATAAATATGCCAGGGCGCTTTCCCTGGCGGAAGCAGCTCCGTTTACATGCCAACACAATATAAAATTGCAGGTCCGGCTCAGAAATGATGCCGGAGAACGGCCAGGACTTGCGGTCAAAAGGATTTCGGACCTTCTGAACATGATGGATTCGAATCTCAACATTCTTGTCGCGGTAATCATGAACGGGCTGTTCATGTTTAACATTCACATACTTATTGCTGTTGAGCGATGGCGCTTAGCATACAGGAGCCTGGTCCCGGGCTGGTTTGACGTACTGGCCGAAACAGATGCCCTGTCGTGTTTGGGAACCTTTGCCTTTAACAACCCGCAGTATATTTATCCGGAGCCGGTTGCTGGTGAATTCATGTTCGTTGCAGAAAAGATGGGTCACCCGCTCATTCCGCGGGAAACCTGTGTTACCAACGACCTGCAGATCGATGGCTGGAACCAGTTCAGGATCATTACCGGCGCCAATATGTCGGGGAAAAGCACATTCCTGCGCACAGTTGGCATCAACATGGTGCTGGCCATGGCAGGCGCCCCTGTTTTTGCTGAAAAGTTCAGGTTTTATCCCATCGAAATCCACAGCAGCATCCGCACAAACGACTCTCTGGCGAGGCGCGAGTCCTATTTTTACGCGGAACTGAGGCGGCAGAGGGAGATCATAGCCGGACTTGAAAGTGGCCACAGGAAACTGATCCTGCTTGATGAGATCCTGAAGGGAACCAATTCGTCGGACAAGCAAACCGGGTCGATCGCCCTTATCAAACAGCTCATGAAATACGAATTGGCGGGGCTTTTTGCCACGCATGACCTGGCCCTGGGCGACCTGGTCAACCATTATCCCGATAATATTAAGAACCTCTGTTTTGAGATCAAGATCACTGGCGACCGGATGGAGATCGATTACAAACTTTCTCCCGGCGTTTGCAGGAACCTCAATGCCTCCTTCCTGATGAGGAACATGGGGATTATCCTTGACGAACCTGCCGGTTAACCGGCATAAGACGTAACTTTAGTACTTTTAAGATCAAATTCATGAATATGATTTTCAACATTGAAAAGATAAGAGCTGACTTCCCAATCCTTCAAAGGCAGATATACAACAGGCCCCTGGTCTATTTCGACAACGCCGCCTCAACCCAGAAACCCAGGCAAGTCATTGATGCCATCGCCCGTTATTATGAACACGACAACTGCAACATCCACAGGGGTGTGCATTACCTGAGCGTCAAGGCTACTGAAGACTATGAGGAGACACGCCGGGAGGTCAGGGATTTCATCAACGCAAAAAATACCCGCGAGATCATCTTCACAAAGGGGGCCACCGAGTCGTTGAACCTTGTTGCTTCTTCGTTTGGCAGGCAATATGTGGCGGAGGGGGATGAGGTGATCACCACCATCATGGAGCACCATTCAAATTTTGTGCCCTGGCAGGTGATGTGCCGCGAAAGGGGAGCTGTTCTCAGGGTCGCCGGTATCAATGAGCAGGGCGAACTTGATCTGGCGGAGATCAGCGGGATGATAAGCGAAAAAACCAGGCTGATCGCCCTTGCGCATGTCTCAAACGTGCTGGGCACCATCAATCCTGTGAAGGAGATCATTTCGCTCGCACATCTTCACAATATCCCTGTTTTGCTCGATGGGGCGCAGGGCATATCGCACCTGCCCGTGGATGTGCAGGATCTCGACTGCGATTTCTATTGCTTTTCAGGACATAAGATGTACGCCCCCATGGGAACCGGTGTACTTTACGGTAAAGAGAAATATCTCGAGGAGATGCCTCCCTACCAGTTGGGGGGTGAGATGATCAGGGATGTTTATATTGACCATACCACCTTTAATGAACTGCCCTATAAATTTGAGGCAGGCACGCCCAACGTGGAAGGGGTTGCGGGATTGCATGCAGCCATTCTTTACCTGAAGGAGATCGGGATGGAGAACATTGCTGCTTACGAAGACCAGTTGCTCAGGTATGCCACTGCCCGGCTTTCGGAGATTGAAGGGGTTCGGTTTTATGGAACCGCTGCGCACAAGGCGAGCCTGGTTTCCTTCCTGATCGGGGATGTTCATCCCTATGATGCGGGCATGATCATCGATAAGATGGGCGTCGCCGTCAGAACCGGCCACCATTGCGCCATGCCATTGATCGACTTTATGAAGATCCCCGGCACGGTGCGTGCTTCGTTTGCATTTTATAATACGGAGGAGGAGATCGATCAGCTTGTGATCGCCATCAGGAAAGTAAGAGAGATGTTCTCCTGAAACCAAGGGTCCTTACTTCACCGTATCGGCAGGACTGCTGATGGAATCGCTGGCGGAAGTTGTCAACTCCACGCCGTTTTCCGTCATTTTGAATATGGATTCTTCGGAGGAATTCATCATGTAATACCAGTCGGGCTTCAGGTCATGAAATTGCTGGTCGAAGCGGACGAATTTTCCCTTTGGAACATGGATGAGCAGGTTGACTGACTCGCCCCGCCAGCACTCTTCTTTCTGCAGACGTGCATAGGGACCGAGTTTCAGCGAGGTCCCCATCGCGGCCGACTGGAAACGGATGGCTGCCATGTGCTGACGGGCTTCCATACGCGTTTTTCCGCGGGCCAGGGTAAACTGGGTCACTGAAAACAGGCTGTCGGATGTCTCCTCGAAACGGATCCCTGGCACCAGGAGGATTTCATGATCGCCGGTCAGGATGGCTTTCTGGTCGTCAACCAACAGGAGTTTCTCATTGCGGAGGTATTTCAACCCGGGATCATCGGCCATCAGGTTGATATTCAGGGTGTCGGAACCCGGTTTCTCCAGGGCGATCTCAATTTGTTTCTCTTCCGTGAATTTATAGAGGTTGTAAATTCTCATGCCAGTCCATGCCATTAAGAAGATCCCGACAATCCAGATGTTGAACATGGTGAAACCGAGATGCTTTATACGGTTGAACCGGAAAACCATCCTCAACCCGTTGTAGAATATCATGAATGCCGGTATCCCCACCACCGTGGTCAGTACCAGTTGCAGATATATCACCGGCATGCTGCACCCGATCGTCAGGTTTGCCAGTTTGGGCAGCGAGAGTACCGAGAACTCGGCGTCCCAGAACATCCGGTCGGACCAACCGAAAACATAGGTCAGCAGGATGAGGAGCAAACCCAGCCCGGCCAGGGCCAGGGTGATGCCGGTCAGGAAAACCAGGCCGGTCCAGAAGTAGGATAGCAGTTGCACAATTCCTTTCCCGACACCTTCGAAGAAGACGCCCGATCCGGAACCGGCACGCCTGAGGGTTGCTGCCGATTCGCTGGCCATGTGGCCAACCCTGGCTCCCAGTTCCGAAACCTCCGCCCTGATCGAACGGTCGATATTACGGATATTGACCTTTTCGCCCCGCATCTCAAGCTTGTCGCTCGTGGTTTGCGCTTCAGGGATCACGATCCAGAGCACCAGGTAGACCAGGATCCCTGACCCGCCTGCGAGCAGGAACAACACGAATATCAGCCTTACCCAAACCGGGTCGAGGTGAAACCAGGCGCCGATGCCTGAACAGACCCCAGCGATCACCTTAGCGTCGGGATTGCGGAAAAACCGCTTGTCTCCTTTCAGGTTTTCACCAGCGTCCTGCGGCTTTTTCGTATTCTCCTCCTGTTCAATCTCAACCGGGTTTCCCATGATGGCGATCACTTCATCAACGTCTTCCGCCGTGATCACCTGTTTTGTTTCAGGCCGTTTTTCGGTCAGGATCTCGGCAATGCGCGATTCGATGTCGTTCAGGATATCCTGCGCCCCTTCCTGTTTGCTGAAATGTTTTTTCAGGTTTTCAAGGTAGTGGTTGAGAAGGGCGTATGCATCTTCATCGATGTGAAAAACGATACCGCCAAGATTTATCATTACTGTTTTTTTCATGGTAGTCCTGTTATGATTGATTGTTGGTGATTCCGATAATTTTATCCACCGAGACGACAAGCTCCTGCCAGTCGGCTTTCAACTCTGCCAAAGCCTGCATTCCCGTCGCAGTTATCTGGTGGTATTTGCGTGGTGGTCCCGATTTTGACTCCTCCCAGCGATACACCGTGAGGCCGTCGTTTTTCAACCGTGTCAGCAAGGGGTACAATGTCCCTTCGACAACGATCAGTCTGGCTTCCTTGAGCCTGATAATAATGTCGGAAGCATACGCGTCCTGCTGTGCGATGATGGCCAGGATACAGAGTTCAAGGACTCCTTTGCGCATCTGGGCATTTTGATTTTCTGTATTCATGCGGCAAAGATAGTGCATTACTTGGTACTGTGTTATGCATGGTACTATTATTTAACATATTTTAACATTTATGGACAGGTGGGCAGGGGATAGAGGTTTGTGGAAAAATTGTTAACAAGTTTTGTTGTTTATTGAGTTACCTTTTCTTGATTTCCTGATTAAGCATAGAAATTTAGAAAGACCTGGTTGGATCTGTATTATTAATAAAAGCAAGTGAGAAATTATGAAAACGCACAGGGATCTTAATGTTTGGAAAGGCAGTATGGATTTGGTATACGAGATGTACCGGATAACCGGCAGTTTTCCAAAAACAGAAATATTTGGACTAACCAGTCAGATCAGAAGGGCGGCAGTCTCGATTCCGGCCAATATCAGCGAAGGTTCGGCAAGACGAACTTCAAAGGAATTCAGATATTTTTTAAGAGTTTCCTATGGAAGCCTTTCAGAACTTGAGACATTGTTAACAATTTCAACTCATCTGGATTATATGACTCCCGAAAACTTCGAGAATTTAAGGGAGAAAATAAAGTTAATCACAGTCCAGCTATGCAACCTCATGAAAGCCCTGGAAAATAAAATCCAAAACCAAAATTAGGCGATTCCTATGTTTTCCACCTGTCCACCTGTCCACCTGTCCACTTGCCCACTTGTCCGCCTGTCTACCCGTTCACCCTTTTTCCTTACCTTTGCACACAAACCCCGCCACATGACCATTTCAGAAATAGAATCCCAGATCACCAGTGAGTTTGCCATGTTCGACGACTGGATGGATAAGTACAACTATCTTATTGAACTGGGCAAGTCCCTGCCTATCGTTGAAGAGCAGTATAGGGAGGACCAGTATCTCATTTCCGGATGCCAGTCAAAGGTGTGGCTTCATGCTTACATGAAAGATGGGCTGGTCTATTATCATGGCGACAGCGACGCGATCATCACCAAGGGGATCGTGAATATGCTGATTCGTGTCTTATCAGGTCAGCTGCCAGAAGACATCATGAATGCACGGCTTGAATTCATCGACCAGGTCGGGCTGAAGGAACATCTTTCACCAACCCGCAGCAATGGGCTGGGCAGCATGATCAGGCAGATGAAGCTTTATGCCACGGTGTTTCAGATGAAGGGTGCCGGAACTGCTGGTAATCAATAAAAAAGGCAGGCAAACCCGAGTGTGTCTCATGCTAAATGAATGAGCCTCTCTGTCTGCCTGCCTGATGGTGTGCCTGGTGGCTGATTACATTTCGAAAACAGCTTTAAAAACGTGTGAGAAATCCTCTATGCTTGTCGGGGTTGTGTTTGCAGGGGTTCTCTTTGCATCGCCGAGCACCCGTCCTTCATTCATACTCCTGATAAATTCCAGTAATTTGTTCACTACGCTCTCGCCCATGCCGGCGTGAAGCATCGCCTGTCTGCCTTCTTCAAAACTGGCGGTAAAATACTTCAGGTCAGGTTTTCCGATCGCAGCGCCAAAAAGGGTAGCAATCTCGTTGTAGGAAACATCACGTTGTCCCAATACATAATCGACGTTTTTGCCGGTAAAATTCAGATCGAGCAGGTAGCGAAGGGCGGCCGAGGCAATATCGCGGGTCGCAACCATGGGAATTGCAAGATCACCTGCAACCGGTGTGGCCATTGCTCCCATGAATTTTATTGCCCCGACTTGCATTAGGGTGTTTTCCATGAAGTATCCAGCCCTCAGGTACAGGGTATTCAATCCGTCGATGCTGTTGAAGATAACTTCTGCTTTCTGCAATCCCTGCACTACGCCGGCACCTTCAGCCAGGTGTGCGCCTACACTGCTAAGCATGACGAGGTATTTTACACCGGTTTCCTTAATCGCAGCGCCGATTGCCGTGGCATGTTCAATCTGCAATTCAGTATAATCGGGTGTAGCAGTATCCATGGGGATCATCGCGTACACGGCATCGGCCCCGGCGAAGGCTTTCTTTAAGAGATCAGCATCGCTGGTGTCGCCCGTGAACAACTCGGCTCCTTTATCGGTTAATTCCTTTGCTTTCTCAGCACTGCGGCTGATGATACGAACGTTGTGGCCACTTTCAAGCAGGCCAAGCGCTATGGGTTTTCCGGTATGTCCGGTTGCCCCGGTTATTACGTATGTTTTCATGGTTGTTGGTTGGTTTTAATTGATAGGGTTAATAAAAAAGTGAACGGTAAACGGGTGAACGGGTAAACGGGGAAACGGGTGGCCCTGGTCGCTTAATTGCGTGACCGCAGGTTGCCGTTTTATTTTTTCAGCACTTTGAAGGCATGCATCCATTCGTTCCTGAGAAAGCCCGGGATACACCATAACATGCACAGCGGTTCGATGGCCCTGGCTGCTTCCACGGCGCCCATATCTTCGGTTTCCCAGCCAAACTGGTCGAGGATGGCGGCAACCTGGCTCTTTGCATCGGCGTCATTGCCGCAAATGAACATCGAAGGCTTGATGCCGTTGAAATCGGGGTTGATCATAAAAGCATTTCCTACGCTGTTGAAGGCTTTAACAAACCTTGCCGACGGGAACTCACCCTGGAGTTGTTCCATTTGCGAGGAATCCAACCTGCTGAAATATTGCAGAACGCCATTAACCGGGGGAAGATCTGCTATCGGGTTGGTTGTGTCGATGACCACCTTGCCGGTCAGGTTCTCAGCGCCGGCCATTGAGAGGGCAGCGGCTGCCGTCGTACCTTTTACAGCCAGTACCACGATAGCGCCAAATGCGGCTGCTTCGCTGAAACTGCCGACAAGACCTCCACCCGATTTTTGCCATTCCGAAAGCTTCGATGTGTCGCGTGTACCCATCATGACTTCATAACCATGTTTCAGGAACCCGCTCCCAAGCACTTGGGCAACAACGCCTGAACCTAAAATTCCAATTCTTGTTTTCATTGTTTCTTGTTTTAATTTTGACTGTTTAATGATGATTGTTATTCCCTCGTCTTGAAACAGGCGACCTGAATGTCCTTATGTTCATAGACGTGAAATTATAATTTGTACATACAATAAAATAAATAATAAATCATTTCCCCGAGAGTGAAACAGCAGCCTGGTATATCCCGGCAGTCAGTCTTTCTGCATCCTCACTCAAGGTTGAAGCTGCAATCCGTTTGTACAACTCCTGCCATCCCAGCAGGATTCTTTCATTCAGTTCCACTGAACTCCGGGTTGGAAATACCAGGGTATTCCTTCCTTCCTTTACCCTTTTTACCAGTTCCCGGGCTTCCAGTTTTTCAAGCAGACGCGTGATGGTTGAAGGAGTAAGCATCATCATTTCAGCTAATTCACCTGTGTGCAATCCCGGGTTCTTGTTCACGGTCATCACCACAAACGCGTAACTGGGAGACAAACCGCACGATTCAAAACACGCTTCAGCCATCTTCGTCATAACCCGTGCCAGCGCGTTCGAAGAATAATACAGACATTTACAATACGGACTGCCTACTTCTTTCATCCTGCAAAATTAATAAATAAATTGTATATACAAACAAATTTACATTAATTAACTCACAGATCCGTCTGCCCACCTGTCCACCTGCCCACTTGTCCACCTGCCCACCTGTCCACCTGCCCACCTGTCCACCTGCCCACCTGCCCACCTGTCCACCCGTTCACCCGTTCACCCCTTTCCTTCCCATCCTCCCAACCTTCTCCCGAAACCTCCTTATGAATGAAAAATTTTCCAGGTTAATGAGTTTATGGCTGAGCAGGTAGTTAATCACCATCTTTTCGATGCCGTGGTGCAGCGGGAGCAGGATGGCGATCAGAAAGATTTTGATGAGCAGCACCTTCCATGGTTCCCCTTCTGTGAGTTCATGGATCTTGTGATCGGCAAGCAGGATGACAAATTCAAAAAGAAAAATGAAGGAAAAGAAGCCCAGCATGCGGATGATCCACTCAGGGACCTTTAAACTCCCGAGCATGATCAGCAGGATGAACACCGAGAGGATGCCGATGGTAATGGCGGTGTACTGAAGGTCATGCCGGCGGATGGTTACTTGTTTTTCCTGTTCTGCAAGCCTTTCCCGCTGGCGGGTTTCATGATCTATTTCCATTACCAGGATCTGATCCTGCTTCGACATGTTGTTAATGCTGTCGGCCAGGATCTTGTTCATGACAGAATATTGGTAGGCATTCCGGTAATCGCCGGTGGCGGCATAAAGAGAATCGAGTTGCCCCGAAGTAATAACCATGTACTCGAGATAGGAGGCTTTTTCAGCCATCTGAAACGACCGGATGAATTTGTCCAGGGCTTTTTCCTTGAAGCCATGGCGTAAAAGGAACTCACCGTACCGGTTGTAGAATTTTGACTGAAGGACCTTGTTCGGGTCGTTTTCAAGGACCTGTTCGGCCTTTGTGAAGTAAACGAGGGCGGAGTCCTGTTGATGGGCCTCCTCGCAAAAAAATGCCTTCAGCCGGTAAAGTAACCCTGGATTGACCGATGCCAGCTTAGCCCATTCGCCGGGAAACCTGCTGTAATATAGATCTTTGAGTAGCCCGATCTTGTTGGCGTCGATCAGGTGGGTGCGGTAAAGCGCAATTTCGTAGTTCAGCAAACGCTGATTATGATTTCGCGCTGCAAACCCGAGAACATTCAGCATCTCCTTTTCATTCAAACGGTTGTTGTTCGAATTGATATCGATGACCTGCAGGTCGTATTCGATCCACATCAGTGAAGTTGAATCAGCCGGGACTTTCCTGAGGATGAGCTCCCGCTGCATTAATTTGTAACGGGTCGCTTTATTGTACAACTTATTGAAATTGTAAAAGTTTGATAACCTGCCATAACACTTTTGTAAAAGCGCGCTGTTCTTCTCCTTTTCTGCCAGGTTGCTTGCTGTAATATAATTTCTGAAGGCTTCAATCTTCTGGTTTTTTCCTTCCAGGCTTAACCCGATATCAAGGAAGCTTTCAGCCTTAAGCACAAAATTATCGGTGGTGTTTGCAATGGAGAGGGCCTTGTAGTTGTATTCCAGCGCTTTATCGTAAAGGTAACCTGACAGGTACACCGATGCAAGGTTTTTACTCGTCCGGTAGCTTGCCAGGGGGGCATTCATGACCCCGGCAACCTGTTCCGCCCTCATGGCATAGCGCAGCGCTTTCCGGAAGTTTTCCCGCAGGTCGTTTGATTCGACGTAGCGGTTGCACGCAAGCATAAGAAGTTCAGGAAGATGGCTCTCTTCCGCTATCGCAACGGCCAGTTCGCTCACACTGTCGGCACGCATATGGTCATCCATGCAATCGCTGTAATACCATGCCAATGCGGATAGTCGTTCAATCTTTATACTGTCGTTGCCCGAGGCTTTTATCTCTTTCCATAATTTCACAGGAACCGCCAGCGGATCAACCTGGCAGTACAAATCCGCAACCGGGAATGCGAGCATGAGGGTGAAATACAAACAGCTGGTTATGATTACTTTGTATAGCTTCATTTTTTCCAGGGATTTATTTAAGATATTTGAGGTCAGATGCGGTCATGCTTTTTTTTCAGAACTCTTTTTTTTGTGAATAGTCATGTGGCAATTCATAAATAGTTATCTTTGAGCGAAATTAATCTTTATTTAATATAATTCTAAATAAAAACATATGAAAACCAACAAATATATTTTTTCTGTCATGGGATTCTTAACCGGAACAGTATTCGGAATTTCGATCATCTGCTTTTTGTCTTTTACCAATTCACCGGCATCACCCGGCCAGGCCTCCAGTCTGATATCGATCACCACGACACAGGCTCATACCTATTTTACCAATTACATGGCAAACGCTGTTCCTTACAACCAGGTTATCAAAGGTTTAAATATTGATAAGGCGGCTCTGACGGCCATGAACAGCATTTCAGTAGAAAATCCGGCACTTGCCGGGTTCAGGATCTATTTTGGGAAGGATGGCAATGGCAAAAACATCGGCATCGTGGTCGGGGTCGATGGTTCCGGCCTGGATGATGTTAAAAGCAGCGTTATCAATACAGATTCGCCGAAAACGAGCCCGTGTCCGCCAATCTGCGATGTAAACAGTCCGATCATTTTTGGGAATTAGTCAAGCAGCCGACCGGCGGGTCCCATGATTTGCCGGAGCCTGCACTGCCGGTTTTTTAAGCTGTTTTGGTTCCCTGCCTACAATCTTTTCAGGGTGCCGGTGGTTACTCCCTAAAAAGAATAAACGTATCTTTGTAAAAAAAAACAAACCGTGGAATCCAGCAAACAAATACACCACAGTCCCTTTGAAGCAAAGGTCATTGCAGCCATCAGGTCGGTTTTTGATCCGGAAATTCCCGTAAATGTATACGACCTTGGGTTGATTTACAACCTGAAGATCGATGAAGAAACCAGCGATGTTGACATCCTGATGACGCTTACTTCACCTAATTGCCCGGTGGCAGAAGACATGCCTGACCAGGTGCGTGATGCAGTGAAGCTGGTTGAGGGAGTCGGCGGTGTCAGGGTGGAACTCACCTTTGAACCTCCCTGGGATAAGGACATGCTTTCAGAATCTGCCCTCCTGGAACTTGGCTTACTATAAACAAACAAAGATGACTCCGCTTACCGGTCCCTTGTTAACAAACATCAACTTCCCGTCAGACCTCAGGAAACTTAAACTGGACGAACTTCCTAAGTTATGCGCCGAGATCCGGCAGTTCATCATTGAGGTGATGTCGGTCAATCCAGGCCACCTGGGCGCCAGCCTGGGGGCTGTAGAACTAGCTGTTGCCCTCCAGTATGTTTATGACACCCCTTCCGATAAGATAATCTGGGATGTAGGGCACCAGGCTTACGCGCACAAGATACTTACCGGCAGGAAGGAACGGTTTGCATCGATCCGCACCTACCGTGGGATCAGCGGATTCCCAAAGATGTCGGAAAGCGAATATGATGCTTTTGGGGTGGGGCACTCATCCACGTCAATTTCGGCGGCTCTTGGCATGGCCGTCGCCGCCAAACTGAGCGGTGAAAATGAACGGCACCATGTGGCCGTGATCGGCGATGGCGCGATGACAGGCGGAATGGCCATGGAGGCGCTTAACAATGCCGGCGTTTCAAATGCAAACCTGATGGTCATCCTAAACGATAACCAGATCGCCATCGATAAAAATGTGGGGGCGATCAAAGATTATCTGGCGGATATTGTCACTTCCAAAACATACAACAAGGTACGTGACAAAATCTGGCTGGTGATGGGAGGTGGCACTAAATACGGGAAAAATTCCCGCGCTATCGTCAAGCAATTGGGAAACGCGGTGAAAACCACCCTGCTCCGAAGCGGGAACCTCTTTGAAGCCTTCAACTTCAGGTATTTCGGACCGGTAGATGGAAATGATGTAATCCGCCTTGTGAAGCTGCTGAGAGACATGAACGACATCAAGGGGCCGAAACTGCTGCACATCCACACGGTAAAGGGGAAAGGATTCGAAAAGGCGGAGAAGGATCAGACGGTGTACCATGCTCCCGGTGTTTTCGACAAGACCACCGGTACCATCAAGGAGGATAAATGCCAGGGACTGGCGCCAAAATACCAGACTGTTTTCGGCCGCACCATCATTGAACTTGCCGAAGAGAATGCGAAGATTGTAGGGATCACGCCGGCCATGTCAACAGGATGTTCACTGAACCTCATGATGGTAAAAATGCCCGATCGCACCTTCGACGTCGGGATTGCCGAACAGCATGCCGTGACGTTCAGTGCCGGTATGGCTGCTTCGGGATATATTCCCTTCTGTAACATTTACTCCTCCTTTATGCAGCGCGGGTATGACCAGCTTATCCACGATGTTGCCCTTCAGAATCTAAATGTAGTGTTTTGCCTCGACCGGGGCGGCCTGGTTGGTGAAGACGGGGCCACCCATCATGGCGCCTATGACCTTGCCTACCTGCGGTGCATCCCGAATATCACGGTGTCGTCGCCGATGAATGAAGAGGAACTCAGGAACATGATGTTCACGGCCCAGTTGAAGAACATGGGGCCTTTCGCCATCCGTTACCCGAAAGGACGCGGGGTCATGCCCAAATGGAAGACACCCATGGCGCGCCTTGAAATAGGGAAGGGGAGGCAGATCCGCGATGGGAAAGATGCCGCCATACTCACCCTGGGCCATGTGGGAAATTATGCTGTTGAGGCCTGCACGACGCTTGAAACAGCAGGATGGTCAGTGGCCCATTACGACCTCCGTTTCCTGAAACCACTGGATGAGGAGATGTTGCATGCCGTTTTTTGCAAATTCAGCAAAGTGATTACCGTCGAGGATGGATCGGTGATGGGCGGCATGGGTTCAGCCGTGCTCGAATTCATGGCCGATCACGGCTATGCCTCCAAGGTAACCCGCCTGGGAATTCCCGATCACTTTGTTGAACAGGGATCGGTCGCAGAACTCCACCACGAATGCGGGTTCGATGCGGAAGGAATAACCCGGGCCGTTTCAGCGATGCTTTCTGCCCGCCCTTAATCAGGCATGAGTTTCTTCTTCCAGCCAACAACCGGGATCGCTCAGAATTTCACAGCCTTGACCGTTTTTCCGGCAATCCGGATAAAATACACCCCGCTTTTCCAGCCGGAGGTACTGATCCGGGTTTGTGCTTCCTCAGCGATTCCCTTCTTAACGCAAATTCCATGCATGTCGATGACTTCAAAGGTGGTACCCGGGTTTGGAAGGCTGATCCTCAGTTCATCACCGAAAGGGTTCGGGTAAACCGAAATATCTGTTGTTCCCGCTACAGGTTCAGGAATTCCTGTAGCATTCATTGACCCCATTTTCATACTGTTACCGAAGCTTGACACCCACATTTCGCTGGTATTGAAAGGGTTGAAGTATACCCTTTCAGGCTGGCGGAACGGGTAACTTTCGACAAGGCTCCACGTAGGGGTGGTTGCATTGATATTCTGGCTTACCCACAATCCCTGCGTTTCGGTGGTAAGATAAGCCTGCGACAGTTTTTGCGGGTTAAAGGTCAGGGAGGTCACGCGGTCAAACTGGGTGCCTGTTAGCCTGATCCAGGAAGCCCCCCGGTTGGTGGTCCTGTAAAGCCCGCCCAGTCCGTTCGGAGCGCCGCCCCAGCCGCTGAATACCCCAGCATACCAGGTATTCTGGCTGGCATCAGCAGGGTCGATTATGATATCTTTGGTCCAGTAATGCATGCCAGGGGCGCTTACATCGGTCCAGGCAGCTGCAGCCGGATCGTATACGAATACCCCGGAACTCGCGGTAAAAGCGCCTGATGTATTGATCCTTCCCGAGAAGGTGCAAACCATCTTGCCGTCATTCAGCACCTGGATAGACGCAGGATGCCCTTCGGTGCGCGGCGGCTGGGCCAAGTGAACCCAGGTTGAGGCGGCCAGTGCGTTGAGGTTGCTGGTCATCCAGATGCCGCCCTGGCTTGACGTACCGCCGCCACCATAGTGGACTACGCTGGCATACATGCGGTTCGGATTGCCTGGATCGGTTGCAATCCAGAATACGGGGTGCCCGAAAGCGTGCACCAGTGACCAGTTTGACCCGCCATCGGTTGAATAATAGACATTCCCTGTTGCATCAGAAACATCGAGCTGGGCATCACGGAGTCGTGTACTCTCGTACATGTCGTGAACACGGGAGGTCCCGGCAAAGATGGTACCACCGGGTATGCCGGCAATCCTGTAAAGTGAATTGACCGAGAACCCGTTGTAGTTGAAGCCCCATGAATTGCCGCTGTCGCTGCTGCGGATGCCGCCGATATCAGAAAACGCGGCAAACATGTTGCTTGCCGAGGTCCAGTAAACCTGCCAGCAGGTGGTGTTTTCCAGCCCAACACTATGGTAATCTTTTTTTGTCGGGGTCGATTGCCCGGCAGGATGTTGGTCCGATTGGTCCACGTAGGCCTGATGCCAGGAAGTGCCTCCGTCGGTGGTTGTGTGAATCAGCGAGTAATCGCCGAAGAGGGCCTTGGAGGAGTTATTCGGGGCTACGGTGATCCCGAAGCAGGTTTCTGCCCAGCTCCATACCTTGTCGCCTCCATACCCGCACCATCCGGTCGTTATATTCTGGTTGCTTGTACTTTTAAATACCTTGGCCCAGGTTGCCCCGGCATCGGTTGTCTTATAGACTAACGGAGCGCCCAGTGCGTTGTCATTCCCCGCGAGATAAACTGTGTTGATATCGTTTCGGGCCATCCCGCTGTACATGATGAAATCGGTTGTAAAATTGATGCCGGTCATTTTTGCCGTCCAGCTTCCGGAGGCATTGTCCATGGAGTAGACTCCCTTGGCGAGGTTGTAATAATCCCAAGGCATCAGGCCTACATAGGTGCCGGAGTTGTTGCTGGTGATGCAATAAAACCGCAGGGTATTTCCCGTTTTTGCCCCGGTAAAATTCCAGATTATCTGGCCGGCAGGGATCCCGGTCATGGTCATGGCGGCGAACGAGGTTCCACCGTTGGTGGAATAGTAGATTCCTTCGTTGGTGCCGATGTAGATGTTGTTCCCGTCATAGACCACCCCGCCCAGGGTGATCCCGGCGCCCATGTAGGCGGCATGTTTGATCAGGGTGCAGGTGGTTCCGCCATTGTTTGAAATTACCAGATCGCCGTAATATCCCATGATGAATTGGTCGGGCTTGTCATAATTCGCTTTGATCCCGTAGACCTGGCCCAGGTTCGGATCATACCCGGGAATCGTAACCCAGGAATTACCACCATCGGTGGTCTTTACCGGGTATCCCTGGTTGCCGTCGTTGTGATTGGAATAGGCAATGAGCGGATTCGACGTGAATTCCCAGGTTGATGTGCTGAAAACCTGCAGTTTCGTAAAGAGAACCTGCGAATATGTTTTTCCAAAATCAGTTGAATGGAACATCTGGCTCATATCGCAACTGATATAGAACTCATTGTCGTTCGCGGGGTTGATGGTCGGGAAGAAAAGTGCGCCGCCGCCCCCGGCTCCGCGTGAAGTAAAAGAGGTCGGTTGAGCCTGCATGGCCGTGAAACATGCTGAAAACATCAAAAAAAGGAATATTTTTTTCATCTTTGCAAATATTAAAGTACTACAGTCAGATACACAAATGTTATAAAAGTTGTCTGCAAAATTAAAAAAAAATTACAATGCATAACCATCACAAGCATGCCATCGTAACCGGAGCTTACGGGGCAATCGGACTGGCCATTGCAAAAGGCATTGCAGCAAAGGGATTCAGTGTTACCCTGGTCGGCCGCGATAAAGCAAAACTTGAAAAAACCAGGGATTCATTGATCCGGCAGACATCAAATCCCGGAATTACCTATGAAGTTGTTGATCTTGGGCTTCATCAGGAGATAGTTGACCTGGGCAGACGATGGAAGGGGCCGCTTCACCTGCTGGTGAACAATGCCGCAACCGCTCCGCGGCAGAGAATCCAAACACCGGAGGGGACCGAGGTGCAGTGGGCGACCAATGTACTGGGATATTTCCGAATGATCAGCTATCTTGAACAATTCATGGAGAATCAGCCGGATGCCCGCATTGTGAATGTAGCCAGCTACTGGGCCGGCAGCCTCGACCTCAGGGATCCCTGTTTCAGGGAACGGCCGTATAACAACGACGCGGCTTACCGCCAGGCAAAACAGGCCAATCGCATGATCAGTGTAGCCTTTGCAGACAGGCTCGCACCCAAAGGGATCACGGTTAATGCCTGTCATCCGGGAGATGTCAATTCAAAACTGAGCAATGCCTTTGGATTCGGAGGTTCCGAATCACCTGAACAGGGAGCTGAAACGCCGTTGTACTTGTCGTTGTCCGATGAAGTCAGGGGTGTGACCGGGAAATACTATGAACACCTGCAGCAGGTGGCGTGCCCTTTTGTAAAAGATGCCCGGGAGGTTGAACAATTGTATCAGCTATGCAACACCTGGACATTATAATCGTTTTTTTACGGTTCCCGGTATTGAAAATATGAGGACAATTATCAAGGAGTTTGTTCCTAAATGCAAGTCCGGAACTTGCCGTAAGTTACCTGTACGCGTTTACGCCAATATTTTTAACCGTTGCAGAATTTCCGGGCCAGGATATTTCTTTCCTCTGGTGTTACGCGGTACAGTTCGAATACCATTTGATCAAGCATAGAATCAGTTTCTGAAATTGTAGTTTGCAACATATCGATTTTGCTTTTCTGGTCGGTAAAATAAATCAGCCAAGCCGACTGTTCCTCCAATGAAAGTGTTATTTTTTGTTTCTTTAGTTCCCGGATGAATCCTTCAAAAGAAAGCGAAGCCCACTGTGAAATAGCTCCGGTAACAACCAAACCTGGCCAGGTACTGTTTATTAACCGAATGAAATGGATTTTATGGTCAAATAACTCTTTTTCCTTTGCCAACATGGTAATAGCCAGATTAACAAAAGGCATTTGCTCATCCTCGTTAATCACAGGGATGGGTAAGGTTTTAATAATGCTGGGTTTTACCTCAGCAAAAACCTTTTCTTCCTGGGGACATTTCAATTTATAGATGAAATCGAACAATTTAGAATTTAACAGAACCAATAAAAACAATAAGTGATAACCGGTGGAGGTGATAATAAAGACTGAATTTTGCGGGTAAAAACCCTGATTATCATAGGTGGCTTTTAAATCCGAACTTGTTCTTCGCAAGAGAATTTTTGCATCTTTGATCTTTTGCTCATTGGAAGTATACATGAGCCATTTCCCATATTTAATGAAAGAATCGTTATTAAAACTAAGATGATACCTGGTTACATCAGTCCCTGTAACTAACGGAAACCAAAGGTTGTCAAGTTTGGTGGAACTATGGTATATCCTGTTTAAAACATCTTCTCTGGTTTGAGCCGGAATCCCGTGTCCAACCTGATAGGGTTTAATGCCAAAAATAATTTCATTTTTTTTGGAAAATGGCTCGGTTTCGTTTTCAAGTCGGTTAATGATTTCATAAGTATCAAGATCGAGTTCCAGGACAATTCGGTGCAAATCGTCTTTCAGCCACAAATTTTTATCAATCAGTTTCGTGAACAACTGATTCCCGTCTTTAATCCGTATGGTTTCACATGCTGAATTTGTCGTTGTCGATTTATTGAGGATTAACGTAGTACATTCAACAATTGCATCAGCAAATACATTGTCACCATGATCGACTATTTGTTTGATATTGAATTTCAGCAAAAATTCCCTGAACGCTTTGGCATTGTTTATCAGAAGCCACGTGTTTGGTATGATAAATCCCAGGTACCCGTTAATTTTAAGAAGGTTTAATGCTAAAAGGGTAAAATAGAGGTAGGTGTCTTTAATTTTACCAGGAATTACAGGATATTTTTCAAGTAACCAGGTCGACATCCGGTCATCCATTTCAGCGCCCCAGGGCGGATTGCCGATCACCACGTCAAATCCGTATTTTGTAAAACCCCTGCTTTCCGGATTCTTGTAATTGTAACTGGGTTCCTTAACAATGTCCTTGTCTTCCGGATGATGTTGTTCATGGGGTTTACGGAAATTTGGAAAAACAGCCGGAAATTGGCTGAACCAATCAAAAGCACGATCACTGGTGATGTTCGGGTCATCGATTAATGAATTGCCCCATTTGATATTTTCATCCAAAGAGGTTAATTCCTTTCCTTTATTTGCGGTTTTTAGCCAAAGGGAGAGCTTGGTTATTTCAACAGATTCCTGATTGATATCAACACCAAAAAGATTATTTGTTAAAATGTGGCGATCCAGTTCGAAGATCTCCCTTTGCCCGAGGCGTAAAAGACTTAATTCATCATTAACCTTTACTCCTTCAGCATGCAGATAGTCAAAAGCCTGATTGAGGAATGCACCTGACCCGCAGGCCGGATCAAGAACCTTGATTTGTCGTAATTTTCCCTTGTAGGCTTCCCAAAATTCAATATGCCTGGTGATGTTGCTGTTATAAGCCAGCTTCTCGAACATCCTGCCGGTAACTTTATTCTTCTGGCGGATAATTTTAACAGATGCATAATCTTCCTTGGTAAGTTCCGGTAATTGAAAAAAACCAAGATCTTGTCTGACATCATCAAGCCAACCCCCAATTGCCTGTTTTACAATGTATCTTGTAATATGTTCAGGGGTGTAAAAGATTCCTTCCTTTTTCCTTTTGCCATTTTTATGAACATCCTGTATTTCATCATCCGACAGTGCTTCCCCGTTTCCAATTCGTGCCTTCAGTTTCTCAATATCTGAAATCGACTGTTCGAATATATGTCCCAGGATATTGACATTCAAATCACTGCTAAAATCATTTTCCGAGAGATGGATTAGTTTGAAAAGAATTTCATCTCTGAGGATGAAATTGTCAAGTTCCTCATCCTTTTTGAAAAGCCCGCCATTGAATTTATTGATATCCAGGGGGGGATTTCCTGAATCAATGCTGTGAAACAGACCTTTAAGCTGGCGCCATAATTTGTCAGGTTCAAAATCAAATGCATTCTTTGTAATATCTTTTATTTTTTTCAGGGTGTCGGGGGGGAGTAATGAGGCATTTACACAAAAACAAATAAAAATAAAACGGTCGAGGATTTTCTGTGTCTTAATTAACACCATCATTTCATCTTTTCCACTGTTATTTTGTTTGATATGTTCAAACAACTCCATTCGAAGGAGTTTGTACCCGGAATAAAACTCTTTTGTGATTTTTTGTTCATGATCCTGTCTTTCATTGAACAGGGTATCAACCTCTGATTCATTCATTGACGACTTTATATTCTTTCTCGAGGTTCCAATTGACCGGGTCATTGTAATCATATCCAAGGATATCGCCAAAGAATTTGTTAATAAAATCGGCTTGGATGGACTCTTCCTTTGTCCGCTCGATTTTCCCGCTGTCCAGTGCTTTGATATATTTTGCAATAACTTCTGTTGTCTGGGAAAGATTAACAGTATCGTGAATACGATAGTTGGCCATTTTCTGTATAAAACTTCTCCCTTCAAAGATGCTTCTTTGCAACATATTTAAAAGTGTAAAATTTAATGACTCGACAGTGCCGGCATGGTGCGATCGTATCTTTTATCGGTGACCAGTTTTAGCATGAAATCGGCTACGTCGGCCCGGGGGATCGTGTTGGAAGTCGGGTTGCCTGGATTTACCTTGTAGGTGTTCGTTTTAGGGGCATCTGTGAGCCCGGTGGGACGCAGGATGACCCAATCAAGGCTGCTTTCTTTGATTATGGCTGCCTGCCGTTTCTTGTCTTCAAAAACATGGTTCAGGAAGAGGGGCATGAAAATTTTCCCGAAAAAGAACCCGGAGTCGTTCCCCAGTATCCCCGCGGAGGACATGCAGATGAAGCGCCTCACATGCGCTGATTCCATGGCTTTGATGATTTTGCGCGTCCCTTCGGAAAGGGTGGTGTCTGGTTTGTTTTTTGCCACCCCGAGTGTGCAAAGCACAGCATCCTGGCCCTCCACAGCCAACCTGACTTTTTCAGGTTCCATGATGTCGCCCTGGATCACGTGCAGGTTTTTGTGCTGAATGGTCACTTTTGTCGGCTGACGGGCAAAGGCTGTGACAATGTGTCCCTGGTTAAGCGCCTGGTAAACCAAAAGGATCCCTGTTTTTCCACTTGCTCCGAATATGGCTATCTTCATTTCGAATTTTTGCACTAAGTTAATAAAAATATCCATTGCCCCACCCGTTCACCTGTCCACTTGTCCACTTGTCCTCCATTTAAAAAAAACTCTAACTTTATCGAAAAATTCCCTGTGGCAAATCCCCACCTGTTCCGAAAAAAGTCGATCCATCATATTCTCCGGGATGCCCAGAGCCGGGAAGGGGAGCTTTCCGGGTTAAAAAAGAGCCTCAACGTTTATGATCTTACGGCGCTTGGAATTGCCGCCGTGATCGGCGCAGGTATTTTCAGCACCATTGGCAATGCCGCTGCCAGCGGGGGCCCGGCCGTGTCACTTTTGTTTCTTTTCACAGCCATGGCCTGTGCGTTTTCTGCCTTGTGCTATGCACAGTTCGCTTCGGTTATTCCCATCAGTGGCAGCGCCTATACCTACGCCTACGCCAGTTTTGGAGAGCTTATCGCCTGGATTATCGGATGGGACCTTATCATGGAATACGCCATCGGGAACATTGCCGTGGCTATTTCATGGTCCGATTATTTTACTGGTTTTCTGGGAGGCGTGGGCCTGCACGTACCGGAGTATTTCTGCATCGACTACCTCTCCGCATCCCGCGGATATCACCACGCACTTGTAGAGATGGGCAGGGGCATCTCTTTCTCCGGCCTGCCTGATGCCCTGCGTGAGGCCTACACGGCATGGCAATCGGCACCCGTCATCGGAGGGATCAGAATCATAGCAGATATCCCGGCATTTTCAATCGTCGTCTTCATCTCTGTACTTGTGTACATCGGCATCTACGAGACCAAAGTAGCCAGCAACACCATGGTCCTGTTGAAAATCGGGATACTCTTCCTGATCATCGCCGTGGGGTCATTTTACATAGACCCGAAAAACTGGCATCCTTTTGCGCCAAACGGCGTGGTCGGGGTGCTGAAGGGTGTTTCCGGCGTCTTTTTTGCCTACATCGGCTTTGATGCAATTTCCACCACTGCCGAAGAGTGCAGGAACCCCCGGAGAGATTTGCCCCGCGCCATTATCCTGGCGCTGATCATCACGACAGTTTTGTATATCATGATCAGCCTTGTCCTCACCGGAATGGTGCATTACTCCGAACTAGGGGTGGGCGACCCCCTGGCTTTTGCATTTCAGAAACTTCACCTGACGAAGCTTTCGGGAATCATTGCCATCAGTGCAGTGATCGCCATGGCCAGCGTTTTGCTGGTATTCCAGGTGGGGCAGCCCCGCATATGGATGAGCATGAGCCGCGACGGGCTGCTGCCGCCGTCGTTCTCGAAAATCCATCCGCGCTACAAAACGCCCTATTTTTCGACGGTCATTGCCGGGATCCTGGTTGCCGTTCCGTCGTTGTTTCTCAACCTTACCGAAGTAACAGACCTGACAAGCATCGGGACTCTTTTTGCGTTCATCCTGGTTTCAGGCGGGGTACTGGTACTACAAAGCGGTTGGAAAAAGCATGACATTCCCAACAATGAAAAGGGTTTCCAGGTTCCGTACCTGAACAGCCGCTATTTCCTGCCGTTTATCTGGACCGGCGTATTCGTAGTGCTTTTCTGGTGGAACAAGACCGAGGTGAATGCATTTTTTTCAGGGTCGTTTGGCACGTTATTCAGCCTCTCCCCGGGTTCCTGGCTCAGGAATTTGATCCTGGCGCAGTTTCCCTTGCTGATCTTCATCCTGTCGGCTGCGGTGCTTACATGGTTCGGGGTGAAGAACCAGCTTTCACTGATCCCCGTGCTCGGGCTTCTGACCAACTTCTATCTCATGGCTCAGCTTGGAGTCACAAACTGGCTGCGCTTCCTGATTTGGCTTGCCATCGGGCTGGTCATCTACTTCAGCTACGGGAGGAGGCACAGCAGGCTGGATGCCGGGGAAAAAGGTAGCGAGGTAGCGAGGTAGCGAAATGGTGAAATGGTGAAATATGTCGGTTGTTGAAATAGTCGTAATTATCTTTGCAGGGGTTGTTGTTGGGTTTATCAACACCCTTTCGGGAGGGGGGTCGGTGATCAGCCTTTCGCTGCTGCTGATCCTTGGATTGCCCGCCAACATTGCCAACGGCACCAACAGGGTCAGCATTTTTTTCCAGACGCTTTCATCGGTTGGCAGTTTCACGCGGCAGAAGATGTTCGACAATCTTCGCCCGGTATGGCTGGCCATCCCTGCAACTGCTGGTGCGATTGCAGGAGCTTATCTGGCAGTGGATGTCAAAACCAGGGTCATCGAAATTGCCATGGCCGTGGCGATGGTCATTATGGTGTTTTTTCTTTTCTACAAGCCTGATAAATGGTTAAAGGAGAAGCCGGCCATGTTGTCGCAACAATTGAAATGGTGGCAGTTCCTTATCTTTTTCGTGGTTGGTTTTTACGGGGGCTTCATCCAGGTTGGTGTGGGATATTTCCTGCTGATGGCCCTGGTGCTGGGAGTGGGCTACGACCTGGTAAAGGCAAACGCAGTAAAAAACCTTATCGTCTTTTTTTATGCGATCTTTGCATTGCTCGTTTTCATGATCGACGGCAAGGTCAACTACCTGTATGGCTGCATCCTCTCGGTCGGGAGCATGATCGGGGCATGGATCGCATCTTATCTCGCTGTTAAAAAGGGTGCGGGTTTTATCCGTGCGGTCATCCTCCTTTCTGTGGTATTGACTATCCTTCAGATCAGCGGATTGATTAATTTTACCTCGTTGTTAAAACATGTTTTATAAACTCCAACCCTGGGTGTCTTCAGAAGGAGCCTGGAAAAAACCGTTATTAACCACCTAAAATCTGAATTATGAGACTCTTTTACCTAAGACTTGTCGCATGCAAACCCGGACTTGTATTCATTTCTATTGTTATCATGTTTTCTGTGCTGACGGCAAACTTTCTTTACGCACAGACTGAAGCTGCCGCTGCCGTTGCCATGAGCGCCGTCCAGCATCCCTGGGTGCTGGTCATTCATGGCGGAGCCGGGAACATTGATAAAGCCGGCATGAAAGCCGGCGAAGAACAGGCCTATCTTAAAAAGCTGGATGAAGCGCTCAAAACAGGTTCCGAAATCCTTTCGCACGGTGGTAGCAGTCTGGATGCCGTTGAGGCCGTGGTCCGTTTTATGGAGGATTGCCCGTTGTTCAATGCGGGTAAAGGAGCCGTACTGGATGAGAACGGGAAGGCAGAACTCGACGCAGCCATCATGGATGGCAAGTCGGGGATGGCCGGTGCCGTTGGTGGTGTCACCATCATTAAAAACCCTGTCACTGCAGCCCGGAGGGTTATGGAGAAAACGTGCAACGTCATGCTTGTCGGGGCCGGTGCCGAGAAATTCGCCAGGGTTCAGCACCTTGATATTGTCGATCCTTCTTATTTTATCACGCCGGATCGGTTGGAAGCCTGGAAGAAAAGCCGGCCTGCCCAGCCCGCCAAACCGGTTAATTCACAGCCGCCGCCTCAGAAACACGGCACTGTTGGCGCTGTTGCGCTTGACATGAACGGAAATCTTGCCGCGGCCACATCCACAGGAGGGCTGCCTGGAAAACTGACCGGTCGGATCGGCGATTCTCCCATCATCGGCGCAGGAACCTACGCCAGCAACAATACCTGTGCGGTTTCTGCAACCGGGCACGGGGAATTTTTCATGCGAAACGTCGTGGCTTACGACATCGCTGCGCTGATGGAATACCGCGGGATGCCGCTTGAAGAGGCTGGCAAGCTGGTGGTCATGGATAAACTTAGAAATCAGAAAGCCGATGGAGGCCTGATTGCCGTTGACAAGGATGGAAACATTACCATGCCTTTCAATACCAAAGCCATGTTCAGGGGCTTTGTAAAATCAACAGGCGAGCAGGAAACCGCAATTTTCTGATCCTTATTTTAGCCGCAAGGGATAAACCGGGTGGATATTTTACTATCTTTATGCATTGGTTACAAGCCTCATTTGCCTGAATGTCAGTAAAAGGAAGGTTCATGGAAATAATACCCCAGGTTATTGATACTGTGTAACCGATTCGCATGCTATAAATATTGTCGTATGAAAACCTTTTCGTTAGCAGCCGGATTTCTATTTATCATGGTTATCGGGCTGCAAGCCCAGTTCCTTCCTGACCCTGCCCTGGGGGATACCGCAAACTACCCTTACTGGGTTCAGATGATGCAGGATCCCGGTGTGCAGTTCAGCGCCACGCAGCATGCTTTTGAGAAATACTGGAAAGGTCGCCCGAATATCCGGCACAATGGGTGGAAAGTTTTCAAACGCTGGGAATATATTAACCAGGATTGTGTGCAACCCGACGGCAAACTGCCTGCCCCTGACCAGGTAATCAGGGAATACCAGCGTTACATGGCTTCGCGTGACGGGGCAATGTCGGCCAGCGGAAACTGGAGCCTGGTAGGCCCTTCGGCTTCACCGGGCAATGCCACCGGCCAACCCAATGGTTTGGGCAGGATCAACACCATCTGTTTCCATTCAACCAACCCAAACACCTTCTATATCGGGTCGCCCTCCGGCGGATTATGGCGAACCACCGATGGTGCAGCAACCTGGAATGTGCTCACAACGAGTACACCAACCCTTGGTGTTTCCTCGGTGTTGCTGCATCCTACCAATGCAAACCTGATACTGATCGGCACAGGCGACCGCGATGCAAGTGATGCACCTGGCATGGGAGTATACAAAAGCACCGATGGCGGAACGACCTGGGTGGCATCCAATACCGGGATGGGCAACATTACGGTTGGTATGATGATCATGCTGCCTTCCGATCCCAACGTGATCCTGGCATGCACCAGCGCAGGAATTTATAAAACGGCCGACGGAGGTGCGACCTGGATGAAGAAATCTTCAAACTCCAACAATTACAAGGATATCAAGTTTAATCCCGGCGATCCCACCATCGTGTATGCCACGGAAGGGGGCAAGTTCTATCGTTCGGTTAATACAGGAGAGACCTGGACCCAGATCACTTCCGGCATCGTGACCGGCACAAGGCTCGTTATCGGGGTGAGCATGAGCCAGCCCTCGTGGGTTTACGTTTGCCAGACGAACGGTACGTTTGCAGGGCTGCTGAAATCGACTGACAACGGGCTTACATTTGCCACCCTGTCGACAACACCCAACATCATGGATTACGCGTGCGACGGCAGCGGCACCAGCAGCCAGGCCTGGTATGACCTGTGTATTGAAGTTGATCCGAATAACGCAAACACCCTCTATGTGGGAGGCGTTAATATCTGGAAGTCGACCAATGGAGGCGTTTCCTGGGCAATAAACACCCATTGGGTCGGGAGTTCATGGGGAACGAGTTGCGCTCCGTCGGTGCATGCCGACATTCATTGCCTGGCATGGTCACCCGTTAACGGATCGCTGTTTACAGGATGTGACGGGGGAATTTATAAAACGGCGAATGGCGGCACAAACTGGACCGACATCTCCTCAGGGCTTGCCATTTCACAGGTTTATAAGATCGGGCAGAGCGCGATTAAACAAACGCTTTGCATGAACGGCTATCAGGATAACGGCACATCCAAAAATACCGGTTCGAACTTTACCACGGTACTTGGCGGTGATGGCATGGAGTGCCTTATCGATTATTCTGACACCCTCGTTCGTTACGGATCCATTTACTACGGCAGCATCAACCGCTCCATGGGAGGCGGCTACTACACCATTGCCGCCAACGGCGTTAACGGGATCAACGAAAGCGGCGCCTGGGTCACGCCTTATATCCTTCATGAAACCATCCCGTCGACCATGTTTGCAGGATATGTGAATGTGTGGAGAAGCACCAACGTGAAGGCCGCCTCCACTTCTGCAGTCAGCTGGACGAAAATATCAGCGGGAGAAGCAGGGACGTGCAGTGTGCTGGAGCAGTCTTCCGCCAGTGTCGATATTTTATACGTGGTGCGCAGCAGTTCTCTCAAACGGTCGGATAACGCCAATGCCGCAACGCCAACCTGGAACGTTTGCACCCTTCCCGGCGGAGCCACACCGACAGACCTGGAGGCCCATCCCACCGACCCGAATATCGTGTATGCCACGGCGGGATCAAAAGTGTATAAGTCGACTGATAAAGGCATTACCTGGACGAGCATCTCGGGCACCCTGCCTTCCGTTACTGTAAACTGCATCGTGTATGATAAAAACAGCAATGAAGGGCTCTATATCGGAACTAAATCAAATGTGTTTTACAGGGATGCTTCAATGAGCGACTGGATCCCATACAATAGCGGGTTGCCGCCAGTGGATGTGCGTGAACTTGAGATCTTTTATGATGCGGCTAACCCGGTCAATAACAGGCTTAAGGCGGCTACCTATGGAAGGGGGCAGTGGCAGTCGGACCTTTACAATGTGTTTGCCGTTAACCCGGCCAACCAGGCTGTAGCCTATCAGGCTGGATCAACCACTTTCAATGTCACGGCAAACTCATCCACTACATGGACAGTTGTGAGCGATGCCCCATGGTGTACGGTAAACCCGTC
Organism: uncultured Bacteroidales bacterium; assembly: GCA_903913885.1. GTDB lineage: Bacteria > Bacteroidota > Bacteroidia > Bacteroidales > FEN-979 > CAIVAT01. Next base: position 3,149 of record CAIWMX010000076.1, on the reverse strand, counting down.
GGGTATAGGAAACGGCACAATCAATGCCAATTATACCGACAATCCCACCATCACCACCCGCCTGGCAAATCTGACGACAACACCCACAGGGGGAGCCATGCCGCTGGTTGTGACGGTGACCCAGGCCGCCGCCCCACCGGCGCTTTCGGTGACACCGCCCAATCAGAATGTACCGGCGCCGGTGAATTCAACCTCGTTCACAGTAAACTCCAACACTGTTTGGACCTCCGTGAGCAATTCAACATGGTGCAATGTTACCTCCGCAGGGTCGGGAAACGGCACGATCATTGCAAATGTTGATGAAAATTTTGCCATCACACCGCGGATCGCTACGATTACTGTAAGCGTTACAGGGCTTGCTCCTGTAAATGTAACAGTAACCCAGAACGGAGCAGCTCCCACGCTTGGCGTGGCGCCACCGAACCAAAACGTTCCTGCACCTGCAGGGTATACTTCCTTTGTGGTTACCTCGAATACCAGTTGGTCTGCTCAAAGTGATGCAAACTGGTGCGCTGCAGCAGCCACAGGCACAGGGAATGGAACCCTGCAGGCCGATTACCAGGAAAACTTCCTGCTGACGCAACGGATTGCCCACATTACGGTGACCATCAGCGGGGTCGCTTCCGTCACGGTTACCGTAACACAGGAGGGAGCATTGCCAACGTTGGCGGTAGATCCTCCCAACAGGAATGTGACACCCATTACCGGAACCACCAACTTTAGCGTCACCTCGAATACAGCCTGGAGCGTTACTGCCGATTCATCATGGTGTTTGGTGACACCGTCGGGGAACGGTAATGGCACGATCGTAGCCGACTATGCCGAAAATCCCAATTATTATACCCGCGTTGCAACCATCACCGTAGTGGTTGCAGGACTTACTCCCCAGCTTGTCACCGTAACACAGGCACAATCTGTTGTTGCGGTGTCCGAACACAAGGCCGGAGAAATCGGGATTTATCCGAATCCTTCCGCCGGCAAATTCAGGGTCCTTGTGCATAGCGCAAGGCAAGGACTATTGGATGTCAACGTGCTGGATTATACAGGGAATATAGTCCGTTCGGCACAGTGCACTGTTAACAGCGACTGTTCTTTTGATCTCACGGCATTGCCGGAGGGATGTTATTTCATAAAGGTTAAGACTGACGGAGAACTCCTGGTCCGCAAACTTGTTATTATCAGGTAAGTTCATGTAAAGCTATCCTGATCAAAAGAGCCAGGAGGAATCACCAGCAGAGCGGGGGCTAAACTGCCGGAGGGTTATTGCTTTTCGTATTGCTGGATTTCATTGAAAACATATTCGAGCGACACCCCTGCCTGTCGGAACATCTCTTCCGATTCGGCGCCGTCGTGATATTTCCGTTCGCACACCACCCGCTCAATACCACAATTTATGATCAGCATGGCGCAGGTGCGGCAGGGAGCCATACGGCAGTAAAGGGTTGCCTTCTCCAGGGGGATACCGAGCCTGGCTGCCTGGCATATTGCATTCTGTTCGGCATGTACCGTGCGCACGCAATGCTGGGTAACGCGCTCATCTTCATGCAGCATCTTCTTCATCAGGTGACCGGCTTCATCGCAATGAGGCAACCCGCGCGGAGACCCGACATAGCCGGTGACCAGGATCTGCCGGTCGCGGGCGATGACGCAGCCGCTGCGACCGCGGTCGCAGGTTGCACGCTTGGAGACCGTATGTGCAACCTCCATGAAGTACTCATCCCATGACGGACGGATATAAGCCTGTGTTTCCATGTGCCCTGAAGTTTTTGATCCTGTAAATGTACGAATAAAGTAAAAGACCCCGCAACATCGGTGCGGGGTCTTTCACTAACCAAAAAGAAACAAGCAATTAACCAACCATATTTTTGAAAGGAACGTATCGTTCAGTTTAATGATTTCCCTAATAGTTCATCAGTTTTTGATACAACGAACCGAGTAACCTACGGCACGATAATCATCAACAGTGTAGCCCTCGGTGGGTGAGAACCAAAGCGCCATAGCCTTGGTTGAATTAATGGTGCTTGACCAGTAACCGCCTGAATACCCAGCATTGTAGATGGCTCCGTCGGGGAAATCACGATAGCCTGCCATGACCCATTTCAACGACGATCCGAATGCGCCGACTGTATTCTTGGTGGTCCATGTGGCAACTTCAGCGATAAACTCAGCGTTTGTAGGAAGCCTGTATCCGGAAGGGCAAGGGTTGTTGATGCCGGCGGTGCCCTGCCACAAGCTGTTGTTCTGGGGAACTCTCCAGTCCCAGGGCGAAGCCAACGTCTTTACAAACAACGCATTTGGCGGGGTGTTTGATGAGCAGGTGGTTGTGGTGACCCCGTTAACAGGTGTTCCCAGGTATGAACTGGCCCAGGTAATGCACTGGTGGTTGTCGGCCAGGCGACCCCACTGGTAGAGCGATCCATAAGAGAGAAAATCTGTGGCAGCAGTGCCAACCTGTGTTGCTCCCAGATTGCGGTCGAGCCATACTTTCTGGGTTTTATGGTTCGCAACTTCATAATAGGTGTAACTTGTGTTGCAGGAACTCTGCACAATCGGGGTGTTGCTTACAACCACCACGGTAAAACTTGCTGTTGTGCCAAATGTAACCGTAAAGGTGTTTATCCCTGTGGTTACGGGCGTTCCCGTACCAGGAAGTGTGATTGTCTGGGCGCCGGTCGCCGTGAAAGAGCCGCTTTTTGAAAAATTGTAGCCGTTAACTGTGCTGGTTGTAATATTATAGGTGCCGATCGCTGTTACCGTGAGTTTCAGTGTCAGCGTGTTGGCAGTATTTAACGCCACTCCCGCTTTATATATTCCATTGACAACAGTTCCTGTTGTAACGATAGAACCTGTAGCAGCTGCTTTCAGCCCCGCAGTGTTTCCGTTGTCAGGAACGGTTTGAATTTTATCTGCCTCTTTTTGGCATCCCATGAAGCTCAAACTGAGTATGACTACAAGGGCCAAAACTGAACGGAGTAAGTTTTTTGTTTTCATATGCCTGGTTTTAATAAGAATTATTGTGAATGTGAATTATAAATTTACTTGTTTTTTGGTTTAGCTTAAATCTTGTGCTGTTTTTTATTAAAATAACTTTACAAAGATCAGGAAAAAATGTTTTCTATGCAATAGTGGATATACGTAAATTATAATAG
>CAIWMX010000075.1 GCA_903913885.1 uncultured Bacteroidales bacterium | reverse complement strand
AGCAGCAGCAGGTAATTCTTTTTTCGAAGCATGTTTTTCAGCCCTTCGAACACCAGTGAGCGTTCTTCCTGCCCGGGGGGGCAGGCCGGCGTGGGCGGGCGTTCCTTGGCGAAGACCACGAAGAGGATGGCTGCCAGGGCTGCTGCGATGCCATAATAGTTTAGTGTGCTCATGAACCCCGAATGGATCACCAGGTAAGGGGTTAAAACCATCCCGAAAACGATGCCCAGGTACATGGCCAGGGAGCCCAGCCCGGAGGCGATGGCCCGTTCGCTGATGGGGAACCACCGCGCTGCGACCGTGGTCATGGCGTTTAACAGGAACGGCTGCCCGATGGCAATGCCGGTTTGCGCGATGAGGACCCAGGTGAAATGGTCGGCCGCCACGCCGCGAACCAGCCCGAAAACACCTGTCAGCACGGCCCCGATGCCAACAGCCACGCGAAACCCGTAGGTGTCGATCACCCAGGAAGCCGGTATCGAAACCACGATGTACACCACCATGAACACCATCGACAGAAGGCCGATGCTCAGATCAGATACGTGGTAGAAGGCGGCGGCGCTGCCGGTCACGGGTGCGAAGGTGATCCACAGGAGCTGGTTAACAACCACCGTGCACATGAACACCGCCAGGATCACCCAGCGGTAAGCGTAAACCCGGAATTCTTCTTTGGCCATGGGGATAAAATTTGCGGGTAAATGTACAAATAAAAAAATATCAACCTTGCAAACCGAAACCGGGCATCGCCGGAGGCTGCCGTTGAATTGTTTGCAGAACTGGATTAATGATATTGCATCGCGGGGCCGACGGCTTGTCCTGCACCTTTATGCCAGGCACCCCGCCAGCGTGTTGGTGCCCTTCAGCCTGATCCCCTTTTCAGTGGACTCCACCGTGCAGCACTCATGGTAAAGGTCGTGCTCGAGGAAGAGGATAAACTCCTTCGCGGCTGCTTCGGCCATGAACACCTCCTTTTCTTTCAGGGTGATGAGCGGACGGGTGTCGTAGCTCATGACCCAGGGCAGCGGAACATGTGCAGCCGAAGGAAGCAAGTCGGCCATGTAAACAATGGTTTTGCCGTTACATTGGATGAACGGGATCACCTGCCCGTCAGTGTGGCCGTTGAAGATCCTCACGGAGACACCAGGGAAAAGCTCCGTGTCACCTTCGATCAGCACAAGGCGTCCCTTTTCCTTAATTGGCAGAATATTCTCTTTCAGGAAGGAGGCTTTTTCGCGGTTGTTGGGGCTGGTGGCCCATTCCCATTGCTGGCGGCTGGTGTGGTACACGGCGTTCTTAAAGGTGACAACGTAATCCGTTTTATCCTCATTCCAGCGGATGGCGCCGCCGGCATGGTCAAAATGGAGGTGGGTCAGGATCACATCGGTAATGTCATCGGTGGTGAACCCGTGAGCGGCCAATGATTTTTCGAGGGTATCTTCCCCGTTGAGATGATAATTGGCGAAGAACTTTTCTGATTGCTTGTTCCCGATGCCGCAATCGATGAGGATCTTCCGGTCGCCGTCGACGATAAGCAAACAGCGCATCGACCAATTACACAGGTTGTTTTCATCGCTGGGATATGCCTTGCCCCAGATGACTTTCGGCACCACGCCGAACATGGCGCCGCCATCGAGTTTGAGGTTACCGGTGTTGATGGGATATAGGATCATAATGCTAGTAAATGAAATGGTAAAATCGTAAAATGGCAAAATGGTAAAATCGTAAAATAGTAAAATGGTGGAACCTGACAAGTCCCCTTTTTTACCATTTTACGATTTTACCATTTTACTATTTGTATTCCTGTACGGTCATCTCGCCTTTCAGCACTCGGAGAGCGTTCGCGGCCATCGACTGAAGTTCGTTGTCGCCGGGATAGAGGAAGATCGGGGCAAATTTTTCGACGTTTTCGATGATGTGCTGCACCACGAACTGGCTGTGGGCGAGGTCCCCGGTGATGAGGATTGCGTCGGCATCGCCCTTGAGCACGGCAAACATCTCCCCGATACATTTGGAAACCTGGTAAGCCATGGCTTCCATGATCAGTTTTGCATGTTCGTCGCCGTTGTTGATCCGCGCCTCGATGTCGCTGATATCCCGGGTTCCGAGGTAGGCAAAAACACCTCCGCAGTGAGTCAGCAGGCACAGCATTTCATCGAGTGTTTTCTCGCCGCTGAAGCACATCTTTACCACATCCCCCATGGGCAGCGATCCGCTGCGGACCATGGAGAAAGGACCGTCACCCTCAAATCCCTGGTTCACGTCGATCACCCTGCCGCGACGGTGTGCGCCTACGGTAGTTCCGTTCCCCATGTGGGCCACAATGAGGTTCATCTCCTCATACTTTCTTTTATGCGTTTCGGCATGCATTTTTGCAACCGCTTTCTGGTTCAGGGCATGAAAAATCGATTTGCGCCTGATCTCGGGGGACCCCGTGATCCTGGCCAGATCGTGGAACTCGTCAACCACGGTCGGGTCGGCGATCATGGCCACGGCCCCCGGCACCTCTGAAGCGATGGCATCGGCTAGAAGTCCGCCGATGTTAATGATATCTTCCCCCACCGGGCTATGCGACAAGTCCTTTTTGAGCAGGGCGTTCACGGCAAAAACCCCCGACTGTACCGGTTTGATGAGCCCGCCCCGGGAGATCACAATTTTAAGTTCATCGAGTTTGAATTCATTGTGTGTCAATTCCCTGATGACACTCTCCTTGCGAAACTGCACCTGGTCGTAGATCGAACTGAAAACGCTGAGTTCCCCGGCCGAGTGTTTCCGGCTGATCATGTAGAGGAGTTTGTGATTCTGGTAAACTGCAACCTGGGTAAGATAATCCTTGGGATTGACAACTAAAATGTTACACGGGGTCATACATCGGGTTTTTAATGGGTTACATGCTGCGGCGATACTGTCCTCCCACTTCGAAAAGTGCATCGGTGATCTGCCCGATGGAACAGTATTTTGCTGCCTCCATCAGGCTTTCAAAGATATTACTATTTTTTATTGCAGCCCTCTTCAGATTTTCTATCATCCTTCCCGACATTTCGGCGTTGGTTTTATGAAGCTGGTCAAGCATGGCGATCTGGTATTGTTTCTCTTCTTCTTCTGCCCGGATCACTTCGCCGGGGGTGATGGTTGGCGAGCCTTTGCTCGACAGGAAGGTGTTTACCCCCATGATCGGCAGTTGCCCCGTGTGTTTAAGTGTTTCGTAATAGAGGCTCTCCTCCTGGATCCGGCTCCGTTGGTACATGGTCTCCATGGCGCCAAGCACGCCCCCGCGTTCCGATATCCGTTCAAATTCCAGCATGACGGCTTCTTCCACGAGGTCGGTCAGCTCTTCGATAATGAAGGCCCCCTGCAGCGGATTCTGATTTTTTGCCAGTCCCAGTTCGTGGTTGATAATCATCTGGATGGCCATCGCCCTGCGGACTGATTCTTCCGTGGGGGTTGTGATGGCCTCATCGTAGGCGTTGGTATGGAGCGAATTGCAGTTGTCATAAATGGCATATAATGCCTGCAGCGTCGTGCGGATGTCGTTGAAGTCGATCTCCTGGGCATGAAGCGACCGCCCGGAAGTCTGGATGTGGTATTTCAGCATCTGTGAGCGTGAATCCGCCTTATATTTGAATTTCATCGCCTTAGCCCAGATCAGCCTGGCCACGCGCCCGATCACCGAGTATTCGGGATCGATGCCATTGGAGAAGAAAAACGAAAGGTTTGGCGCGAATTTATTGACGTCCATCCCCCGTGAAACATAATACTCCACATAAGTAAAACCGTTGGCAAGCGTAAAGGCAAGCTGCGAGATGGGGTTTGCGCCCGCTTCGGCAATGTGGTATCCTGAAATGGAGACCGAGTAGAAGTTCCTGACGCTGTTGTCGATGAAATACTGCTGGATGTCTCCCATCATTTTGAGGGCGAAGTCGATGGAGAAGATGCAGGTGTTCTGCGCCTGATCTTCCTTGAGAATATCGGCCTGGACCGTTCCGCGCACCTGGTTAAGGGTCTCTTTTTTGATCTTTTCATACACCGCGGCAGGTAAAACCTGGTCGCCGGTCACGCCCAGCAGCATCAGGCCCAGTCCGTCGTTGCCGTCGGGCAGTCCTCCCTGGTAAAGCGGTCGCAGGGTTCCTGCTTTTTTATAGATGGCAGCGATTTTTTTCTCTACCTCCTCTTCCATTCCATGCTGCCGGATATACTTTTCGCATTGCTGGTCAATGGCGGCATTCATGAAATAGCCGACCATGGCCGGAGCCGGGCCATTGATGGTCATGGAGACGGAGGTATTGGGATTTACCAGGTCGAATCCGGAGTAGAGTTTTTTAGCATCATCGAGGCAGGCGATGGATACCCCGGCGTTGCCGATCTTTCCATATATATCGGGTCGCGTGTCGGGATCGAATCCATAGAGGGTCACCGAGTCGTACGCGGTCGACAGTCTTACAAACGGCATTCCGAGCGATACATAATGAAAGCGTTTGTTGGTGCGTTCGGGTCCGCCTTCCCCGGCGAACATGCGGGTCGGGTCTTCGCCTTCCCGTTTGAAGGGGAAAACGCCGGCGGCATAGGGGAATTCGCCCGGAACGTTTTCTCTCAGGTTCCATTTCAGGATGTCGCCCCAGGCCTCGTAGCGTGGCAGGGAGATCTTCGGGATCTTCATACGGGAGAGCGATTCATAATGGGTTTCTATCCTGATCTCCTTATCCCGTACCTTAAAAATAAAAAATTCATCCTTGTATGATTTTACCTTACCATGCCAGTTTTTCAGGATTTCGTGGTTTGACGGGTCAAGTGCTTTGAGGGTTTGCTCGTACAGCAGGTCCAGTTCGAGCATCATGCCGGTTTTATTGCACCCTGACGGGGTGGTGGACCCTGACGGGGTGGTGGACCCTGACAGGGTGTCGATGGTTTGGGCGATGGCATAAAGCCGCTGGGCAATCCTTGCCTGGTCGGCAGTCCATTGGTTGTAGCTCCGGTTGGCCTCGGCAATCTCAGCCAGGTAGCGTGTTCTCGAAGGCGGAATGATGAAAATCTTCGCCCCCGATTCCCCGCCGGTGTCAAACTGGCTTGGCAACTTAATCCCGGAAAGTGAATTTACCTTCCCGATGAGGGCGCGATACAACTCGTTTACCCCCGGATCATTAAACTGCGAGGCTACCGTGCCGTAAACAGGCATCTCCTCCACCGGGATATCAAATGTTTTGTGGTTCCGTTGGTACTGCTTTTTCACATCGCGCAAAGCATCCAGCGCACCACGCTTGTCGAATTTATTAATGGCGACCAGGTCGGCAAAATCGAGCATGTCGATCTTTTCAAGCTGGCTGGCTGCGCCATATTCAGGGGTCATGACATAGAGCGTGACATCGCTGTGGTCAACGATCTCGGTATCGGATTGCCCGATGCCAGAAGTTTCAACAATCACCATGTCAAATCCTGCCACTTTCGCAATATTGATGGCATCGCGCACATATTTCGAAAGCGCCAGGTTTGATTGCCGGGTTGCCAGGGAACGCATGTACACCCTTGGGTTGAAGATGGCATTCATGCGTATGCGGTCGCCCAGCAGGGCGCCGCCGGTCTTCCTTTTCGTCGGATCGATGGAGATGATGGCCAGGGTTTTGTCGGGGAGATCGGCGAGAAACCTGCGCACAATTTCATCGACCAGCGAAGATTTCCCGGCACCACCGGTACCGGTGATCCCCAGGACCGGGATCGCTTTTTCGGATGCTTCCAACCCGATTTTATCAAAAAACAACCTGCCCTTTTCGGGGTAGTTTTCCGCGGCAGAGATCAACCCGGCAATTTCCCGGTAATCTTTGTTGCGTATTTTATCAAGTTCATAACCCTCCTTATCCCCAACCGGAAAATCACACTGCTCAAGCAGATCGTTGATCATCCCCTGGAGCGACATCTGGCGCCCGTCGTCGGGAGAATAGATGCGGGCAATGCCATACTCATGAAGTTCGCTGATCTCATCAGGAAGGATTACGCCGCCGCCGCCGCCGAAAATCTTCACATAGCCGCAATCCCTTTCCCGGAAAAGATCGTGCATGTATTTAAAATACTCCATATGGCCGCCCTGGTATGATGTGATCGCCACGGCCTGGGCGTCTTCCTGGATGGCGCAATCGACGACTTCCTGCACCGACCGGTTATGGCCCAGGTGGATGACTTCGGCGCCGCTCGATTGAAGGATGCGGCGCATAATGTTGATCGCGGCATCGTGCCCGTCGAAAAGGGCTGCTGCCGTAACAATACGGATATGATGCCGCGGTTTATAAACTTCGGAGGTGTTCATTTGTCGTCTTGTATTTGTCAGTATTTTTCCCGTGAGGACAAAACCACCTGTTGTGACCTGATGTTCCCGTTGTGGTGAAAATTCGCTTATTCTGTGGGTGACCCTTACTATAATTCACTCATAATCGCCCGGGAAATGATCACCAGCTGTATTTCGCTGGTTCCTTCATAGATCTGGGTCAGTTTGGCTTCACGCATCAGGCGTTCAACATGATATTCTCTCACGTAGCCATATCCCCCGTGGATCTGAACGGCTTCGGTGGTCACGTACATGGCGGTTTCGGCAGCCCAGTATTTGGCCATGGCACTGGCAGTACCATAGGGCTGTCCCTGGTCTTTCAGCCAGGCAGATTTCAGGCAGAAATAACGTGCCGCTTCAATCCGGGTATGCATTTCTGCCAGTTTGAAAGCAATGCTCTGATGGTTGAAAATTTCGGTGCCAAATGCTTTCCGTTCCATTGAATATTTCAGGGCGCGCTCATAGGCTCCCTGGGCAATGCCAAGCGCCTGGGAGGCAATGCCAATACGGCCCCCTTCGAGGGTTTTCATGGCGAATTTAAATCCAAAACCGTCTTCACCGATCCGGTTTTCCTTGGGTACGATCACATCGGTGAACATGACCGAATGGGTATCGCTGCTGCGCATGCCCATCTTGTCTTCATGCGGGCCGAGGCTGATGCCGGGGGAATGGCGGTCGACGAGGAAGGCGTTGATCCCCTTGTGTTTTTTTTCAGGATTGGTCTGCGCGATCAAAATATAGGTCGATGCGGAATTTCCGTTGGTGATCCAGTTTTTTACACCATTAACGAGATAATGATCCCCCATATCGATCGCCGTGGTACGCTGGGAAGTGGCATCAGAGCCTGCCTCCGGTTCCGAAAGCAGGAAGGCACCGATCTTCTCGCCGCGCGCCAGAGGCTTCAGCCACTTTTCCTTCTGTTCCTCCGAACCAAAAGCTTCAATCCCATAGCACACCAATGAATTGTTTACCGACATGATTACCGAGACAGAACTGTCGATTTTCGAAATCTCCTCCATAGCAAGCACATAGGAAACTGTATCCATGCCTCCGCCATCGTATTTGGGATCCACCAGCATTCCCATGAAACCCAGTTCAGCAAGGGCTTTTACATGTTGCGTCGGAAATTCGGCTTTAGCGTCGCGTTCGAGGACGTCTTTGATCAGTTCGCGTTGTGCATAATCCCTGGCTGACTGCTGGATCATGATCTGTTCTTCAGTAAATTCGAAATTCATGGCTATGGGTTATAAAATACTAATTATAAATAACTTGGACGATTATGATACAAAATTACAATTAATTTATAAGGATACCAAGAAGGAAACAGGCTGTTTGCAAAAAACCACCACCCTGTTATGTTCAGGGTGGTGGCTTTGGAGTGAAATTAAGGGACCTTCGCCGGATTATTGGTTGACGATCATCATCTTCCCGGTCTCGACAAAGGTGTCATCACTTGTCTTTAACCTGACCGTGAATAAATAGAGCCCGGCAGGCAACCCTTTGCGGTCGAGGAAGAGGGTGTGCAGGCCTTCATAATCGTCGGGATCGTCAATTGTTGCGGCCAGCGCGCCCAACAGCGTGTGAATTTCCACGACGGCCCTCCCCTTCACGGGGACCATGAACCGGACAGTCGTCCTGTCGGAGAAAGGGTTCGGGAAATTGGTCAGCCCGAGGCTGAGTGAAGTAATGACATTGGGCATGACATCCTCGTTGTCTTTGGTCCCGGTATTGGAAGCATCCACATCGCCATAGCAGAGCGCGCGGAAATCCTGGTTGACGGCAGATCCCGACACGACCAGCGTTATGGTGGAGCCCAGCGAATTGGCATAGCTGATCTGCCCCGCAGGATACGGGTTGGCCGAGATATCCCCCACCCTGGTAAACACCCAGTCGCCTGCCGGGAAAATGACAGAGGGCGTAAGCCGCCTGCTGTTAACCAGGTCACGGTCGTAGGCATCTATGGAGGCTGCTGAACTATTTAAATAAACATCTGCAGCAAGTCGTTTGATCCCAATAAGCGGGGTTGCCCCGACCGGTTTGTAATGGTTCTGGATCAGGATGATATCAGCCGACGTGACGCCACCCCAGGGCTTGGTCGAGGATAAGGAAACCGTGTAGGTTCCATTGGCAACTCCCAGAAATTGATAATTGCCGTTGCCGGTAGAAGGAGTGGTGGTGGTATAGACCGGCGTGGCTCCCTGTTTCAATGTGACCGTAACATCATGCATTTGTGCATTCACGGTATTGAATGCGTAGGCAACGTTCCCTGAAACGGTATTTCCTGAGGTCGTCAATGTAACTGTAGTATTGTCGGGCGAACTCGTACATCCATTGCCATCAGTCACCATAACCGAGTAGGTTCCGGCCGCATTGACCAATGGTGTCGACGTGCTGCTTCCACTAACAATTGATCCCCCGGTCGTGGTCCATGCATAAAGATAAGGACCAACCGTTGCAGAAGTGATACTGCCGCTCAGCGTCGCGGAGCCTCCTGTGGCGATGGCGACATTCGGTCCGGCATCCGCTGCCGGTTTCGCACGGACAAACACCGTAACTGACGCGGTATAGATGCCGTTTGCCGTTACCGTATATACCGTATTGGCCGCCGGGGAAACGCTGACTGCCGCACCACTCAGGTTCCCGGGCATCCACACATAGGTGGGTGAAGGGATTCCTGACGATGTGGCTGAAAGGGAGGCGGAACTTCCGTTGCAGATATACTGGTTTGAACCGGCATTGAGGATGGCCACATTGACCGTATGAGACACTGCAGCGCTGCAGCCGCTGGTGGTGCCCGTGACCGTATAAGTGGTGGTGCCCGCAGGCGATACTGTGAGGGTAGCTGCCGTTGATCCTGTATTCCAAAGGTAGGATGAAGCTCCGCCGGCAAGCAGGTTTTCAGAAGCGCCAAGCACGATGGAACTGGATCCGCCGGTGGCACCCGGCGCCGACGCGGCAATCGATACCACCGGCAAGGGGTTTACTGAAACGGTAATGGTAGCAAAACCGGTTGTGCACCCGGTGGCATCTTTGCCCGTGACAGTATAGGAAGTGGTCGTAACCGGGCTGACCACCTTGCTTGATCCGGCACCCAGTGCGTTATCCCACATGTAATCATATCCTCCTGTCGCATAGATGGTCGAATACGATCCGGCACAAACAGTGTTCACTGTGGCACTGGCATAAATATAATTCGGGTTTACTGTAACGGTTACGGCATTGGTCGTCAAAAGGCCACAGCCACCTGCTGATGATTGTTTCTGCCGGTAATAGCGGGTTTGAGTCAACATCCCGGGCTGGTAATCCAGGGTTGTCGCTCCTGCAATATCCGTAAAATTCACATTGTCAGACGAGCGTTGCCATTGGTAACCATAAGGGCTATTCCCGCCCGAGGGTGCAATTCCCGTCAGGCTGGAAGGGGCTGAATTAAAACAGATAGCCTGGTTGCCGCTGACCGAACCTGCTGCAAAAACAGGAAGAACCGTGACCTGCCAGGTTCCCGTCGAATTACTCCAGTTCAAATTGCAGGTTCCGTCTTTTGCCTGCCGGCGGTACCACATTGTGGTTGTCAACCCTGCCGGGGGATCGAACGTTGCAGCATTGTTGCTGATATCAACGGATGAGGAGAAACCCGCATTTGTGCTGCTCTGCCATTGGTAAATGACCGATCCGTCGCCGCCGCCGGCACTGGTTGAACTTCCGATCATCCCGGGATCGCCATTAAAACAGGTCGATTCCCCTGTCGTGGCGATACCACCGGAATTAAATCCGGGATATACCGTAATGGTTGTGGTAGATGTATTCACCGTCCCGCAAGTACTGCTTGTAATGGCACAGAAATAGCCGGTTGTGGCTGTCAGGTTCCCGGGCGAATAGGTGGAACCGGTCGCACCGGATATCGTGCCTGAAGAAGTATGCCACTGATAGCTGTAAGAACCGTTGCCCCCACTCCCGGTGGCCGTAAAGGACCCGGGGGAAGTGTTGTTACAAATGGGTGAAGTTCCACCGCTGATCGTTGCACCCAGGTCATTATAAACGGTGATTGAAGTTGTTCCGGTATTTGCTGTTCCGCAGGATCCGCTTGTAATGGCGCAATAATAGCCGGTTGCAGTGGTGAGGTTCCCCGGGGTGTAAACTGAACTGGTTGCACCATTGATTATTCCCAGGGTTGTATACCACTGGTAATTGTAGGATCCGGTGCCGCCACTGCCGGTTGCGGTGAGGGTTCCGGGCGACGTGTTGAAGCAGACCGGGGAGGTGCCGCCGGTTATCGTGCCGCCCAGGCTGGCATAGAGGGTAACCGTGGCCACCGAGGAGGTCACTGTACCACAGGTTCCCCCAACTACGCAATAGTAATAGGTTGTTCCGGCAGTGTTGCCCTGGGGGGTATAACTGTTGGTTTGTGCGCCATTGCCCGCTCCCAGCGAGACTCCCCCGCTGTTTGAATTGACCGTGTTGATGTACCACTGGTATGTCAGGCCAGTCCCCGTTGCCGTTACCGTAACCGGATCGAATGAACTCCCGAAACATTGCGACTGGGTGGCGGCAGGCTGGTTGTCAATGGCAGTGGCAGGATTGATCGCCATTTCCACGGTGTTCGATTCGGCGGCACCCGACCAGTCGGTTTTGCAGTCGACCCTTGCGAGACGCTTAAACCGGGTGGTTGCGGTCAGGCTTGCAGGCGGATCGTAACTTACTGCGTTAGCGCCAATGTCGGTCCATGAAGCAAAAGGAGAAACTGCGCTTTGCCATTTGTATTCCACCGTTCCGCTGTAACCTGAGGGCAGTGTCGTACTGGTAATTGCTGACGGGTCAAAACTGCTGCAGCTGCTCTGGGCACCCGTAATCGTACCTCCATCGGAAGGGTTGACACACGCCTCGCCCAATCCGAAATCGCTTAAGTTGGCGAACGCGGATGCATTCGTGTAACCGGGTGTCGTTGTTGCGTAGGCGGTAACAGTCCCTGCGTCCTGTTTCAACATGACAACCGGGCGGGAAGGCGAATAACCTGTGGCATCCAGGGTGATAAGATACTGGAGGTTGCTCCCGCCTGTTTGGCTGACAGTCCAGTGACGACCCGTGGTGAGCATCGTGGTATTGGCGGGCAGGGTGCCCGAAAGCGCGGTTTCAAACTGTTCGGCTGTAACAACACTTGATCCTGTTAATCCCGTGTATTCGAACGTGACAGGCCTGTAATTTCCCGATTTCCCCAGGGGAAATATCTTAGAGCCCAACACCCCGAATGTATGTGCCAGCTTGCCGTCAATGTATTTTGATGAACTCGCATGGAGGATTGTGCCCGAAGATCCAAGGGTTATTGTATTCGTTCCGGTTGCCAGGATCCCGCTCAGCATGTCGAGTGTTCCGGCAACACTGATGTTGCCGGCAAGGGTAAACCCACTGCTGTTGTTGAGTGTGAGATTTCCGAATGGGGAGGCGGCTGATCCCCCGATTGTCTGAGCGACTGATCCACTGAAAGTCACAGTACTCGTTGAAGCAGCTGTAAAAGTTCCGTCATTTAGCCAGTCGGTGGTTAGAGCAAGGGTACCCGTGGCATTGAGTGTCAGGGCACCTCCCGTCTGGTTGTAAAGTTCACCGCTGATTGAAAGCGCTTTCCCCGTGTTCACGGTGAGTACCCCGCCATTTGCGATTTTTAAATTTAAACAGGTGGCGGGGGTACCGGCGGCCTGGTTGATAACCGGGTCGTTGGCAACATCGGGTATAACAACATTATCAGCTGCGGTGGGAACAATGGCCGCCGACCAGTTCCCAGGTGTGTTCCAGTCGGTTCCCACAGCCCCGGTCCATGTATTCGTGGCAGGCCCATCCACTTCATTGCTTGGATTGGAAGACAACGCCCCGTTCACAGCAACTACTCTGTAGTAATAATGTTCAAAGGAAACTATGGAAGCATCCGTAAAAGATGTTGTGTTAGCCGAAACGGTTTGCAGGGTTGCCCAGGTTCCTCCTGAATTGGTTTTCCGCTCGATGCGGAAACCCGATTCGTTTGATGAGTTGTCGGTCCATGCAAGTGCAAGACCGGCCGTGGTGACCCCGGTGATCTTAAGGTCGGATGCAGGCAGCGGGGTTACTGTACTTGCCTGTCCCTGCACCCAAACGGCATAGCTTCGTGCAGGGATATCGATCCAGATGTCGTTGGAAATCCCGTTTTCATTTGATTGCACCTGTGCTTCGAGGTAAGGCGACACACCCATGACATCGGTGAGTTTGGTCCCTACTGCGAGGTTGTTCAGTTGCTGATGGAACTGAACCCGGTTTCCGCCGAAATTAATGGCAACCACGACATCTTTTCCTGCATTGCCGCCCGAGAGCTGGTACGTGAGAAGGTAACTGTTGGCCGATCCGGCATCATTGCTGAAGCCGCTGCCGCTCTTGTTCAGGTAGGTAACGGTGGTGCTTCCGTAAATGTATGATTTATGCAGGCTCATCAGCTGGTTGATCTTTGTTTTCAGCCCATTCCGGTCGGTAGGATAATAAGTGGAGCCGTTGTTGGGATACCCGTAATAATCGGGATAGAAGACACAGGGAAGCCCGATTTTATTGTTTGTAAGCAGGTAGGCATAAGCCAGCATCGGCGTGTTTTGAATGAGGGAGGCAAACCCGCTGCCGTCGCGGAAATCGTGGTTGTTTGCAAAGGTGACGACATTGTAACCCGTGAGGCCAGAAGCATCGACCAGGCTTGAAGAAAAAACATTGCGCACATCGTACCCGTAGGTATCGCATGCCTGCCGCAACGATTCGCGCAGTGCGAAATCAAAGATGCGCGGGTTGATGGCAGCCTTGGCCCCGGTACTCATATAGCCCAGTACGCTGTTAACCCAGCCCGACAGTTCCGACGTGTTGGTGGAATACCACTCTCCCACCACGAAAGGCGGGTCCATGCTGTTGTCGTGAAGGTTATTCAGCAATTCTCCAACATATTGGGGTGTAAAGTGCTTCACGGCATCCATGCGCAGTCCCCTCACCCCCACGTTGGTCCAGTTCCAGCGGGTCCAGTCGAAAAGCTTGGTTTTCGTATCTGTTTGAAACTGGTCGTAATCGTAGAAGAAATACATGCCATCCCAGTCGCCCGAAAGGTTGGTAGACCGGTCGTTGTTGGGTTTGAAATTACTCCAGTTCATCGCGCCCTGGCCGCTGGGGAGACCTGAAAAATTGGTAAATGTCTGGTACTTTAAATCCCCGATAATGTCTGTATTTCTCGGACCTGACCATATTCCGAAAATGCGCATGTCGGAGTAATCGCTGCCGCGCTGGCCAAACGAGATAAACAGCGTATCGTTTGCTGAATAGAAATCTGACGAACCTATGTTCAGATGAAATTCATCGATAGTACAACCCGAGGCATCCACCGTGGCATTCATGTCACGTCCAAGTTCAATGTTGTTGTTGGCCTGGCCGCAGTTGCCTCCCCCGTTTGGTTCTGATTCGGATAGCGCGGTGAGGTTCTTCCATCCAACCCTGTTGGTCTGCATGTATACTTTGTATTGATAATTATAGAATTTTGAATGCTGCGAAGAGGAGCTGATCTTAAAAAAGTAATCACCGGCCCCATTGCCAGAGCTGCCGCCCAGCGGGATGATGCAGCGCATGCGGTCGTAAGGGAATGGATTGGCACCGCTGTTGGCCTTGTTCCAGTCATAGCCTGCAATATAGTTTGTTACCCCGGGATTTATTTCCGCCTTGCCACCATCACGGTGGTTAAACACCAGGTCGGCAATGGTTTTGACCCCGGCCGAGTTGAGCGCTGAAACCGTGTTATCAAGCTGGGAACGCGTTCCGAAGCCGGTTGCTCCTCCCCCATATTCTCCGTAATCGTAGAGGTCTTTCGGATCATATCCGTTGCTGGCATTTCCAAAACTGGCACGCGCCAGCGGAGGCAGCCAGATCCCTGTAAAACCGGCATGTCCCAGGTCATTTGCCTTTAACCTGATGGAGTCGGCCCATAAAGCGCCCTGGGTGGTTTTCGGGTAATCCCAGTACCAGCCCTGCATCATGAAGTCCTGGGCAACAAGGTGATTAAAACCTGATAAAAAGATGATAAGCAGAAACAATTTGTAAGAAAGGGATGTTCCCTTGCTGGCCTGTTTTCTCATGATGCCTTCGACAATTTAGATGGTTAATACTGAAAACATTTTTTAATCATAAAGAAGTTTTCCGCAATCGATCAGGCAATGAAAATCCGGTTCAGAGATAAACCGTTGCGGGTAACCCAAAATCAGAATCAGGTATCCATGACGCAACCAGGACGTTGTGGAATTCGGTCTTTATTGACCTCCAAAGATAAATAAAATGGAACAGGCACAGGATGATGTATTAATTAACCTGGCACTTTTCAGTCAGCAACAATCATCTTCCCCGTTTGTACAAGAATGTCATCACCAGTCGTTACCCTGACTGTATAAAGGTATAATCCCGGCGCCAGGCCGTTACGGTCGAAGAACAGGTTATGCACCCCCTCATAGTCGTCGGGATCGATGATGGTTGCAACCATCGCTCCCAACAGTGTTCGGATCTCAATGGTTGCTTTCGCCTTCACGGGAACCGTGAACCGGATGTTCGTGCGGCTGGTGAATGGATTCGGGAAGTTGGTCAGGTCAAGGCCTATAGAGGAGATGACATTCGCCGAGGTATTCTCGTTGTCTTTCGTTCCGGTATTCGAGGCATCCACGTCGCCATAGCACAGCGCCCTGAAATCCTGGGTAACCGTTCCTCCGGAAACCGTCAGCACGATATCGGAATAACCTGCCGAGTTGGCGTATTTGATCGAACCTCCATACGGGTAGCCGTTATAAGCCGAGATATCCTCCGCCCTGGTAAACACCCAGTCTCCTGTGGCGAATGAATACCCGGTGGGATTTAACCTCCGGTTGTTCACCAGGTCGCGGTCGTTCACATCCACGAACGCCGCTGAGCTGTTCGCATACACATCCGCCGCCAGGCGCTTGATACCGATCAACGGCACTGCGCCAACCGGCTTGTAATGATTCTGGATCAGCACGATATCCGCCGACGTTACGCCACCCCAGGGTTTTGATGAAGAGAGGCACACCGTGTAATCGCCATTAGCCACGTTCAGCAACTGGTAGTTGCCGTTACCCGTGGACGGTGTATTCGCAGTATATTTGGTAACCCCTGCCTGTTTGAGCGTAACCGTTACATCGTGCATCTGGTTGTTCACCGTGTTGAAGGCATAGGCGATATTACCGGTAACTGTGTTGCCTGTGGAAACCACGTTTACCAGCGCATAATCAGGAAGGCTGGTACAACCATTGCCATCAGTCACGGCAAGATAGTAGGTGCCGGCCGCAGCAATGGTGGGCGTAGCGGTGTTCCCCCCGCTTACGATCGACCCGCCGGCGGTGGTCCAGCTGTAGGCATAAGGGGCCACGGTCGCTGTGGCAATACTGCCGCTCAGGGTTCCGGTCCCGGATGGTGCGATCGAAATATCAGGACCAGCTTCGGCTACCGGCCTTGGGCGAACGGTCACAGTGACCGATGATGACAAGGTCCCGTTAACCGTCACCGTATATACTGTGGTGGATGACGGGGAAACGCTGATGGTGGCTCCGCCCAGGTTTCCCGGTGTCCATACAAATATTGGAGAAGGTATTCCGGTGGCGGTGGCGGTTAGTGTGGCTGTGCTGCCATTGCATATATACTGGTTTGCCCCGGCGTTTACCGTCGACACATTAACCGTATGGGTGGCTGTAGCGCTGCAGCTGCCAGCTGTCCCTGTCACCGTAAAGGTTGTGGACGCAGTGGGAGAAACCGTTATCATTGCTGTTGTTGAACCCGTATTCCAGGTATAGGAAGCGGCTCCGCCGGCCGTGAGGTTTTCTGAAGCCCCGGCAGCAATGGTGCTCGATCCGCTGGTTGCACCTGCTGCCGATCCGGTGATCTGCACATTGGGTAATGCGAGTACACCGACTAAAACCGACGCTGTTTCACCCGTGCAGCCATTTGCATCGGTGGCTGTGACGGTATAGGTGGTGGCTGAAAGCGGGCTGACAACCTTGCTTGAACCCGAACCCAGTGCATGGTCCCAGGCATAATCATATCCGCCTGAGGCATAGATGGTGGTTGGCGCCCCCGCGCACACCGGGTTCACCGTCACACCTGCAACAATACTGTTGGAATATACGGTAACAGTTAATCCATTGGTAAACCGTATCCCGCAACCGCCTGATGAAATTTGTTTCATCCTGTAGTAGGTGGTTTGCGTCAGGAGGCCTGGCTGGTAACTGAGGCTCGTGGTGCCGCCGATATCCTGGAAGTTCAGGTTGTCGGTACTCATCTGCCACAGGTATGCATACGGTGATGTTCCACCGGTGGCTGTTGTTCCGGTTAACTGAAGTGGTGCGGTTTTATAGCAGATCGTCTGGTTGTTGCCCACCGTGCCGGCTGCAAGTTCAGGAATGACCGTGACCTGCCATACCCCTGCCGAGGTATTCCAGCCGGTATTGCAGGTGCCATCCTTTGATTGACGTCGGAACCAGGTGGTGGCCGTCAACCCGGAGGGAGGGTCATAAGCAGAACTGTTGCTGCTGATGGTGACCGGGGAAGAAAATCCCGGATTTGTGCAACTCTGCCAACGGTAGGTTATATTTCCGTCGCCGCCATTTGAAATGGCAGTATTGCCGATACTCGCCGGGTCGCCGTTGTAACAGATGGTTTCGCCAACGGTTGCAATGCTTCCGGCTGTGAAATTACCGTAAACCGTGATGGTCGTGGTGGAAGTATTCACCGTTCCACACGATCCACTGGTGATGGCGCAGTAGTAGCCGGTTGTTGCGGTGATATTGCCGGGAGCATAGGTTGAATTGGTGGCTCCACTGATGATACCCGTAGTGGTATACCACTGATATGTGTAAGAACCATTGCCACCATTGCCTGTTGCCGT
>CAIWMX010000074.1 GCA_903913885.1 uncultured Bacteroidales bacterium | reverse complement strand
TGTCAATTTCTTTGCCGCTTTTCTATATTATCTCCCTGAAAAAGCAGGCGAGGTGGTTTCCGGAAAAAATGGCAACATAATTCATGTTGATAATCAATGTCTTGTGTCAAATGTTAAAAAATGTTAAAAATAATTGGCGGAATATTTGGTTGGTATGGCTGCATTGAATTATCTTTGCAGTTCAATAATAAAAAATCAACAGACAATGAAAAAACTTGCAACATTATTAGTTATCGGAGTTGTAGCTTTTATGTACTCCTGCGGCCCAAGCCAAAAAGAAATGGACGAAAAGAGAATTGCCGACTCAATCCGAGTAGCTGATTCATTAGCCATGGTTCAGGCCGAGCAGCAGAGAATCGCCGATTCAATTGCAAAAGTTCAACAGGAGAAAATGATTGCTGACTCTATTGCTCATGCAGATTCCGTGAAAAAATTCCCGAAATTATTCAAACCTGCCAAAGCTGCCAAAGCTGAAAAACCTGCCAAAAAAGCTAAAAAATAATCTTTGACGAAGTCAAAAAAAAAGCCCCGGAATACGGGGCTTTTTTTTTGTCATTCCTTTTCTACTGATCCTATAGATTCTTGATTTCGGCTACCAGTTTCTGCAGGGTTGCCTTGGCATCGCCGAAGAGCATTCTTGATTTTGGCATAAAGAACAGGTTGTTCTCAATGGCAGCGTATCCCTTAGCCATACTGCGTTTCATAATAATGGTATTCTTAGCTTCCCACACTTTGATCACGGGCATGCCATAAATCGGGCTTGACGGATCTTCTTCTGCAGCAGGGTTGACCACATCGTTGGCGCCGACAACAATAACGACATCCGTGTTGTTCATTTCGTTATTTGCATCTTCCATCTCCTGGAGTTTTTCATAGGCGACGTCGGCCTCTGCAAGCAGTACATTCATGTGTCCGGGCATACGGCCGGCCACGGGATGGATGCCATATTTCAGTTCAACTCCTTTTGAGGCAAGCAGGTTTTCAAGTTCATGGCAAAGATGCTGCGCCTGGGCTACGGCTAAACCGTAACCGGGTACCACCAGGACCTTCTGCGAGTAACTCAGCAGAACGGCGGCATCGCTCAGTGAGATCTCCTTCACGGTTTTATCCCCCGAAGCAGGTCCGGCGGCTGAACTGCCTCCGAAAGCCCCGATGATGACATTCAGCAACGACCGGTTCATGGCTTTGCACATCAGGATGGTAAGGATAGTACCAGAGGAGCCCACCAGGATTCCGCCGGTTAGCATCGCCTGGTTGTGATAGAGAAAACCGCCCATGGCTGCGGCGACACCGGTGAAGGAGTTCAGCAGCGAAATAACCACAGGCATATCTGCTCCGCCGATCGGCATGACGAAGGTCACGCCATATACCAGTGCAAGGCCGGCAAGTGTGTAGATCATCCAGTTCTCGCCCGCAACCGGAGTTTTAAACATGACGAAGATGACGAATGCAAACAGGATAAACAGGAACGAAAGATTGATATAGCGCAGCACAGGGCTTTTTACATCGCCAATCCTTTCGTCGAGCTTGCCGAAGGCGATCATGCTTCCTGCGAATGAAACACCCCCGATCATCAGTCCCAGCAAGATGGCCAGGGCTTCACCGTTCAGCATGGTGGCAGCCTGGTGCCCGGCAAGTTCGGTTTGCATCCTGGGAAATTCCATCATGGAGATCAGGGCTGCACAGGCGCCGCCCATCCCGTTGAAGAGCGACACCATCTGCGGCATGGCCGTCATCTTCACCTTTTTTGCAGCCATCCAGCCAACCACCGATCCGATGATCAGGGCTGCGATGATCCAGGGGATATTGTGGATTCCCTGGAAAGTGCCATCGTCCAGTTTCATCTTGTGGAAAAGAATAGTAAATATGATGGCAAGCCCCATTCCTCCTGCCGCCCACAGATTTCCGCTGCGGGCCGTATCAGGATGGCTCAGTTTCTTCAGACCCAGGATAAACAGTACCGAAGCCAGGATATAGGATATTTCGAGGATAGAAAGGTATCCCGAAAAATCGAATGTTCTTGTGATTGTTTGAATATTTTCCATAGCGCTTCGTTATTGCTGTTTTTTCTTTTTCTTAAACATCTCAAGCATGCGGTCGGTGACCACGAATCCGCCAACCACGTTCAGCGTACCAAGCACAACAGCGAGAAAACCGAGGATCATGGATAACACGTTGGTTGCATGCCCCATCACAATGATGGCGCCGATGATCACAACGCCGTGAATGGCATTGGCTCCCGACATCAGGGGTGTATGTAAAACCGAAGGAACATGTGAGATTACTTCAATCCCTAAAAAAATGGATAAAAGGATGATGAAAATTGCTTCCCTGTATTCCAGTAAAAATTCTAAAAGTTCATTCATAATCCTTGTTTTTATATAGTTATCATTGCTTTTATGCGTTCGTTCACAATTTCCTTGTTGTGCGTGACGCAGGTTCCTTTCACAATATCATCGGCAAAATTGAGATTGAACTCGCCTTTTGCACTGATCATCAGTTTGAGGAAGTTGATCACGTTTTTTCCGAACATCTTGCTGGCATCCGTTGGCATATCGACAGGGAAGGAGGAGTTGCCGAACACCTTCACGCCATGAACCACGATGGTTTCGTTGTCGCGTGTCACCTCACAATTCCCGCCGGTTGAAGCAGCCAGGTCGATGATGACCGAACCGGGTTTCATTGCTTCCACTGTCTCCTTTTTAAGCAACAGGGGTGCCTTTTTGCCGGGAATTTGTGCCGTACAGATTACGACATCCGATTTGACGGCATGATCATGCACCATGGCAGCCTGTTTTTTCTTGAATTCATCCGATTGCTCAACGGCATATCCACCAGCTGATTTATCATCAACGGCCCCTTCCACTTCAATGAATTTTCCGCCCAACCCGGTAACCTCCTCCTTCACCGCAGCGCGCACATCGAAGACCTCAACCACGGCGCCCAGTTTACGGGAGGTGGCTATGGCCTGCAACCCGGCGACTCCTGCACCGAGGATCAGCACCTTGGCCGGTGTGATTGTGCCGGCAGCGGTCATGAACATGGGGAAAAACTTCGGCAGGGAATTCGCGGCAGTAAGTACAGCCTTATATCCCGACACGGTAGCCATTGAAGAGAGGATGTCCATTGACTGTGCGCGGCTGGTGCGCGGGATAATATCAAGACTAAAACCGGTGATATTCTGTGCGGCAAGTTGCCGGATAAGTTCCTTGTTGAAAAAGGGATTCAGGACTGCAAGGAAGACGGTTTTCTCATTCATCGAAGCCAATTCTGCATCTGTTGGAGGGTTAACCTTGATGAGCAATTCAGATTGCCTGATAACTTCATCCTTTGATGCAATTTTTGCCCCGGCATTTTCATAGTCCTGATCTGAAGCAAAAGCTTTCAAACCGGCATCCTTTTCCACGACAACTGTCACCATCATCTTCGTGAGCGTGGCAACCGACTCAGGGAGGAGGGCAACCCGGTTTTCAGGACCTCCTTCTTTTAATATACCAATAACCATAAATCCTGTATTTAAAAATTTATTTTAAGAAAATCCCCCCCTCACGTCCCACGTCCTTCTTCACTCGTCCCGCGTCCTTCGTCCCATGTCCCACGTCCCACGTATCAGTCCGTAAACCCAACCCTCAGGTGGCTGCCATCGCAGAAGGGCTTTTTCTTGCTTCCGCCGCAACGGCAGATAGCTGCAACCTCGCCTTCGATCTTGATCTTCTTTTTCTTGGCATCCCTGACGATGAAGTTTCCCGTGATCAGCGCTGGACCGTTTTTAAGGATCTGAACCCGGGCAAATTTTGATTTCATTTTCGCAACGGCCCGTGGTTTTGAAGTGACGAATTTGTTGCTTTTAAGATAAGTAAGCGCCCTGGAAGGACAAGTATCAACGATCTTCATAATTTCCTTGCTGTTCGAAGCATGGACATTGATCCAAGGCTTTTTCTTCGCATTGAACACTTCGGGTAAGCCAATCAGACAGTTAGCCGAGTGAATGCACAATTCAGCCTTCCAATACACTGTCACTTCCCCATTGGAGAATTCTTTAATAGTATCTTTGTTTTTTTTGAACTCTGAGAGTTCGGCTTTCGTAACTTTGCTGGACATAAGAGAAAGGTTAAAATTTTCGTAAAGATAAATATTTAAATTTAATCAAAGCCAGCGTATTGTTTAAAAAATCACAATGACCCTGATATTACCCGCCGAACGTAGTTTACTGATTAGAACCGGAAAATGACGAAGCAATTATCTGATCTTCGCAAGGAATACATGTTTGCCTCCCTCGATGAAAAGTCCATCGATGCCGATCCGTTTGTTCAGTTTTCAACCTGGTTTGAGGAAGCGATCCGGGTTGGGGTTGCTGAACCCAATGCGATGGTGCTTTCAACCTCCGATATTACCGGGAATATTTCCGCGAGGGTCGTTTTGCTGAAGGGAACTGACCAGGGCGGATTTGTGTTTTTTTCAAATTACCAGAGCAGGAAGGGGTTGCAACTTGCTTCGAACCCAAGGGCTGCCCTGACTTTTTACTGGCATGACATTGAGCGCCAGATCAGGGTGGAGGGAAAAGTCCGCAAAGTAACCAGGAAGGAGAGCATTGCCTATTTCAACTCCCGCCCAAGCGACAGCCGCGTGAGTGCCTGTGTGTCACCCCAGTCTGCTATTATTCCCGACCGCGAGTTCCTTGAGGCGATGCGCGAAGGCTATCTCCTCGACCTCGGCGATTCCACACCGGTATGTCCCAAAAACTGGGGAGGCTATCGCCTCAAGCCTAACCTCGTCGAATTTTGGCAGGGGAGGGCAGGGCGCCTTCACGACCGGCTGCGCTACAGGCTGGCCGGAAAGCAATGGGTGGTGGAGCGGCTGGCGCCTTAAAAATAAAACAAACCCGACAGGTCTGTAAGACCTGTCGGGTTTTTGACCTGTCGGGTTTCGGATCACCCTACCAGTTTAAACCTGATATTGATCTTGAAATACTGGTTGTATGGAAATTTAACATCCTTGCAATACACCTTTGATAATTGTTGTTTCACATCTTCCGAGATCGATTTGTTGTCACCCGACAGTTTCTTGATTATGAGTTGTCCTTCATCAGTGATGGTGAAAAGAACATCCACTGAACCCATAGTGCCGCTTTTAAGTGCCTGCTGGGGATACTTTACAGTTTCCTTGATCACGTTCTGGATATGTTCGGCAGGTGCCAGGGCAGGTTTAATTGCATAGGATGAAAATCCGGTGAACAGGAAGAACAAAGTCGCCATAAGCATGGCCGGGATTAATTTTGAAGTTTTCATGGTGGTTGGTTTTAAATGTGAACTGCTTGTTTAAAAACTATTTGTTTGACGGTTGATCTACCATTTCGTTACAGGTTATCCGTATCTTTAACATATGTTTAACAACAATATTCAAAGACAAAAATAACAACGATAACACATTGAAAACAAATATTATCTGTGACCCTCAGCGATTAACTTCTGAAAGGGTCACAGCACGGGATGAACACAGTTCATCCATTTAAAACGGGTGGAATTACCGGTAAACAGGGTGATTTTCCGGTCAACAGACGGGAGTTATTTAGCAGCGCTCCCGGTATTCATTTGCTGGACTTTAATCTTGTCTTTTTCCGTTATCCCGGAAACGACCTGGATGTTGATTCCATCAGACAGGCCTGTTTTGATGTACCTTTTTTCGAACTTCTGCGGGGTGGTTTCAACCTCCACGTAGGTTGAATCGCCCTGGAACAGAAGCATCGCCTCTTTTACGGCAAGCACCTTGTTGCGGTGGTCAAGCACAATGTCGGCATTTGCACTGTAACCTGCACGAATGAACTGGTTTTCTTTCAGGATTACATCTGCCTTGATCTCAAACTGAACAGCGCCGTTCTCAAGAACACCTTTGGGTGCAATGTATTTCAGCTCTGCATGGAAGGTGTCGTTGTCAATTGCCCCTATGGTGAGCAGGAGATCCATGCCGGGCTTTATTTTGCCCACTTCCGTCTCATCGACTTTTCCCTGGAAGATCATATCGCCTACATCGGCAATGGTGGCGATGGTTGTGCCGGCATTGAAGGTATTGGTTTCAATGACTGAATTCCCGACTTTTATAGGAATATCCAGGATCATCCCGTCGATCGTCGATTTGATGAGCGTGTTGGTGGTCTTGCCCGATTTTTTATTGACGCCTTCGCGGATCAGTTCAAGGTTAGCTTCAGCTGCTTCACTTTCCTGGCGTGCATTTTTAAAAGTGACCTGCACCTGCTGATTCTCCACAGCTGAGATGACTCCCTGGCTGAACAATTGTCCCTGCCTGTCGGCATTGAGTTTGGCATCGTCATAGGCGATCTTTGCCCGTTCAAGGCGCGCTTCAGCATTGTTCAGGTTGATCAGGTCGGGGATGATCCTCACCCGTGCGATGATATCACCCTGTTTTACATTCTTGCCTGCCTGTACGAAGATCTCCTCGACAATCCCCGAAACCTGGGGTTTGATCTCAATTTCCTTCCGAGGGATCACCGATCCTGTGGCAACAGTCTTCCTGGTGATATTGGTTATGAAGGGTTGTTCTGTTTTATATACAACCGGTTTTACCTGTGATTTCTGGTAGAGGTAAACAATGGTTATCACAAATAATGCAAGAACGACTAAAAGAAGCGTGATCCGGATGAATTTTTTCATTGAAAAATATTATTTAATAAGTATGCTACAAATCCTCAAATCCTCATTCATATCTCAAAGCATCGATCGGCTTAATGGATACAGCCCGGTATGCAGGGATCAATCCTGCCACGGCACCGGCAATTATCAGAATTGACAATGCCGTAACAGCAACTGAGAAATCGATCCCCGGGTGCACGAACATCTCTGTATTTGCCCCGGATGATCCAAGCAGATAATTGATGAGTTCGAGCAGCCCCACGCCGATCACAAGTCCAAAATACCCGGCAAAAGTGGTAAGGGCAACTGATTCGGTGATAATCTGGCTGATAATTACCCAGGGTGTGGCCCCCAGTGCGCGCTGGATCCCGATCTCCTTGGTCCGTTCTTTAACAACGACCAGCATAATGTTACTCACGCCAATCACGCCGGCAATCAGGGTACCCGTTCCCACGATCCATACCAACAGCCTGATACCGAAAAACAATCCCTGCATCTGTTCAAACTCCTTTTGAAGGTTGAAATGCCCGACGGCAGAATCATCGGCCGGTGAAATGGAGTGCCTTTTTTTCAGCAGCCTGATCGCTTTCTGTTCCACAACGGCAACAGGGATGTTATCCTGCGAGGTGACTGAGAAAAACCCTATCGCATTGCCGTAGTTGTAAGTGCGCTGCAGGGTGGTGAAGGGTAGGTAGATGTTCTGGTTTTCCTGCTCCGCCTGTTCCCCGGTTCTCTTTGACCTGAAAATCCCGATCACTTTAAAATAAACGCCCTGGATTTGGATATACTGATCGACCGGCTGCTCATTTTTGCCAAACAGGATGTCGACCACGCGCGTTCCGATAACGGCAACCTTGCGTTTTTCACTGATATCAAGGTCGTCGATAAACCTGCCCTGGATGAAATTCAACGGATCAATTTTGTTGAAAGCAGGGTAGTCTCCCATGATGTTAAAAATCCCGGATTTCAGTCCGCGTATGACGTTGTTGGTTTGCTGGTATCCCCCGGCCTGGATGCGGGGGGCAAGATATTTGATTTCAGGAATGGCGTGTGCCAGGGCCACCGCGTCTTCATTTTCAAAATTATAACGCCTTCCCCGTGGGAAGCCCTTATATGGTACGCTGGTCTGTTGTGTCCAGATAAATACGCTGTTTGTGGCCATATCCCCGAAATTCTGGGAAACGCCCCGCTGGAGCCCGTTTCCCGAGCCCAGCATGATCACAAGCATAAAAATACCCCAGAAAACGCCAAACGCAGTAAGAAACGTCCTGAGCTTGTTTTTGCTCAAAACATGATAAATTTCCTGCCACCTGTCCAGATCGAACATATTTTTCTGTTGAATAACTTGTTAAAAGAACCTGTCCCCCAAAAAAAATCCTATTTCAAATAAACCATCGTCCCCCTCATTCCCCCATTGCCTGAATTGTAAACATTGTCTGCATTGTCTGCATTGTCTGCATTGTCTGCATTGTCTGCATTGTCTGCATTGTCTGCATTGTCTGCATTGTCTGCATTGTTTGCATTGTTTGCATTCTCTGCAT